>JAVHLJ010000010.1 GCA_031082205.1 Elusimicrobiales bacterium
CCTTCGATTCGCCCCTGGCCGCCCGGCTAACGGGGTTTCTCTGCTGCGCCCTGACGGCTCTCCTGATAAAAAAAGCCGGAGAGACGGACGGTGACGGAGGCCGCGGCGCGGCCGCGGCCGCAATGCTGATCTTATCGCCCGCGTTCATAAAGGCGGCCCTCATCCTGGACACCGACAACACGCTTATAACTCTGGGCGCGGCCGCCATGGCGCTGGCCGCGCTCAGGCAACGTCACTTCCTGCTTATCCCTCTTTTCTTCGTATGCCTTTGGTCTAAAGTGACGGCATGCGTACCGCTGGCGGCCGCTTTCCTCTTTCATGCGGCCTGGGAGGACAGGCGCTCGGGCGGAAGCAGGACGCTGAGGACCGCGCTGGCCCTCGGCGCTGGACTGGCGGCCTGGACGCTCTCGTTATATCTGTTCTGCTCGCTGAACGGCCTTCCCTTCAACGCGCCGTTCGAATACATGTATTCGGCCGTGTTCTCCAAAAAAGTCGGCGCGACCGCGGCGCATTACCAGATTCTTCAGGCGGTGTTATGGGCGGGACTGCCCCTTTGCGGACTCCTGCTGCTCGGCCTGCCGCGATCTTTCGCCGGGACCGCCTCCTCCCTCGACAGGCTCGCGCTGTCGTTATGCGCGATCATAGGCGTCGGCTACGTGTCGCTGGGGGGCACCCCGTTCGGTTTCCCAAAGTTCCAGATACCGGCCTGGCCCTTCATCTGCTGGCTGGCCGCCGGCGCTTTGCTGAAGGTCCAAAAACCGGCGCTGTTCGCGGCCGCAGCGGCCGCGCTGGCCATTTACGCCGGGGACCCCCTCTACTCTCTCCGGTTCTCCCTGAGGGAAGCGCTGGCGTCGGGATCGGGGCTCGCCCTACCGTCCGCACGTATCGCCGCGCAGATACTTCTTCCGCTCCTCCCAGCCGCCGCGGCCGCGATCATGTTCAGGAAGGCCATGGGCGCCAGGCGGGCGCTGGCGGCCGGCCTGACCGCGGTATTCGTAGGACAGTCGCTGGCTATCAACGCCCTCCAGGCCGGGCGCTACAACAGCGCCTACAATTACGGCGGAGAAGGGCTGACCGAAGCCGCGGCCATGGCAGGAGATGCTATCCGGGATGGAGGAAAAGCGATAGTTCCCCTGGAGATCTATGGCACCCTGCGCCTTTCCGGGCTGGTCCCGGAGAGGCTGCCCAACTCCATGTGGGAGAAGGACCGCCTGCTCGCCTCGGTAGGCGACGATGATTACAGGGCCGTGGTATACGGCATCCCCTCCAACACGGTGGAACAGGTTCGCCTGCTCAGGCATCCCGGGACGGTCTCCCTGTTCAGAGCGGAGGGCTGGAGATTTGGACGGACGGGGACGTACGAGCTATGGACGAGATGAAACCCGGACTTTCACTGGTAATACCTTTCTATAACGAGGAAGCCTGCGCCGGACCGGTAGTGCGAGGCACGCTTGAGGCTCTTGAAAAAGCTGGGCTTGATTTCGAACTGATACTGGTGGAGAACGCGTCCTCCGACGGGACGCGCCGCATACTTGAAGGATTCTCCGGCGACCCGCGCGTAAAGGTGCTGAAGCTGGAGAGGAATATCGGCTACGGCGGCGCCGTCACGGAGGGACTGGCGGCGGCCGCCGGCCGGCACCTGGGCTTCACCTGCGGCGACGGGGAAATAGAACCGGGCGACACGGCAAAGGTATGCCGCATAGCCATATGCTCCGGGGAACCGGTATGTAAGGCGCGGAGAGTTGACCGCCTCGACGGTCCCTGGAGAAAGTTCCTTTCGGTCGCGTATCACCTGCTGGTGGGACTGCTTTTCAGGGTCCACGTGACCGACGTCAACGGCTACCCGGTCATCCTGACGAGGGAAGCGTACGAGGCGATAGGTCTGACCTCCCGCAACTGGGTCTTCAACGTGGAACTGCTGGTCAAGGCCCGTCGGCTCGGATTCGGCATCCTCGAGCCGGAGATACTCCATAGAAGACGGGCCGGCGGGCGTTCGCACGTCGGCTTCGGCACGCCGCTGGCATTCCTGGCCCAGCTGCTGAGGCTGCGGCTTTCAGACTTCGGCGCCGGCAAGTAAAGAGTTTCCGGTTCAGCGTCAGGGGCCATCGAACTCGTAAAGCGCCACGTTGCCCCCGGAATAGACCCGGGAAAGACATCCGGGCTCCGCCGCCCCCGGGAATCCGTAAGACCTGCCGTTTGAGTCCCAGTAAACGTGCCCGATACCCCGGGCCGCCAGCCAGCCGCAGGGGTCCGGCATGCTTCCCGAAAAAAAGGCGTCAGCCTCGGCCGCGGCTCCCGAATAAAGCGGTTCGCTTTCCCATACCCAGTCGGAGTAAACGCTCGCGTACATGCGGCCTCCGCATAGCGCGGCCTGCGCGAAGACGGTGCGGTCCAGGACATTGTGCAGGTAAAGCCCCCCGCCTCCCGTCGCCCTTTCCATGACCTCGCAAGCCCTCCTGTTGTCGTCCGTCCAGGGCTCTAAATTCGCGCGCTTGGCCCCGGAAGCCCAATAGACGAATTTAGGAGCGTGAGAAAGGGCGACAACGAAGGGGATCGCCGCCAGAACGCGCCAACCTCCGAGCCTGAAAGCGGGAGGGCCGAAAACGCGAAGGAGCGGATATGACGCGAGGGCCGGGATCCATGAGGCATAAAGCAGGAGGTTCGCGGCGGCGCCGCGCCTGAGCAAGCAATACACGGCGGCGAACAACAGGAACCCCGATAAAAAGACCTCCAGGGAACGACGCCGGGCTCCCCCGTCATCGGCAGGCTTCTTTTCGTCCCGGGACCGGGACGCCCAGCGCCACGCGGACCAGATGAAAAGCGTCCCGCCGGCTATAGCGCCCCGGACGCACCAGTCGCGGCCAGGCCAGGCGGTGAAAGCGCCGTACCTGTCCAGCGTGGAAACGGCAAGGTCGGCCAAAGGGGCCGCCAGGAAGACCGGGACGGACCGCGGCGTCAGGACCGGCTTCAGGTCCGAGAAAAAGAACGGGAGAGCGGCCGCCCCGCACAACCAGGCTGAAAAGAATACCCAGTAGCCGTGAGCGCCGACATGATTGTAGTAATGGAAAAGAACGAAAATGACGCAGGCGGCGGCCATGACCGCGGCGGTCGAAAGGACCACCCGACCTTCCTCCGATATCCTGCCCCCCTCTTTTACGGCGCCGCGCGCCCAGAAAGAAAGGGCGATGAGAGGCAGCGCCGCCAGTATCAGGAACGTCGCCAGGTTCTCTATGACAGCGGGCAAAGCCGAAAGCAGACGGCCCGGGATCCCGCTCCACTCAGAGAAGTAAGCCAGCAGGCGAGGGGAAAGCGTGTAATCGGGAAGGAACTCCCTCAGCCAGCCCGGGACGGGGCCGAACTTGATCAGTCCGCCGGCGTTAAAACCCTGGCCCGAAAGAGACAGATACGCCAGCAGCCATAGGGCCGCGCCCGCGGCCAATGTAAAAATTACCCGGGCCCGGCGGCCCGGAAAGAGAGATAGATAAGAGACGAAAAAAACCAGGTAAAGCGCGCCGAAAGTCCCCTTCGAAAGCGTGATAAGCGCCGGCATGAGGGCGGAGACCGCAAGCCCCGGAACGAGCCCTCTGGACGCCGAAAAAACAAGCAAAGGCATAGCTGCCGCAGCCAGGCCAAGCGCGAAGGAATTCTGCCTGAAGGCGAAATTAAAAAGCATCTTAGGATGGACCAGGAAAAAAGCCAGAAAAGCCAGATACGGGGCAAGCCTCCAGTATCCCGGACGGAAAAGGGACAGGATGGCCCTCATCCCCAGGAACAGGCAGAACCAGTTGAAAGGCACCAGGTACCGCAGGTAGACGGTCTCGAGCGGTATCCGCGTTATGGCGGAGGCCGAGCCCGCCAGGAACTCGGCCGCGTAATAGTAATGCATCAAGCCCGAATGAACGAATATATTCTGGGCCGGGAACTCCCGCATTGACGCGGCGGCCACCGCCATCCGCAGAAGTTCGTCCGAATGGTAAAGCGCCGCGGCGTCATGGGTGAGATAGGCGGAGAAAACCGCGGCGAGAGAGAGGAACGCCGCGCTTTCGGCGGAAAAAACGGAGCGAAGCGCGGACAAGGAAAGGGAGCGAGCCGCCGGGTCGCGGGAAACTATGTACATCAGGACGGCGCTGATAAGAGCGCTGAAGAGAGCGACGGACCCGTGACCGATACCGGCCCAGCGCAGCGCGGGCCAAATGAGAAAGAAGAGGGCGGTACCGGCGGCGACCGCCGCGGCGCCCAGGAGGTCCCGCGGACACACTTCGCGCTCCCGGGCGCAAAGAAGCCCCGTGATCATGGAACCGGGAAGGATCACGGAGAGCGATACGAATAAAATGAAAAGAACGGGACCCATCGATCTTCGCGGCGCTCCTGAAATCAAAAATCCGTAAGCGAGCCGGGCTCGCTAATCCTGTGGAATTATATATATTATTAGGTCGGGCAAAATCCCGGGGCCGGATAGCGTCCGGGAAACGCGAAATGAACATCTGCATACTCTCCACTTCTTTGACGGTACATCGCATGGGCGGAACGGAAGTGCATGCCGAGGCCCTGGCGGCCGAGGCCGCCCGGCAGGGGCATGAGGTCACGGTGGTCACCTCGTCCCACCCGTCCGGCCTGAAGGCCGAGCGGAAGAACGGTTTCGAAACCTTCTATCTGGAAGGGACCAGCCACCTCATGTCGCGGGCGGACGCCCCCGCCTGGTGGCGCGCGAGCGCGGCGGAGGTCTCCCGGCTCGCGGCGAGCGGAAAGGCGGATGTGGTCTGGGCGGAGAATTTCGCGGGGCTCTCCTGCGCCGCGATCCCGCGGGGAAAAAGACCGCCGGTCATATCGGTGGTGCAAGGGCTGGGCATACGGGGCGAGATCGCCAGCAGGTTCTCTGAAACGTCTTCTCTCTCCGGCCTGGCTTATTTCCTGACAAGGTACGCGGCGCAGACACTCCTCTACTATATCCCCAGGTTCAGGGCCATGGTCAGGGATTCGGACCTGCTGGTAGGCGTCAGCAGGGAGACCATAGCGGCCCTGCACGCCGAATTCCCCCGAAGCAGGATGAAAACGTCCCTTATTTTCAACCCGGTGGACACCGGCCGCTTCAGGCCGGACCCGGGACTGAGAGCGGAAGCCCTGAAAAGGCTGGCGCTGCCCGCCGGAACCCGCCTCGTAATGATGGCCGGGGTTATGAGCCGGCAGAAAGGCATGCACGTCGGGCTGGAAGCCTTCTCTGCGATAGCGGACCGGTTCCCGGAGGCGAGGCTGCTCATAGTCGGCGACGGACCGGAGCGCGGCGCCCTGGAAGCCGCGGCCGCCGGCCTGAAGGACAGGATAATCTTCGCGGGGCGGGCCGGCAACGCGGACATGCCGGCGCATTATAACTCGGCGGACGTCTACCTTAACCCCACGCTGCGGCTGGAAGGCCTGCCTCTCGTCATCGCCGAAGCGATGGCCTGCGGCCTGCCTTCCGTCGTTTCAAGGATCGGGGGCACGGCCTCTACTATAGAAGACGGGATAAGCGGTTTTTTCGCGGCCCCGGGCGACGCCGCGGGGCTGGCTTCCGGAATGGAAAAACTGCTCCGCGACCCCGGCACCGCCGCCGGCATGGGCAGGAAGGCGAGAGCCGACGCCGAAGCGAGATTCAGCCTTTCCAACGCAGTACGACGCTACGCGGAGGAATCCGGGAAATTGCTCGGGGAGGGATCATGACCGCCCCGCTCGTCTCCGTCATAATCGTAAGCTATAACACCAAAGAGACGCTCCGGCGCTGCCTGGAATCCGTAAGAACCCGTTGCGCCGATATCGCGCATGAGGTTTTAGTGGTGGACAATGCCTCAGCTGATGGCAGTCCCGCCATGGTGCGCGAGGATTTCCCGGAAGCGGCGCTGATAGAGAACGCCGGGAACGCGGGATTTGCCAAAGCAAACAATCAGGCCCTCCGCCTTATGAAGGGAGAATATGCTCTTCTTTTGAACAGCGACGCCTTTCTGCGGCCGGGATCGGTCGAAGCCATGCTTTCCTGCATGGACAGACATCCCGGCGCGGCAATGGTCGGGCCGAAACTCCTGGACGAATCGGGCAGGACGGTCCCGTCCACCTACCCGCTGCCGTCGCCCTGGAAAGAGACGCTCCTGGCCCTCAGGGCTTACCTCCTGCTGCCCGCCGCTATTAACGCCCGCGTTTTCCTGGGTTCTTTTTTCAAGCATGACCGCCCGGCCGAAGCCGGCAGGCTCACCGGCGCCTGCGTTCTGATAAGGAAGCGCGCGCTGGAGGAGATAGGCCCGCTGGACGAGGACTTCTTCTTCTACGGCGAGGTCCACGACTGGTGCTGGCGGGCCGGGAAAAAGGGCTGGAAGGTCCTTTTTTGCCCCGGGGGCGAGGTGGTCCATCTCGGCGGCGCCAGCTCCGGCGCGAGCTGGCCGTCGGAGGAAAGACTGAAGATAAACCTGCGCGAGCAGGAGCGGATGCTGGCAAAAAACCTCGGAACTCTCTCGCGCTGGTGGATAATGTCGTGCAGGCTCTTCGGCACGGGCACCGCCGCGCTGGCGAACGCCCTCTTCAGGGAAGGCCGGCCGGAAGCGCGGCGGGCCAAGGCGGAATTCTCCTGGTTCCTGGGGCGTTTTTACGGGACAGCGGCCTGGATATTGAAGAAGAACCGGGCCGCCAGGGCTTTCTATTCGTCCGGATTCCACCGCGGCGGCACCGTGCGGCTTTTATCCGGGGAACTGGGCTGCGATGCCGCCCTCTTCAGGTCCTACCTGGACGAGGCGGCCGTTCTCGCGGGGGAGACGGAGCGGCGGCTAACCGAAGCGGCCGGCAGGGGCGCCAGGGCTGGCGCGATGGACCTTTTCGGAGCCCGCCTCCTCTACGCCGCGGTAAGGGCCCTCAGGCCGGTCTCCGCAGTGGAGACCGGCGTCGCGAACGGAGTGTCATCGCTTTTCATACTGTCCGCCATGGAACGGAACGGCCGCGGAAAACTTCATTCGATAGACCTTCCGGAAGCGGAAGGGTTCATCCCCGCGGGCAGGGAAGCCGGCTGGCTGGTGGAGGGCGGGCTCCGGGCGAGGTGGCGGCTGATCATAGGCGATACCCGCGAGCTGCTGCCCGCCCTTCTGTCGGAACTGGGCGGGACCGGCCTCTTCCTGCACGACAGCGCCCACACCGAAGAGAACATGCTCTTCGAATACAGGACAGCGTGGCCTTTCCTCGGATCCGGCGGCCTCCTCATATCGGACGACACCGGCTTCAACCGGGCTTTCGCCGGGTTCGCCTCCGGGACCGGAAGAAAACCTATAATATACTCGGACAGGCTGGGGTTCCTTAGAAAATGAACGACTGGGAAAAACTGAAGGCCTCTTATCCGGACGAAAAGCGCGCCTGGGACGCGACATACCCATGGATATTCCGCGTAGCGAGGCCGGCCTCTTTCCCGATAAGTCTCGCCTGCAGGCGCCTCGGCGTAAGCGCCAACGCGGTCACGGTCTTCACCGCCGTGCTCGGGGCGCTCTCCTTCCCGTGCCTGGCGTCCGGGTCAGCGCCCCTGATGACGGCCGGCGGCGCCTGCCTGCTCCTCTACACGATATTCGACTGCGTGGACGGCAACCTGGCCAGGGCATGGCCCGAGACAGGCTCCCCCGCGGGGCAATGGTGGGGAGAGCTCGTCGGCAACTTCTACGTGCTTTCCTATCCGGCGCTGGGCCTGGGCCTTGGCGGGGAATGGGCCCTGTACGGGGCTTTCACGGCCATAGCGAAGCAGCTGGTCTCGCTCATAAGGAACAATTTCTGGCAGACGCTCGGCGGGCTCTGGAAGGAATCAAAGAACCGGGGCGGGTACGAACCGCATACGGGGCGATGGTACTACAAGGTCTATTACAACCTCACCGACCCGCAGGCTCATATAGCGGCGCTGCCTTTCCTGGTTTTTTACGGCCTGGGGCATCATTTCCTGGCGGCCTCTCTGGCGATAAGCCTCGCCGACCTGGCCTTCATACTTTTCTTTTACCTGCGCCGGGCTTCCAGCATCGGAGGAGAGCGTGGCAAAACGATATGAACAGGGGCTGATGACCTTCCTCACATCGAGGCGGGGGGTCAGCGAGATCGTGGAACCGCTGCCCGGCCCGCTGGCCCCTTTGCTCGGCCTCAGGGCCGGGAACACAAGGCCTTTCCTCTCCCTCGCCCTCAGAGTCCCGCCGCTCCGGGAAAAACTGCTGGGCATCGCCTGGAAAGCCAGCGAACGCGTCATCGAGAACCCTCTGGCGCACTCGGCGGCGGCGCCGCTGCCGCCCGAAGCGGAGATCCTCGACGCCGGGTCTTACGAAAGCCTTCTGCCTTTCGAACTCGCGTGCCTGGGCCGCCGTGTGACCGCCGTAGACCTCAGGAAATATCCTATAGAACATCCGAACCTGCGCGTGGTAGAGGCGGACCTGTTCCGCCTTCCTTTCGGCGACGGCGCTTTCGATCTGGTGACCGCGGTATCCACGCTGGAACACCTTGGCCTGCCTTCCTGGGGCTGCCCGGAAACCGCGGACGGCGACAGGAAAGGCCTCGCGGAACTGACGCGCTGCCTTAAGCCCGGCGGACTTATCTTCATCAGCGCGCCCTTCGGCATACGCCAGACCTCCTGGCAGCGCTTTTACGATGCAGCCGCCTGGGGTTCCCTGACCGGCGGTCTTGAAAAGGTCTGGGAGAGGCATTTCAGGAGGCGGGAGCTGAAGATCTGGCTCCCCGCGGACCCCCTGGAACTGGAAAAAGAGAACACGGCAGGGGCTTTCGGCACGGACGGGGTCGTAGCCGGACTCTACCGGAAGCGGGCATGAAGCTCTGCCTCGTAACCCCGTATTCGGAGGAAGGCGCCGGGGGAGGCATAACCCGGCACGTACAGAACGTGGCCGAAGCCGCTAAAAGCCTCGGGCACGAACTCACGATACTTTCCGGCCTGATGAGGCCGGACTCCACTAAGCCGGCTGAAATCTTCGGCTGCCCGGCCTTTTACGTGACGGACGCGCCCGGAAGCACTTTTTCCCCTTCGTTCTGGAAGGCGAGCCGCGAGTTATTCACGCGGCTGGACGCCCGCCGCGGATTCGACGCCGTTCTCTCCGAAGGTTCTTCGGCCAACGGGCTGAGGGGCCGCACGGGCGGAAGGCCCGTCCTGGCTTTCATGCACCAGTTCAAGCCGGTGCACCTGCTGAATTCATTCAAGGAAATATCGGGGCCCAGGTCACTGGCCTCGTACGCGTTGCGTACCGTCCCCCGCTGCTTCTACGAGGCTTTCTCCAGCGAACTGGCCTTCTTCAGGTCCGCGGACAGGGTCCTGTGCGGGGCCCGGCATATTATGCGCCTGGCCGGGGCCCTCTATCGCATACCGGAGGAGCGACTGGTATACACTCCGTATTCTATCGACCGCGGCGCCTTCCGGAAAGACCCCGCCCTCAGGAAAGAATCACGCGCCGCTCTCGGCATTTCCGAAAGAGATTTCGTGTTCCTTGTGCTCGGCAGGATACAGCGCACAAAAGGCATCGACACGGCTCTCCGCGCTTTCGAGAAGTTTTCAAGGGAACGCCCGGAGGCCTGGCTCGTGATCGCCGGCGGAGGGGACGCGGCGCTTGAGGCCGAGCTCAAAGCTTTCGCGGCCGGCAGGAAACTGCGGGTCCTCTTCACCGGCATGGTCCCGCAGGGCGGACTTCCGGGAATGTATAACGCGGCCGACTGCCTTATAATGCCGTCCGTCCTGATCGAAGTGCTGCCTTATGTCATACTCGAAGCCGTTTCGTCGGGACTCCCCGTTCTGGCTTCTGACATGCCAGGAAGCCGGGAGGCGCTTGGCGATTCAGAAGGGCTGTTCCCTTCGCGGGATTACGAAGCGCTCGCCGGACTTATGACAAAGGCCTTCTCCGACGAGGCCTTGAGGAGGCGCCTTTCCGCATCGGCGTCGGAAAGACTCGACGCTCTTTTCAGCCCAGACGGGTTCAGGCAGGCACTGTCGGATTCCATAAAGGCCGTGATATGAGCAGGGGCGGCGGCTTCACCCGGGACGTCGCCGGAATATTTTTAAACCAGGCTTTCCTTCTCGGCGCGGGGATCCTGACGGGGGTCCTGACCGCCAGGGGCCTCGGCCCCGACGGCAGGGGCTTATACGCGATAGCCCTTCTTTTCCCCTCCTTCCTTTCGTCGATGCTGCCCCTGGGCCTCAATTTCGCCAATCTCTACCTTGTTAACAGGGAAGGGGCGCCTCCCGGCAGGCTGGCCTTCAATACGATCGCCTATTCGGCTTCCTCGGGGCTGCTCTTCACTTTGGGGCTGGTCATGTTCTCGGCCTCGCTGTCCGCGTCCTTTGCCGGCGGCGAGGGCCGGGGCCTGATAGCGCTGGCCGCGGCCGCGCTCATCCCCTCCATGCTTTTCGAGAACGTTTACTACCTGCTGCTCGGCAGGCGGGATATAAAGGGGATGACGGCGATGAACCTGGCCCGAGCGGCCGCCTACGCGGCGCTGCTGGGCGGCATGTTCATCTTCCCGGGCTTCACTCCCGGGAAAGCGGTGATGGCGTACCTGGGAGGGCTCGGGGCCGGGCTGATACTGGGTTTCGCCCGCCTTAAAAAGAACGGCTTCCTCTCCGATTTCAGACCGTCACGGACGCATTTCGGAGCGGCCCTGGGCTACGGCATAAGGCAGCACCCCTCATCGGTACTGCAGTTCCTTACCTACAGGACGGACCTGTTCATAGTGGGGGCTTTTCTTCCCGCCTCCGAGGCCGGCTTATACGCGGCGGCTGTGGTCATAGCGGAACTGTTGTGGCAACTGCCGGCGGCGGCGGCCCAGGTCCTTTTTCCCAAGGTCGCGGCGTCCTCCGAGAAGGAGTCCGGGGAATTCACCCCGCAGGTCGTCCGACATGTGCTGCTGATATCTGGCGTCTCCGCGGCCGGACTTTTCCTGGCCGCCGGATACGCCGTTACGCTGTTGTACGGGACGGAATTTTCCGGGGCGGCGCTACCCCTGCGCATCCTGCTGCCGGGCGCCGTCCTGATGGGTCTTTCCAAAATACTGGGAAGCGACATAGCGGCCCGCGGGCGGCCGGGTACGGTGTCCATGGCGTCAGCGGCCTCTTTCATTACGGCGGCCTGGCTCGGGATAGCGCTGACCCCGCTATTCGGCCTTCCGGGCGCCGCCCTGGCGACTTCCGCCGCTTACGCCGTCAACTCCGCGGTGATGACGCTGTCCTTCCTGCGGATATCCGGCAAAAAGGCCGCCGATATTTTTGTCTTCAAAAAAGAAGACCTCTCGGTATATCGCGGATTGAAAAGCAGAATTTTCCCGGGACTACGGTAAGCGCTTTACCCTTTCGGGAACGGCCCCGAAAGCGCCGGCCAGCGCCGCTTTTAACACGATCAGGAGCTCCGCCGGGTCCGTGCCGCGGTTGCGGCGCAGCGATTCCAGCAGGTGCAGCGGGGTCCCGCCGAGCAGCAGGAAGGCCAGCTGCAGGGCTTTGAGCGGGAAAGAAAAATTACGCCTTATTACCCACAATTTATTCCTGTAGAGATAATACAGGCGTTCCTTCTTGGGCGCCTTCATCTCTATATCGTGCAGAACTTTGACCGAAGGAATGTAGCGGACCTTGAAGCCCGCTAGTCCTACGCCCAGGCAGAAATCCACTTCCTCGTGGGCGTTAATATAATCCCCGCAGAAACCTCCGCTGCGCCGCAGCGCCTCAGTACGGATCAGGAAACAGCTGGAGTTCAGCCAGTCGCAATCCAGAGGGGACGTCGAGTCCATTTCCCGGTATCGGCCATTGAACCGGCCCACGAAATTAGCGCTATGCGCCGTTCTGCCCGGATCGGAAAGGAAACATATTCGCGGACCGGCCACGCCCAACGACGGGTCGCGTTCCGCCGCGGAGACCAGCGAGGAGACCAGGTCCGGGGGTAGTACCACGTCGTCGTCCAGGTAAAGCGCGTAACGACTCTCCCCCGCCAGCTCCCCCTGGAGTCTCTCCCGTCCTCTAGCGATGTCAGCTCGGGAAGAGTTGCGCAGCAGCCTTGCCCCCACCCAGCCGGCGCAGATGAAAGACCCCAATAATTTGCCGGCCGATTTATCGGACCCGTCGTCGCTGGCGTCATCGAGGACGGTGAGGTCCATAAGCGGAGCCGGATAATCCTGTGCCAGCAACGAATGCAGCGTGCGTTCCAGTTCACGCGCGCGGTTGCGGGTACAGAGAGCGACGCTTATCCTCGCCTTGCCCCTCATGACTCTTTCCCGGCGGGCTTACCGTGGACTGAAAGCCCGTGAAGGACCATTATGAACGCCGTAAGCATCCAGAAAGGCTCCATTATGCGCACTATGATAAAAGTGTTCACTCCAAGGCCCTGGAAGAGAAGGCCGACGAGTCCGATCATGAGTCCCGCCGCGATCGCCTTGACCCAGTCCTCCTCGTAACTCCTGTACACGTGTCGCGCGGCCTTGAAGATGGCCTGGAGCATCCACAAAAAAATGAAAAAGCCGGCTATGCCCAGCTCTCCGAGCACGAGGGCGTACTGATTGTCTCCCAGGCCTATACCGGTCACACCGCGGCCCAGGAGGGGGTGCTTCGGCAAATGTTCGGTCAATACCCGGCGCAGTGAGTTATAACGCAGGTAAGCGGACTCCTCGAGGTTGAACTTCACCCCCAGCAACTCCACTCTTCTCGTCGCCAGCTCGCCCGAATAGGTCATCCTTACGCGGTCCCCCGCTCTTTCCGATATGCCCGGCAGAATAAAGGCCGCTATCGTCATGCCCAGTAGGGCCGTAAAAAGAAAAAGCTTCCGCCTGGAAAAAATAAGCAGGCTGGCGGGGATCATGGCCGCCAGACCGAGATAAGAGGCCCTGGAATAGGTGACCATAAAGGCGGGCAGCACCGCGAGCATCGCCGCTATTGCGGCCGCCGAAACGCGGAACGGCGCGTGGACGACCAGCCCCAGGAGAACCCCGAAAAGCAGAATGTAATATCCTCCCAGAGAAGCAGGCTCTGATTCTCCCGGGCTCCCTATATCCGCCTCGAAAGGCGCGGTCGCCCTGCCGCCGGGACCGGAGTTCAAATAGTAATAGTAAGCGTAAACGGTCACTATGGCGGCCACCAGCAGGGCGACCCGCAGGTACCGCTTGATCTCGTCCTTCGACTGCACGATATTCACGGTCATGAAATAAAGAAGGAAATACTGAACGTACTTGAGGACGTAGAAGAACGACACCTTGGCCTCGATTTCCCCGCGGAGTATGCCGAGACCCGTGGAAACGACGCAGAGGATGGTATAGACGAGGATAGGCTTATGCACCGGGGTGTCCACGATGAAAGCCCGGCCCTTTTCTATGGCGGTGCGGGCGAACCAGGAGATGAAGATGATGGCGATCAGGATGTCGTCATAGCGCACCACGACGTGGCGCTCGCTGATGGCGGTTCCGACCGGTATCTCCGGGGACAGGAGCATGGAGAACACCACGAGGAATAGGCTGAGCTTTGGCGAGAAAAAAGCGAAGATGGATATGCCGACGGCCAGGGCTCCTATCACGATGAAGCCCGGCTCCGCGACCGTGACGAACCAGCCGGCCAGGACGGCCAGAGCGGACGCGGCTATGGCCAGCAGGTAGTTCATCCGCGGTTCACCGTTTTACGTAATTATTGTAGTCGTAGTAATAGTAGCCGTACTGCGGGCCCATCTCGGAGGCGCGCACGCCGTTGAGGACCACGCCGATCATCCGGGCGTTGACGCCGGTGATCTGCTCCTTGGCGCGGCGCAGGGCGCCGCGGGCGATCTTGCCGGCCTTGTAGACCAGCACGACGCCGTCCGTGTGCTTGGCGAGTATGACGGAATCTATGAAGAGCAGCACCGGGGGGGCGTCGAAGATCACCACGTCGAATTCGCTCTTGAGCGAGGTCATCAGTTCTTCCCAGCGCCAGGAGTCCAGCAGGTCCACGACGTTGGCCGGCGCGGCGCCGCAGTTCATTATCTTGAGGTTCTCCACGCCCTGGAAGCGCATCAGGTGTTCGAAATTCATGCCGCCCATGATGAAGTCGGCGCTCTCGGTCACCACGTCCTGCCATTCCGCGCGCCCGGAGAGAACGTCGCTGAGGCCCGGCTGCTTGTCCAGCCCGAAGATCTGGTAGATGGCGGGGCGCCGCATGTCGGCGTCTATCAGCAGCGTCTTGAGCCCTGAGTTGGCGCTGGCCAGGGCGAAATTGACGGCGGTGAGAGTCTTGCCTTCCGCGGCCCCGGCGGAGCTGAACACCACGGCGAAGCTCTCCTTGGTATTGAGGTTGGAGACGATATTGGTCCTAAGCGTGTGGTAGGCCTCGATCACGCTGGAGGCGTAACGCTTGTTGAAGATGAGGGCGCTGCGGAAGGCCTCGACGGTGTAGCGCTCCTTCTTGAAGAACTGCGTAAGCCAGTTGTCGAGGGGCTTCTCGCTGAGGATATTGGGGATCAGGCCGAGCACGGGCAGTTTCAGGAAGCCCTCGATGTCCTCTATGGTGCTGATCGAAACGTCCAGGTTCTCCAGTATGAATACCAGCACTATCGCCAGGAACAGGCCCATGAAGATGCCGACCATCAGGTTCAGCTGCTTGTTCGGCGATACGGGCGAACCTGACGGCGTCGGCGGGTTTATCACCGTGACGAAGGAAACTATGGAGGAAACGCCGAGCTTGGCCGACTCGTGCTCCTTGTTGAGCGTGGTGTAGAGCTCCTCCTGCATGCGCAGTTCCCGGGTCATGCGAACCAGCTCGGTCTCCTGGGCGGGGATCTCGGCCAGCTTGCCCTGCAGCACGCCTATCCGCTGCTCGATATTCATTATCTCGGGGTGGTTCGGCGTGTACTTCTCCAGGAGTTCGCGCTTGCGTATCTCCATGTCCGCCAGCTGATTGGCCAGCACCGAGCTCATGCCGGACTTGGGATTGCGCTCGTAGAAGGACTGCCGCTGGCGCTCCAGCGAGCGGAGGCTGCTTTCGACCTCCGCTTTCCTGGCTGAAATATCGTCGAGCGTCTTGCGCGCCTGGGCGCTCTTCTGCTCCAGGTCGTACTCGCGGTAGGATTCTATGACCGCCTGGACGGTCCTGGCGGCCATCTGCGGATTGGGGCTGAACGCCGATATGCTGATGAGGTTGGAGTCCTGCAGTCTTTCGGCCTTATAAGAGCCCAGAAGCGAAGCCACCCGCTGCGTGTCGGCTCCGTCGCGCTTGAGGACGCCCAGCCGGGACGCCGCCCGCTCCGCCACTTCCGAGGACATTATCACCCGCAGCTCGGTTGCTACGGCTCCCCACGGGTCCCACTCGGTAACCTCGGAGCCGGGCAGCCTGGCGTAACTGGCCGGCGGCTTGAATTTTATCACGCCCTGGCTCTTGTAGGTCACGGGCTGCAGGCGCGTGTAAAAAAGCACCGAGATTATGGTGACCGCGAAAGTGAGCATCGCCACCCATTTGCGGCGGTTTATGATGCGCCAGTAGTCGTAAAGGGTCAGCTCGGAATTCATCAGCGTCCGTCCGTGGCAAGGTGAAGGCTCAAAGCGAAAGTCCCCAGCATCAGCCAGGGCAGCAGGTTGTCCGTAAGCCATTTGGTGGTGGTGGTGAACTTCTTGCGCGGCACATAGACCACGTCCCCGGGCTTGAGGGCTATATTCTTGTCCATCCGGCCTTCGAAGACCTCGTCCAGCCGGGCCTCGAAGACCTCTTCCCTCACGTCACCGCCGTCGGACTTCACGCTCCTGAAGACGCGGAGATCTCCCGTACGGGCGTAATCCTGCAGCCCGCCCGACTGGGCGACAAGCTCCAGCAGTTTCATCCCCTCCCGGTACTCGAAATAGCCGGGATTGCGCACCTGGCCGATGACGGCGACCCTGTAGGAGGAGAACTTCCTGACATTGACGGTGATAGAGGGGTTCGAAACGTACTTGGAGAACCTGGCCGTAAGGATGTTCTGCAGGTCTTCCGCCTTCATGCCCTGGACCTTGACCGAGCCCAGCAGGGGGATCTCGATGGTACCGTCGGGCTGCACAGTGACCTCCCTGGAGAACTCCTCAGCGGGAAAGACATTGACGCTTATGACGTCGCCCGGAGATATGTAGTGGACGCCGGCCGCGGCGAGGGACAAACCCTGGGCGCAGAGTCCGGCCGGGAAGGAATTGAGCAAGAGTGTCAAAGCGACTGCCAGTCTTTTCATATAAGCCCCCGGATCGCCGCGGATACTTAATTATAACTATTTATCAGCGCCGGCCGGGATTTTCCACGGCCTTCGAAAGGGTGCGCACGATGGCCCTCAACTCCTCTACCTTCCTCTCCAGTTCCTTTTCCCTGGCGCCGTCCTGGGCGGGAGCGACGGAGAAGGACTGGCCGGATGGCGAGCGCATCTCGAGGGCCTCTATCTTGCGCCTGAGCCGCTCTATCTTCTCGGTGACGCCGAACTCCAGCGCCCCGCGGCGGCGGGAATTGAAATAGTACCCGACCAGCATCAGGAAGGATGCTATGGCGAAGAGCATGAAGGCGACCGACCCGAAAAGCACCAGGTAAGGATAGCCGCCGATCACCCCCAGCGCCGAGGCCAGGACCGATATCAGCAGGCCGAAGATCAGGGTCTCCTTGTTCTCGGCCCAGATGAGGGAACCGTGATGGGCCGCGGGCTGCTCGGCCGCGGGCTCGGGCAAGGGCCGCCGTCCTCGGCTGGTTATACCGGGGCCGGGCGCGGGCCTGAACGCCGGGGCCTGGGAAACCGGCGGCTCGGGAGCCCGGTTTCTGCGTTCGGCCTCCGGGGTCTCCTCGCGCAGCCTGCCCAGCATCCGGGCGAGGTCTTCCATGCCGCCGCCCATTATTTCCTCCCCGCGTCGCGCAGCGCGGCTTCCCGCTCGGCCAGCGATCTCTCCCTGGCCTGCAGTTCGGCGCGAGCCCTTTCGAAAGTCTTTATCAGTTCGGCCTTCTTGAGGGCGAACTCGTCCTCCATGATCTTCTCACGGGCGTCCAGCGCCCTGGCCTTCTCGGCCCGGGCCTTTTCCTGGGCCTGCGCCCGAAGTTCCAGTTCGCGGCTCTTGCCCTCCCACGAGGCGAGCATCTCCTGCTCCTTCTTGTTGAGCTTGTCGTAGAGCTCCTGCATCCTGGTCACGTAGCGGGAATTGAGCTCGCTCTCGCTCTCTGCGCCGGCGGCGCGGGCGTCGGCCAGCTCGGAATCCTTGCGCCTGAGCGTTTCGGCCAGTTCCGCCATCTTCTTGTGCAGCCCGGCGCGTTCGGCGTCGCCGGCCGCCGCGCGCTCCTTGAGGTCCTTTATCTGGGCCTCCAGCACCGCGACTTTTTCCGCGTGCTCGCGCTCGGCTATGGCCAGCCGGCCGGCATAGCCGGCCTCGTACTCGCCCAGCACTTTCTCCATCGAGGTCACTTCGTCGCCGAATTCCTCTATGAGCGCGCTGACATGGACGGCGGCCGGGTTCTTCTCGTCCCAGAGCCTGCGGGAGAGGGTCTGCAGGTTGCGCACCAGGTCGAGCGGCACGCATTTTACGGCTTTTTCCTTTTCCATATTATTTCTTGCCCTTGTACTCGGCTATGGCGCGGGAGAGCTCTATGCGCATCTTCTCCAGCTCCGCGGACTTGCGCGCGTAATCCTTATCCAGCTCCAGCCGGCGCGCTTCCAGGTCCCGCTCCCTGGCGGCGTCTGCGCGGCGCATCTCTCCTATCTCCTGGTCTATGGCCGCGGCT
Source organism: Elusimicrobiales bacterium (assembly GCA_031082205.1). Lineage (GTDB taxonomy): Bacteria > Elusimicrobiota > Elusimicrobia > Elusimicrobiales > UBA9959 > UBA2231. The sequence continues at coordinate 17,687 of JAVHLJ010000010.1, forward strand.
TTCGTGGCCAGTTCGGCCTGGCGCGCGTCCAGGTCCAGCTGCTTGCGCCCGTAGACGGCCTCGCGTTCCTTGAGCATCCGGTCCTTGCTGCCTGCCAGCTCTTCCAGCCGCGCCAGGCGCTCCTCGTAATCCTTGCGGGTCTGCTCGACCTGCCTGAAGTAGCCCTCTTCCAGCTCAAGCTGGCGCTTCTGGAACTCGGCGATGACGTCCTTGAACTTCTCCTCCTGCTCGGCCAGCTGCCGGACCACTATCTCGGCGGCTTCCTGCTTGTGGGCTATGAGCTGGCGTTCGAGGTCGGCTATCTTGAGGCCGGCGGCTTCCGTGTACTTCTCGCGCTTGGAAAGCTCGGCCAGCAGCCGGTCTTTCTCGGCGGCGGCTGCTTCGCGCGACTTGGCGAGCTCCAGCTCGTAGTCGTCGCGCATGGAGGAGATCTCCTCCTCGGCCATCGCTATCTTCCTCACCAGGCCCTCGGTGGCTTTCTCCACCGCGGCGCGGGTGCGGGCGTCCAGCTCGGCGGCGTGGGACTCGCGCAGGGCCAGGGTCTCTTCCTTGTGCTCGCGGACCTTCTGCATCATCTCGTCGAAGACCTTGGCGGAACGCGTGCCGGCGGCGGCGGCCTCTTCGCGCAGCGCGGCTATGTTGGCGCGCAGGGCCTCGTTCTCCGCGCGGAGCTGGGCCAGTCGCACCTCTGCGGTCTTATCGCTCTGCTCGGACTTGCGGGCGTAGTCGGCCTCGAGGGCGGCGCGCAGCTGCGCGGTCTCGTCCTCGAGCTCCGCCCGCCTGGCCTCGTAGCGGCCTTCGAGCTCGGCGACCTTCTGCGAGAGGGCGCTGCTCTCCTCGAAAGCCTGCCTGGCGCGGCATTCGCGCTCCGTCCTGGCCGCCGACGAACGGGCTTCGGCGAGGTCGTTCTCCAGCCTTGAAACCTTGTCCTCGAGCTCCGCCCTGAGCGACTTCAGTTCCTCGAGCGCGGAAGCCAGGGCCGCGGTGCGCACGGCGACGGCCTCCTCTATGCGGGCCAGCGCCTCTTTCTCCGAGGCGGCGCGCGCCTCGCCCAGCTCGCGGCTGAACCGGGCTTCCGCGGCCACCAGCTCCTCGCCGGCCCGGCGGTTGGCCTCCATCAGCGAGCGGGCCTCGGAACGGGCGGACTCGGCGCTCTTCTCGGCGCCCGCCACGAGCGCCTCCAGGCGTTCCTTCTCGGCGGCCCAGAGGTTCCTCTGTGATTCCAGCGCGGCGGAGAATTCCTCCTCGCGCGCCCTGAACGTTTCGTTGGCGGACGCCAGGGCGGCGTCGCGCTCGGCGCGCGCGCCGGCCTCAAGAGCTATGATCTTGTTCTCAAGTTCCTTTATGCGCTCAGCCGACTCCGAGGACACGGCCGACGCCCTTTTCTGTGACTCAAGTCGTATCGCCGCGCCCCTGGCGCGCTCCGCTTCAAGCTCCGCCCCGAGAGCGGAAACCTGGGCCGAGTAACGTCGCTCTATCTCTGACGACCTTTTTTCAAGGGCCGCTTCGTAGGAGGCGGCCAGTTCGGCCTCGCGGGCGGCGAAAGCGGCGGTCGCGGACTCCATCTCGGCCACGCGCGCGCGGAAAAATTCGTCCTTCTTCGCCAACTGACGCATGACCTCATCCGCGGTCCGTTCCTGCACTGAAGCCATTGAGTTCTCGAGCTCGCGTATCTTATCCTGCGCGTTGCGGAACTGTTCCTCCCGCACGCGCTGTTCGTCCACCAGGCGGGAGCGCTCCACGGCCCAGGTGGATTCCAGCGAGCGCAGCTGCTGCGCGTGCTCGGAGTCCACGGAGCGCATCCTGGCGTCCAGCGAGGCTTCGAGTTCGGCGCGCAGACGGCGGAAATTCCCCTCCAGCTCTGTCTTCTTGGCGAGGAACTCGCTCTCGAGCTCCTTGCGGCGCGACTCGATGCCGCCCTCGGAGCCGCGCAGGGACTTCTCCAGCATCTCTATGCGGGACTTCAGTTCGGCTTCCTTGGATTTGTAGTTGCGCTCCAGAGAGGTCAGGCGGGACTGGTGCTCGGCCTCCACTTCGGAGCGGAGCGAATCGTATTTGGCCTGCGCTTCGCTCAGGCGCGCGGCGTACTGGGTCTCGACGTCCAGCAGGCGCTGGTTCCAGCGCTCTATGACGCCCTTCTGCTTGCGGTCGAGTTCCTCGAACTTGGCCTGGTACTCCTCCTCCAGCGCGGAGCGGAGCTGGTCGAGGCGGTTCTCCTTGCGCAGCAGCTGCTGCAGGTCGAGCTTGCCCTCCCCCAGGAGGGACATGGTGGCTTCCAGCTTGGAGTAGAAGCCCTCTTTTTCATCGAGTGTCTTGGAGCGGCTGCGGAAGGATTCCTCCAGCTCGCGGACGCGGGATTCCAGCTGCTTGCGGTCCCCTTCGGAAAGGTTCAGGTTCTTCTTGAGCTCGGCGCGCTCTTTCTCGATGCCGTTGAGGCGCTCCAGCGCCCAGCGCAGCGTCATCCTCGCGGTGTCTATGCTGGTAACGTCGTTGACCAGCTGCTCGAGCTCGTTGTATTCGTCGGCCATAGTTCGCTCCTTAAATCGACAGTAACAGTTTAACATGGCCCGCCCCCCTCTTCAATAAAGGGATTGTTAAATGAATGTTAAATGATTATTACGCCCCATGTGCGCCGGCAGCGCCTATTTTATAGAATCATACCTGGATGCTCAGGAAAAAGCGGTTCTATTTCTTACTTCTGCTGGCAGGCGCGGCCGCCGCCGCCTGGCACCTGCACCCTTATCTCTTCAGGAGTTTTTTCAGGGTTTCCGGCACCGTGGACCTGGCCCCCGCTTCCGCGGGCTTCAAGCCCAGGCCGAATACCATGCTGTTCATAGTAGCCCGGGACGAAGGCGGCGTCCCGTTCGCGGTCCTCAAGGTCATAAACCCGTCCTTCCCGCTGTCCTACTCGATGGACAGCTCCGACCTGATACTGCCGGAGCTGCTGCCGCTGAGGCTGCGGCTGGAGGCCTTTCTCAACACCCACGGGGAGATAGGCTCGCCCAGGCGGGGAGATCTTTACGGCTCGCTGGACCGGGACGTTTTCCTGTCCGATAAGGACTGCGACCTGCTGCTCGACAGGGAGGAATAGGGACCTTGGGCCCATCACGGACTGGGCCCCGGGACCCTGCCGCGGAGGGGCGGCAGGAGCTATACTTTTTACAGGGTGGTCCCCGCGGCTTCAGCGCCCGAAGCGGGGGACCAAAGAGGGGGCAGTATGACTTGGGAAGAGCTCTCCAGGAAGTACGATAGCGACAATGACCGCAGGAGGGAGTCCAGGACGGCCGTAAAAGGCAGGCCCTGGCAGGAGATAATGAAGTCGACCGACAAGCTGGTCTGGCTTTTCCTGCTGACCGACGGCAACAAAAGCAAGGCCGCTAAAGCGGGCTGACGGCGGGAACCGCCGGAAATGAGGACCGCCGGGGTTCAAGCCCGGCGGTCCTTTTTTTTTTGCGGCGCGGGCGCGCCGGTCAGGGATAAAGGGGGCCCAGGCGGTCGAAACCCATGTAGAGCAGGAGGGCGCCAAGCAGCGCCAGCAGCAGTCCCACGCTCCTGCGGTTGAGGGCGACCCAGGAATCGTTGAGTACCGTCTCGCGCAGGACCTTGTTGAGCTTGAGCATCAGGTCCGGCTTATAGAGATATCCCATGCCGGCCGCCAGGAAGAGGAAGCCGAGGATTATTTTCAGCAGCGGTGGCACGTTAAATTGCATTGTTGAAAGCGTTCATGGCCTTCTCCACCCCGTCCGAGAAAGTCCCGGCCAGGGCGTCGCAGGCGGCGGCCAGGAAGGCCGGCAGACGCTCCTCCTCTTCCTTCGAGAATCTTGAAAGCACGAAATTGGTCCCGGGAATATGCGCCGGCCGAGGACCTATCCCCAGCCGCAGGCGCGGCAGCGAGGGCCCCACGGCTTCTATAACGGAGTTCATGCCGTTATGCGAACCGCCGGACCCGTCCTTTCGCAGACGCAGCTTGCCGAAGGGCAGGGCCAGGTCGTCGTAGACGGCCAGTATGGCCCGGGGAGGGACCTTGTAGAATCCGCCAAGGCTCTGTACCGCGCGGCCGGAGAGGTTCATGTAGGTCTGCGGCTTGAGGAGGAAGCAGCGCCGGCCGCCGCTCTGGAACTCCACGTAAAGGCCGACGCCTTTCCAGTCGCGCCAGCGCTCGCCGGGCGCGAGGCGCCCGGCGGCCAGGTCGGCCACCATGAAGCCGATATTGTGCCGGGTCTTTTCGTATTCCGGTCCGGGGTTCCCCAGCAGGACCGCGAGCTGAACCTGGTCTTCCAATCCCCCTCCTGCTCAAAAAGAGGGGAGCGGGAACCGAAACTGATGTCGGCTCCCGCTCCCGTTCCGAGAAGGGCCGCCCTTACTTCTTGGGCTCGGCCTTCTTCTCTTCCGGTTTGGCTCCGGCGGCGGGCTTGGCTCCGGCGGCGGGGGCCGCGCCTTCCTCTTCCTTCTTGCCCTTGGCTATGACCTCGGGCTCGGCGGCGCCTGCGGCGGCCGCGGGAGTCTCCACGACCTCTTCCTTGGCCGCGATCACGCTGACCACCACGAGGTTCGGATCGTCCGTGAGTTCCACCTTGGACTTTACGTCCCGGACGCGTATAGAATCGCCGATCTTGAGCGCCGTAACGTCGACCTCGATCTCCTTGGGGATCTCGGTCGGCAGGCAGAGGATGTTGAATTCGCGCATGGCGTGCTCCATGATGCCGCCCTGGATCTTCACGCCCTGGGGCTCGCCGACAAGTTTGACGTGGACCTTGAACTTCATCTTGTCGGTCAGCTTGATGCGCTGGAAGTCCAGGTGTATGACCCTGTCGGTCACGACGTGGCGCTGCACGACCTTGATGATGACGTTCTCCTCTTCGGAGCCGTACTTGAGCTTTATGAGGGCGTTATCGCCGAACTTGAGCACGCCGGCGATATCCTTCTCCCCCACCATGACGGAGACGGGGCTCTTCTCGCCGCCGTAAACCACGGCCGGGACCATGCCCTTTCCGAGCACGGAGCTTATGGCGCCCTTGCCTCCCGTCTTCTCGCGGGGCTGGGCTGAAACGTTAACCTGTTGCATCACTTCCTCCTGAACCGCTGAAAAAAAGCCGGCCTCTCAATAGAAAAGCTCGCTTATGGAATGGCCGCCGTGGTTGCGTTTAATGGCTTCGGCCAGAAGCGGGGCCACGGTGACAGTCTTGATTTTAGCACTTTTTGAGGCCACCGGTATAGTGTCGGTCAGCACCAGCTCGCTTATGGGCGAAGCGTCTATCTTCTCCACCGCGTCGCGGGACAGGACCCCGTGGGTGCAGAAAGTGGTGATACTGGCGGCCCCGCGCTCGGTTATGGCGGCGGCCACGGCGGTCAGCGTGCCGGCGGTATCGACCATATCGTCGAATATGAGGCAGTGCTTGCCCTCGACCGAGCCGATGATATTGTAGACCGAGGCGACGTTGGGGCGCGGGCGGCGCTTGTCTATGATGACCAGGCCCGCGTCCAGCCGCTTGGCGAAGGACCTGGCGCGCTCCACGCTGCCCATGTCCGGCGAGACCACGATGAAGTTGGACATCTTCCGCTCGCGCACATAGTCCAGCACGACGGGGCGGGCGTAGAGGTGGTCCATGGGTATGTCGAAAAAGCCCTGTATCTGGGCCGCGTGAAGGTCTATGGTGACCACGCGGTTGGCGCCGGCCGAGGTTATCAGGTTGGCGACCAGCTTGGCCGTGATGGCCACGCGCGGGGCCGGCTTGCGGTCGGCCCGGCCGTAGCCGTAATAGGGAATGACCGCGGTTATCCTGCCGGCCGAGGCCCGGCGCAGCGCGTCGAGCATGACCAGCAGCTCCATCAGGTTCTCGTTCACCGGCGGGCAGGTGGGCTGGATGACGTAGCAGTCGCAGCCGCGGACGTTCTCCATGATCTGCACGTCTATTTCGCCGTCGGCGAAACGGCCGGTCTTGGCCTGGCCGAGCGGGACGCTGAGCGCGTCGCAGATCTTCTGCGCCAGCGCGGGGTTCGCGCTGCCGGTGAATATGCGGAGCGGGCCGGTCTTCCAGGAGTCAACCATTTTATATCCCCTTTCTTTTTTTGAGCACCTGCCGCGAGCGGGCCAGGGCCAGCGCCCCCGCGGGAACGTTCTCGGTTATGGTGGAGCCCGCCGCTATCAGCGCGCCCTTGCCGATCTTCACCGGGGCAACGAGATTGGCGTTGGAGCCGATGAAGGCGCCGTCGCCTATCACGGTCCTGTGCTTGTTCTTCCCGTCGTAGTTGCAGGTGATGGTGCCGGCGCCGACATTGACCTTCTGGCCCATCGTCGTGTCGCCGACATAGCTGAGGTGCGGGACTTTGGAGCCGCGGCCCACGCGCGACTTCTTCACCTCGGAGAAATTGCCGACCTTGGCGGCGGGGCCGATGTCAGCGCCGGGGCGCAGGTGGGCGAAAGGTCCGACGACCGAGCCCTCGCGCAGCCGGCTGCCGTTGAGATAGCAGGAGAACTTGACTTCGCAGCCGTCTTCGATGCGGCAGTCCTCTATGACGGCGGAGGGACCGATGCGGCAGCCCGAGCCTATGACCGTGCCGCCCTTTATGTGGACGCCGGGGTAGACGACGGTGTCCGGCCCTATCTTCACGCCTTCCTCTATGTAGGTGGCGGCGGGATCCTTGACGGTCACGCCCTTGTCCATCAGTTCCTCGATAACGCGCTTGTTAAGCATCTTATAGGCTCCGGCCAGGTCTTTTCTCGAATTTATCCCCGCTATCTCGCTCTCGTCGGCGGCCTTTACGGCCAGGACCCGCCCTCCGGAGTCCAGTATGGCCTCCAGCGTGTCGGTCAGGTAGTACTCGCGCTTGGGGCCCTTGGGTTTAAGCGTTTTCAGCGCCTTCAGGAGCGCCGGCGTATGGAAGAAATAGGTGCCGGAATTGACCTCTTTCACGGCCAGTTCCGCAGGGGAGGCGTCCGAGGCCTCGACAATGGCCCTCACCGCGCCGCCGTGGCCGCGTATTATCCGGCCGTAGCTGCCCGGGTTCGCCAGATCGGCCGTCATCACCACGCAGCCGGGCCGTTTCCGGAAATAGAAAGAGGCGAGTTTTTTGATGGTGGCCGGACGGAAGAGCGGCGCGTCGCCGCATATTATCAGCGTATGGGCGAAACCTTTTATCGCCGGCACGGCCTCCTGAACGGCGCGGCCGCTGCCGGTCAGCGACTTCTGCTTTACGAAGACGACTTCGGCGCCGACCGGGTTCTTATCCAGCCAGGCGCCCAGCCGCTCCCGGACCATCTCCCCCTTGTGCCCGACAACGATCACGATGCGCGCCGGGCCGAGTGCGGCGGTTTTCTTTATGACGCGGGCGGCCAGCGGCAGGTCGCCCAGCTCATGGAGAACCTTGGGCAGCGCGGACTTCATCCTCGTCCCCATGCCGGCGGCGAGTATGAGAGCGCAGAGGTCTTTTTTTTCAGGCATCCGTTGGAAAGGAAGCTAGGTTATCTGCCTATAGTTTACCAAATCGGGCGGACGGGCGGGAAATGAGGGCCTCTTTTCCGGTCCGTGTCAGCTTTTTTATCGCCGCTTCCAGCTTAGAGGCGGCCGAGCGGTCCTTCTTCCGGCGCCGCCAGGCCAGCGCTACAGGGCCGAAGGCGGCGGTGTATTTCGCGCCCCTGCCGGCGTTATGGTCGGCGATCCGGCCCGCCAGGTCGTTGGTTATACCGGTATAGAGAGAGCCATTCGCGCAGCGCACGATATAGACCGTCCAGGATTTTTTATTCGAGCTTCCCATAAGGAGACGACCGGGGGAGACGCCGTGAGGGTTCGCGGGGGCGCCCCGGAGCCGCGAGCATCGTAAGCGCGAGCGGCGAGGGCCGAGGACCGACGCGCTATGCGCGCGAGTCCGTACCCCGCGACGCCCTCACGGCGGCTACCCCGTTATAGGTCTCCTGTTTTATCTCCCGGGCATGGATTCGAACCATGTCTAACCGAGTCAAAGTCGGTTGTGCTACCGTTACACCACCCGGGAATAAATCGGGCCGCAAAACCCGGCCTCTCGGCCGGGCCTTGCGGCCGGGCTGTCTCCGCGCGGGGCGCGGAGCGGCTCAGTCCTCTTCCGCTCCGGTCGGCGCCGGTATGCCGCCTGACGCCTCGGCCCTGGCCAGTTCCTTGTTGTACTCGCCCAGTATTATCTCTTCCAGCCGGCCGCGGAACTCGTTGCTGATCGGGTGGGCGATGTCCTTGTAAGTGCCGTCCTTTATCTTGCGGGACGGCATGCAGACTATCAGCCCCTTGTTCCCGTTCACTACCTTCATGTTGTGCACCACGAAGGCGTTGTCGAAAGTTACCGTCGCGAAGGCCTTCAGCCTGGCCTCGTTGCGCAGATGTATGCGTACCTCGGTGATTTCCATCCCTTCCCCCAGTTGTAAGAGCCCCCGCTACAGAGTCAGTAGGCGCGCAGTCCCCGTAGACGCCAGCGACTTACTTCGTTGGATCCGACGGCCCCTGCCGTCAGGCAAATTCTGCCAAAAAAACCATGCCTTTGCAAGGTTTGATGGCGCGCGCCAGCCTGGCGGCTTCCGCCCGGCTCCCGGCCACGGCGAAGACCGTTGAGCCGGAGCCTGACATCATGACCCCGGCCGACCCGGCCTCGGCGAGGCGCCGGCGGGCCCGTGCTATGGACGGATGGGCCGGCAGAACGGGGTCCTCCAGCCGGTTCTTCATGAGCGGCGCCCAGGCCGCCGGACCGGCGCCCGCGGACATGGCCTTTAACAGCCGGCGATATTCCCGGCGCGAGGCGGAGACCTCCGCCGGACCCGGCCGCCTGAGCGCGGCGTAGACGCCGGGCGTGGGCACGGGAAAACCGGGGAAATACACTACGAGGAAAGTCCGGCCCGGCCGCAGGCGCAGCGGCTTGAGCTTCTCGCCGCGGCCCCGGCCCTCGCAGAAAACGGAGCCGGCCAGGAAGAACGGCACGTCGGAGCCCAGCCCCGCCGCCAGGCGCATCAGCTTGCGCCGGTCGGCCGGAGAGCGGCGCCGGTGCAGCCGGGAGAGTCCTTCGAGTACGGCCGCGGCGTTGGACGAGCCCCCGCCCAGGCCCGCGCCGGACGGTATACGCTTGACCAGCCGCATATCCAGCGCCGGTTCCAGGCCGAAACGCCGGTAAAAAGCGTCGGCGGCCCTCCAGGCCAGGTTCTTCTCCGGCGGTATGGGGGCGAAATTAGACTTGTTATCGACGGTCAGCCTGATACCGGGCTTCCCGGAAGGGCGCAGCGTCAGCGAATCGGCCAGGCTTATCCTGCCGAAGAGCGTGAGCAGATCGTGATAGCCGTCGGGCCTTTTCCCGGTGACTTCCAGGAAGAGGTTCACCTTGGCCCGCGACTTTAAGACGAGGGTCTTCATTCGTCGGCAGGCGCGGGAACGAAGAGCGGGTTCTCCGCGGGGATATTGACCTGCCTCCGGTCGATGACCAGCTTCAGCCTGGCCGACGGGACTTTCATCTCTATCTCGCCGGGCACCCAGTAGCCCTTCCGGGGGAAATAAGCGCCGAAGGTGAGCGTCACGCCGCCGCCGGTGTCGAGCGATCCGAGCCTTGCGCCGGTCTCGTCCAGCGCGGCCTTTTTCTTCCCGGACTTCAGCGAGGCGGAACGCCTGCCGCCCTCGAAGACCAGTCCCGGCTCGTTGAAAAAAGAGCCGGAATAGAAGTATTTCATCTCGGCCGCCAGCGCCGGCGCCCAGTAGACGAAACCGTCCCGGGCCTTGCCCTCCAGGGCGGCCGGCTCGTCCATCTCCACGATGCCTCCCCGGACCCTTATCCTCCAGAGAGGGGCCATCAGCGGCCCCGTTATGGTGAAAGTGAACTCGTCGGGAGCGATGTAGCTGATGACGCCGTCGAACTTGAAGCTCTTGCCGAAGGAGGAGACTTCCAGACCGCAGAACGAGGCGTAGCCGGAACCGGCCGGCATGAAACGCGCGATGGCGCCCGCCAGGAGCGGGCCGGCCTCGGCCGGCGGCATCTTCCCCAGTTCGGCGAAGAGCCTGCCGCGCACGGCGGGCACCCGCTTGGCGTCCGCGTCCAGCTGCAGCGAGACGGTCCAGGCGTGGACGGCTTCGCGAGCGCGCCCCAGCGCCGAGTAGGCGTCGCCGACATGCTCCCAGATCACGGGGTCCGCGTTTATCAGGCGGGAGGCCTCGAGCAGTTTCTCCAGCGCTTCGGCGTGCCGTCCTTTTTTATACAGCACCCAGCCGAGCGAATCGACATAGGCGCCGTTGCCGGGGTCCAGCTCCACCGCGCGGCGGATGAACCCCTCCGCCTCGTCGAGTTTCAGACCCCTGTCGGCCAGCGAGTAGCCGAGGTAGTTGAGGACCACGGCGTTGTCGGGCTCGGAGGAGAGTATGATCCGGAACTGCGCCTCGGCCTCTCCGATGTTCCCCTCCCTTTCGGAAACTATGGCGTACTGCATCCTGGCCTCTCGGTAGCCGGGAGAGGACTCGACTATCCTCTTCATAAGCTCCAGCGCGCGCTTGGTCTTCCCGGTATCGTCCAGCCCCAGCGCCAGGAAATAGGCGATCTCGTCGTTCTTCGGCCACCTGGCGTGGGAGTCCTCCAGCAGTTTCACCGCCTTCTCCGGCTGACGCGCCTGACTGTAATAGTAGGCCAGCCGCATGACCAGCCCCGGATTCTCCTTGAGCCCGGCGGAACGCTCCATGTAGGCCACGGCCGAGGCGTAATCCTCGCGCTGCTCCGCGATCAGCGAAAGCCAGAAGCAGGAGTCCGGGTCCGTCTGGTCCAGCGCGTTCGCCTTCAGGAAATATTTTTCGGCGCGGGCGAGATCCCCCACGGCGGGCCCGGCCAGCAGCGCGCCGAGATGATTGAACAGTTCCCTGTTGGAAGGGTCGAGATCGGCCAGTTCCTCGTACTGCGCGACCGCGGCGGCGGTGTCGCCGTTCACCTCGTAATGATTGGCCAGGGCGAAGCGCGGCTGCAGGTAGTAGGAGTCCTCCGCCGCGGACTTGACCATGTACTCTTTCGCCAGGTCGGCGCGGCCTCGCATGCCGTGCAGCGTGGCGATCTGGAAATACGTCTCGGCCGCGGCGTCGGGCCGCAGCTCGGCGTAACGCAGAAGATACTTTATGCTGGCGTCGGGGTCGCGCCCGCTGTTGGCGCCCGCAAGCTGGTAGACCGCCTCGTCGTTCTCGGGCTCCAGTTCCACGGCCCGGGCGAAGGCCTTTATCGCGCCGTCGATGTCGTTCTTCGCCCAGCGCACGTTCCCGTAGAGTATCCAGTTGTCTGCCGAGGACGGGTCGGCGTTTATTATGTGCTCCGCCCAGGCCTCGGCCTCGGCCACGCGCCCGACATGAAGCGCCAGGTTGAGGGCCTGGCGGCGGACATAGACCGACTGCGGGTCCAGCAGCATGGCGGCCTTGTATTCGCCCAGGGCCGCGTCGTAATCGCCCTTGCGTTCGCGCGACACCCCGGCCATGAAGTGCAGGTAGGCCGATTTATCCGCGGCGGCCGCGGCCGGCGCGGCCAGCAGCATGAAAGCGATGGTCAGGTTCCTCATTTATTCTCCCCGGAAGGAAGCGCCTTCCTCATCAGCAGCGCGTCCTCCGCGTTATCGTAGAACTTGGGCCGGCGGCCTTCCACCTCGAAACCCTCGGCGGCGTAGAGGGTCCTGGCCGGCGAGTTGTTCTCGCCCACCTCCAGCGTGATGGAGGTACAGGCGCTCTTGCGCGCGTACTCCGCGCATTTGTTCAGCAGCGCGCGGGCGGCCCCGCGGCGGATGAAAGCGGAAGAGACGGCAAGTGAATTTATCTGCGCCTCGGGCCGCACTATCCAGAAATTGATGAAGCCGGCGGGGGCGCCGTCCTGCTCGGCGACCAGCGTCACCGAAGAGGGTTTGGCCAGTTCCTCCCGCAGCCCTTTCTCCCCCCAGGCCGGGTAGCCCGGCCAGGCGGCCTCGATGGCGGCCAGCGCGGGGATATCCTTTTCGAAGGCGCGGCGCACCGTCATTTCCCGCGGCCCCCGGCCCTGGCTTTTTTGGCCCTGGCGTCCAGTTCGTACTTGGCTGGCTTGAGGTAAAGCGGCTCGAGCGGCCCGCCGAAAATTTCCCCGGCGGCCATGACGGCCTCCGGCCTGACCATCGACAAGCCGGGAGGCGCTTTGCGGCAGCCGGCCGGAGCGAGCGAGTATATTTCCGGCTTCTCCTCGGCGTCGGCCACGCAGAGGTCCGGCGCGGCCGAGGCCAGCAGTTCGCGGGCCCCGGCTTCGGGCAGCCAGACCGGCGCGCCGAGCGGCTTCGGGACCTTTCCGCCGGAAGGTACCCGGTAGAACTGGACGAAATATTCTTCCTTGAAGGCGTGCAGCAGCACCGCCAGTTTCCCGCCGGCCGGCAGCAGCGGGGCGGCGGAGAGGGCCAGGACTTCGAAAACGGTGACCCCGCGGGCGCGGCAGCCCAGCAGCAGTTCCAGAGAGCCGGCCAGCGTGAGGCCTATCCTGATGCCGGTGAACCGGCCAGGCCCGCGCACGGCGCAGACGCCGGAGAGGTCCTCCAGGCGCGCGCCGGATTTCTTGAGCAGCAGGTCCAGCGACGGGAAGAGCTGTTTCTCCTGGTTCGGCTCCTTTACGCTTGAGGCGTGGAACTTCCCCGCCTCCAGCCCCAGCTTGAGGCGGCCGCCGCTGGTGCATATCGAAAGTTTCACTTCTTTTTTCTGCGCCATTCCCTCTCCATCCGCGCCAGGGCGGCCCCGTGTACTCCGCCCTCGGCGCGGGCACGTATCTCCCGGCGGTCGCCGCCGGCCAGCCTGAAATCCAGTTCCAGCCTCTCGGCGCCGTAGGCCGTGTCCCTTATATCCCCGCCCCATTCCACGGCCATTATACCGTCGGCGCGGCCGGCGTAATCGGAGAAGCCGGTGTTCTCCAGTTCGCCCGGGCCCAGCCTGAAAAGGTCGAAATGAAAGATCTTAAGCCTTCCGCCATAGGTCCTGAGTATGTTGAAGCTGGCGCTGACCGGCGAATCCTTGGACCCCAGCGCCGCCGCCAGGCCTTTGACGAACTCCGTCTTGCCGGCGCCTATCGGCCCCGTAAGCACCAGGCATTCGCCGCCGCGGGCCGCGCGGGCGAGCGCCGCCGCCAGGCGGCGGGTCCCGTCCGGACCGTCCGTTTTAAAAATGCTCGAAGACGGGGATCTCGCCGTCATAACCCTCCACTTCGACTCCCCTGCCTTTCAGCGCTTCCCCGACCCGCAGCGCGCCGGGCAAGAGCCGCCGGACCAGGGCCTCCTTGGAAGGCCGGCAGGAGAAAACGAGGCCGTAATCCTCGCCGCCGGCGAGGGCGTAAAGCCGCCAGTCCTTTTTTTTCGCCGCGGCCCAGCGCCGCAGGTCCGGGGAGCAGGCCTCCTCCGGCAGCCGGGCCTTCACGCGGCAGCCCGAGAGCCTGGCGATGATGCCGAGACTGCGGTACAGCCCGTCGGAATTGTCCAGCATGGCCGAAGCCAGCCCCCGGCGGCCGATGAGGGCTCCCTCGGCCAGCATGGGCCGGGGGCGCCAGAAAGCGTCGACGAGCCCGGCGAAACCGCGGCGCCGCGCTCCTTTAGACATGAGCAGTTCCAGTCCCGCGCGCGACCGGCCCAGCGGGCCCAGCGAGTAGACAAGGTCGCCCGGGCGGGCGCCGTACCTGGTGACGAAGCCGCGGCATTCGCCCAGCACGGTCATCGAAAAATGCTTCTTGTCCGAACGGGCGATGTTGCCTCCGGCCACGGCCACGCCTGAACGGCGCGCCTCGGCGCGCAGGGCTTTTATGAACCGCCGCGCCCATCCGCCGCTGGCGGAGCGCGGCAGGCCGGCGGCGGTGAGCAGCGCCAGCGGCCGCACTTCGCCCATGGCGGCCAGGTCGCTGAGGTTCATGCGCAGCAGCTTGCCGGCTATGAGTTCCGGGGAAGAAAAAGAGTCCAGGAAATGCGCGCCCTCGCACATCTCGTCCACGGTGGCTACAAGCCGGCGGCCCGGGCGGACCTTCAGCACGGCCGCGTCGTCGCCGGGTCCCAGCAGCAGCGGACCTCCGCCGGGGAAGACCCGCTCTATGCGCTCTATCAGCGCGTCCTCGCCGCGCGGCTTCTTCATCGCTCAAGCCTCCGGAAGGCGGCGGGCAGGTATTCCACCAGGTCGGAGGCGGTCACGCTCCGCGCGTTCAGCCTGCGCGCCGCCATTGAACCGGCCAGCCCGTGGAGGTGAACCGCCAGGCGCGCGGCGGCGCAGGCGGTCTCCCGGTTAAAACCGTCACGCCGGCCGAGCTGCGCCCAGAGCCCGCCGATGAAGCCGGCCAGCGCGTCGCCGGAGCCGCCCTTGGCCAGCTCCGGGCCGCCGCCGGCGTTTTTCCACATACTGCCTCCGCAGGCCGTGATCGTGCCGGGGCCCTTGAGGACGGCGACGACGCCGCGCGCGGCCAGCGCCGCGGCGGCCTCCGGCCGGCTTCCCCGGAAACCGGGGAAAAGCCTGGCGAACTCGCCGGGATGGGGAGTGAAAACGGCCGGCGAACCGTTCAGGATGCCGCCGCCTTTCCAGCCGGAGGCCGCGAGGGCGTTGAGAGCGTCGGCGTCGACGACGCAGGGCAGGCGCAGCCCGCGAAGCACCTTCAAGACGAAAGAGGAGGACTTCATGGAGAGACCCGGACCTATGACGGCCAGGTCGTATTTGCCGCGGGAGGCGGCTTCAAGAAGGGCGGACGAAGCCGGAGCCCCGAAGCGATCCTTCCCGGGCAGCGGCAGCGTCATGGCCTCGGGCACCGCGGCGGCCATGACAGCCCGCTCGGACTCCGGCAGCGCCGCCGTCACGAGGCCCGCGCCGGCGCGCAGAGCGGCCCGGGCGCAGATAACGGCCGCCCCGTTCATGCCGCGGGAACCGGCGATCAGCAGCAGCCGGCCGAAATCACCCTTATGCGCGCCGCGCGGGCGGGGAGGCAGCAGGCGCCGCAGGGCGGGGGCGTTATCCGTCGGGACTTTCATTTTCGCCAGGCCAGCGCCGCGGCGCAGGCGTACGAGGAAGTGTGGGTGAGCGAAAGTTCTATCCGCGCGCCGGCGTGGCGGCGGGCGCTTATCTTCACGGAAGGCCGACCGGAGGAGCTCTTGATTATCTCGATGGACTTGAGAGGCAGGCTCCTGTCGTCGAGGGCCTTTATGACCGCCTCCTTGGCCGCGAACCGCGCGGCCATCCGCTCGTAGCGGTTGGCGGAGGCGCCGCAGTACTCTATCTCTCCGGGAGTGAAGAAACGGGTCAGGAAGGAGGGCCTGCGCGAGGCGAGCCTGCGCACGCGCGAGACCTCTACGATGTCTATGCCCAGGCCCGGGACGAATTCCCCGGGCTTTCCGCGGGAGCTCATCAGCGCACCGTCACGCTCTTGGCCAGGTTGCGCGGCTTGTCTATGTCGCAGCCGCGGGCCAGGGCGGAATAGTAGGCGAAAAGCTGCAGCGGGATCACGTTGACCAGCGGCGAGAGTATCTCGGGCGCCTGGGGCACCTCGATGTAGCGCGAGGCCCGGACCTGGCCTCGGGACTCCTTGTCCACGATCGCCACGACCTCCGCGCCGCGCGCGCCCGCCTCCTGCATGTTCCCCGCCATCAGCTTGAGCGCGCGGGAAGAGGTCGCTACGGCCAGGACGGGCATGCCCTTGTCGATGATGGCTATGGGGCCGTGCTTCATCTCGCCGGCGGCGTAGCCCTCGGCGTGCACGTAGGAGATCTCCTTGATCTTCAGCGCGCCTTCGAGCGCTATCGGGTAATTGATGTGGCGGGCGATGAAGAGGAAATGCTCCCGGTCGGCGTAACGCCGGGCCAGGGACTCTATCTCCTTCTCCATGGCCAGGGTGTCCTCTATGAGGCGGGGGATCTTGAGAAGCTCGGCGGCGAAGGCGCGCGCGTCGGCGTCGAAGACGGCCTTGCGGGCCGCGGCGAAATGCGCCGCCAGGACGTAGATGGCGGCCAGCTGCCCGACGAAGGCCTTGGTGGAGGCGACGCCTATCTCGGGGCCGCAGTGGGTGTAGAGCACCCAGTCGGCCTCGCGCGTGAGCGTGGAGCCGACCGTGTTGGTTATGGCCAGCACCCGCGCGCCGGCGGCCCTGGCCTCGCGCACGGCGTGTATCGTGTCGGCGGTCTCGCCCGACTGGCTGATGGCCACGGCCAGCGTGTCCGGGCCGGCCAGCCTGGAGCGGTCGCTGTACTCGGAGGCCAGGTCGGCGTGGGCCGGCACCTGGAAATTCTCCAGGGCGTATTTGCCTACGAGGCCGGCGTGATAGGCCGTGCCGCAGGCGATGAACTGGACGGTCTTCACGCAGCAGAGCACCTTCGGGTCGAGGTTTATCTCGCGGGCCAGCGTGTCCTCTTTGAGCGGCAGCAGGCGGCCGCGCAGTGTGTTCTCGACCGAAGAGGCCTGCTCGTGTATCTCCTTGAGCATGAAGTGGCGGTAACCGCCCTTCTCGGCCATGGTGGAGTCCCACTGTATGTTCACGGAGTCGCGCTGCGCTTTCCTGCCGGAGAAATCGAAGAACTCGGCCCCGCCGGCGCGGACCACCGCGATGTCGCCGTCGTTGAGGAAGACGGCGCGCCGCGTGAACTTAAGGAAGGCGGAAACGTCCGAGGCGACGAAATTCTCGCCCTCGCCAAGGCCCAGCACCAGCGGGCTGTGCATCCTGGCCGTCATGATAACCCCGGGGCATTTGTCCCAGACCGCGGCGATGGCGAAAGAGCCCTTGAGCTCGGCCAGCGTGCGGCGGAAGGCCTCGAAGAAGACGGGCTCCAGCATGCCGGACGCGGAGCGGGCAGAGAGCGCCTTCACGTTCCGCTCCAGGAGGTGGACGGCCGCCTCGGTGTCGGTCTCGGACTTGAAATCGTGGCCGGAGCCGGCGAGCTTCTCGCGCAGCTCCAGGTAATTCTCTATGATGCCGTTATGGACGAGGACCATCTCTCCGGCGCAGTCGGTATGGGGATGGGCGTTGTCCTCGGAAGGGACGCCGTGCGTGGCCCAGCGCGTATGGCCTATGCCGGCGCCGGGATCTTTCGGCGGGTCCGAATCCACCAGGCTTCTGAGCGCCTCTATGCGCCCGCTGACGCGCTTGAGGTAAAGGCCGCCCTTGTCCCTGACGGAGGCTATGCCGCAGGAGTCATAGCCCCTGTATTCCAGGCGCCGGAGGCCCTCGACGAGGACCTCGGAAGAGTTACGCGAACCGACATATCCGACTATTCCGCACATGGTAGATAGCGACGGGACGGCGGAGGGCCGTGGCGGCTAAGCCGCGCTGGCGTGACCTCCGGCGCGCCGGCCTCCTTATTGCATCAGGCGCTTCATCTCGGCGACGGCCGAGCGGAGGCCGGTGAAAACGGCGCGGGAGATTATGGCGTAGCCTATGTTCAGGCAGTCCATGCCCTCTATGCGGGCCACCTGCCCGACATTGTAGTAGTCCAGGCCGTGGCCGGCGTGCAGGCCCATCTTGAGTTCCTTGACCAGGAACGAGGCCAGCTGCAGCCGCTCCAGTTCCCTGGCCTGCAGCTTCTTCCCCCAGGACGAGGAATAGGCGCTGGTGCAGAGCTCTATGGAATCGGCGCCCAGCTTATGGACCTTGCGTATGGCCTCGGGCTCGGGATCGGTGAAGACGGCGACCTCTATGCCGGCCCCGGAGAGCGACTTTATCACGCGCTCCAACTCGGCGTTCTTGCCGGAGAGCTTTATTCCGCCCTGGGTCGTGACCTCGTTGGGCGATTCCGGGACCAGGCAGACCGAATCGGGCTTGGTCTTCAACGCGAATTTCTCCATCTCGGAGGTAGCGGCCATCTCCAGGTGCAGCATGCCCTTCACTTCCGCGCGCACCCTCTCCACGTCGGCGTCCTGCACGTGGCGCCGGTCGGCGCGCAGGTGCATGACTATCATCTCGGCCCCGGCGGCCAGCGCCACGCGCGCGGCCTCGACGGGGTCCGGGTTCTTCTCCCTGCGGGCCTGCCTGACGGTGCAGACATGATCTATGTTGACTCCGAGTTTGACCTTTTTCATTTCCCCTCCACGTTATGGCGGCTTGAAGCGCCCCCCTGGGCGCCGCCGGCCGCTGCGCGGCCCGAATTCCTGCCGTAAAATCCGATTATCCCGTCGGCTATCTCCTTCACCAGCGCGCCGTCCTCTCCCTCCACCAGCACCCGCAGCAGCGGCTCCGTGCCGGAATAGCGGACGAAGATGCGCCCCTCCCCGCCCATGCGCCCCTCCTGCTCCTCTACCATCTCCGTGAAGCCCGGTATGTTCTCCAGCGGGGGCTTGGACTCCACCTTCAGCGAACGGACCTCCTGCGGGAAGCGCTTCCAGGCGGCGTGCGCGCTCATGGGGCGGGAGTCCTCCCGGGCGGCGGCTATCACCTGCAGCGCCGTCAGAAGGCCGTCGCCCGTGGGGGCGAACTCGCGGAATATCGTGTGGCCGCTGGATTCGCCTCCCAGGCTGAGGTCCTCTTTCTCTATGGCCTCGGTGACGTTCTTGTCGCCGACGGCGACCTGGGTCACGCCGACGCCTATGGAGTGCAGGTACTTGATAAGGCCGCAGTTGGACATCAGGGTCAGCACCACCCTGGAATTCCTGAGCCTGCCGCCGGCCTTGAGGTGCGGCGCGGCTATGGAGATGATGTCGTCCCCGTCGAGCAGGCGGCCGTTCTCGTCGGAGAGCATGCAGCGGTCGGCGTCGCCGTCGAAGCTGACGCCGCACCAGGCGCCCCAGGCGGCGGTCTCCGCGCGCATCGGCCCGGTCTCGAGCGCCCCGCAGCCGACGTTTATGTTGGAGCCGTCGGGGCTGGCCCCGATGACCTTTATCTCGGCGCCGAGTTTCCTGAATACGCGCGGCGCCAGCTCGCTGGCCGCTCCGTTGGCGCAGTCGAGCACCACCTTGACGCCGGCCAGGCTGAAGCCGGGCGGCAGGGTCGACAGCAGGAACTCTTCGTAGTCCGCGGAAAAATCAGATTTTTTTATTCCCGGCTCCGCTGAAGGCACGGCCAGGTCCGGCGAGGCCAGCAGCCTCTCCACGGCGGCCTCGTCGGCGTCGGACAGCTTGAGGCCGTCCGCGGAAAAGAACTTTATGCCGTTGAATTCCGGGGGATTATGGCTGGCCGAGATGACCACGCCGAGGTCGGCCCCCTCCCTCTTGACCAGGTAGGAGACCGCGGGGGTCGGGATCAGGCCCAGGTCCAGTATCTCGAAACCGCCGGCGGCGAAACCCTCGGCGAGGGCGGCCTTGATGGACGGGCCGGACCCGCGGGAATCCATGCCTATGATGACGGAGGGCCTGGCCTTGCGGGACCCGTTGAGGCGAGCCAGCGATACGCTGGCCGCGGCGAAACCTATTTTTTTGACGAAATCGGGCTCGAAGGGATGCCGGCCGGCCAGCCCCCTTATTCCATCGGTGCCGAAAAGTTTCTTCATGAACCCGCTATTATATCATTTAATAATATTGGACCGAATCCCCCCTCCCCCGCCGTTTTGTATAATTGAAGGACGGAGGGATGGCCGAGCGGTTTAAGGCGCCGGTCTTGAAAACCGGTGTACGGTTAACCCGTACCGTGGGTTCGAATCCCACTCCCTCCGAAGATTTTTGCATTTTTCTTTTCCGGAATTTAAATTTAAAATTTCTGCGCGCGCGGAATTAAAATTAAATATAAATTCCCAAGGTTTTTTGAACTCGACGGAAAGCCGCCGCCTGCCCCTACGGAAGTTTCAGGGCTGGCGCCCTGGGGAAACGCTGGCGCGTTTTCCGAACCAATCTTCTCTTTATGCGCCGCACGTAAGGCCAGCTTAGCTTTCAGCAAAGCCGGCCTTACGCTCGGCGGAGAGTTGCAGAATAGCACTTAATGCAGGTTTCGCCCTGCTGGGCCAAACCTGCATTAAGAGCACGGAGGTAAGGTATGCAGAACCTTAATATGCGGTATTTCCTTTACGCCAGAAAATCAACCGACGAGCCGGACCGCCAAATCCTGTCCATAGAGGCGCAGCTCTCCGAACTGCGCGAGTACGCCCAAAAGGAAGGTCTTACAATCGCCCGCGAGTTCATCGAGAGCAAAACCGCCAAGGAGCCGGGGCGCGAAATCTTTAATGACATGATCGCCTCTATAGAGGACGGCATGGCGCAGGGCATTATCGCCTGGCACCCGGACCGCCTGGCTCGCAACTCAATAGATGGCGGGCGCATTATCTATCTGGTGGACATCGGCAAGATCACCGCCTTGAAGTTCCCTACCTTTTGGTTTGACCCCACACCGCAGGGCAAGTTCATGCTGTCTATCGCCTTCGGGCAGTCTAAGTACTATGTGGACAACCTCTCGGAGAACATCAAGCGAGGCTTCCGCCAAAAACTTCGCAATGGTATCTGGCCCGCCTGCGCCCCGCTCGGTTACATCAACGACAAGAACACCAAGACGATCTATCCGGATAAAGACCGGGCGGTCTTTATCCGGAAGACCTTTGAGCTTTACGCCACAGGCGATTACCCGCTGGCGGAAGTCAGGCGTATAATGAACGGCGTTGGCCTGAAAGGGCGGCATACCACCCTTTCAGTGGGCAACTACCAGTATATGCTTAAGAACCCGGTCTATTATGGCCTTATTCGCTACAAGGGCGAACTTTACGAGGGCAAGCATGAGCCCATCATATCCAAGGCCCTCTTCGATAAATGCCAGGAGGTACTGCTTCGCAAAAGCAAACCCAAAGGGCCGCGCTTAAAGCCTTACACTTACCGGGGCGTATTTCATTGCGCTACCTGCGGTTGCTTCATCACTACGGAAACCCAAAAGGCGCACAACTACCTGCGTTGCACAAAGCGCAAAGGCTCCTGCGACGAGCCTTTCGTGCGCGAGGAAGTTATTGAGGAACAGATAAAAGGTGAACTAAAAAATGTTTCCTTACCCCCGGCCCTGGCCGCCTTGCTTATACAACACGCAGAAGCGGAAAAAGCGGCGGCGGCCCAAGCCGGGGAGAGTGCCCGGCAAAAGCTGCGAGATAACTTGGTTATCCTTACGGACCAATTGGGCAAGTTGCTGGACCTGGTACTGCAAGGCCATCTTACACAGGCCGAGTACGCCAGCAAGAAAGCCCAATTGGTCAACGACAAAAAGGAAATTGAAAACAAACTCGCAGCTTTTGCGCGGGAGGGGAGGAATCGGCTCGAACCGCTCAAACGGTTCTACGCGCTCTGTGAAATTGCTGGGAAATCCGCGGTTTCTGGCAGTCCGTCTGAAAACCTGCAAATAATGAGAAAAATCGGCTCGAACTTCTTTTTGGGCGGGCAAAAAATAAAATTAAAATTTAATTTTCCGTCGGAGCAGGTGCGGGAGTTGCGGCAGGCGGCGGGCTTCGGAAAGCCCGGTTTTGAGACTTCAGAAATTTGGCGCCCCCTACGGGATTCGAACCCGTGATCTCTGCCTTGAAAGGGCAGCGTCCTAGGCCGCTAGACGAAGGGGCCGTACACCCAGATTATACTAAATTCGCAGCCGGCGAGAGGAATCGAACCTCCAACCTACTGTTTACAAAACAGTTGCTCTACCGTTGAGCTACGCCGGCGTCGCGACCTCTATTATAGGACTTTTTTAAAGGGCTTGCCGCCGGGCGGCCGCGGGTCAGTCGTTGGCGAAGTAGTCCGTCGTTTTCCGGAGGGGGGCGTTCCAGAGGTAGAGCTTGCTGACCTTGCCGTCGTAATGCGGGACCGTTATCTCGGCGTCGGGGCGGTATCCCTCTATGCCGAAATCGTGCGAGACTATCCGCGCGCCGGGACGGAGCTTTTTGAGCTGCGGCAGGAGCTTTACGTTGAGCTCCGGCAGGAGGTAGAGCGTCACCACGGTGGCGCTGCTCAGGTCCAGCCCGAAGATGTCGCGCTCCTCTATGGTTACCAGGCGGGAGACCTTCTCCTTCTCGGCGTTGAGGCGCGCCTCCTCCACGAGGTCGGGGTCTATCTCGAAGCCCCAGGCCCGGGCCCCGGTGGTCCGGGCCGCGGTGATGACTATCCGTCCGTCGCCGCAGCCCAGGTCGTAGACTATGTCCTTGGCGGTCACGCGGGCGAGCCTGAGCATCTCGCGCACCACCTTGTGGGGGGTAGGGACATAATCTACGTCGGGGGGGCGGGACGGCCCGCCGGAAGCGGAAGCCGCGGATATGGCGGCGGCGATCAGCGCTGCGGCGACGCTCTTCAACCGGAGTCCCGGGGTCATAAGTCCCATATTATAATTTTTCGCCCGGGATTTCGTATGATATACCCGGGCCGGGGCCCGTCCATGCTCACCGACGAACTCAGGAAACTGCTGACACTGGAACATTCCGCCGACGGCGTGACGCTGGGCGAGGTGTTCGGGCGCATCGGCGACCGCGGCTTCGGCCTGCTGCTGCTGATCCTTTCGCTGCCCAGCGCGCTGCCTTTGCCCGCGCCCGGCTACAGCACCCCGTTCGGCATACTCCTTTTCATCCTGGCGCTGCAGATGATATACGGCCGGCGGACCCCCTGGCTGCCGGCGCGCGCGGCCGGCCTCAGGCTGAAGGGGAAATTCGTCGGCGCGATGCTTTCCTTCCTCGAGAAGTTCTTCGGCAAGGTGGAGTTCCTTATAAAGCCGCGGCTGCGCTGGGTGGGCTCGCGCGGCGGACTGGTCTTTCTCGGCCTGCTGGTGCTCATCATGGCTGGGCTGATGATACTCCCGATACCCCTGACCAACACCGCGCCGGCTTTCGTTATCTTCCTTATCGGGGTGGGGCTGAGCGAGGAGGACGGCGTATTCTGCCTGCTGGCCGCCGCCCTCGGCGTGATGGCGACCGGCGTTTACGCGCTGGTGGTCTACCTGTTCTACCGCTTCGGCGTGGCCGGGCTGGGCCAGATAACCGAGTGGCTCAGGGAGTTCGCCCGGGGCTGACCCCGCCGTCCGGCTTCTTTTTCAGGGCTTCGCCGGTCATCGGGACGAAGATCACCGGCAGCAGTTTCTCCTCTTTCAGTTTCCCTTTGACCCTGCGTATCCTGACCAGGTCCTGCGAGCGCCCGCCCACGGGCGCCACCAGCCTGCCTCCCTCCGCAAGCTGGTCCAGCAGCGGACGCGGCACCCGCGGCGGCGCGGCGGTCAGTATTATCGCGTCGAAAGGGGCCTCTTCCGGCCAGCCCTTATAGCCGTCGGCGCAGCGGGTCCTTACTGTCCCGAACCCCAGCCGGTCCAGCGCGGCCCGGGCGGTCCTTTCCAGCGGGCAGATTATCTCTATCGAGAACACTTTCGGCGTTAGTTTCGCCAGGACGGCGGCCTGGTAGCCGGAGCCGGTGCCTATCTCCAGCACCTTGTCGCCGGGTTTGAGCTCCAGCAGCTCCGTCATGTATGCGACTATGTATGGCTGGCTGATGGTCTGTCGGCGGCCTATCGGCAGCGGGAAGTCGCCGTGCGCGTCCTCCCAGTACTCCTCGGGGACGAACTCGTGGCGCGGGACCTCGCGCATGGCGGCCAGCACCCGCCCGTCCTTCACTCCGCGGGCCTCTATCTGTTCGGCTACCATGCGCGACCGTTCTTCCGCGTACGGGACGAAGACGTCCGCCGTCCCGGCCGCGGCCGGCCGCGCCGCCAGGGCGGCGGCGAGGACGAAAAAGAGGCGGTACGCGGCCATCCCTTCCCCCTGGAAACAGGCGCCGCGGCTCAGTAGTCCCAGGCGCCGCCGCCGGAATTGTAAGGCAGGTCGTAGAGGCTGATGTCGAAGCGGTATTCCTTGCCGCCGGCGCGGTAGACGAAGCACCCGTCCTTCTGCGCGCTGAAGTTGAACCCGGCGCCCCACCAGTGATGGCCCGGAGCGCCGTGCACGGTGTTGGCGGCGCTCTCAGGGTTCTGGTAGACGGTCAGTTCGGCGTCGGGCGTTATGGGGCCCGCGATGTTGCGGGTCTTATGCCGGAAACGGACCCGCTCGTCGGCCACCAGCTGCCCGTCCTCCAGCATTTTTAGCTGTTCCGCGGTGTGATAGAAGATCTTCAGCCGGGGGTCGGAGAGCATGTCGCGGTACAGTTCGGACATCTTCGGCACGGGATACTTCGAGTATTTCGAAGCCCACAGGGAGTCGGGCACCAGTATGTGCGAGTGCCCCATGTCGGGGAAGAAGACGGCGTCGATATAATCCAGCTCGAAGGCCCGCTCTATGTGGCGGGCGACGGCTTTTACGAGCCCTTCGCTTATCTCGACATCCCCGCCCCTCCCGGCGTCATAGGGCAGCATCAGTTTTCCAGCCGCGGCGTCCCAGTAGGCGCGCCGGTCTAGGCGCTTGGGTGAGGCGTACATCTCCGCGAAGCGGGCCTTCATCTCGGGCAGCGAATAGTTCCAGTGGAAATCGGACTGCCATATCTTCTCCTCGCCGGCGGCGGGAGGGGAACAGCGGGCGGCGATGGCGGCCGGCGAGTTGGGGTCCTTGTCGGAGGCCGGGGCCGCGGCGACGGCGGCGGGGGCGGGCGGTTCGATGTCGGAGCGTCCCAGCTGTTCCAGCGCCCCGGCGGCGAAAGCGGCGCCGGGCAGCGCCAGGGACAAAGAGAGGAGAAGCTTTTTCATAGTGATAGTATAGACCCGCGGCCGGCAGTTTTCAAGGGCCCGGTTCCGCCCCATTTTGATAGAATAGCCGGGGGGGCCATTATGCCTAAAAAAATCGCGATGTTCATAGCGTTCCAGGGATTCCGTGACGAGGAGTATATCGAGCCTAAGAAAGCGCTCGAAGCCGCCGGCGTGAAGGTGGACACCGTTTCCACCGCCAAGGGCCAGGCGCAGGGCAAGTTCAGGCTGACCGCGCAGGTGGACAAGGTCGTGGACGAGGTGAAGGCCGGGGATTACGACGCCCTGGCGCTGGTCGGCGGGCCCGGCGCGCTGGAACACCTGGACACCCCGAAAGTCCACGCTCTTT
Source organism: Elusimicrobiales bacterium (assembly GCA_031082205.1). Lineage (GTDB taxonomy): Bacteria > Elusimicrobiota > Elusimicrobia > Elusimicrobiales > UBA9959 > UBA2231. Next base: position 42,552 of record JAVHLJ010000010.1, read on the forward strand.
TCCGCGAGGCCATGGCCGCCGGCAAGGTGATAGGCGCGATCTGCATCTCGCCCGTGGTGCTGGCCCACGCCGGCCTGCTGAAAGGCCGAAGGGCCACCTGTTTCCCCGACGGCGGGCCGGAGCTGGAGAAGGCCGGGGCCAGGTATACCGGTTCCGAGCTGGAGATAGACGGCAAGCTTATAACCGCCAGCGGCCCGGTGCCGGCCAGGCGGTACGGGCAGGCGCTGGCCGAGGCCCTCAAATAAGGAGAAAGGCGATGAAAAAAATACTGTTGATGGCGGCGCTGGCCCTGATGGCGGGCGGCGCGTCCGCGGCTGAAAAGGCCGGGGGTAAAAAGGCGGAAGAGTGGAAGGAAAAGGTCTTCACCGCCGAGGAGCTCAAAAAATTCGACGGCAAGGCGGGCCGCCCCGTCTACGTGGCCGTGGACGGCGTGGTCTACGACCTTTCGAAGGTGAAGTACTGGAGGGGCGGTTCGCATATGAACATGCACGACGCCGGCGGGGACCTCTCCGACGACATAAAGAACCGGGCGCCCGAGGCGATACACAAAAAGGGCGCCATATTGTCCCGATACCCAAAGGTCGGCGTCCTGGCGCCGGCGCCCGAGAAGGGCGAAGAGGAAAAGCCGGTGGTGACCGTGCCGGAAGAGAGCGAGATAGGCCTGGAGAAGTTCTGCCCGGTCATGGAGCACAGTTTCGTGGTGGAGGCGAAAACCCCGGTCGTGATATACAAAGGCGAGCGCTACTTCATGTGCTGCCCCGCCTGCCCGCCGCAGTTCGCCAAGGACCCGGAGAAGTACATAAAGAGCGACAAGGTGAAGGCGGAAAAGCGCAGGGAGAAGCTCGAGCGCGAGAAGCGCGAGCGCGCGGAGAAACAGAAAAAGAAAAAAGGCGGGAAAGACAAAAAGAAAAGCGAATAAGAATCAGAAGACGCGGCGGAAGTCGCGGAAGAAGCCCGGGTATGATTTGTCCACGCAGCCCGGGCTCTTTATTTTCAGGCCGGGGCAGGCGGCGGAGGCGGCGGCGGCGGCCATGGCGACGCGGTGGTCGTCAAAGGTCGTCACGGGCCGGAGCGGGCGGAAAGCCTGGCCGCCGGGTACGGTCAGCGTACCGCCGCGGTACGAGGCCCGCGCGCCCAGCGAGGCCAGCAGTGCCAGGGTGGACGCTATCCTGTCGCTTTCCTTTTTCCGCAGTTCATCGGCTCCTTTAATGACGGTGACGCCGCGCGCCCGCGCGGCCAGCAGGACCAGCAGCGGCACCTCGTCTATCATGGACGGTATTTCGCGGGCGGAGACCCTGGCCGCGCGCAGTTCCGAGGGCGATATCTCAATGTCGCCGGCCGGCTCCGGCTTCCCCGCCGCGCGGGTGATCTTTATCCGCGCTCCCATCCTGCTCAGGATCTTGACGAAGCCCAGCCGGCCGGGGTTGAGGCCCGCCCGCTTTATTTTGAGCGGCCGTCCGGCGAGCAGCGCGGCGGCGATGAAAGGAGCCGCGGAGGAGATGTCTCCCGGGACTTCCATGGCGCGGCCTCTCAGCGCGCCCGGATATGCGCTGAGGCGGGGGCCGGACCTTTTCAGCCGCGCGCCCATGAATTCCAGCAGGCGCTCGGTGTGGTCGCGCGACGGCGCGGACTCGCGGAAAGAGACGGGGCGCCGCGCGCCGAGGCCGGCCAGCAGGAGGGACGACTTTATCTGGGCGCTGGCAGTGGCGAACTTAAGAGTCCCGCCGAGGGGACGGGCGGGGCTTATCGTCAGCGGCAGGCGGCCCCGCGCCGCGCGGACATCCGCCCCGGCCATCCTCAGGGCGGCGGCCACGGGTCCCATCGGCCTGCGGCGCAGCGTGCCGCGGCCGGTGATCACGGCCGCCGTACCGGACCCGGCCAGCAGTCCGGCCAGCAGCCTGGCCAGCGTGCCGGATTCGCGGGCGTCGAGGCGGAAGGGGCCGGGGCCGAAGCCGGCGGGCCCCGCGCCGGTTATCTCGAGGCTGTTCCCTGCGGTCTTGATCTTTACGCCGAGCGCGCGCAGGCAGCGCAGGGCGGCTTCTGTGTCGCTGGAGCGGAGCGGGTTCTTTACGACGGTACGGCCGCGGGCTATGGCGCCCAGGAGCAGGGCCCTTATCGTTATCGATTTATCCGGCGGCGGGGTGTAAGTCTGCATAAAAATATGAAAACTATCCGCGGGCATGGCAGGGGGCCGGCCCGCAAAACACGCGGTCTCGCGCATAGCGCGTCGGTCCTCGGCTCTCGCCGCTCGCGCTTACGATGCTCGCGGCTCCGAGGCGCCCCGCCGGGCTGTCACGCCGTCTCCCCCGGTTGTCTCTTTATATAACCCGCTAAAAATTCCAGGGCTTCGATATAGGAGAGCTCGCCTTTGCCTTTGAACTGGCGCAGGCAGACGGGCTTTATTACGGAAATCCGGCGGAAGGGTTCGCGTTTGGAGATGTCGGTCAGGTGGACTTCCGCGGCGGGCAGGCCGCAGGCCTCGACGGCGTCGCGCAGGGCGTAGGAGTAATGGGTGTAGGCGGCCGGGTTTATCAGGAGGCCGCGGGCCCGCGCGTGATTTTTTTCGAGCCAGTCGATAAGTTCGCCCTCGCCGTTGGCCTGGAAGGTCCTTACGGCGAGACCCAGTTCCGCGGCGCGCTTCTTTATGAGGCCGTTAAGCTCCGGCAGCGTCATGGCGCCGTATAGTTCCGGCCTGCGCAGGCCGAGGCGGCCGAGGTTGGGGCCGTGCATCACCAGGACGGTCTTCTTCATATCTCCTCCAGCGCGGCCAGCAGCACCCGCTCGGGTATATTGTCGGCCGGCTCCACGTCGCCCGGGCTGCGCAGCAGGAGGAACCGGTTGTCGCGGCCGCCGCGCTTCTTGTCGGCGCGCACGAGCTTCAGGAACGCCTTGGGCCGGCGGCAGGCGGCGGGCAGCGGCAGCGGGTCTATCATGCCGGCGGTTTTCCAGGCGCCGGGGGTGTTGTCCAGGACTTTCATTTTTTCGGACACCTTCAGCGCGTAGCGCAGGCCCCAGAGGACGGCCTCGCCGTGCGGCAGCCGGCCGCCCGAGAGTATCTCGAAGGCGTGGCCGGCGGTGTGGCCGAAGTTCAGCGTCTCGCGCAGGCCGGTCTCCTCGCGCTCGTCGGCGGCGCAGACGCCGGCCTTGTACTCGGCGCAGGCCCGCACGCAGGCCAGCAGGTCGCCCGGCCGGCCGGCCATGGCCCCGTCGAAAGAGCGCATTATGGACAGGCGCAGGTCGCCGGGGCCGATGAGGGCGTACTTTATCAGTTCGCCCGCCGCGGCCCGCCTGACGGCGGGCCTGAGGGTCGAAAGGAAAGCGGTGTCGCAGACGGTCAGCGCGGGCTGGTGGAAGGAACCGATAATGTTCTTCGTCCCGAGGAAGTCCACGGCGGTCTTGCCGCCTATGCCGGCGTCTATCTGCCCCAGGAGCGTGGTGGGGACGCTGACCCAGTTTATTCCCCGCATGTAGAGGGAGGCCGCGAAGCCGGCCGCGTCGGTGACGGCGCCGCCGCCGGCGGCTATCAGTACGGATTGCCGGCTGAAGCCGGCTTTGAAGAGGTCCGAGCAGAGTTTTGTCACGGCGGCCGGCGTCTTCTCGCGGCCGGCCGGCAGGGAGAAGCGGCGGGCCTTGGGGGCCAGGGAGGGGCCGAGCATTTTTTTGAGCGCCGGCGAGCCGGCGGCGGAGCGGTCGGTGACGAGCGCGATATGGTCCGCGCGCCCCAGAACCTCCGGCAGCAGGACGGAGATGTCGCCGACGTTCCGGCCGCAGGCCAGCCTGAAAGAAGGCCTGCGCATGATCTCCCGGTTAAGAAGGGATAAAACCGTTCTTTTCAAGCTGCCTCCTTATTTCCCGCGCCGCCGCGGCTGGCGCGAGGCCGGCCGCGCCCGCCCGCAGGTCGCACATGGCGTAGAACTTTTCCCGGCGCGCGAAGAGCCTTCTTACCGCCGCGGCGCTGCCGCGCGCCAGCAGGGGCCGGCAGCCTTCGGACGAGGCCAGCCGCAGCATTTCAGGCAGGGGGCGCCTGACCCAGACCGTGACGCCGGCCCGCCTGAAGAGGGGCAGGCGCCGGCCCGACGGGTATATGCCGCCGCCCAGCGCCACCACGGCGGCCGGCCCGGCGGCCAGCTTTTTCAGCGCAGCGTCCTCCGCCTTCCTGAAAGCGCCCAGGCCGCGCCGCAGGATGAACTCGCCCGCCGGGAGGCCGGAGTCCCGGCGCACCTCCTCGTCGGTGTCCCTGAACGGCAGGCGCAGCAGGCGGGCCAGCTCTCGTCCCGCCGAGGTCTTGCCCGCCCCCATGAAGCCCGCGAGGAATATCCTCAGCGGCGCGCGGATTTCGCGGTCTTTTTTCGCCAGACGCGCACCCTCTCTTTTATCTCGTCCATCGTGTCGCCGCCGAATTTTTCCAGCAGGGCCGCGGCCAGTTCCAGCGCGGCCGCGTGCTCCGCCACCACGGCGGCGGCGTAGACCGCTGTGACGTCGGAAGTGGCCGAGCGCGATACCGCCGGCTCGTCGGTGCGGGCGTCGAAGGAGGGGACGCCCGCTTCCACGCCGGGCACCGGCTTCATGGCGCAGCGCAGCACCAGGTCGCCGCCGTTGGTCATGCCGCCGTCCAGGCCGCCGGAGACCCTTCGGTCGCGGGCCGCGAGAGTGCCTTTCCACGAAGCCAGATCGAAGCCTCCGCCCGTCTCGAAACCTTTTATGCCGTTGATCCCCAGCAGGGCCGCGCCCAGCCGCGCGCCGAGGCGCCTGTCGTGATGGACATGCGAGCCCAGCCCGGCGGGCAGGCCGGCGCAGGTCAGTTCGAAGACGCCGCCAAGGGTGTCGCCGTCTGCCGCCGCCCGCGCTATCAGCCCGCGGGCCTCGTCCGGCGACGGGTTCTCCGTCATGCTGAGCCGGACGACCCGCGACGAGAACCGCGCGCCGGTCTCCGCCAGCAGCCGCAGGGCGAAGGCGCCCATGGCCGAGACGCAGGCGGTGTGGCGCGCGCTGGCCCGCTCGCGGACCTGCGCGGCGTCTAGGCCGTACTTGAGCATGCCCGGCAGGTCGGCGTGGCCGGGCCTGGGGACCCAGCATGGCGCGACCCGACCGGCGGCGGCGTTGGGTATCAGGATGGCGACCGGCGCGCCGGTGGTGGCGCCGCGGTCCATGCCGGAGAGGACTTTGAACGCGTCGGTCTCTTTCTTCTGGCGGAGGCTCCTGCCGGGGGCCGCGCGCCGCCGCGCGAGCTCGCGCTTGATGTCGGCCGGCGAAACTTTCAGCCCGGCGGGGAGGCCTTCCAGTATGCAGGCCAGCGCTTCTCCGTGGGATTCTCCGGCAGTCAGGTATCTCAGCATGTGTTCAGCCTCCGGTCCTTTCGCGCAGGAGCTTGCGCGCCTCGCGCGTGAGATCGGCTATCTCGCTCTCCCTGCAGCCGCCCCAGAGGAAGAGTGAAAGCGCGCCCTGGCGCACCAGCAGTTCCATCCCGTCTATGACGTGCGCGCCCAGTTCCTTCGCCCTGCGGGTGAAGAAGGTCCCCCCGGGGCTGTAAGGCCAGTCCACGCAGATCTGTCCTCTCTCCGGCTCGAAAGGCAGGTGTCCGTCCTCGTACATGCCTATGGGCGTGGCGTTGACCACGGCCGCGGCGCCGGCCGGCGGTCCGAAAGGCTCCGCGGAAAATACCGCGCCCGGGAAAGCGGCGGAGAGCCGGGCCGCAGCGGGGCCGGCCCTGCCGGGATCCCGCGCGTAGAAGGTCACGTTCGCGGCGCCGGCCGAGGCCAGCACGTAGGCCGAGGTGGAGGCCGACCCCCCGGAACCGTATACCGCCGCTTTTTTGCCGGTGAGGTCCATTCCGCGGTCCAGCATCGCCGCTGCCAGGGCCGAAGCGTCGGTATTGCGCGCCTCCAGGCCCTCGGGCGTGAACCGGGCGCAGTTGGCGGAGCCGGCTATCGCGGCGGCGCGGTCCTTCTTCGAGGAGATCTCCCCGGCGAGCAGCTGCTTGTCGGGCAGCGTGACGTTGAAACCGGACCAGCCCTCCGCGCGGGCCTTCGCCGCGGCCTCATGGAATTTAGCCGTGCCGCATTCCCAGAGCGAATATTCTATCTCGCGGCCGCAGAGTCCGGCCAGCACGGCGAAGAGCTGGGGGGAGAGCGACCTGCTGAGTGGAAGGCCGATGAGGCCCGCTTTTATCGGCGGCATGGGTTATTTCCGGAGGGCCCTGAGTTTTTTAGCCAGGGCGGCGAACTCCGCCAGGCCCATGGTCTGCCGGCCGTCCACCAGCGCCGAGGACGGATCCGCGGCGGACTCTATCATTACGCCGTCGGCGCCGGCGCGCGCGGCGGCCAGGGCCTGTTCCGCCACCAGCTCCCTGCGGCCGCAGGCGTGGCTGGGGTCGGCTATGACCGGCAGCGCCGTCGCCTTCATGGCGAGCTCCATGATCCGCATGTTCAGGCGCCCTCCGCCGAAGGAATCCCCCCGCTCGCAAAGGATGACGCGGGGGTCTCCGTGCTTAAGCAGGTACTCGGCCGACAGCAGCCACTCGCGAAGCGAGGCGCCCGGGGCCCGCTTGAGTACGACCGGCGCGCCGGTCCGCCCCGCCGCCTTGAGTAGCTCGTAGTTGCGCATGTTCCGCGCGCCTATCTGGAGGACGAAGCCGGCCGCGGCGAGCCTGGCGGCCTGGGGAAGGTCGACGATCTCCGTCACCGGGGGCAGTCCCGCCGCCCGGGCGGCGCGCCGCGCCGCCGGCAGCGCCGCCAGGCCGAGCCCCTGGAAGGCGTAAGGGGAGCTTCGCGGCTTGAAGAGGGCCGCCCGCAGGCCGGTGGCGCCGGCCCGGGCCAGGGACTTGGCCGTTCTCGCGTAAGACCCCGCGTCCTCCACGGCGCAGGGACCGGCTATGATAACGAACCCTTTCCTGAACGGGAGTTCCGGCGGGGGGGCCGAGCAGGCCAGCGGGCAGGCCTCCGCGTCGGAAAGAAGGACGGCGGAGACGCCCGGGAGATTCTCTATCAGGGCGAGTCTTTCGGAAAATATTGCGGGCCGTCCGGAACTGACCGATATCGAGCCGCCGGCCCGGCGCGGGGAGGTCCCGGGCAGCAGGCGCGCCAGCGCCTCGGACAAAGCGCGCGCTCCCGCGGCGGAGAGACCATTTTCGAGAAGTATTTTCATCGGCGGCCCTGCAGCAGGCGGGACTGCTTGATTATCTCCGCGTAGGCGGCGCGGGCCGCCTTGCGGAAGCCGGGCCTTGTCAGGCGCGAGATATTGGCCAGGACACGGGCCTCGCGGCGGGGGTCGCGCGCCTTCTTCTTCAGCGGACCCAGTGCCGCGGCCAGGGCGAAGCGCCGGTCCAGGAGCCGGGCCACGGCCCGGTCCAGCGCGTCTATCCTCTTCCTGGCCTTCTCGAGGCGTCCGTCCATGGGATTAATTCTATTAAATTTGCTCCGCGGCCGCGCTGAAAAAAAAGCCCCCCTCCGCGGGGAGGGGGGCTTCGTCGGGCGGGACGGGCCCGCTTATTCGAATTCGAGGCCGAAGCGGTCCAGTATCGGCGCGGTGTCCCGGGTCGGGGCCTCCGGGGCGGTAACCGCCGCCGGCGCCGCGGCGTGGCCGCTCTTTATGGTCAGCACCGCCAGGATGTCCTGGTTTATCTTGGTGACGCCTTCGCCGCCGCCGCCGTCCTGCGCGACGCGGTTGGACTCCACGCAGGGCTTCTCCTCGGTGCCGCCGGCGCGGAAGTCCTGGTCGCCGCGCACGAGTATGCCCTCGACCTTGTTGGTCTTGGCGTTGAAGACCGCCGAGCCGGAGTTGCCGCCGTAGGTGTCGAGGTTGGCGAGGAAGTAGGTCTTGCCGTCGCCGATGTCGCGCACGCTGGCGTCGTCGGCCACCTTGAGCGGGAGCCCGACGGGATGACCGATGACGAACAGGGCGTCGCCGTTCTTAAGGGTGCTCTCGGGGTTGACCGCCAGCGCCTTGCGGCCGGTCACTTTCCTGTCGAGACGGACTATCGCGAAGTCCTGGTCGCTTATCTTGCCCAGCAGCTGGTCGAGCATCGGGTTGCCGGTGGTCTCGCTGGACTCGAGCTTGCGGGTCTCCACCTTGGAGCAGCCGTAGACGTCGGAGGCGGGCACCTCGGCGGGAGCCTTTCCTCCCCGGGCCTTCACCGCGAAGCCGAAGATGAACTTGGTGGTGGAGCATTTTTCCTCGGTGATGCAGTGTCCGGCCGTCATGATCAGGTCCTCGCCGACCAGCGAGCCGGAGCAGAAGGCGCCGACGGGCTGTTCGCGGAAGGGCTCGGTCGCGCAGAGAGGCGCGCCGGCCTGTTCCTGTATCATGTCGGTGAACTTGGCGGTCTTGAGCTTGAACTTGGAGCCGCTGGCCTCCACGTCCTCGGCCTTCCAGAGGGAGACCACCGAGTCGGCCAGGGCTTTCCTGGCGGCGGGGGCCTCGAAATAGTCGAGGCGGTTGTCTTCCCCGTAAATTATCTTGTTCTCCGCGAAAGCGCCGGCGGGCAGCAGCAGCGACGCGAGCAGCGCGGTAAGTCCTAAGTCCAGCATCCGTTTCATATTACCTCCGGGAACGGTCGTTTCTCCACGCCATATCGTAGCGGAACGGTTGACGGATGTCAATCCCCCATGGTCCCGGGCGGGTTCTGGGCCTTTTGGCCCGGGGAAACGGCCCTCCGGCTGTTCAGCGGCGGATATGGGTGGTGACGAGGTCGTCTATCTTCTGTATCAGGCGTATGGCGGCCGAGGCCAGGCTGCCGCCGCCGGGTTCGTAGCGGGCTTCCTTGAGGCTCTCCATCTCCTTGCCCAGCTCCACCTGTATGTCCTCCGACTTGCGGATGGAGAGGACCTGGGAAGGGAAGACGCTGAGATTTCCGCTCATGAGGAAGCTGACCACGCAGGCGACGGTGGCGTAAGGCGCTATGGCCGGGCCGAAAAGTTCCACGGCCAGTATGCTGGCGGCTATCGGGGTGTTGGCCGCGCCTGCGATGAGTGCGCACATGCCGATGGCCGCGAAAGTGGCCGGGTTGAGGCCCAGCGCCTGCGCGTAGGCGCTGCCCGCCGCGCTGCCTATGAAGAAGATCGGAGTGACGATGCCGCCGCTGCCGCCGAAGGCCAGCGTCACTGAGGTGAACATTCCCTTGACGATGAAGTCGTACCAGTTGGCCGGCGTCCCGGAAAGGAAGGACTCTATGGATTCCAGCCCCAGCCCCAGGTAGGCCCGGGAGGTGAGCAGGGCCAGCAGCGCCAGGATGACGCCGCCCAGCAGGCCCTTGGCCGGCTCCCAGCCGCCGATCTTCCTGGCCCGCTTCTCCGCGTATTTGAGCATCTCGACCAGCATTATGGCGACCAGGCCGAAGAAGACGCCGGCCAGCATCACCTTGACCATGAAGGTCTCGGAGAAGACCGGCACGAAATTTATGGGATGGTAGAAATAGGCGGTGCCCATGGCGGAGGCCACCTGGTAGGCGGTTATGCCTGCGATGAACGACGGCAGGAGCACCTCGTACATTATCGCGCCGACGAAGAGCACCTCCACCCCGAATATCGCCCCGGCTATCGGCGTGCCGAAGACGGCGGCGAAGCCGGCGCTGATGCCGCAGATGACCAGCTTCCTGCGGTCACGGTCGTTGAACCGCAACAGGCCGCTTATGGCCGAGGTCAGGCCGGCGCCTATCTGCGCGCAGGGGCCCTCCTTCCCGGCGGAGCCGCCGCAGGCCAGTGTTATTATGGTCGCCAGCAGCTTGACCGGCACCACCTTCAGCTCTATCCTGCCCGAGCGCTTGTGCACGGCCTCTATCACCTTCTCCGTTCCGTGGCCCCTGGCGTCGCGCGCGAAGTACCAGGTCAGCAGCGAGCTGGCGAACAGCGCCGCCGGCAGCAGCAGCCAGTAATACGGGAAACCGCCGGCCGCGCCCGTGGCGGCGTGCAGCAGCTTAAGGAACACGGCGGTGGCGGCCCCCACGACGGCGCCGGCGCCGCTGGCCAGCGCCACCCATTTGACCACGCTTATGAAAAGAAGGGTCGATTCCGTGATGCGGGACTTCATCATCTTCCTTTATCTTAATAAATACCCGCCGGTCCTTCCAAAAAACCCCTTTCCCTATGACGGCGCGGGCATAAAGTTGTAGAATCAACGTATAAATGGCCGCCAACATAGAGTTCAAGGACATACTTAACAGGCTGGAGAGGCTTGAAGCCTCCCTGGCGGATTTTTCCAGGCTGGTGGACCTCGACGCCAAGAAGGAGCAGCTCCGGCAGAAGGAGGCCTTCTCCGCCGAGCCCGGCTTCTGGGACGATGCCGGCAAGGCGCAGTCCCATCTCAAGGGTCTCAACGACCTCAAGCACTGGGTGGACGGCGTCGGCGCCGTGGCCCGCGAGCTGGGCGACGCGCGCGCCCATTACGAACTGGCCAAAGAGATGGACGACACCGGCGAGCTGCCGGCCATTATGGCCGCGCTGGAGACCGCCGAGAACCGGCTTGCCGACATGGATTTCGAGCTCAAGCTCTCCGGCCCCTACGACAAGAACGACGCCATCCTGAGCGTGCACGCCGGCGCCGGCGGCACCGAGGCCTGCGACTGGGCGCAGATGCTGCTGCGCATGTACACGCGCTGGGCGCAGGCGCGCGGCTACGATTTCAAGATCACCGACATGCTGCAGGGCGAGGAGGCCGGCGTGCGCAACGCCACCGCCTTCGTCAGCGGCAAGTACGCCTACGGCTTCCTCAAGAGCGAGATAGGCGTGCACCGGCTGGTGCGCATCTCGCCCTACGACGCCAACAAGCGCCGCCACACCTCCTTCGCCTCCATCGACGTTCTGGCCGACATCGAGGAGGAGGTGGAGATAAAGATCGAGGACAAGGACGTCAAGCTCGACACCTTCCGTTCCGGCGGCGCAGGCGGCCAGAACGTCAATAAGGTGGAGACCGCCGTCCGCCTCACCCATATCCCGTCGGGCGTCGTCGTCGCCTGCCAGGTGGAGCGCAGCCAGCTCAAGAACCGCGAGCGCGCGATGAAGATGCTCAAGGCCCGCCTCTACGAGATAGAGATGGACAAGAAGCGCGCGGAGCAGGAGAAGCATTACGACGCCAAGGGCGACATCGGCTGGGGCCACCAGATCCGCTCCTACGTGTTCATGCCCTACCAGCTGGTCAAGGACATGCGCACCGGCTACGAGACCTCGCAGATAGACGCCGTCATGGACGGCGCGCTCGATCCCTTCATGCGCTCCTTCCTTTCCCTGAAAGCGGACGAGGCCAGGAAAGAAGCGGAAAAGAAATAGTGCTGATAGAGACCCACTGCCATCTTAACGACCGCGCTTTCGCGGAGGACCGCGGCGCGGTGATAGGCCGCGCGCTGGCCGCCGGCGTCGAGAAGTTCGTCGAGATAGCCTGCGCCGCCCCCGAATGGGAGCCGGCCCGCTCGCTCTGCGCCGCCTGGCCGGGAAAATTCGCCTGCGCCTACGGCCTGCACCCCGAATACGTCAAGGACTACCGGCCGGAGCAGCTGCCGGAGCTGGAGAAGTTCCTGGCCGACCCGACGGCCGCCGCGCTGGGCGAGATAGGCCTGGACTACTGGTGGGAGCCGGAGCGCGCCGGGGAGCAGAGCGCGCTGCTGGAAGCGCAGCTGCCGCTCTCCGTCAAGTACGGCAAGCCGGTGGTCTTCCACGCGCGCAACGGCAAGGAGCCGGGGCAGGACGCCTACGCCGCCCTTTTCGCCGCGCTGAAGGGCTGGGACTATTTTCCCATGGGCCGCCGCCACCGCGGCGTGCTGCACTGCTTCTCCGGCTCTTACGACGACGCCAGGGCCGCCGCGGACCTGGGGCTGCTGCTGGGCGTCAACGGCAGCTACACCTATCCCCGCAACTCGGACCTGCGCGAGACTGTGAAGCGGATGGGCATAGGTTCGGTGGTGCTCGAGACCGACTGTCCCTACCTGCCGCCGCAGTCGGCGCGCGGCAAGCGCAACGATCCCTCCTTCATTCCCGAGATAGCCCTGGCCGTCGGCGACGGCCTGGGGATGAGCGCCGCCCTGGTGGCGGAAAAGACCAGCGGAACCGCGTCGGACCTTTTCGGCTTACAGGGGTAAAAATGACCGGCTTCACATCGGCTATGAAAGACCGCGTCCTCGTCTTCGACGGGGCGATGGGCACTTACCTGCAGGGCTGCGGGCTTAAGCCGGAGGATTACGACGGTCACGAGGGGCTCAACGAGATACTTTCCGTTTCCCGCCCCGACATGATAAAGAAAGTCCACCTGGATTACCTCGAGGCGGGGGCCGACATAATAGAGACCAACACCTTCGGCGCCAACGCCGCCGTCCTGGCCGAGTACGGCCTGGAGGGGAGGGTCACCGAGTTGAATCTGGCCGCCGCGCGGCTGGCGCGCGAGGCCGCGGACAGGTTTTCCGCGGATAAGCCGCGCTTCGTCGCCGGCTCCGTCGGACCCACGAACAAAGCCATTTTTGTCACCGGCGGGATCTCCTTCGACGACATGCGTTCGCTTTACCTCGACCAGATGCTGGCGCTCATCGAGGGCGGCGCGGACCTCCTGACGATAGAGACCGCTCACGACGCGGTCAACCTCCGCGCGGCGCTGGCGGCCGCCCGGCTGGCTTTCAAAAAGACGGGGCGCGAGCTCCCCGTGATCGCCTCCGCAACGATGGACGAAAAGGGCAAGATGCTCTCCGGCCACGACCCGGAGTCCTTCTACGCCGCCGTCGGCCATTTCCCGCTGGCCGCCATCGGTTTCAATTGCTCCTCGGGGCCGGAGGGCATGCGCCCGCGGCTGGAGAGACTGGCCGCGCGCGCGCATTTCCCGACGCTGGTCATGCCCAACGCCGGCCTGCCCGACGAGAGCGGCCGCTACTCGCAGACCCCGGAGACTTTCGCCGCGCTGATGGGCGGCTTCGCCTCGGGCGGGCTGCTCAACCTGGCGGGCGGCTGCTGCGGCACCGGCCCGGCGCATATAAAGGCGCTGGCCGCCGCCGTGAAAAGCCTGAAGCCCCGCGCGCCGAAGGCGGAAGAGCCCTGGGTCATCTCCGGCACCGAGGCGCTTTTCTTCGACGAGATAGAGCCGCCGGCCATGGCCGGCGAGCGGAACAACTCCATCGGCTCCAAGAAGTTCCGCGACATGGTGGCCGCCGGCGACCGCGACGGCGCTCTGGCGCTGGCCCGCGCGCAGGCCGCCGCCGGGGCGCACCTGCTCGACGTCTGCCTGGCCAATCCCGAGCGGGACGAGCTCGCCGACGTGAAGGACCTTTTTCCCGCGCTGGCGCGCGCCGTGCGCCTGCCGCTGATGATAGACACCACCGACCCCGCCGTCATGGAGGAAGCCCTCAAGAACGCCGCCGGCAAGTCGGTCATCAATTCCGTCAATTTCGAGTTCGGGCCGGATAAGCCGCGCGCGGCGGCCGAACTGGTGAAGACCTACGGCGCCAAGCTCGTGGTCGGCTGCATCGACGAGGACAAAGAGAAGGGCCTGCCGCTCGAGTCCGGCCGCAAGCTGGAGATAGCCCGGCGCGCCCACGCTTTCCTGACCGGCGAATGCGGCCTGAAGCCCGCGGACCTGGTCTTCGACGCGCTGGTCTTCCCGGTCGGCGTCGGCGGCGAGCACGCCGCCAGCGCCCACGAGACCATAAAGGCCATAGAGGCGATAAAGAAAGAATTCCCCGGCGTGAAGACGATACTGGGCGTCAGCAACGTTTCTTTCGGCCTGCCGCCCGCTTCGCGCGAGGTCCTTAATTCCGTCTTCCTGCATCACGCCGTGAAGGCCGGGCTGGACCTGGCGATAGTGAACATCGAGAAACTGCGCCGCTACTCAGCCATCCCGGAGAACGAGCGGGCCGCCGCCGAGGACCTGGTCTTCGCCCGCCGTCCCGACGCGGCGCAGGCCTTCGCCGCTCTTTACCGCGACGCGAAGAAGAAGGCCGCGGAGCCCGCGGCCGCCGCGGCGCTGCCGCCCGAAGAGAGGCTCAAGGCCGCCGTGCTGGGAGGGTCGCGCGCCGGCGTGCCCGAAGCCGTCGCCGGACTGCTCTCCTCGCTGGGACCGCTCGAGATCATCAACGGCCCGCTGATGGAGGCCATGAAGGAAGTGGGCCGCCAGTTCGCGGCCGGCGACCTGATAGTCACCGAGGTGCTGCAGAGCGCCGAGGCCGCCCGCGCCGCCGTCAACGCGCTGGAGCCCGCGCTGAAGGCCCATAAGGCCCCGAAGCGCGGCCGGCTTCTGCTGGCCACGGTCCGCGGCGACGTGCACGATATCGGCAAGAACCTGGTCGGCATAATCTTCGAGAGCAACGGTTTCGAGGTGGAGGACCTGGGCGTCAAGGTCCCGCCCGAAGAAATAGCGGCGGCCGCGGTGAAGAACCCGCCCGATTTCATCGGCCTCTCCGGCCTGCTGGTGCGCTCCTGCGAGCAGATGGCCGTCACGGCGCGCGAGCTGGCCGCGGCCGGCGTGAAGGCCCCGCTGCTTGTGGGCGGCGCCGCCCTAACGCCCAAATTCACCGGGACGGTGATCGCTCCCGCCTACGTCGGCCCCGTCTTCTACGCGGCCGACGCCATGGAGGGCCTCAATTACGCCCTGGAAAGGGCCGGTTCTCCCGCGAGTCCTTCCGCGGCGGCGGCCCCGGCCGCCGTTCCCGCCCCCGCGCCCGCCTCTTCGGGATTCCGCCCTTCGCCGCTTTATTACCCCGGGTATATCCCGGTCCCGCGCGACCTGGACCGCCATTTCGTGGACGACCAGCCCCTGGCGGAGCTTTTCGACAACCTCGACGAGGACCTCTTCAACCTGCGCTTCCTCAGGCTCAGGAAGGGAGAGGGGGAGAAGAACGAGAAGGCGAAAGAACTTTTCGGGGTTCTGAAAGCGGAAATACTGCGCGGCGGCCTGATAAAACCCCGCGGCGTGTACCGCTTCTTCAGGGTCAACAGCCACGGCGACGAGATCCGTTTCCGCGGCGGGGAAGCGACCGAAGTGTTCCGCTTTCCGCGGCAGCCTTCCGGGCGCCGCCTCTGCCTGGCCGACTACGTGGCGCCGGAGTCCGGCGGCAAGGACGATCACGCCGCGCTTTTCGCCGTGACCTGCGGCCTGGGCGTGACGGAAATGGCCCGCCGCGAGCGCGAGGCCGGCGAATATGTCCGCTCCTACATGATAGAGGCCCTGGCGCTTACACTGGCCGAGGCCTTCGCCGACGTCATCCATTACCGGATAAGGAAGGACTGGGGCATAGCCGAGGCCGATCCCGTCGTGCCGCTGCTGCGCAGCAAATACCGGGGCAAGCGCTATTCCTTCGGCTACCCGGTCTGCCCGGCGCTGGAGAACCAGGAGCGGCTGTTCCGGCTGCTGCGCCCCGAGCCCGACGCCGGCATCGGGCTGACCGACGGCTTCATGATGGACCCCGAGGCCTCGGTCTCGGCCATAGTGCTGCATAATCCCAAGGCGGAGTATTTCAATGTCTGAACCCGGGCGCTACTTCAAAGCCTCCATGGATTCCAGGCTGCGCAGCCTGACCTGGATATTTTCGGCCGTGGTCGTAGGCGCCTCGCTGGCGGCCGCCCTGCCGATGACCGCCATGAAAGCGAGTTGCCCGGACGCGTGCTCCGCGGCCGCGGTAAACTTCGGCGGCTGGGCCATACTGACGCTGGCCGCCGCGCTGCTCTGGTCCTGCTGGGCGCTGGCCCCGAAAGGATTTATCGCGGAGCCGGGTAGGGTCACGGTCGACCGGCCGATCATGCCGGTAAAGATAGTTCTGCGTCCCGGGACTATAGTCGAGGCCGCCGGCGCCGGGCTGTTCGACGGCTCGCTGCGCACCATGGGCAACGGCGGCCTTTTCGGCTACTACGGGAATTTCTGGAAGAAGGAGATCGGGAACTACCTGCTCTACGCCACCCGCTCCGACCGGCTGGTCCTCATCGACAACGGCAAAAAATATTTCCTGACCCCGGACGAGCCGGAGCTTTTCATAGAGGAGGTCAGGCGCCGTCTGCCCGGCGCCTGAGATCCATGGTGAGGGTTTTTGAGAAAGAGATAAAGGTCGGCCCCGAGGCCATCGACGGGCTTAACCACGTGAACAACGTCGTCTACCTGGAGTGGTTCCTGGACATAGCCACCGCCCACGGCTCCTCGACGGGCTGGGACCTGCCGCGAATGCTGAAGATGGGCGAGGGCTGGGTGGTGCGAAAGCACGAGATCGAGTATCTCGCCCAGGTGCTGGAGGGAGAGGAGCTTACGCTGCGGACCTGGATAGAATCCGTGGACAGGGTGTCCGCCGTCCGCCGCTACGAACTGGTGCGCAGGTCCGACGGCCGGTCCTGCGCGCGCGGCTCCACGGTCTGGGTCTGGATAAACTATAAGACGGGCCGGCCCTGCCGCATCCCCGCCGACCTGGTCGAGAGCTACGGCTTCGCCGGCGGGGATTGACCGGTCAAGGACCCCTCCCCTTGACAAAACGGAAGCGTCTGCTATACTATCCGTGAGCCCGCGGCCCCATATTAACGGGGATCCTCGCGGGCTCTTCCTTTTGGCGCCGCCCGGCGCTATTTCTTTATGTATTCCCGCCCCGACCTGTCTATGTAGAAAGACTTGCCGTCCCTGACCGCTTTGGCCAGGCCGCCCTCGAAGCCGGTCACCGAGTCGTAAAGCGGTTTTATGGCCTCTTTCCCCGCGGCGTCTATGAAGCCCCATTTCCCGGAACGCTCCCTGAGCACCGGCGCCAGCCCGCCGCTGAAAGAGGCGCACATGAAGAACCTGAAGATTATTTTCTCGTTTCCTTCCGCGTCGATATAGCCGCAGCGGTCCCCGGCGCCGCCGCGGTCCCTGGCGGGGGCCAGTCCTTCCGAGTAGGGGCCTATGTCGATGAAGTCCTTCTCCTTGAAGGAGAGGGAGTCGCGCAGAATGAAGCCGTATTTGCCGCGCAGCCGCGCGGAGGCGAAGCCGCCCGAGAAGGGAAAGGCGTCGTCGTATACGGCCGGCGCGGCCTCGCGGCATTGCGGGTCGACAAAGCCGTAAAGGCCGCCGCGGCGCACCCGGGCCAGGCCTTCGCTGAAAGGCTGTATCTCCTCGTAGGGGCAGGGCACGAATTTCATCTCCTTGTCCAGCAGGCCGGTCCCGCCGTCCTTTTTAGCGGGCGCAAGGCCGCCGGAGAAAAAGCCGGCCTCGTCCAGCGTGAACGGGTGCGCTTCGCTGCCGTCTTTCCTTATATATCCCCAGCGTCCGCGTGTCTTCACCGGGGCGAATCCGTCAGCGAAGGGGCCGGCGGACTGGTAGACGGGCTTTATCTTCTCCCTCCCCTTGTGGTCTATGAAGCCGTAGCGGCCGCGGTCCAGCACGAGGGCGAGCCCTTCGGAGAACGGGAAGGCGTTGTCGTAGCGGGCCTTTATCTTCACCTTGCCGCCGGGGGCGGCGTAGCCCCAGCGGGCCCCGTCCCGCCAGGGTATGAGCTCCTGGGCGGCCGCGGCGGCCGGCAGGAGCAGTGCGGACAGTAATATGGCTTTTTTCATGTTCCCTCATTGAGATTTTAGCAAAGCCCGGAGGGTTTAAATAATATAATTCCAGTCATACCATGACGGGATACGGGATAAAGATACAGGCCGGGGTCGGGGGCTTCGCGGAAATGAGGCGCTTCATCGCCGCGGGAGCGGACGAGCTCTACGGCGGTATTTCGTCCGTGCCCAGCCACGTCTACGGCGCCGATAATTTTTCTTCGCCCGGGGAGCTGCTGCGGGCGGCCGCGGAGGCCCGCGCCGCCGGGCTCAAATTCTTCTTCGTGGCCAACGAGGTCGGCGGCCGGCTGCTGGAGCATGCCGCGCGCGTCATAAAGAAGCTCGGCCCGGGCGTGGACGGCGTGATAGTGAAGGACCTGGCGCTGCTGCGCCGTCTGGCGGAACTTAAGGTTAAAGGCTTTTACATCCTGAGCACGCTGGCCTGCTGCTACAACTCGCGGACCCTGGAACTCTACCGCCGTCTGGGCGTGCGGCGCCTGGCGCTTCCCGAGCACCTGACGCCGGCCGAAGCCGCGGGGATGATGCGCCGCGGCGTCGGGACGGAGGTTTTCATCAAGGCCCGCGAGTATTGCGTCAACGCCAACGGTCTCTGCTTCCTGCAGTTCGGTCCGGAGAACCGCTGCTTCTGCCGCGACGAGTTCCGTGCCGCCGGGAAGGCTTTCCGTATGCCAGGGCCGTCCGCCGCCGAACAGTTCGGGCAACTCTACGATTTTGTAAAGCTGGGCGCCCGCACGATAAAGGTCGGCCGCTCGCCCAGGCCCGAAGGCGCGGCGCTGGTCTTCAAAGAGGCCTCGGCGCTGCGCGATATGCTGGAGGCGGGGGAGCCGCGCGGCTCTTTCGTTAAAAAAGCGCTGCGCGTGCACGCCGCCATCGAGAAGGGCTTCGACGCCCTGCGCGCCGGGGAGGCCCGGAAATGAGGCCGGAAAAAGCCGCCGTCCTCCCTTACGGGCTGACCGCGAGGGAGTATCCCGACTTTGTCCGCCGCTGGGACCGGGTATATTGCGGCAGTTCCTTCTGTCCCGGCCTCGCCCCGTCGAAGGAGGCGGTGTCCGCCCTATACCGCGCCGGCGCGCGGGCGGTCACCGTGCTGACCCCTTTCGTCACCGACGAGGCCCTGGCGAAGCTCGTGAAGCTCTTCGGCGGAATGGCGAGAGCCGGCCTCCGCCCGGAGATAGCCGTCAGCGACCTGGGCCTGCTCTCCGCCCTGCGCTCCGGTCCCTGGCGCCGCGGCTCCTTCACTCTTGGCCGTCCTCTCTCCCACGATTTCCTGCGCATGCCGGTCACCTTCCTGAAGAAGTTCTTCGCGGAGAACGGTATCGCAATGCTGGAGACCGACGAGGCGGACATGGCGGAGGGACTTCCGGCGCGGGGATTGAAAGTCGCTTTCCATTACCCGCTGCGCTTCGTGACCATGAGCCGCTGCTGCCCGTGGACCGGGCGGATGGGGAGCTGCTCCCGTCCCGTCTGCGCCGGGCGGCGCAAAGTGCTGACGGCCCCGGGAATGACCGCGCCCGGAGGGAAGAAGCCGGGACGGCTGATACTGTCGGAGAACGCCTATTTCTTCGGCGGCGGCCGTCCGCCGGACCATCCCGCCGTCGCTCGCACGGTATTCGCTCCCGGAGCCTAGCGCGGCCCGGGCCGGCCTCACTCCTCGCCGAATTCCGTTATGTTCTTCCTGTATTTGAGCGGCACGAACTGCCGCTGCAGGCCGGGGTTGAGCCTTTCCTTTATCGCGACGGAATCGAAGAAGGCGCGCCAGAGCGACGCGGTGCGCTTTTCTTTTTCGGACGGCGGCGGCACCGAGGCTTCCAGCGCCGAGACCAGCCGCAGCCGGCCGCCGGCGTGCATCGCGGCCAGGCCGCGCTTTTTATCGTGGAGTATCCAGTTGAAGCCCGCCATCCGGCGGCGAAAATGATTGGTGATGAGCGGCAGTATATTGTGGTCCGGCTCTATTTCCGAGTAGAGCGTGCCGTCTTCGAGCTCGCGGAAGCGGACCAGGCCCTTGAATCGGTGCGCCTCGCGCAGGACCGCCAGGGCCGTCTTATGCGCCCGGTTGACCACCGGATCGGCCAGCCGGTCGTTAAGTCCTTTGCCCGCGGCGAAAGCGCGCCGCGCGTAGGCCAGCATCAGCGCGTCGCGGTCCTTCTCTTTGGAGAGGAAGCAGAGCTTTATATTGTCCACGGTGTCCGGGCCCGAAACCGCGGACACCCGCTCCAGGAACTCGGCCGCCTTCCTGCCGTCGCTCTCGACTTCGTTGGCCGGGGCGAACAGATCGTCCTGGGCGGGCGTCCGGTCGGCCATCTCGGCGGCCGGGTCGCTCACCGCCGCGGCCAGGGCGCAGACCAGGCCAGTGAAGGTGCCGTCGTGGACGTAGGCGCTCACGCGGGCGCCCCCGCCGGGGCGGTTTCCGGGGCCGGCTCAAAAAGTTCCGGCTGCGCGGGTTTTCCCGACGGGCCTTCCAGAAGCTTTGCGCGTATAGCCGCGGGGTCGTCGCGCCGCAGGCCGCCGTATATCCCGCCCGCCGTCACGAAATAGACCGCCCGCTTCATCACCGCGCCAAGGCGGGAGAGGTCCTCCAGCCGCAGGCTCCCGGCCCGCCGCGCGCGCACTATCCTTTTGGCCGTCAGCACGCCGAAGCCGGGCACTCGCAGCAGCTCCTCGTAGGGCGCTTTGTTGACCTCCACCGGGAAGCGGTCCAGGTTGCGCAGCGCCCAGACCGTCTTGGGGTCGAAGGTCAGGTCCAGGCAGGGGCATTTCTCGTCGAGCAGTTCGTCCGTGCTGAAGCCGTAGAAGCGCAGCAGCCAGTCGGCCTGGTAGAGCCGGTGCTCGCGCCGCAGCGGCGGCTCTTTCACTGCCGGCAGGCGGCTGTCCGTGGTCGCGGGCACGAAGGCGGAATAGTAAACCCGTTTGAGCCCCAGCTTGTCGTATAGCGACTGGCTGAGCTTCATTATCTGCAGGTCGCTCTCGGGGCTGGCGCCGACTATGAACTGAGTGCTCTGGCCGCCGGGCGCGCAGGGCGGGGCCTTGTGGCTTTTGCGGCGCTCTTCTTTGCCGGCCGCGATTGAATCGGCGAGTTGCGCCATCGGCTTGAGCACGCCGTCGCGGCTTTTCTCGGGCGCCAGGCGCTCCAGCGAAGCGGCGCTGGGCAGCTCTATGTTGACGCTGACGCGGTCGGCGTAGAGCGCGGCCAGGTCCACCAGCCGCCTGTCGCAGCCGGGTATCACTTTGAGGTGTATGTAGCCGGGGAACTTGTGATCGACGCGGAGCTTGCGCGCGGCGCCTATCATCAGCTCCATCGTGTAATCCGGGCTGCGCGCGACGCCGGAGCTCAGGAACAGTCCCTCGATATAGTTGCGGCGGTAGAAATCCATGGTGAGGCCGGCTATCTCGTCGGGAGTGAGGAGAGCGCGCGGCGTATCGGAGGAGCGGCGGTTCACGCAGTAGGCGCAGTCGTAGACGCAGAGATTGGTCATCAGGATCTTGAGCAGCGAGACGCACCTGCCGTCGGCCGACCAGCTGTGGCAGCAGCCGGGCACGCGCTCCGCGCGGCCGCCCGCGCCCGGGCGCGTCGAGCCCGACGAAGCGCAAGAGGCGTCGTACTTGGCGCCGGCCGTGAGTATCTCTATCTTGCGCCGCAGGTCCATCCTTACATTATAGAAAAGGGGCGCGACAGCGTAGTGTCGCACCCCCTCCGCCCCGGCGCCCGCCGGGCGGAAGAGGGAACCGGCGGTTCCCACGCGAAAATTTCAGAAAAACGCGCCGCCGGAAGGGGAGAAAGCGGGGGAGTTTGCGATAATCGCGCTTATGTTCCCTACAGATAAGACCGCCGCCGCGGACCTGATGTCCGACATCACCGGCCGCCTGGTGGGCACAACCGGACCAACAACCAGCCCGCCTTCTGCTGGTACCCGGCCGTGGGCCACTCGCCCTCCAAGGGGATAGAGGCCTGCTTCCCCTCGGGCAGCCCCCGACGGCTACGACGAAATGCATTGGACCGGGGCCCCGCCTCGCCTCTTTTCGCGTTAAATAGCGCTGATATTCTCGTTTGAAAATATAAATATAGTTAGATCCCCGGCGCCTCATAGGCTATTGTTGGCATATAAAATGCTCTAAAACTATCGCCAGGGGGTTCCTGGCTGGTAACTTAGGTACAGAAAAGAGAGGTTAAGCCATGACAAGTAAAGAAATACCGTCCCGGCGTGAAGCGCTGAAGCGGATGGCCAAAGTCTCCTTCGGTATGGGTTTGGGCCTTCAGCTTATCGGCGCCTTTGTCCCACAGGCCGAGGCCGCGGCGCCGGGGAGGATTTCCCCCAGGTTCGATACCATAGGGAAAGTCTCCCTGCCCGCCGGTCTCCCGAACGGGGTGTCGCAGGACAATACCCTGCGCGGCTGCGGCGTCTACACCAAGGGCGGGGGGTATGCCCAGAACGGCTACGCCGACTATGGGAGATACCAGGACTACGTAAATGACGGTAACTGCGGCTGATACGCTTCCATGCCGCCGCGGGTGATCCCCGCGGCGGTATGGGCCATGGAGAAAAGATGCCAAATATCCTTCTTACACAGAAATGCGTGCGCTCGTGTCCCTACTGCTTCGCAAGGAAGCAGATGAACGAGAACGACGGCGGGGACACTCTCAAGTGGGAAGACCTCGTCTACCTCGCCGACATGTTCGCGCAGGGCGGCTGCAAGGAGATGCGCTTCCTCGGCGGCGAGCCGACGCTGCACCCGGCCTTTTCCGATTTTGTCGCTTATTCGCTCCAGCGCGGATTCTCGGTCACGGTATTCACCAGCGGGATCATGTCCGACAAGGTCAAGGCCGGGCTTCGCCGGGTTTACAAGACCTTCCCCGGGGCCGATAAGGACCTCTCCTTCCTCTGCAACCTCAACGACCCGGAAGTGTCGCCCCCGGAAGAGACAAAAAAGGTCGAGGAGTTCCTCGGGGAATTCGGTGCGTCGGTCATGCCGGGTTTCAATATCTACCGGAAGGACTTCAGCCTGGACTTTCTTTTCCGGTACATAGAAAACTACAAGCTCCGGCGCTCTATAAGGCTGGGGATAACTCACCCGATCTTCAAGGAGAACAATTCCTATATCTCGATACCCGGAATGAAAGAGGTGACGGAGAGAATAATGGGCTATGTCCCCAGGCTCATCAAAGAGGACGTCGCCCCTTCGCTGGACTGCGGTTTCCCGCTGTGTCATTTCGACGACGCGCAGCTTGGCCTGCTCTACAAGGCCTCGCGCGGGACGGGCAAGTTCACCTGCGGCTCTCCCGTGGACATAGGCCCGGACATGATGGCCTGGGCCTGCTTCCCCCTCTCCGGTATCAGGCGCAGATCCGTCTATGAGTTCGACAGCTACAGGGAAATGATGGACTATTACAGGGACCTGGGCCGGGACATACGCAAGGAGTCGGCGGGGATCTATGAAAAGTGCGCCGCCTGCGACTGGCTCAAGAGGGGCTTGTGCGGTGGCGGCTGCACGGCGCATATCCTGAAAGAGATGGATAATTCCAACCGCCTGGGGGCTTTGAATCTATGAAGTCTGAAATGAAATATGTTTTCGTCATCCCTTTCAAAAAAGAACTGGTGGAAAAGACCAGGGGATTCAAAGTGGCCGTGCGCGCCGCGGAGGCCGGGGAGATCGACCGGATCTCGGCCTCCGTCTCCCCGAAAGCCCTGCATTGCATAGAACTCGTGGGGGAGAGCCTGGCCGGCGTCGAAATAAAAAAAGAGTGGCGGAAACTTCCGCTGGTATTCAGGCTTGAAAAAGCCGGCCCGCTCCTGGACATCATTCCTTCCCTGCCGGGCCTGAGCGGCTCGATGGCGCGTTTCTATTTCCCAGCGACGCGGGAAAATATAACCTCGGCGAGGGTGCTCTCCTCGCTGATGGTCAAGACCGGCCTGCTGATCGGCGAAGAGACCTCGGAGTGGGAGGCGCTCGAGGACCTGCTGGCCTATGATTCATGCGGGAAAGTGGCTCACAGCGCGGTGGAGCCGTTCCTCCGCGTCTATACCGGGTACAAGAGCCTTCACGACGGCTACGACGAGCTCTACCTGGACAGGGAGGGCGTTTTCTTTCATTGCGACGAGTCCGGCAACGTGGCGCTTTCCCGCGAGGCGCTGCGGAAGAAAGACTGCATCGGGAGCCTGGACGACCTCCCGGGGCTGGACCTTGACGGCCGCGCCCTCGCCGCGAGGGTCGAGCGGCGCCTGCCGCTGGCGAAATTCGAGGGCTGCGCGGTTTGCCGGGCCTGGCGCGTCTGCGCGGTCAGGAAAAGCGAAAAGGACAGGCCCTGCCCCAGGAAGAAGTTCATGACAGCCCTGCTTGAAGCCGCCGAGGAGGTCAACAGAAATGCCGACGATAATATTTAAAGCCACCGAGCGCTGCAACGCCAACTGCGCCTACTGCGACGTGGTTCACAAGAAGCTGGCGCCGGACATGTCCATGGAGACGCTGCGCGCGGTGTTCAACCGCGTCAACGACTATCTCTCGGAGAAGCCGGAAGAGCAGATAACGCTGACCTGGCACGGCGGAGAGGTTCTGCTCCTGGGGGCCGAATACCTCAGGGCCGCCGCCCGCCTGCAGGATGAATGTTGCCCCGCGACCAAAAAAAGGGTCCACCATTCCATCCAGTCCAACCTGACGCTGCTGAACCAGGAGCTGGTGGACGCGCTGCTGGCCCTCGGTATAAGGAACGTGGGCACCAGCTACGATCCGCTCGACCATGTGCGCGGCTTCGGCGGCGGGAGGGATTCGGATAGCTACAACAAGCTTTTCCTGAAGGGCGTTTCCCTGCTGGAAGAGAACGGGATGGGATGGGGCCTCATATACGTGGTCACGAAAAGGTCCCTGCCCTATCCCGCGGAGCTCTTCTTCCACCTGACCAACATGACGCGCACGCTGATGATAAACCCGGTGCTGGTCCACGGCGGCAACCAGGACGGGCTGGGTATAACCCCGGAGGAATACGCCGATTTCCTGGGGGAGATGTTCAAGCTCTGGTGGCCTTCGCGGGAGCGCTACGGAATGGTGCGTCCCTTCTCCGAATATCACGGGTATTACTCCGACAGCGACGCCAGCCTTATCTGCACCAGGAGCGGCAACTGCGGGCATAACCATATGTACATAGGGCCCCAGGGCCAGCTGTCGCACTGCAGCAGCGCTGCCGACTGGGGGCTTATCGATTACGGGAACATAGGCGACACCGGCATCGGCGAGGTCTTCGGGCGGCAAAAGCGCAAGGACTGGCTGGACCGCTCCGAAGTCCTGATGAAAGGCGACTGCAAGGACTGCCGTTTCTGGGACATATGCCACGGCGGCTGCCCCATGGATTCGCTGGCCATTCACGGGGACCTTTCCCATAAGACCAACTGGTGCGAGTCGACCAGGCTGTTCCTGACCCGGTACTTCGAGCCCATAACCGGCCTGCGGTACGAAGGCCGCGGGCGCGCGCTGTGAACCGCGGGGAGCGCCCCATGCCCGGGGACTTCGAGCCGCCCGATCTGGCCGCGATGCTGCGGCGCGTCCCTTCCCTGAGGGGGCGGCTGCCCGGGGACAGCGGGGACGCGGCGGACGCGCGGCCTGTCATAGAAGTGCGCGTCTCGCCGGCGCCCGGCGAGGGGTTCTACAGCGCCGGCCGCCGTGTTTCCGGAGCCGGGCTTGAGGCGGAGCTCAGGGGGGTGGACCTGTGCCGGGCCATGTCCGAGGCTTACGGCATAAGCGTGCACAGGATCGAAGCGGCTTCCGGATTCCCCCGGCAGAGGTTCGACTTCTTCCTGCGGGTTCCGGGGGGATCCGAAAGCGCGATGCGGTGCCTGCTGATAGCGGCGGCTGATGCGGCTTTCGGCGCCGAAAGCAGGCTCGTCAAAAAGAAGAGGCCGGCGCTTCTCCTGCGGCGGGCAGGCGGGGGGGATCGATCCGGGCTGCGGGCGACGAAGGGGACGCGCCTGTCGCTGGAGACGCGCAAGGGCGGGTTTTCCGCCACGTGCGCGTCGGCGGGCGACATCGCCGCTATCCTGGAAGAAGAGTTCCTGTCCCCGGTCGAGGATGAGACCGGCCTCGCGGGCAGGTACGACGCCTGCCTGGCCTGGACCCCGGGGGACAAGATCTCCCTCGCCCGCGCTCTCGGCGAAGACCTGGGTCTTGAGCTGGCCGACGGCGTCAGGGAAATATCGGTGCTTGAGGTGGAGAGGGCGCGGTAGGGGGCCCGCTTCCCGGCGGGCCGGGACGAAAGAAGGCCGCGGGTTCCGCCCCGCGGCCTTCTTGTTTTCCGTCTAGCGCGGAAGTTTGCTTCGCGGGAGCGCCGTCGGCGGCGCAGCCGGGCTCGCAGACCTCGCCGTCCTTCTCCGGCCCGATCTCATTAGACCTGGCTAGCTCGCAGGCGCGCTTCTTCCCGGCGCGGCCCATGGAGTAGATGGCGATGAAGATGCCGGCCAGGCCGAACCGGTCCTCCATGGCCGGCGGCTTCTGATTGGCTATGAGCCGCCAGACCGCCAGCGTGGCCACGGTGCCGGCGACCAGGGAGGTCACGCGGTTGACCAGGCCCGCGAATGTCGCGGTGCGGCCCTTGAACATGAACAGGAAGACCGAGAAGAAGGCGGCGAAACCGAACGGTACGCCGGACAGTATTCCTTCCTTCCACAGGGCCGGGGTGTGATGAGCGAGTCCTTGACCCGGAAGCCGAAGCCCTTGGTGTCGTAGCTGGCGTACTTCTTGCCGGTGTTCTTGTAGTAGTTGAAGATGTGGATACGGATGGAATAGGCCGTCAGGTAGGAGCCGAGCATCGTCATGGCGGCGGCGTTGCACATAACCCCGCCATCACCGGAAGATTGATTCCGACACTCACTAGCCCGACGCCCGCCGGGCGGAAGAACCACGCCTGACTCAGCGAAGAACCACCCGGTTTTTAGTATTATGAATAAAACCGGCGGTTCTCACGCGAAAATACAGATAAATGAACTCACAACGAGTTGTATACTCTCTTTTAGCCGCGGCTGGCCTGTTGGCCGCCGCGGTCGGCGGCTTGTGCGTGAAATATTCCCCGGCCGGAGTTATGATGGCGTCGGCGCTCGCCTTAGACGCCGTTTATGTGAAGCTTTTCGAGAACACCCCGGAGGAGGACGCTCTTTATACGGCCCGGGCCGCGGCTGAAAAAGACCTTCGCCTTTGCCGGAAGGTCTCCGCCCGCCATGTCCGTTTGGATTTTCCCAGGCAGACCTGTTACCGAGAAGTCGTGAAGGCGGTGGCGGATCCCGCTATCTGCCGGAATGAAGAGATAATCGAATATCTCGGCGAGGAGCAGTGCTATATTACCCTGGCCGTGGCCACTGGTGACGCGGCTCTCTGCGAGCGGAAGACCGGCGGTGATTACGGGATGAGGAACGAGTGTTACTTTAGGCTTGCCCTTGCGAAGAACGCCCCCGGCTATTGCGGGAAAATCTCCGAATCACTCCAGCGGGAGTATTGCCTGGAGCAGTACGCGGCGAAGAAGAAGTACGACGAAAAACGCGCCGCCGGAACGCTGCCCGTCCTCCCCGACTGAGAAACCGCCGTTTATCCCTTCTTTCCTCTTATCGCTTTAGCCGTCTCGCCCCCCAGGAATACCGCCGCCGCCAGGGCCGCGGCCAGTGCCATGTCCCGCGCGCCCAGCGGGACGGTGTGGAAGAACTCCCTCATGAAGGCGGGATATATCACCGCCGCCTGCAGTATCACCGAAAGCGCCACTGCGCCCAGCAGCTGCGGATTCCGCAGGGCTTTCGGGATGAAGAAGTCCCGCCCGGGGCTGACGGTGAGCGCCTGGGCCAGCTGCGAGAAGGTCAGCGTGGTGAAGAGCATCGTCTGCCACGACGGGTCCCCTGCTCGCCAGTAATACCAGCCCGCTCCGAGCGAAACGGCGCACATCAGGGCGCTGCTCCAGATTATGTGTACGGTCATGCCGCGCGAGAAGACGCCGCCGTCGGTGCGGCGCGGGGGACGCCGCATCACGCCGGCCTCGGCCGGCTGCACGCCTATGGCCAGCGCCGGCAGGCCGTCGGTGACCAGGTTCATCCACAGCAGCTGCGCCGGCATCAGGGCCAGGGGCATGCCCAGGAACGGCGAGACGAACATCACCAGTATCTCGCCGGCGTTGCAGGAGATGAGGTAGCGCGTGAACTTGAGGATATTGTCGTAAATGACGCGGCCCTCCTCCACGGCCGCCACTATCGTGGAGAAATTGTCGTCGAGCAGGACCATGTCGGCCGCGCCCTTGGAGACGTCGGTGCCGGTGATGCCCATCGCCACGCCGATGTGGGCCTTTTTGAGCGCCGGCGCGTCGTTGACGCCGTCGCCTGTCATCGCGACGATGTGGCCGCGGTCCTGCAGGGCGTCGACTATGCGCAGCTTGTGCTCCGGCGAGACGCGCGCGTAGACCGAGACGCCTTCGGCCAGACCCGCCAGCCTGCGGTCGTCGGCGCGGTCGAGTTCGGCTCCCGTCATGGCGGCGCCGCCGGGAAAGCCGATCTCGGTGGCGACGGCGCGCGCCGTCAGAGGCTGGTCGCCGGTTATCATCACCGGCCTCATGCCGGCGGCCAGGCAGGTGCGCACGGCGGCCGGCGTCTCCGGCCGCGGCGGGTCGATGAGCCCGGTCAGGCCCAGGAAAGTGAGGTCCCGCTCCATCTCGTCGGGACCGGCGCCGGCCGGCAGGTCACGCGCGGCGGCGGCCGCCGCCAGCACGCGCATGCCGCGCGAGGCCAGCTCTGAATTAGCCGCGAGTATCTTTTTGCGGCCCGCCTCGTCCAGCGGCTTTATCGCCCCGTTTTCCAGGACCGAAGAGCATTTCTCCAGCAGCCGCTCGGGCGCGCCCTTGGCCAGTACCAGCGCGGCGCCGCCGGCGAAGGCGCGCAGCGGCGCCGGCGGTTCGCCGGAGGGCCTGTGCAGCGTGCTCATCATCTTGCGCACCGGGTCGAAAGGCGCCTCGCCCGCGCGCGGCAGGGCGCGCTCGAGCTCCGTCTTGCCGAAGCCGGCGGCCGCGGCCGCCTCGACCAGCGCTATCTCGGTCGGGTCGCCGCTCCGCGCGCCCGGCCCG
>JAVHLJ010000011.1 GCA_031082205.1 Elusimicrobiales bacterium
ACTTGGCCACCAGCGTGAAAGGCTTTACCGGCACCTTGTACTTCAGGCATTCGTCGGCCAGGCGGGAATCCTTGGGGCACATTACCACCACTGTGTGGCCTTTCTTCGCCAGCTGGATGGAAAGGTGCAGTGCCTGGTAGGAATTGATGTCCCAGGCCGCGTTGTCCACTATCTTGAGTATCTTCATCGCGTCCTTCCCTCTATCTTTTCGAGTTCCCTGAGCGCGCGCTCGGCGTATTCCTTCTCGGGCGCGTTCTCGGCGATGTCCCGGTATATCTCCGCTGCCGTGGAGTAGTCTCCCGCCCGCTTGCTGAGGAAAGCGGTCTGGTTCTTGAGCATGGTCGGGCAATCGGGCTGGCGCACCACGGGAAGGAGGAGCCTGACTATCTCGCCGGGATTCTCCTCTCCGCTGTGCCCCAGGGCCGCCAGGACCGAATGATAACGCCACTCGCGCGGGGCCCTGCTTATAGCCAGCTCCAGTATCGTCCTGGCCTCGGCGGGCTTGTTGAGGTTATAGGCGAGGGAGGCGGCCGAATAGATCACGGCGCTGTGGAACCAGGGATCGAGGTCGATGACGTGAAGGGACAGGGGAATGAACTCGGGGTACTCGCCCTTCTCCCAGCCCGGGCCGTGATCGCAGACGCTGCCGTCGGCGTGATGATGCTCGCGATGCTCCTGTATCCTCTCGTCGTGGACGGATTCGCGGGTGCCGTAATACTGCATGAGGCGTATGAACCAGACGTCGGCGAAAAGGCGGCGCGCGCCCAGGCTGACGGCCGCCGCGTCCTCCGCGGCGCTGCGGCGCACCTCCCTTATATCGGAAACGGCGGGCAGGGGGGGGCGGTAGCGTTCCGCCCGCAGGCCAAGGGCCAGGGCGGGCAGGAAGAAGAGGAGGCCCAGGAGCAGGTCCTTAACCCGGGGCGACAAGTCAGAACTCCTTGCGGCGCAGAAGCGCCCAGGCGAAGCCGTAGGAGCCCGCCCACCAGGCGGCGGCGTAAGCCAGGGCAAGGGCGGGCGGGGCGGCGGCCCCGGGCACGTCGAGCGCGTCCTTGAAATTGAAAAGCTGCAGGTTCGGTATCAGCCTGGCGAGGAACTCCAGCGCGGAACCCTCGCCGCCGGCCCTCGCGGCCATGAATACCGTCTCCGGGGCGAAATGCCCGAGCATCCAGAGGATGAAGCCTATGACCATGGCGGAGAGCGAGGACGTCGCGAACATGGAAACGGCGAAGACCAGGGAGGAGATAAGGGTCAGCTTCAGCCAGGAATAGCCAAGGGCGGCGAAGTAGAGGCCGTCGGGGGAGTGGCCGCGCAGCAGGAGCAGGGAAGAGTGCATCACGGCCGTCGCGGCCAGCAGCAGCGCCGCAGCCCCGAATACCGCCAGCATCTTGCCCAGAAGGTAGGAGTGGCGCGGCACGGGGCGGGAGAAGACGAGGTAGATGGTCTTGGTCTCGACCTCGGAGGAGACGGCCGTGGCCGAAGCGTAGACGCAGAAGGCCAGGCCCATCAGTTCCATCAGGGCCAGGCCGAAATCCACCAGCGCGCGGCGCTCCTGGTAGACCGCCATTACGCCGACAAGCAGCGAGGAGTATATCAGGAGCAGAGAGAAGAGAAGGAACAGGCCGAAGAAGCGGTCGCGCAGGTGCAGCCGCAGGGAGTGCGAGGCCACGCGCAGGGCGGGGGAGAAGAGGGCTTTCATCGCACCGCCTCCATGAAAAGTCTCTCGAGGCCGCCTTCGGCCCCGCGCCAGGAGGAGCTTTCGACGCAGGCGACCACTCCGCCCCGGGATAGCATGATGACCCTGTCGGCCACCTTCTCCAGTTCCGAGATGCTGTGGGAGGAGAGAACCACCGTGCGGCCCTCTTCGCGCAGGCCGGAGATCAGCACCCTCATGTCGTGTATGGCGATGGGGTCCAGCCCGCTGGCCGGCTCGTCCAGTATGACCAGTTCCGGCCCGTGCACCAGCGCCTGGGCCAGGCCGAGCCTCTGCATCATGCCCTTCGAGAACTCGGAGATGCGCTTGCCGGCGTGGGGAGCCAGCCCGACTTTTTCCATGACGGAGGCGACGGCCGGGGCCGCGTCGGCGCGCGTCATGCCGCTGAGCGAGGCGTAATAGGACAGGGCCTCCGCGGGACGGTAGCGGGGGTAAAAGTAGGGGAGTTCGGGCAGGAAGCCGATGCGGCGGCGGCTCTCCGCGTCGCGGGGGTCGGAGCCCAGGACGCGCACGGTGCCAGAGGTGGGCGCGAGGAGCCCCGCCATCAGTTTCATGAGAGTGGTCTTGCCGGCGCCGTTGAGGCCCAGAAGCCCCAGTATCTCGCCGCGGCGGATCTCGAAAGAGACGCCCTTAACGGCCTCCAGCGGCTGGGGGCGGCCCAGGCGGGGGAGGAGGTAGGTCTTCCCCGCCTTTTCGAAAACGGCCGCCATTTCTTGGCTCATCTGACCATCTTCTCCTGTTCCTTCTTGCGGCGCCGCATCTCGTCCCGGGCGGATTCCGCGGTGATGTTGCCCAGCCTGAGGAAATACGCGTGGAAGTTGCGCAGGTCGAAATGCTTCTGCTCGGTGGTCTTGAAATAGTCGCGCATCTCCACTACGTAGTCCAGGCCCAGCAGGTGGGTCATGCCCTCGGTCGGGGAGATGGAGATGCGCAGCACCTCCTGCTCGGCCTGGGCCCGGGAGAAGCCCATGTTCTCCTCGAAGAAGCGCACCGCCGCGGGATAGTCCATGCGGCGGGTGTGCAGGCCCGCGTCCACGACCGCGCGCGCGGCCCGCAGGGCCTTGAGGTAGATGCGCATGAAGCGCGACCAGTAGGACGAGTAGAAGCCCATCTCCTCGGCCAGCAGCTCGGAATAGCAGGCCCAGCCGTTGGCCAGCACGGGCTGGTTGGAAACGCGGCGTATGCGGGAGGCGTTGTTGGCGGCCTCGTAGCTGCGCAGGTGAAGCCCCGGCAGCACGGCGTAGGCCGTGAGCAGCTCGATCTGGACATAGCTGAAGCCCGACTTGAGAACTGCCTCCAGCCTTTCGGGGGGCATGGAGGGGTCGGGCATGGAGATATAGAGTTCGGAGACGCGGTTGTCGTCCAGGGGGAAGGGCTCGGCGAAATAGACGTAGGGGACCACCGGCGCCAGGAAGCCCGGCATGTCCTTCATGACCAGCCGCTGCTGCGGATAAGGCACCACCTTGTATTCGTCGAAATGCTGATGGGCGCGCTCGGACTCCTCGCGGAAGATCTTGATTATGTCTTTCGCTTCCGGATGCTCGCGGGGGAGCTTCTGGAGGACGCCCTGCCAGCCGCGCTGCTTGTAGAGCACCGGGTCTATGTTGAAAGCCTCCTTCTTGAGGTCCGCTACTGCGCGCCGGAAAGAGCCCCTGAAGTTCCGGTAGGCTTTTCCGGGGGTCATATCCAGGGCGTGCCAGCGCTCGAGATAGAAACCGTAGGAATATTCCCCGGCCGAAGGGTCGCCGTCGGCCGAGGGCAGGACGTCCTTCTTGAGGAAGTCGCGGTAGCGGGTAAGGGCGGCCTTGAGTTTGTCCAGGGCGTCGTCCACCTGCGACTTGAGAAGCGGGTCGTAGAGGGTATAGCCGCGGAACAGAGGCACGAAGTCGGGGATGGTCTTTATGGCGTGCTCGCACTGCCGTATGGAGTTCTCCACCCAGATCCGGGGGGGGCGGGACAGGTTCCGCTCGGCCTGCAGCAGCACGTCCGGTATCTGTTTCATGCGCGACAGAGCGGCCGCGGCGCGCAGGTTATAGTCCCTGTAATCGCGGCTGACCACGTCGAAGACCGACCTAAGCGGCTCAAGGTAGTAATGCGGGCGCAGGGCGAGAAAATTGGTCTTCTCGAGATCGTAGATGTCCGTCTCGAGCATGCGATCGAGCAGGCCGTAGTCGATAGCGTCGGAGGGGTGCAGCGGCTCCTTGTCTATATCGTGCAGTCTGGAGCGTATCTTTCGCAGCGCCTCGAGCTGCGTGTTGACCCGCTCCTGGTTGCGCCTGGTGAGAAGCGCGTCCGAGTCGTGTATGCCCAGCTGCGTGGCTCTCTCCGGATCGTACATCTGTATTGTGGCGAGGTACTGGCCGAAGACCTCGCCGAGCTTGGTCTTCTCCAGGGCTCCCTCCACCTCATGAGTGGAGAGCTCGCCCTCGTAGGCAGGCAGAGCCTGCGGGAGGAAGGGAAGGGAAAACAAAAGGAACGCCGCTTTTTTCATCAGCAAATGCCCCCTGACTGGAACGGACGGTTCAGCGCCTGGCCGGGGCCTTGGCGCGGGCGTGCGGCCGGGCGGCGGCCAGCACCTCGGCTATGACCCCGTCCATGTGCGAAACAGGCACGAGCCGCATGCCTTTCCTGATCTCGGCCGGCACGTCCTCGAGGTCCTTCAGGTTGGCCTTGGGAAAAAGCACGGTCCTGACTCCCTCCCTGAAGGAGGCTATCACCTTTTCCTTGAGGCCGCCTATGGGCAGCACCCGGCCCGAGAGCGTTATCTCCCCGGTCATGGAGACGTCGGGCTTCACCGGCCGGCCCGAGACCAGGCTGGCCAGGGCCGTGGCGATGGTTATCCCGGCGGAAGGCCCGTCCTTGGGAACGGCGCCCTCCGGCACATGGACATGGAAATTGCTGGCGGCTATCCTGGAATGCGGGGCGAAATCGCGCGACTTGACGTAAGAGAAAGCGGCCTGGGCCGACTCCTTCATCACATCGCCGAGCTTGCCGGTCAGGGTAAGCTCGCCTTTGCCCGGCACGCTGACGGCCTCGACGGTGAGCACCTCGCCGCCGTTCTCGGTCCAGGCCAGCCCGGTGGCCACGCCCACGCCGTTGGGCGAGGCCTTCTCCTGCACGAACTTGGGGATGCCGAGGAAATCGTGAAGGTTGCCCTCGGTCACTTTTACGGAGGGGAGTTTCTCCTCCACTATCTTCCTGGCGGCGCGCCTGGCGAGGGTCGCCATCTCGCGCTCCAGGTTGCGCACTCCCGCCTCGCGGGTATAGCCGCGTATGGCGGCGTCTATGGCCGCGTCGTCGGCCCTGAAGGTCTGCGGCTTGAGGCCGTGCTCCGCGAGCTGGCGCGGCACCAGGTATTTCTTGGCGATCTCTATCTTCTCGTTGTGGGTGTAGCCGCTGAACTCGATTATCTCCAGACGGTCGCGCAGGCTGACGGGTATCCCGTAAAGCGTGTTCGCGGTGGCGATGAACATGACCTTGGAGATATCGAAGGGCACGTCGAGGAAGTGGTCGGTGAACTCCTTGTTCTGCTCGGGGTCGAGGACCTCGAGCAGCGCCGCGGCCGGGTCGCCGCGCCAGTCGGTGCCCATCTTGTCGATCTCGTCGAGCAGGAAGACGGGGTTGCGGCTGCCGGCCTTCTTGAGGCTCTGTATGATGCGGCCTGGCATCGAGGCCACGTAGGTGCGGCGGTGGCCGCGGATCTCGCTCTCGTCCCGCACGCCGCCCAGCGACATGCGGACGAACTTGCGGCCCATCGCAGAGGCGATGGAGCGCGCGATGGAGGTTTTGCCCACGCCGGGGGGGCCGACGAAGCAGAGTATCGGGCCGCGCAGGTGCCGGGTGAGTTTGGCCACGGCCAGGTACTCCAGCACGCGGTCCTTGGGCTTCTTGAGCCCGAAATGGTCGGATTCGAGGACCTTGCGGGCCGCCTCGATGTCGATGACGTCCTTGGTCTCGACGGACCAGGGGAGCGAGGTCAGCCAGTCGAGGTAGGTGCGGGAGACCGTCGACTCGGGGGAGAAAGGGGCCATCCGGGACAGGCGCTGCAGCTCTTTTTCCGCGGCGGCCTCGGCCTCCTTGGACATCCGGACCTGCTTGACCTTCTTCTTGAGCTCGTCGACCTCTTTGGACAGGTCGTCCTTCTGGTGCAGCTCCTTCTGGATGGCTTTCATCTGCTCGTTGAGATAGTATTCCTTCTGCGACTTCTCGATCTGGGACTTCACCCTGGAATGGATCTTCTGCTCGATGTCCAGGATCTCTATCTCCTTGGCGAGCATCCTGAGAAGCTTCTCGAGTCGCTCCTGGGCGCTCTCGGTCTCCAGCAGGTCCTGTCGCTCGGGCGGATTGAAGGGGACGTTCGAGGCGATCGTATCGGCCAGGCGGGACGGGTCCTCGACCTGGGCCAGCAGGGAGACGGAGTCGCCCGGTATGCGCGTGCCCAGCTTCACGTACTGCTCGAAGATCTCGAGCGTGTGGCGCATCAGCGCCGTCACCTCGGGGCCCTTCTCCGGCTTCTCCTCCGGATATTCAACCCCGGCCACGAAGGCGCCGTTCTCTCCCTCGGCAGTGAGAGACGTCACGCGCGCCCGGCGGAGGCCCTGCAGGAATACGCGCATCGTGCCGTCGGGCAGCTTTAGGGACTGCGCCACCTCGCTGAGGACGCCGTACTGGTAGAGGTCCCCGGCGCCGGGCTCGTTGACCTGCGGCTTCTTCTGAGTGAGCGCCAGAACCCTGCGGCCCGCCTTGAGCCCCTGCTCTATGGCGGCCACCGACCGCGGCCTGTCGACCGACAGCGGCAGGGCCATGTGGGGGAACATGACCACGTCGCGTATCGCGATAGCGGGCAGCGTGGCGGGCAGTTTCTCTTCTTCGCGGCGCTCTTTCTGAAGTTCAGCCATAGGTCTTGGGTCGCTCCGGCGTCGTTATTTTTTCTTGAAGTCCAGCACCCCGTCGATGATGCCGTAATCCTTGGCCTCCGCGGCCGACAGGTAGAAATTCCGCTCCATGTCGTCGTGGACCTTCTTCTCGGTCTGGCCGGTGTGCTTGGCCAGTATCTCGGTGAGGCGCTTCTTGTTCTCCTGCATCTCGCGGCTCTCTATCTCGATGTCGGTGGCCTGGCCGGAGATGCCGCCGCCCCAGATCAGGGGCTGGTGGATCATGATGCGGGCGTTGGGCAGGGCGTAGCGCTTGCCCTTGGAGCCGGCCGCCAGCAGCACCGCGCCGAAGCTCATCGCCATGCCCATGCAGATAGTGGAGATCGGGGCCTTGATGAACTGCATGGTGTCGTAGACGGCGAGGCCGGCCGTGACCATGCCGCCGGGGGAGTTTATGTAGAGGTTGATGTCCTTCTCGGGGTCCTCGGCGTCGAGGTAAAGCAGCTGGGCTATGACCGTGTTGGCCGAGGCGGTCGAGACGGCGCCTTCGGGGTCGCCGAAGAATATAATGCGGTCCCTCAGCAGACGGGAGTAGATGTCGTAGCCGACCATCGCCCCCTGGTTCCACTTCTCTATGATTGTCGGGATTATCATTTTTTCCTCCGCGCGGGACGGCCGCGCTTACTTGGTCTCTTCCTTTATTTCCGCCTTGGATTTTATGAAATCCATGGTCTTGTTTTCCACTATCGAGGCCCTGATGTAATCCTTCCTGCGGTCGAACAGCTCGCGGGCCTTTTTCTTCTCCTCTTCGCTGGCCAGCCTGGCCAGGGCTTTCTGGAGTTCGGCGTCGACGTCGGCGTCGGTGACCTCTATCTTCTCCTTGCGGGCTATGTTGTGGAGCAGATAGGTGAGGCGCAGGTTGCGCTCGGCTATGGGCGTCACGCGCTCGGCGAAGGCTTCCTCGCTGAAGTTCTCGTCGCCCTGCATGCGGCGCCTGAGGACCTCCATCAGTTCCTTGGATTCCTCCTTGACCAGCGTGGGGGGAAGGGACATGGGATTGTGCTTTATGAGGTGGTCTTCTATCTGGGAGAGCAGGTCCTTCTCGGTGCGCTCGGTCTCGCCGCGCTCGAGCAGCTTGCGGACGTTATCCCTGAGCTCCTCGGCGGTCTTGACGCCGGCCTGGCCCAGGAAGGCTTCGTCTATCGCGGGAACGACCTTCTCCTTGACGTCCTGCACGCGGGCCTTGAACTTCAGCTTGCGTCCGCCGAACTCGGAATCGAACTCGACGACGTCGCCTTTTTTCGCCCCCAGTAGTTTCTCGGCCAGGCCGGCCACGGTCTGCGGGGCGGACATGTCCACGATCTCGCCCTTCACGTCTCCGTCGGCGACCTTCTCGCCGTTCTCCCAGGTCTCGTAATCCACCACGACGAAGTGGTTGCCGGCTATCGGGGCGTTCTCGACGGGCTTGAGGTAGGCGTTGTACTCGCGAAGCTGGTTTATGTACTTCTCGACCTCAGCGTCGGCGATCTTCTTGACGCGGCGCACGGCCTTGATCTTCTCGTAGTTCTTGGGCTCCAGTTTGGGGCTGCACTCGAGCTGCACCTCGAAGTAGGCGGTCTTGGCCGCGTCGTACTTCACGTTGGTCATCAGCGGCGTCACCACGGGCGCGGCGCTCTCGGCCTTGATGATCTCGGGCAGCGCGGCCTTGGCCAGTATGTCGAGGGCCTCGTCGCGGACCATGGACGGGAACTGCTCCTTTATCATGGCCAGCGGCACCTTGCCCTGCCGGAAGCCGGGCAGAGTCACCACGGCCTGCAGGCGGACCAGCGCCTGTTCCTGGGCCTCGGCGAGGACTTCCTTGCCGGAATCGACCGCGTAAACGTGCACGCAGCCTTCGGCCTTTATTTTCTTTATCTTGTCTCCGTAAGAGAGAGTGACGGGCATTTTTCCTCCTGGGGTTGTCGATTAGAGCGGAATGCCAGAGAGAGGACTCGAACCTCCACGCCTTTCGGCACACGGTCCTAAGCCGTGCGTGTCTGCCATTCCACCACTCTGGCTCCGGAATCCTTTACGACGGCGGCGTGTCTCCGGCAGATAAAAACCCCGTTTTACGAACGGGGTTTTTTCGGCTGCGGCTTCGCTTTTTTCCCTGTCGCGCCGGAATCGGGACGGCGCCTGCTATATTTTTGGGCCATACGGGATTCGAACCTGTAACCTTACGCTTAAGAGGCGTCTGCTCTACCGTTGAGCTAATGGCCCGATGAATTTATTTTACATAAAAAACTTCCGGATTGCAAAACTCCCGGAGGCCGTCCTTGCCGGGAGCGGGCAGAATTGCTAAATTAAGACGCAATGACTAACCTGGCGCTGCTCCTTTCCTTATTATTGGCACCGTCCGCCGCGCACGCCGCTCCCCGGGCCGGTATGGAAAGCCCGGAGTCCGTATACGCCGGAGCCGTGCGCTCCTGGCTGGACGGCCGCCCCGACGACGCGGTGGAGGGGTTCAAATACGCCGCCTTCATGTCCTCCGGAACGCCGCTGGCCGCCGCGGCCATGCGCGACGCGGCGGTGCTGCTGGCCGAGGCCGGCAGGCCGCAGGAAGCGCTGGCCTGGCTGGAAAGGGCCGGCATATCTTCGGAGGAGGACCCCCACGCCTGGTACGAGAAGGGGTGGGACCTGCTGGCCGTCGAGGACCACGCCGGGGCCCGACGGGCCCTGGAGCGCGCGCTGACTCTTACCGCCGATCAGGACCTGCTGGCGCACGCGCGCTTCGCTCTGGCGATGGCGGAGGAAGGACTGAGAGGCCCGTCCGAGGCCATCGAGCTCTACCGCGGGATCTACCAGTCCTATCCCTACCTGCTGGTCCCGGCGGCCGTCCGCATAAGCCGCAATTTCGAGCTCCTCAAGAAAAGACAGCACTCGGTCACCTTCCTCAAGGAAGCACTGCTCTACGACCCCAGGAACTTCCAGGCGGCGATAGACCTGGCGCGCGTATACGAGAAAGTGGACTACCACGTTCCGGCCTGGCAGACCTACTACACTCTCGCCGAGATAGACCCCCGCGAGAAGTTCTTCTCTAAGAAAAAAGAAAGACTCTCCAAGCAGGCCAAGGGCGACCACCGCAACCTCTTCTACTGGACCCGGATGGCCTGGCCCGTGCACACGAACCCGGTGAAACTGGACAGGGGGGACGAGGCGGACATAGCTCTTTTCGCGGGCGATGACGGCGTCCCGGCCACCGTGCGTTCCTTCAGCTTCATCTGCAACACTCCCTTCACCATAGAGGACTCGCGCCTGGGCAGGACCGCGGAAGGCCCCGCGGGCTCGCAGTGGACCGCCGCCTACAACCCTTTCAACCGCATCTACGAGGTCAAGGACACGGTAGCCAACGCCGTCTACTCGACGCGCAACACCTTCCGGCTCGTCCCCAGGACTCCCGGAGGCGTCATCCTCATCAAGAACGCCGACGTGGCCGCGGACGGGGGGGTCAACCGGGGAGACAGGGAAGTGACGGGGGAACTGCTGGTCAATCTCCGGCGGGAGGGGTTCGTGCTGATAAACCGCGTCCCCCTGGAGAACGTGCTCCCGGCCATGACCGCGCGCGCCTCCGAGGGCGACCGGAACCCCGAGTCGCTCAAGGCCCTGTCCGTGGTGCTGCGCACCCGCCTGCGAGGGCTCAAGGCCTCGATGCGGCATTCGCGCGACGGTTTCCACCTCTGCGACTCGCACCACTGCCAGCGCTTCGACGGCATAAACACCGAGACCGGAGAGGCCGCCGACGCCTCCGCCTCCACCCGCGGCCAGGTCATATCCGGGGCCGGCCTGCCGCAGGCGGGCGAATACACGCCCTCCTGCGGCGGCTTCACCGAAAGCGGCGTCAGCGACCTCAACCCGCTCCCGAAAGACCTGACGCCCTTCTCTCTCTCCCGGCATCTGCACAGGGGGCCCCCGGACAACATGTACTGCCTGCCGCCCGACAAGGCTTACGCCTCGGACGCCGCCTGGACGCTGATGCTGGAACCGCGCTGGATAGAGGACAGGGCCAACCGTACACGCAAGATAGGCAGGCTCCGGAATATCCGCACCCTCGGCCGGAGCCCCTCTGGAAAGGTCCTTTCCATACGCCTCGAGGGCACGGCCGGCTCCGCGGAAATAAAAGGATTCAAGGAAATTTCCGAAATACTTTCCGCCGGGACCCTGCGCTCGCCGCTGTTCACGCTGCGCCCGCTTTTCAAGGGCAAGTTCCCTTCCATGTTCTTCGTAAAGGGACTGGGCACGGGCGAAGGACGCGGTTACTGCGTGGCCGGCGCCAAGGGCCTGGCCGGAGGCCTGGGCTGGAAATACCGGGAGATACTGCGGCACTACTTCCCCGGCCTGACCGTGACGGGAACGGCGGGGAACCGCTGACGCCTGCGATGGCCTTCATACGCGTGCTTCACGTGATAACCAGGCTGGACCTGGGCGGGGCCCAGGCCAACACCCTCTACACCGTAAAGAACCTCGACAAGGAACGCTTCTCGGCCTTCCTCGCCTGCGGGCACGGGGGC
The DNA here is from genome assembly GCA_031082205.1 of Elusimicrobiales bacterium. Lineage (GTDB taxonomy): Bacteria > Elusimicrobiota > Elusimicrobia > Elusimicrobiales > UBA9959 > UBA2231. Next base: position 11,133 of record JAVHLJ010000011.1, read on the forward strand.
GAGCTGCAGAAGGACGCTCCCGACGGCGTCACGCTGCCGCTGCGGCACCTGGTGCGCGAGATCAGGCCGCTGGAGGACCTGCGCGCGCTCCTCGAACTGCGCCGCGCGATCAAGCGCCTCAAGCCCGACGTCGTCCACACCCACTCCTCCAAGGCCGGCATACTGGGCCGGCTGGCCGCCTTCTTCGCCGACGTCCCGGCCGTGGTGCACACCTTCCACGGCTTCGGCTTCAACGACAGGCAGCCCGCGCCCGTGCGCCTCTTCTACGTCCTGCTCGAGAAGCTCTGCGCCGGGCTCTCCGACGCGCTGGTCTTCGTCTCGTCCGCGAACATGTCCGAGGCCGCGGCGCGCGGCATAGGCGACAAGTCCCGCTACGCGCTTGTGCGCAGCGGCATAAAGCTCTCCGCCTACCCGGCGCCCGACGAGCGCGCCGAAAAGAGGTCGGAGCTGGGCATCCCCTACGGGGCGCCGCTGGTGGTATCCATCGGCAACCTCAAGCCGCAGAAGAACCCGGGCGATTTCTTCATAGCCGCGCGGCTGGCGGCCGAGCGCCACCCCGACGCCGCCTTCGTCTTCATCGGCGGCGGCGAGATGTCCCCGGCAGACTGGCGGCTGGCGGAACACCCGTCGCTCAAAGGCAGGCTCTTCCTGCCGGGCTGGAGGAGGGACTCGGCGGCGATACTGGCCGCGGCGGACATCTTCGCCATGACCTCGCTGTGGGAAGGCCTGCCGCGCAGCCTGGTGGAGGCCCTGGCCACGGGCCTGCCGGCCGTCTGCTACGACGCCGACGGCGTGCGCGACATCCTCCGCGACGGGGAGAACGGCTTCCTGGTGAAACGCGGGGACACGGCCGCGATGGCGGAGAACATCTCGCGGCTTATACGCGACCGCGAGCTGAGACGGCGCCTCGCCGACGGAGCCCGCGCGACCGACCTCTCGGAATTCGACATAGACGCCATGGTGCGCGCGCAGGAGCGCCTCTACCTCTCTCTGCTGGGGGAAAACCGATGAGTCCCGAACTTTCCGTCATCATCCCGGTATTCAACGAGCGCGACAATGTCCTGGAACTCTGGGACTCGCTTAAAGCCGCGCTCAAAACTCTCGACGGGGAATGGGAGTGCGTCTGGGTGGACGACGGCTCGACCGACGGCACCTGGGAGCTGCTCTCCGGCCTCGCGGACGCCGAGCCGGAATGCCGGGCGCTGTCGCTGGCGCGCAATTTCGGCCAGACGGCGGCGCTGAGCGCGGGCATAGCCGCGGCGCGGGGGGAATACATCGCCGCGCTGGACGGCGACCTGCAGAACGACCCGGCCGACATACCCGCGATGCTCGCGGCGGCCAGGGACGGCGCGGACGTGGTCAGCGGCTGGCGCCGGGACCGGAAGGACCCTTTCCTCAGCCGGGTGCTTCCCTCGGCGGCGGCGAACTGGCTCATCTCGGCCGTGACCGGCGTGCGCCTGCGCGACTACGGCTGCACGCTGAAGGTTTACCGGGCCTCCTTCCTCAAGGAACTGGAGCTCTACGGCGAGATGCACCGCTTCCTGCCGGCGCTGGCCGGCTACCGCGGCGCCGTCATAAAGGAGACCCCGGTCGCCCACCGGCCCCGGCTGCGCGGCGGCTCCAAGTACGGCCTGGGCCGCACCTTCAAGGTGGCCCTGGACCTGCTGACCGTCAAGTTCATGGGCGACTATCTCTCCAAGCCCATCTACGTCTTCGGCGGGGCCGGCCTGACGCTGGGCCTCTCGTCGGTGATAATGGCCGGGTGGACCCTCTACAACAAACTGGCCAACGGCGTCTTCGTCAAGGACCAGCCCCTGTTCCTGGTCGCCATCTTCTTCGCGCTCGTAGGCATACAGTTCATTCTCCTCGGCCTCATCGCCGAGATGCTGATGCGCACCTACTACGGCTCCTCCGGCCGCCCGCCCTACCGCGTCCGCCGCCGCTCCGGCTTTTGATCCGGGCGGATTGACTTGCGGGCCGATAGTTAATATCTTATACGCTCTTATCATGGAGAACGGAGAAAAGCCCGAACACAAGAGCAGCCCCTTCGTCTTCCGCCAGTCCGAGATCCGGGCCGGCGGGGGCCTCCACCGCGTCATTGAGTGCGACACCGCCCTTTTCGCCGACGCCCTCAAGGGGACGGGAGAACTCCTCTCCCTCACTGCCGAAGCCGATTTCTCCGTCGGCAGCGGCGACCTCCTGCTGGAAGGGGGGATAAAGGCCTCCGCCGCCATGCCCTGCGACCGCTGCAACGCCGATTTCAAGGCCTCGCTCGCCGAATCTTTTGACGAGGTTTACGAATATTCAGTAGAATCAATAGACATCGAGGACCTGGTGCGCCAGGCCCTGGTGCTCGCGGTCCCGGCTAAGATTTTATGCTCGGACGGCTGCAAGGGACTCTGCCCCTCCTGCGGGGCGAACCTGAACGCCGGCCCCTGCAAGTGCGGTCCGGGGCAGGACGGCCCTTTCGGCGCCCTGCGCGATTTGAAGAACAAGGAGCCATGAGATGCCTAATCCCAAACGCAAACACACACCCTCGAGGCGGGATTCCCGCCGGGCGCAGAACTGGAAGCTGGAGCTGAAGTCCCTCGCCGGCTGCCCGCAGTGCGGCGCCGCGCGCCTGCCCCACCGGGTCTGCCCCTCCTGCGGCAGCTACAACGGCAAGGTAGAGCTGCCCCGCAAGGAAAAGAAGAAGGACGAAGAACAGCAGGGCAAGTAAACCCCCGCCATGAGAATAGCCATCGACGCTCACGGCGGCGACTTCGGCCTGCGCCCGAACATCGAAGGCGCGATAGAGGCGCTCAAGCGCCTCGACCACGACGTCATCCTGGTCGGCAGGGACCCCGAGATACGGGAGGAACTGCGCCGCCTCGGCCTGGAGAACCCGCCCAGGCTGACCATAGTCCACGCCCCCCAGGTGGTGGAGATGGCCAGCGAGCCCGTCGAGGAATGCCGCAACAAGCCCAACTCCTCGCTGATGGTCGCGGCCGAACTGGTGCGCGACGGCAAGGCCGACGGCATGATCTCCGCCGGCAACTCCGGCGCCGTCATGGTGGCCGCCCTGCTCAAGATGAAGCGCATCAGGGGCATACTGCGCCCCGCCCTGGCCGTGCCGTACCCGACCTACAAGGGCGTCAGCGTGCTGATGGACGCCGGCGCCAACACCGACAACAAGCCCTGGCACCTGGCGCAGTTCGCCATGATGGGCGCCGTCTACTCTTCGGTCCTGCTGAAGAAGGACAACCCTTCCGTGGGCCTGCTCTCCGTCGGAGAGGAAGAGACCAAGGGCAACGCGCTGGTGCAGGAGACGCTGCCGCTGCTCAAGAACGTCGGCCTCAATTTCTACGGCCCCGTCGAGGGCAGGGACCTGCCCGCCGGACTCACCGACGTGGTGGTCACCGACGGTTTCACCGGCAATATCGTCCTCAAGCTCTCCGAGGGCCTGGCCAAGGTCATATTCAAGCTCATCAAGGACCAGATCCACCGCAAGTTCACCTACAAGATAGGCGCGATGCTGATGAAGAAGCTCTTCAAGGACCTCAAGGTCCGCCTCAGCGACGACGAGTACGGCGGCGCCCCGCTTCTGGGCGTCAACGGCGTGGCCATAATCTGCCACGGCAAGTCCACGCCCAAGGCCATCTTCAGCGCCATCCGCCTGGCCGGAGAACTCGCCGCCTCGGGCCTGGCCGAACAGATAGCGAAGCGGATGGACGCGGTCAAAGCTTCCATGGAGAAGAACCCCGAGCGCGAAGAGGAAGAACAGAAGGCATGAAGCAGCTCGAAGGACTTTCGGCGCTGGTCACCGGGGGCGCGCGCGGCATAGGACTGGAAATAGCCTCAGCTTTCGCCCGCGAAGGCGCCTCGGTGCTGCTCGGCGACGTTTCCGCCGACGAGGCCGCCGCCGCGGCGGCCGGCCTGGCCTCCGCCAACGGCGTCAAAGCGGCCGGCATACGCCTCGACGTGACCGACGCCGCCTCGTGCGAGGCCGCGATAGAAGAGTCGGTCAAGACTTTCGGCAAGCTGGACATACTGGTCAACAACGCCGGGATAACGAAGGACAACCTGGTCCTGCGCATGAAGCCCGAGGATTTCGACGCGGTCATCTCGGTGAACCTCAAGGGCTCTTTCCTGATGTCCAAAGCCGCGGCGAAGGTCATGCTGCGCGCCAGGACCGGGCGCATAATAAACATCTCGTCCGTAGTCGGGCAGGCGGGCCAGGCGGGGCAGGCCAACTACTCGGCCTCCAAGGCGGGGCTCATCGGCCTGACCAAGTCCCTGGCCAAGGAATTCGCCCCCCGCGGCGTGCTGGTCAACGCCATCGCCCCCGGTTTCATAGAGACGCGGATGACCGACGCGCTGAAGGACGAGGCCAAGGCCGCCGTCACGGCCCTGATACCGCTCGAGCGCTTCGGCAAGCCCGCCGACGTGGCCGGCGCCGCCCTGTTCCTGGCCGGCCCCCATTCGTCCTACATAACCGGCCAGGTGCTGGCCGTCAACGGCGGCATGTACATCTGATTTAAAGTCTAGCGACTTAAGAGACCGTAAGGAGATACAATGGCGGAAAACATAGAAGAGAAAGTGAAGAAGATAATCGTCGAGCAGCTCGCGGTGGACGCCGCCGACGTCACGCTCCAGGCCCAGTTCGTCCAGGACCTCGGCGCGGACTCCCTCGACACCGTCGAACTCGTCATGGCCCTGGAAGAGGCCTTCGACATAGAGATCCCCGACGAGGACGCCGAGAAGATCAAGACCGTGGGCGAGGCCGTCAACTACATAAACGCGAAGGCCGCCAAGGGCTGATAACCCGGGAGCGCCGCGATGCCTCCCATAGAGGAAGTCATCGGTTATTCCTTCAGGGATAAGGATCTCCTGAGGACGGCGCTCACTCACAAGTCCTACGCCGCCGAGCAGAGTTCGGCGGACTGCAACGAAAGGCTGGAATTCCTGGGCGACAGCGTGCTCGGTCTCGCTGTCGCCCGGTATCTTTACGGGGAGCACCCCGGCAGGGACGAAGGCCACCTCTCCAAGCTCAAATCCTTCCTCGTCTCGCGCCAGAACCTCGCGGCCTGGGCGCGCTCCATAAACCTCGGAGAGCACCTCCTGCTCGGCGTGGGCGAGGCCCAGACCGGCGGAAAGAAGCGTACCAGCATACTCGCCAACTCGCTCGAGGCCCTGCTGGCCGCGGTCTACCTCGACGGCGGCATGGCCGAAGCCGAACGGCTGGTGCTGGGCTGGCTCTCCTCTTCGGAACCCGAGGAACCCGAGGCCGACCACAAGAGCCGGCTGCAGGAGATGATACAGAAGAAGCATCACCGCACGCCGGAGTACGAGATCATCCGCTCCGAGGGCCCCGAACACGACAAGAACTTCACCATCAACGTCCGGCTGGGCCGCAAGGTGCTGGGCATGGGCTCCGGCAAGAACAAGAAAGAAGCGCAGCAGGCCGCGGCCCGCAACGCCCTCGACTACCTCGAACACAATGAGCTCGGCAAGGACGAGATCTAGCCTCGCGCTGCCGGCGCTGCTGCTCTTCCTCTGCTCCTGCTCCGGAGGGGAAAAGGCTCCCTCCTTCGCTCCCGGCGACTACGCCGTCTACCGCTATTCCGGCTCCTACCGCGAAAAACCCGTCACGCTAACGCGCACGGTCGCGGCCGCCCCGAAGGGCGGCGACATTATTTTCCTGAACGAATGGGAGAGCGGCGGAGAGAGGCGGGCCTGGCGGGAGCATATCGCCCCGCGGCCATACGACCTGTCCCACAATCTGGCCTCCCGCCTGGAGGTCCCCGACGGCAAAAGCTGGAAGGAGATCCCCAACCCGGACAACATGGAACTCTTCCGCCTGAGGGAAGGGACCCTGTTCAACCCGCAGGGACTGCCCCGACTGCGCAAGGAGGAACCCGCCGAATTCGAGGCGGGGGGAAAGAAGTATCCCTGCGTGAGGAAGACCTACAGGGCCATGGCTGGCGGCAGGAGGGTGGCGCTGACCAGGCTGGAAGCCGAAGGCTTCAAGTGGGGCGTTCTGCTGGAAGAGTACGCCGTCGTCCAGCCGCCCGAACCGATATTCAGGAACGAGCTTATCGAAGAGGGGAACCGAAAGCCCTGACCGGGGCCCTCCCCAGCAGGTCCTCCGCCCCCCTGTATCTTCCCGAGAAAACATTGTCCGCCGCCGTCATGAGGTACTGGTCGCGCGTCATCGGCGGGTCGGGCAGCAGCGCCAGCAGCGGCAGCGCCGGCGCGAAGAAGGACCGCGGCAGCCCCAGCACCGCCCGCCTTATCCCCAGCGCCCGCAGCGAAGCCCTGAAGAAATCCGCGTAGCTCATCCTCTCCGGCCCGCAGAGCTCGAATACCTCGCACTTGATATCCGGCTCAAGAGCCCGCACGGCGCATTCCGCCGCGTCGGACAAAGCTACGGGCTGAAGAAGTCGGTCCGAAGGAGCGGCGAGCACGGGAGCGAAGCGCGCCAGTCCCCGCAGGTCGTCGAAGAATTTCTGTCCCGGACCCACTATGACGGAAGGCCGGAGCGCCGCCCATTCCAGCCGGGAGGCCGCCAGCGCGTCCTCGGCCAGGCCCTTGGCGCGCAGGTAGCGGCTGGGCGACGAAGCGTCGGCCCCCAGCGCCGATATCTGCACGAACCTGCGAGTCCCGGCGGCCGCGGCGCCCTCCAGCAGCCTGTGCGTGTAATCGAGATTGACCCGCTCGAAGGTGACGCCCTCCGCCGGGCGTTCCTTCAATATACCGAGGAAATTGATGATCGCGTCGGGCCGGTGTTCTTCCGCCACCGCGGCCAGGTCCTCCCTGAACCGCGCCCCGTAAGGCCGCAGGTCCGGCGGAAGCGAGGACGGCGAGCGCGAGGGAATGACCAGTTCATGGCGCCCGGCCAGGAGCCTGGCCACCGCGCCGCCGAAAAAACCTCCGCCTCCCGCCAGAAGGACCTTCATGCCACCGATTCTACAAAATTTGGGGCGGCGGCCTAAAAGCCGGCTTATTTTGATAAAATTAAATATCTTTATGGACAACTACGCGGCGACGCTCATAGTGGCCGGCTTCGGCCTGGCGGTAGCGGGGGGGATGACGATACTCGCCATCCTCCTCGGCCCGCGCAGCCGCGGCGCCGTCAAGGACCTGCCCTTCGAATGCGGCATGCCGGCGGCGCAGAAGTCCGCCACCGCCATCCCGGTCAATTTCTACCTGGTCGCCATACTCTTCGTCATGTTCGACATAGAGATAGTCTTCCTCTACCCCTGGGCCGTCTCTTTCCGCCAGCTCGGCCCCGGCGCGCTGGCCGCCATGGCGGCCTTCATCCTGGTGCTGGGCGCCGGCTTGGCCTACGCCATAAGGAGGGGCGCGCTCGAATGGGACTAGAGACGCTCTTCGGCAATTCTTTCCTCACCACCCGCCTCGACGAGGCGATAAACTGGGGCCGCAAGTATTCCTTCTTCCAGTACCCCTTCGTCACCGCCTGCTGCGGCATGGAGTTCATGAGCGCCTGGGCCTCCACCTACGACATAGCCCGCTTCGGCGCCGAGTACCCGCGGTTCTCGCCGCGCCAGGCCGACGTGCTCTTCGTGGTCGGCACGGTCAACGAGAAGCTGGCCCCCGTGCTGCGCCGCGTCTACGACCAGATGTGCGAGCCCAAGTGGGTCGTCTCTTTCGGCGTCTGCGCCACCTCCGGCGGCTTCTACGACAATTACGCCACCGTGCAGGGCATAGACAAGATAATCCCCGTCGATATCTACATACCCGGCTGCCCGCCGCGCCCCGAGGCCGTCCTCGACGCGCTGATCAAGCTGCAGGAAAAGGTCTCCCGGGAATCCGTGCTGGACAAAAAACATGCCCGCTGAGAACATCCTGGAGACGCTGAAGGCGAAACTCGGCGGCAAGGTCGCCGAAACCGGCTCTTTCCGCGGCGACGACACCGCCGTCATCGCGCCCGAAGCCTGGCTGGAGGCCGCCTCCCTGCTCAAGAAAGAGCTGGGCTTCGATTTCCTCATGGACCTCTGCGGCGCGGACTACCTGCCCCGCGAACCCCGCTTCGAAGTCGTCTGCCATTTCTACAGCTCGAAGACCAACGCCCGCCTGCGCCTAAAAACCCGGCTGGCCGGCGAAAAACCCGCCGTGGACTCCCTGACTTCCCTCTGGCTTTCCGCCGACTGGTTCGAGCGCGAGGCCTGGGACATGTACGGCATAGATTTCAAGGGGCATCCCGACCTGCGCCGCCTGCTCATGTACGACTCCTTCGAGGGCCACCCCCTGCGCAAGGACTACCCGCTCAAAGGCCGCCAGCCGAGGATAGACCACAAAGACTGATGGAAAGACCGGCGCACGAACTTCCGAAGAACTGGAGCCTCGAGAACGCGGGCGACGGGCGGCTATTGCTCAATATGGGCCCGTCCCACCCGGCCATGCACGGCATAGTCCGCATACTGCTGAGCGTAGAGGGCGAGCGGATCAAGGACGCGGACGTCGAGATAGGCTACCTGCACCGGGGCTTCGAGAAGACCTGCGAGAACGTCACCTGGAACCAGGTCGTACCCTACACCGACCGCCTCAACTACGTATCGCCGTTCATAAACAACGTCGGCTACGCCCTGGCCGTCGAGAAGCTGATGGGCATAGAGACCCCCGAGCGCTGCAAGTACGCCCGCGTCATCATGAGCGAGCTCTCGCGCCTGACCGACCACCTGACCTGCCTGGGCGCCAACGCCATGGAACTGGGCGCCTTCACCGTCTATTTCTACCTGATCAACGCCCGCGAGGACCTCTACCGCCTCACCGACGCCGTCGCGGGCGGCCGCATCACGCCGGCCTGGTCGCGCGTGGGCGGAGTGACCCGGGACCTGCCCGACACCTTCACCGCCGACACCGCCGCGGTCTTTAAAAAGGTCCGCGCCAATATCGCCGACGCCGACCGGCTGCTGACCCGCAATCCCATCTTCAACGGCCGCCTGCGCGGCACCGGCAGGATATCGAAAGAGGACGCCGTCTCGCTGGCCTTCACCGGCCCCGCGCTGCGCGCCTCGGGCGTGCCCTACGACGTGCGCAAGGCCAGCCCCTACCTGGTCTATGACCGGTTCAGCTTCGACGTACCCGTCGGCGACGCGGGCGACAATTACGACCGCTACCTGGTGCGCCTCGAGGAGATGCGCCAGAGCATGCGCATAGTCGAGCAGGCCCTGAAACAGCTCCCGGCCGGACCCGTGAACCACCCGGACTACGGCGTGACGCTGCCGCCCAAGGAAGAGGTTTACGGCAATATCGAGGCCCTGATGGCCCATTTCAAACTGACCTACGAAGGAGTGAAGCCCCCGGCCGGAGAAGTGTACCAGGCCGTCGAGGGCGGCAACGGCGAGCTGGGCTTCTACCTGGTCTCCGACGGCACCGGCCGTCCCTGGCGGATGCGCGTGCGGCCCCCGTGCTTCACGCTGACCGCCGGGCTGGGCCGCCTCATCAAGGGCGGCTATATCGCCGACATCATCTCCACTTTCGGCCAGATAAACATGATAGGCGGGGAACTGGAACGATGAAGAAATTCAAGTTCTCCCCGGAATTCAACACCAGGGTGGCCGCCACGGTCGCCAGGTACCCCCGCGCCGACGCCGCGCTGATACCGCTGATGCAGGAAGTACAGCGCGAGCTGGGCCATTTCCCCGAAGAGGCCGCCCAGGCGCTGGCCAATCTCCTGGGGATATCCTACGCCCGCGTAAAGGGCGTGCTGACTTTCTATACCATGTTCCGCCGCGAACCCGGGGGGAGATACCTTCTCCAGGTCTGCCGCAACCTCTCCTGCCACATGGCCGGCTCGGTCAAGCTGCTCGAATATCTCAAGGGCCGCCTTGGCGTAGAGGAAGGCGGCACCACCCACGACGGGCTTTTCACGCTGGTAGCGGTCGAATGCCTGGGTTCCTGCGGCACGGCCCCGGTCATGATGGTCAACGACGATTACCACGAGAACCTGACGGTCGAGAAGCTCGACAAGCTGATCTCCGACCTGCGGGCGGCGGCGAAGGCGCAGAAATAATGGCCGAACAGATACTGCTCAAGCACAAGGTGGTCTCGCTGGACGGGTATAAAGCCTCCGGCGGCTGGACCGCGCTCGAGAAAGCCACGCGCATGGAGCCGGCCGCCATCATCGACGAGGTGAAGAAGTCGGGCCTGCGCGGCCGCGGCGGCGCCGGCTTCCCCGCCGGCCTGAAATGGTCCTTCATCCCCAAGGACAGCCCCAAAGAACGCTACGTGGTCTGCAACGCCGACGAGGGCGAGCCCGGCACTTTCAAGGACCGCGAGCTCATCCGCATGAACCCCTACCTGCTCATCGAAGGCATGGCCATAGCCGGCCGGGCCATAGGGGCGAAGACCGGTTATATATACGTCCGCGGCGAGTTCGCCCGCGAGGCGGCCCTGCTCGAGAAATGCGTAGGCGAGGCCCGGGTCGCCGGCTTCCTGGGCGACAAGCTCTTCGGCTCCGATTTCAGCTTCGACCTCCATGTCCATAAAGGCGCCGGCGCCTATATCTGCGGCGAAGAGACCGCCCTGCTCGAATCCATAGAGGGCCGCCGCGGACAGCCGCGCCTCAAGCCCCCGTTCCCGGCGGTCGAGGGCCTCTTCGCCTGCCCCACTGTCATCAACAATGTCGAAACGCTGGCCGCGGTACCCGCCATAATCGAGAAGGGCGGCGCCTGGTACGCCGCCATCGGCGCGGGCAAGAGCACCGGAACGAAGCTTTTCTCGATAAGCGGCCCGGTGAAGAAGCCCGGAGTCTACGAAGCCGAGCTCGGCATCCCTTTCAAGACCTTCCTGGAAGAATACGCCGGGGGCATGGCCGAAGGGAAAAAGCTCAAGGCCGTCATCACCGGAGGCTCTTCCGTCCCCGTGCTGACCGCGGAAGAGGCCATGGCGGTGAAACTCGATTACGAGTCCCTCGCCGCGGCCGGAACGATGCTGGGGTCGGGGGGGATAATAGTCATAGCGGAAGGGACCTGCATGGTCGACGCCCTGCTGGTCCTGGCGAAATTCTACCATCATGAATCCTGCGGCCAGTGCACGCCCTGCCGCGAAGGCAGCGGCTGGATAGAAAAAGCGCTGCGCCGCTTCGAGGAAGGCGGGGCGCGGCACGGCGACGCCGACCTCCTCCTGTCCGTAGCCGGGAACATGCCGGGCCGCACCATCTGCACCCTGGCCGACGCCCTCGCCATGCCCGTCATCAGCTTTATAACCAAGTTCCGCGACGAATTCGACGCCCACGCCGCCGGCAACACCTGCCGGATGGGACATAAATGAGACTGAAGATAGACGGAAAAGAGACGGAAGTGAAGCCGGGAACCTCGATACTCGAGGCCGCCCAGGCCATGGGCGTCCTCATACCCCGCTACTGCTACCACCCGTCCCTCTCCGTCGCCGGCAACTGCCGCATCTGCCTGGTGGAGATAGAAGGCGCGCCCAAACTGGCAACCGCCTGCTCCACCCCCTGCGCCGAAGGGATGTCGGTGCTCACCTCCAGCGAAAAGGTGCGCGCCGCCCGCCGCGACGTGATGGAGTTCCTGCTGATCAACCACCCGCTGGACTGCCCCATCTGCGACCAGGCCGGCGAATGCGGCCTGCAGGACTATTACATGGAGCACGGCCGCCACAAGAGCCGGTTCCCGCAGGCGGACAAGGTCCGCCGCCAGAAACGCCGCGACGCGGGCAAATACCTGGTGCTCGACAACGAGCGCTGCATACTCTGCACCAGGTGCGTGCGCTTCTGCGAAGAGGTCACGAAGACCGAAGAACTCTGCGTCCGCGAGCGCGGCGACCGTTCCTATATAGACCTCAAGCCCGGCGCGCGCCTCGACAACGACTATTCGCTCAATATCGCCGATATCTGCCCGGTCGGCGCCTTCACCTCGGCCGATTTCAGGTTCAGGAAGCGCGTCTGGTTCCTGGAGCGCACCCCGTCGGTATGCGCCGGCTGCGCCACGGGCTGCCCCGTGGAAGTCCATCACAGCGGGGGCGCGGTCTACCGCCTGATGCCGCGCCCCGAGGAGGGCTTCCCGGCCTGGCTCTGCGACGAAGGCCGCATGACCTACAAGTCGCTGCGCGCGCCCGGCCGCCCCGCCGCGGCCTTCTGCGAGGAGGGGAACCTCAAGCCCGCCGCCGGCCTGCGCTTCGCGGCCTCGCGGCTGGGCAAGCTCAAGCCGGAGCAGGTGGCCATCTTCGGCTCGCCTTTCATGTCGCTCGAGGACAACCTCGCCCTTGCCGAGCTGGCCGCGGCCATCGGGACCAGGAACTTCTGCCTCCATTTCAGCACCGAGCCCGGGATAAAGGACGGGATACTCAAGAACACCGACCATTCGCCCAACGCCCGCGGCCTGTCGCTCATCCACTCGGCGTACGGCGGCTATACCCGGGAGCAGTTCAGCGAAAAGCTGGCTTCCGGAGAGGTGAAGTTCATACTGGGCCGCAACGAGGAAGTGAAGGCCGCGCTGGCGGCCGCGAAAGCCGATATCCCGTCCTCGGTATTCTCCTTTTCCGACGAGCCGGCCCCGGGCCGGGCCTGCGTCCTGCCCGCCGCGTCCCATTTCGAATCGGACTGCCTCTTCATAAATTACGCCGGCCGCCTGCGGCGCGCCCGCGCGGCGGTGAAGGCCCCCGAAGGCGTACTGCCGGTATGGCAGGCGGCCGACAGGATAGCCTCCATGGTGGGCGCGCCGATACGGCTGGAGACCCGCGCCGCCGTCCTGGAACGGCTCAAGTCCAGAATACCGGAGCTGGCCGGCGCGCCGCTGGCCGACGATAAAGCGGAGTTCGAGCTCAAATGACGCCGACCATGCCCGATCTCATCCTCGCTCACAAGGACCTTCTGGTCTTCCTGGCCGTCTCTTTCCTGAAGGTCTGCGTAGTGTTCGGCGCCGTCATGGGCTTCGCCGCCCTGCTGACGCTGGCCGAGCGCAAGGTCAGCGCGCTGATGCAGGACCGCGTCGGCCCCAACCGGGCTTCGGTGTTCGGCTTCGCGCTGGGCGGGCTCTTCCAGCCCGCCGCCGACGGCCTTAAGCTGATATTCAAGGAAGATTTCGTCCCGCGCTGGGGGGACAAGTTCCTCTTCACGCTGGCCCCGCTGTTCGCCCTCTTCCCGGTCCTGCTGCTCTTCGCCGCGCTCCCCTTCGGCAATTATGTCGATATCGCCGGCCTGCGGATAAACCTGCAGATAGCCGATTTCAACCTGGGCGTCCTCTTCATCCTGGCCGTCTCTTCGCTGGCCATCTACGGCGCCTTCCTCTCGGGCTGGGCCTCGCGCAACAACTTCGCGCTGCTGGGCTCGCTGCGCGCCGCCGCGCAGATGATCTCCTACGAGGTGGCGCTGGGCCTCACGCTCGTCGGCGTGCTGATGGTCTACGGCACGGCCAGCCTCCAGGACATAGTCCAGGCGCAGGGGCAGCTGCTCTTCGGCTGGCTGCCGGCCTGGGGCATAGTCTACCAGCCCTTCGCCTTCCTGCTCTTCCTGGCCGCCGCCCAGGCCGAGAACAAGCGCACGCCCTTCGACGTGGTGGAGGGAGAGAGCGAGATCATCGGCTACTTCCTGGAGTACAGCTCGATGCGCTTCGCCTCTTTCATGTTCTCGGAGTTCGTGGAGATGATAGTCATCTCGATGCTGGCCGCGACGCTCTTCTTCGGCGGCTGGCAGGTGCCTTATCTCCAGGCCTCGGGCTTCGTCTTCCCGTGGGGAGCGGAGATACCGCTGAACCATTACATCGTCGTGCTGCTGCAGGTCGGCAGCATCTCGGTCAAGACCGTCTTCTTCAGCTGGCTGCTGCTGGTCATCCGCTGGACGGTGCCGCGCTTCCGCTTCGACCAGGTCATGACGCTGTGCTGGAAGGGCCTGCTGCCGCTGGCCCTGCTCAATATACTCGCGACGGGCGTCGCCATATGGTGGCTCGGATGATAAGGATAAAGAAGGTCGATAACCGCCCGCTGACGCTCGCAGAGCGCCTCTATTTCACCGAAGTGGCCGCCGGAATGCTGGTCACGCTGAAGCATTTCTTCCGCAATCTCTTTAAGCCGTCCAATATCGTCACTGTCAGCTATCCCGAGGAGCGGCTGCCGCTGCCCGGCAACGCCCGCCTGCGCACACGGCACCGCCTCAAGCTGCGCGCCGACGGCACGCCCAAATGCGTCGCCTGCTACATGTGCCAGACCGCCTGCCCGGCCTACTGCATAGAGATCACCGCCGGCGAGTACAGCGACGGCAATCCCGTCGAGAAATACCCGGTCGGCTTCGATATAGACCTGTCCAGGTGCGTGATGTGCGGCATGTGCGTGGAGGCCTGCCCCGAGGACGCCATCGCCATGGACACGGGGGAGATCCCCGGCGGCGCCCTCGCGCGGGAGGACATGTTCATGACCAAGCGCGACCTGCTGCGCAACCTGCCCGGCGAGCCTTCGCTGCTCGGCGCCTCCAACCGGCTGCACAATGAATGGGACCGGAAGGTGAAGAAGAAATGAGGCCCCTGCTGCTCAACGCCGCCTTCTACCTGCTCTCGGGCGCCATACTGGCCGGGGCAGCCGGCACCGTCCTCCTGCGGCGGCCGCTGTACTGCGCCCTGTCGCTGCTCTTCACGCTGCTGGCCACCTCGGGCCTCTACATACTGCTGGGAGCGGAACTGGCCGGCTACCTGCAGATCATAGTCTACGCCGGCGCGGTCATGGCCCTGTTCATACTGGCCATACACATGACCGGCCAGGACGAGCCGGCCAAACTCCCGCCGCTGCCCCGGCTGCTGCTCATGGCCGCCGGCGCGGGCGCGGCCGGCCTCTTCGCCCTGCTGATGCTGGCCTCGTCCCGCTTCTTCATCGCTTTCGTCAAACTGGCGCCCGAGCCTTACTCCGTAGCGGAGCAGGCCGGCCTCATCTTCGGCCGCTACGCGCCGCAGTTCGAGCTGCTCTCGCTGCTGGTGCTGGCGGGCATAGCGGGGGCCGTGCTGGCGGCGAAGAAGAAGCTATGATGAATTTCCTGCCGCTCACCGATTCGGTACCCCTGGCCCACATAGTCGGGCTGGGCGTGGCCGTCTTCGCCGCCGGCGCCTTCGGCTTCCTGGTGCGCCGCAACCTCATCGTCCTGCTTATGTGCGTGGAACTGATGCTCAACGGCGCCAATATAGTCCTGGTCGCCTTCTCGCGCGCGCCCGGCGCGGCCGACCCGCAGGTCTGGGTCATCTTCATGTTCGCCGTCGCCGCCGCCGAGGCCGGCGTGGGCCTGGCGCTGGCGGTGCTCATCTGGCGCCGGCTGGGCACGCTGGACATAGACGCTTTAAAGGAGCTTAAAGGATAATGGAAGGCAACTTCTACCCGCTCCTCAAATGGATGATACTGCCGCCGCTGGCCGGCTTCGTCCTCAACGGCCTGATCGGCAGGCGCCTGCTCTCCGAGCGCGCGGGGGGGATACTGGGCTCGCTGGCGATATTCCTCTCCTTCGTTTTCGCCCTGCTCTCGCTCTCCGACCTGCTCAACCTGCCCGCGGCCGACCGGCTGCTGCGCGACACCATGTTCACCTGGATCTCCGCCGGGCCTTTCACGGTCGATTTCGCGCTGCGTCTGGACCCGCTCTCGGCCGTCATGGCGCTGGTGGTCACCGGCGTGAGCTTCCTCATACACGTCTATTCCATCGGCTACATGCGCGGCGACAGGGGCTTCCATAAGTACTTCGCCTACCTTAACTTCTTCGTCTTCTTCATGCTGGTGCTGGTGCTGGCCGACAACCCGGTATTGATGTTCGTCGGCTGGGAGGGAGTCGGCCTGGCCTCGTATCTCC
Organism: Elusimicrobiales bacterium; assembly: GCA_031082205.1. Lineage (GTDB taxonomy): Bacteria > Elusimicrobiota > Elusimicrobia > Elusimicrobiales > UBA9959 > UBA2231. The sequence continues at coordinate 26,917 of JAVHLJ010000011.1, forward strand.
TTATAGGCTTCTGGTACGAGGACCCGGAGAAAGCCTCGGCGGGCAAGAAGGCCTTCGTCACCAACCGCATAGGCGACGCCGGCTTCCTCGCGGGCCTCATGCTGCTGGCGGCCGCCATGCACGCCGGCGGCGTCTACGGCCTGGACTTCGCCACGCTCTCGGCCAACGCGCACCTGGCCGCCGGCGCCTCTTTCGCCGGCGTCAACGCCGCCTTCCTTATAGGCGTGCTGCTATTCGTCGGGGCCACGGGCAAATCGGCGCAGTTCCCGCTCTATGTCTGGCTGCCCGACGCAATGGCCGGCCCCACGCCGGTCAGCGCGCTCATACACGCCGCCACCATGGTCACCGCCGGCGTATACATGCTCAGCCGGATGTTCTTCCTCTACGAAGCCGCCCCGGCGGCGCTCGACGTGGTGCTCGTCACCGGCTGCTTCACCGCCTTCCTGGCGGCCGTCATAGCCGTAGCCCAGCGCGACATAAAGAAAGTGCTGGCCTATTCCACCGTCAGCCAGCTGGGCTACATGTTCATGGCCGTCGGCGCTGGCGCCTGGGCCGCCGGCGTCTTCCATCTGACCACGCACGCCTTCTTCAAGGCCCTGCTGTTCCTGGCGGCCGGCTCGGTCATACACGGCCTCGGCGGCGAGCAGGACCTGTTCAAAATGGGCGGCCTGCGCAGGCACATGAGGACGACCTTCATACTCACGGCGACGGGCTGGCTGGCCATCTCGGGCGTGCCGCCGCTGGCCGGCTTCTATTCCAAGGACCTGATACTGGAGAAAGTGTTCAACAGCGGCGCCGGGTTAGTCTGGCTGACCGGCCTGCTGACCGCCGCGCTGACCGCCTACTATATCTCGCGCCTGCTGATACTGGCCTTCATGGACAAGTACCGCGGCAAAGAGCACGCCCATGAATCGCCCGCCGTCATGACCGTGCCGATGGGCCTGCTGGCCGTCCTCTCCGTCGTCGGCGGCATGGCCGGAGCGGCCTGGCTGCTGCCTTTCCTGCAGCCAGGCGCCCCGCCCGAACACCACTCGGCGCTGATGATAGCCGTCTCGGTGTCCGCGGCGGCCGCCGGCATCATAGCCGCCTTCCTGATCACCGGCCGCCGGGCCGAGGACTGGGCCGCCGCCTGGCCTCGGACGCACCGGCTGGTCTATAACAAGTTCTATGTCGACGAGGTCTACGAGGCGCTGGTACTCAAGCCCCTGGCCCGCTTCGCCGACTGGACTTTCCGCGTGCCCGACTCCAAGGTGATAGACGGCGCCTTCGTCAACGGCACTGCGCGGCTGTTCATGTCGATCGGCCGGAACTTAAGCGCCGCCCAGACCGGCAACGCCCAGTTTTACGCGGTAGTGTTCATGGCCGGCCTCTGCCTGCTGCTGGCGGCCCTCCTGGCGGGGTATTACCTATGATGATAGGCCCCGACCTGCTCAATATAGCCATCTACCTCCCGCTGGCGGCGGGCGCGCTCATCGCCCTGCTGCCGCGGGCGAAGGAACATCTCTCGGGGCCGCTGGCGCTGGCCGCCTCCCTGCTGGCCTTCATCCCCGCGCTGGCGCTTTACCTCGGCTTCGACCCGGCGCTGCCCGGCATGCAGTTCGCGCAGGACCTGCCCTGGCTCTCGGCGCTGGGAGCGCGCTACGCCATAGGCCTCGACGGCGTCAGCCTGCTGATGTTCATCCTGACCGCCTTCCTGGGGCCGATAGCGGTGCTCTCGTCGTTCGAAGCCGTGAAGGAACACCGCCGCTTCTACTACGCCTCGCTGCTGGCGCTGCAGACCGGCATGCTGGGCGTCTTCGCCGCGCTGGACCTGCTGCTCTTCTACGTCTTCTGGGAGGCGATGCTGATACCGATGTACTTCATCATCGGCATCTGGGGCGGCCAGCGCAGGATCTACGCCTCGGTCAAGTTCTTCATCTACACCATGGCCGGCAGCCTGCTCATGCTGGCCGCCATACTCTGGCTCTATTTCGGCCATCAGGCTAAGACCGGAGTCTATACTTTCGCGCTCGGCGCCTACGGCAACGCCGCGGCGGGGGGGACGGGCATGCTCCTGTTCCTCGCCTTCGCCCTGGCCTTCGCCATAAAGGTCCCGCTCTGGCCCTTCCACACCTGGCTGCCCGACGCGCACGTCGAGGCTCCGACGGCGGGTTCCATAATACTGGCCGGCGTGCTGCTCAAGATGGGCGTCTACGGCTTCATCAGGATAGCGGTACCTTTCTTCCCCGAGGCGGCCATGGCGGCCGGCTGGCCGATAGCGGCCCTGGGCGCCTTCGGCGTGATATACGGCTCGCTGACGGCCTGGGCGCAGGGGGATATCAAGAAGCTGGTGGCCTATTCGTCGGTGGCGCACCTGGGCATAGTCATGGTCGGCGTGCTGGTCCTCGAGCCGGCCGCGGTCGGCGGCGCGGTGCTGCAGATGGTCAATCACGGCCTGAGCACCGGCGCGCTGTTCCTCTGCGTCGGGATGCTCTACGAGCGCCGCCATACGCGCCTCATGGCCGATTACGGCGGCATAGCGAAGGTCATGCCGGCCTTCGCCGCCGTCTTCATGATAGTCACCCTCTCGTCCATCGGCCTGCCGGGGCTCAACGGCTTCATCGGCGAGTTCCTCATACTCTTCGGCACTTTCAAGGTCTGGCCCTGCCTGGCGCTGGTCTCGCTGGGCGGCGTGATACTGTCGGCCGTCTACATGCTGGGCATGTACCAGAAAGTGTTCTTCGGCCCCGTCACTAACCCCGCCAACAAGGACCTGCCCGACCTCAAGGTCCGCGAATGGCTCTGCGTCCTGCCGCTGCTGGCCCTGATAGTCTGGATAGGCGTCTATCCCAATTTCTTCCTCAGGCGCATAGACGCCGCCGTCAACGATTATATCCGCCTCGCCGGCGGCCCCAGGCCCGCGGTCACGCTGGCCCAGGAGGGGAAATAATGGAAAAGACCCTGCTGGACCTCATAGCGCCGCTGCTGCTGGCCGCCGTCCCGGCCATCATAGCCCTGCTCGTGCGCCCCGCCTGGGCGCAGCGCGCCGCCGGCATAGGCCTGGCCGCCGCGCTCTTCAATGTCTTCATAAGCGCCCCGGCGAACATCCTGCCCTTCGGCCAGTCGCTGGTCTATGATCCGCTGACAAAGCTCTTCTGGCTGCTCATACTCGGCGCCGCGCTGGCCGCGGTCGTTCTGACGCCGCGCGCCGCCTGCGCCTCGGAACTGCCGGCCAACGAGTACTATTTCCTGCTCCCGATATCCGCCGTCGGCCTGATGGCCATGCTGGCCGCCGGCGACCTCATCGGCGTCTTCATCGCGCTCGAAGTGGTCTCGCTGCCGCTCTACGCCCTGGCCGCCGCCCGCCGCACCGCCGCCGGCGCCGAAGCCGGCTATAAATATTTCCTGCTCGGCTCTTTCGGAGCCGCGCTGACCGTGCTGGGCATAGCCTTCTTCTACGGCTCCGTCGGCTCGGCGCTCATCACCTCCGCCGCCGCCATCGCCGGCCTCACGGCGCATCAGGCCGCCGCCTCGGCGGGCTTCCTGCTCATCATGGCCGGCTTCGCCTTCAAGGCCGCGCTGGTGCCTTTCCACATGTGGGTGCCAGACGTGTACGAAGGATCGCCGTCGCCCGTCGGCGCCTTCATGGCCTCGGCGGTGAAGGCCGGCGCCGTCCTGGTATTGTTCCGCCTCTTCGTCGCCGCCGACCTGCCGCTCTACTACAAGGTCTTCTGGTGGGTGGCCGCGCTGACCATGGCCGCGGGAAATATAGCCGCCCTGCCGCAGACGGGCGTGAAGCGCATGCTGGCTTATTCCAGCGTGGCCCACGCCGGCTACCTGCTGACCGGCTTCATGGGCGGGAAGGCCGCCTTCCCGGCGGTCTACTTCTACCTCGCAGTCTACGCCGCCGCCACCATCGGCGCCTTCTCGCTGGTGGCCATACTGGAGAAGGAGGAAAAAGGCGTCACGCTCGACGGCCTGCGGGGACTCGCCGCCGCCGATCCCGCCAAGGCCGCCCTGATGGCCGTCTTCGTCCTCTCGCTGGCCGGCATACCGCCGCTGGCCGGCTTCTTCGGCAAGTTCTGGCTCTTCGCCCAGGCCGTGCGCGGCGGCAGCCCGGGACTCGTCGTGATCGCGGTCCTCGCCAGCGCCGTCTCGCTCTACTATTACCTCTCGATAATGACCGCCATGTACGCCGGCAAAGGGGGCGCTTCCGACGCCCCGCGCGCCCGCACGCCGTTCACGCTGTGGCTGCTGGGAGCCTTCGTCCTGTTCGGGGGCCTGGCGGCCGACCTCTTCCTGCTCCCGGCCGCCCGAGCCCTGCCCTTCCTCCCCTAGTCCATGAAAACCTGGTTCTATGTCCTGTCCGCGCTCTACCTGCTGAGCCCGATAGACCTGCTGCCCGAACGGGCGCTGGGGCGCTTCGGGCTCATCGACGACATCGTGGTCATAGCCGCCCTGTACTGGTACATGGTGAGACGGCCGGCGCTGCGAAAAGCGGGACAAGAAGAGGGAGGGGGAAATCCCGAAGCGGGGGAGTCGGATAAAGGCGACGGCCCTGAAAACATCGGGGGCGACCGGGACCCGTACAAGGTGCTCGGCGTCGCGCCCGGCGCTTCCCCCGAAGAGATACGCGGCGCGTACCTTAAGCTGGCCAACAAGTATCACCCCGACAAAGTGGACCACCTCGGCGACGAATTCAAGGTCCTGGCCCACCGGCGTTTCAAGGAAATACAGGCCGCCTACGAGCGGCTCGCCCCTAAGACACCCCCGGAACAGGGCCGGCAAGCCTGATAAATCTCCGTAAAAAAAAGAGCCGGGAGACGATCTCCCGGCCCTCTTCTTTTATGCCTTAAGAATTCAGCGGGCCAGCTTGTAAGGGTCGTCGGTGACGCTGAGCATGTACATGGCCGCCTTGATATTGTCGCGCACGGTCTTCTCGATGACGCCGGCGCCGGGATAAAAGCCGCCGCCGCCCCAGCGCTTGGGGGTCAGTTCGAAGGTGAAGGCGAAGATGTTGCGCGCCATGTAGGCCCAGTCGGTGGTGTCGCCGGTGGCCACATAGAGGTCGCTGGACTGCTGGGGGACATAGCCGGTGAAGCCCGCGAACTGCTTCGCCATCGTCTCGAAGACTTTCAGGTCGGTCTTGTTCTCCAGCGGCTCGGCGGACCCGGCCCATGGATAGAGTATCAGCTCCGAATAGGTATGGTAGCTGAGCAGCGTCTTTATATTGGGCCGGGCCAGGACGAAATCGCGTATGGCGCGGGTCTCCGGCTCGGAGAAGGCGCTGGGGCCGCAGTAGGTGTCGGCCGAGGGGGATGTGGAGGCGCCGGCCTTGCACCAGCGTGCGTCGTAATTGCGGTTAAGGTCCACGCCGTAGGTCCCGCCGGGGTTGACGCTGCGGTTCTTGCGCCACCACTTGTACTTGCCGGTGGCGATGTCGAACGCCTTGCCGTCGGGATTGCTGACCGGGATTATGTGTATGTCCAGCGTGTCGAGATACTTGCGCACCTCGGCGGAATTCTTGTTCTCGAGCAGCCAGACCGCGAAGAGCAGGGCCACCTCGTTGGTCAGGTGCTCGCGGGCGTGGTGATTGGCCATGAAGAAGGCGCCGGGCCGCGCGCTGGGAGCCTCGCCTTTCTCGGCGGGGTTTATGCGCAGGGCCCAGATGTCGCGGCCCTCGACGCTCTTGCCGATGGAGAACAGCGAGGTCTCCTCCGGGTGGGCGGCGGCCAGGCCGCGCAGGACATCCATCGTCTCTTCGAGGTTATGATAAGCCGCGTCGGCGGCCGGGAAATCTTTGTCGAAATTATAGATGGAGACCTTGTCGTCTATCCGGAAACCCTTGTCGGTTATTTCGCGCATGGCCGACTCGCGGGCGAAACCGCGCACCGACCCCCTGTCGACTTCGACTATATCCAGGCCCAGTTCCAGCAGCCGGGTGCGCTGGAACTTGTCCGCCGCGGAGACGGTTATCCAGGAGCGGTCGTCGGCCAGCAGGCCCAGGTCGTCCTTCACGACGATCGCCGCGGGCTCGGGCAGGGCCAGCGATGAATTGGAAACGGCCACCCGGCTGAGCAGCTGCCTGAAAGAAAGAGAGGTCCCGGGATCTTTATCGCCTTCGGCGAAGGCGGGGGAAATGAGGAAGCAGGACACGAGGGCGAAAAGGGTCTTTTTCATAGTTAAGAAGAATATACGATTTAAGTTGACGCAGGTCAATCAGTCGTGCAGCTTGCCGCCGCAGCCGACCGCGCCGATAATGATGAAGGGGACGGAAGCCATCGTCAGGAAAGGGAAGAACCGGTACACTTCGCCGTCCCATAGGAACTTGGGTCCGCCGTGCGGCAGGACCACGGTCAGCGCGAAGGAGACGGCGCAGGCGGCGGCGGAGAGGTAAAGCAGCGCGCGCCAGAAGGTCCGGACCCGGTCCCGACCGGAGACGATACGGCGGCGGCGGGCTTCGAGGCGCAGGAGTATGAGCCAGGCGGGATAGCCCAGGTACATGAAACCTTCCCAGATATTCCCCGAGTAGAACTGCCAGGCGGAGACCAGGGGGCTGCCCCAGGCGAGGACCTTGTTCACGAGGCGCCAGACCGGCTCGTCGGGCCGGCCGTTGAGCTCCTCCTCTATCTCCGCGCCGTGAAGTTCCTGCAGGCCGACCAGGACCAGCGCGCCGCCCATGAAGAAGCCGAAGCCGCGGCCCATCCAGAGCAGTACCGCCTCATAGGTCGGATCCCCGGCCAGGGAGGACGCCAAACCGAAAAGGGCCATGCTCGCGTAGAATACCAGCACGCCGCCGCGCGTCGTGCCGACATTTAGACCGGTCATAAGCGAATCTTCCCAAAATACGGGGGTTGAGGTCAACGGCCCGCCCGTCCTGTGATAAAATATCCGGGGGATAAAGATGTTCTACGACTGGCTTATTTTCACGACCTCGGCGCTCTTCGTGGTGGGCGCCGGGATAATGATAGGCCGCGCGAGCGGAGAACTCGGGGAACGCCTTGGCCTTGGCCGCGCCTGGGCCGGCGCCGTGCTGCTCTCCTTCGCCACCACCCTGCCCGAGCTGGTCACAACGGTTACCGTCGCGCTTAAGGGCGCCTACGGCCTGGCGCTGGGGGGGATACTAGGCAGCGTCATCTTCAACCTCTTTATACTCGTCCTGGTCGACGCGCTTAACCCGGACCCGTTATACGCAGGAAAATTATCCAGGACCCACCTCGCCACCGGTCTGCTGGGCACGGGCCTGCTGGGCGTTATGATGGCGGGCCTGGCGCTTGGCATGGCGCAGGGGGGCGGACATGTACAGGGCAGCGGCGCGCTCGCCTTGGTCGCGCCGGCCGCCATCATCGCGCTCTACGCATTTGGGCAGTTCGTACTCTTCCGCATGGCAAAACAGTCTTTCGACCGGAAGATGACGCTTCCTGGCGCCTTCTCCGGCTATTCTCTCAAGGGGGTAGCCGCGGCCTACGCCGTCACCGCCGCGGTGATAGTGGTCGCCGCCAGTTCGCTGGCGAACTCGGTTCACAGGCTCAGCGGCCATTACGGACTGTCGGCCACTTTCGCCGGGGCCGTGATGCTGGGGATAGTCACCAGCCTGCCCGAGATAACCAACGCCGTGGCCTGCGCCCGGCAGCGCGAGTACGACCTCGCGGTCGGGAACGTGCTGGGAGCCAACGCCTTCGTTCTGGTCGTGCTGGCGGCGGCCAGCCTCCCGGCGGGCAACGGGATATTCTCCGGGGTGAGCCCCGCCGACGGGATCTCGGCCCTGGTCATGGCCGGGCTGGCGGTGATAATGCAGGTCACGGCGCTGGGCGCGCTGGCCGTGGAAAGCGCGCACCAGTTCAAGCGGCTGAGCTTCGCGTCGATGATACTGGCCGCCCTTTACGCGGCTAACCTGTACGTATCGTGGCAGTTCGGGAAATAGCGGCGGCCGCCGCGGTCTCAGAAAAAACCGTTCTTTTTTAAGGCCTCGCGCAGGGCGGCGTCTCCGGCCGCGCCGGCGCGCGCGTACTTGCCCAGTATGTCGTACTCGATATTTACCGCGGAGCCGGGTTTGAGGTCCTTAAGCGAAGTATTGGCCCAGGTGTGCGGTATGACGGCGGTCCTGAACGAGCGGGGGGTGACGGCGAAAACGGTGAGGCTGACCCCGTCGAGGGCGACCGACCCTTTCTCGACCATCACAGCGTCAGGGCCGGTCTCCAGTTCCAGCGTGACGCTGTCGGCGTCCTTGCGCGCGGCGAGCAGCTTAACCACGCCGTCCACGTGCCCGGTGACGAAATGGCCGCCAAGGCGGGCGCCCGCTTTGAGCGCGCGCTCCAGGTTAAGGGACGCGCCCGGGCCCAGCAGTCCCAGGGCGGTGCGCCGGCGGGTCTCGGGGCTGAGGTCGAAGAGGGCCGCGCGGCCCCTGGAGGCGGTATAGGTCAGGCAGGCGCCGTTGACGGCGACGCTCTCGCCGGCTTCGAGTTTCCAGTCCGCCGGGACTTCGACGGCCAGCCGCCCGCCGGCGTAGGACTTCAGCTTTCCCACCGCCTCTATTATTCCGGTGAACATTACCTGAACCTCACATCGAGCATCAGGTCGGGGCCGAGGCGGACGACATCCTTCACTTCGGCCTGCACGCCCAGCGCTTTGCGGGCGGCGTTGAGCCTGTCGGGCCAGACGGCGGAACTCCGGGAGCCCGTCCCGCCTATTACCATGGGCGCTATGATGCAGCAATAGCGGTCGACCAGTCCCTGGCTGATGAAAGACCCGGCGACCTCGCCGCCGCCTTCCACCAGGACATGGCTTATCCCTATCGAGCCCAGCGCTTTGAGCAGGGCCGCCAGGGAGGGCCGCCCGTCGCGGGCTTTCGGGAGTTCGAGGACCTCGGCGTGCGGGGGGAGGCGCTTAACCGCGGCGGCCGGGGCCTTGCCGGCGACGGCGACTATGACCCGGTCGTTGCCGAAAACCCGGGCTTTCGGCGATATGCGCAGGCGTGAATCGAGTATGACCACCCAGGGCTGGCGCGGGACCTTTATGCCGCGGACATTGAGCAGCGGATCGTCGGCCAGCACCGTGCCTACGCCGGCCAGGACGGCGTCCGCCTCCGCGCGCAGCTTATGGGCGAACCGTCGGGACCGCGGAGATGAGATCCAGCGCGACCGCCCGTCCGCGTCGGCTATGCGTCCGTCGAGGCTCTGGGCGGTCTTGAGAGTGACATAGGGGAGGCGCGTACGCATGTATTTGTCGAAAGCGGGATTGAGCGCCGCGCATTCTTTCCGCAGCAGTCCCGTCCTTACCTTTATGCCGGCCGCGCGCAGTATGGCTCCGCCGCGGCAGCTGTGGCAGGGATTGGGATCGGCGGCGCCGATGAAGACGCGGGCCACGCCGGCGGCGATGATGGCCCCCGTGCAGGGCGGCGTCTTGCCGTGGGTGGAACAGGGCTCGAGCGTGACGTAGAGATCGGCGCCGCGGGCGCGGGCGCCCGCTTTGGCCAGCGCGGCGGCCTCGGCGTGCGGGCCGCCGAAGCAGGCGTGCCAGCCTTCGGCTATGACCCGGCCCTTGCGGGCGAGGACGGCGCCGACGATGGGGTTGGGATGGGCGCCGCAGCTGCCGCGCCGCGCCAGCTCTATCGCCCTGCTCATAAGTTCTTTATCGGTCATGATCCAAGGAGTAACTATCGGGGTCCTGTCGGCGGTTCGCTTCGAAAAAACAGCGTCGCGTAAGCTCGCGGCTCCGAAGGGTTTTTCTCCGCGAATCCGCCGCCACCCCCATTGTTCCCTTACAGATTCCGGAACAGGTCGGCCATTTCGATGGCGGCCATGGCGGCCTCGGAACCCTTGTTGCCCTGCTTGGTGCCGCAGCGCTCTATCGCCTGCTCCAGGCTGTCGGCGGCGACCACGCCGAAAATGACCGGCTTCTTGTGCCGCATGGATACCTCGGCCACGCCTTTGGCCGTCTCGGACGCGACCAGGTCGAAATGCGGGGTGTCGCCGCGTATGATGACGCCCAGGCAGACGACGGCGTGATAGGCGCCCGAGGCGGCCTTGTCGGCGGCCAGCGCCAGCTCGTAGGCGCCCGGCACCTTGACCAGGGTTATGTCCTTCTCGTCGGCGCCGTGCCTTTTGAGAGTGTCTACGGCCCCGTCGGCCAGCTTGCCGGTCAGGAAGTCGTTGAACCGCGAGACCACCAGCGCGAACTTCAGCTTGTCCGCTTTGAGTTTGCCTTCTATTATCTTCATCAGTTCCTCCTAGATGAACAGATGGCCCAGCTTGCGGGCCTTCGTCGACAGATATTTCCTGTTATGGGCGTTCGATTTCACCACCAGCGGCACCCTCTCGGCTATTTTCAGGCCGTAGCCGCCCAGCCCGGCCAGCTTCCTCGGGTTATTGGTAAGCAGCCGCAGGCGGCGCACGCCGAGGTCCGTCAGTATCTGCGCGCCGGTGCCGTAATCGCGGAGGTCCGCCGGGAAGCCCAGCGCCTCGTTGGCCTCGACGGTGTCATACCCCTTGTCCTGCAGCGCGTAGGCCTTTATCTTGTTCCCCAGGCCTATGCCGCGGCCCTCCTGGCGCATGTAGAGGAGTATGCCCGAGCCCGCCCTGGCGATGGCCGCCAGGGCGGCGTCGAGCTGCTCGCCGCAGTCGCAGCGGCGGGAACCGAAGACGTCGCCGGTCAGGCATTCGGAATGGACCCGCACCAGCGCCGTGGGGCCGGGCTCGCCGCGCACCAGCGCCACATGCTCCAGGCCGGTCAGCTTCTCGCGGTAGACGTGCATCGCGAAGACTCCGTGAGGGGTCGGCAGCGAGGCGGTGGCGTGCTTCTCCACCAGCGTCTCGCGGCCGCGGCGGTACCTGATAAGGTCGGCTATGGTGGCCAGCTTGAGCCGGTGCTTGCGGGCGAATGTCTTCAGGTGCGGCATCCTGGCCATGGTGCCGTCGGCGCGCATTATCTCGCAGATGACGCCGGCGGGGCGCAGGCCGGCCAGGTCGAGGAGGTCGACGCAGGCCTCGGTATGGCCGGCGCGGTTCAGCACGCCGCCCGCCTTGGCGCGCAGGGGGAAAACATGGCCGGGGCGGGTGAAATCGGCGGGAACCGAGGAGGGGGCGGCCAGGGCTTTGAGCGTGCGCGACCTGTCGGCGGCCGAGATGCCCGTGGTGACGCCCTTTTTGGCGTCCACGGAGATGGTCCAGGCCGTCTTGTAAGGGTCGGAGTTGTCGCGCTCCATCGGGAAGAGGTCGAGCCGGCAGGCAAGGTCCGCCGAGAGCGGGGAACAGAGGAGTCCGCGCGCCTCCTTGACTATAAAATTGACCTTGTCCGGCGTCGCGAACTGCGCCGCCATGACGATGTCGCCCTCGTTCTCGCGGCTCTCGTCGTCGGCCAGTATCACCATCCGGCCGCGCTTTATGTCCTTTATTATTTCCTCTATTGGGGCGAAGTCCATCCGTTCTCCGATAAAAAAAGCCCTGAAGTCTTCTTCAGGGCTTGGGGGAACCGCCAATGAAACCATGCGCGGCCCGTCCATCGGTCCTTCTCTCATCCGGACTTTACCGTCGGCCCCGGGATCTCACCGGGTCATGCTCTGGGATCTCTCCCTCGGCTCGCGGGCTCGCCCTTCCGGGACCACCGCCGGTGGGGAATCTCACCCCGCCCTGAAGAACCTGTGTTTATATTATACCACTTATATCAATAACAGTCGCCGAGGCCTCCGGACCCGACCCGGGCCCAGTCCCCCGCTCCGGTCCCCGTCGAGACGCAGAGGTCATAGACGGTGCTGTTGAGCACCACCAGGCCCGCGGCCTCAGGAGAATAGGCGGCCAGCTCGGCCCCGGTCATCGAACGAGGCTGCCAGAAGCCCTGGGCCGTGAACGTGGACTTTGTAGTAGGGGCGCCGAAGTCGGCCGCGGCGTCAACGGAAAGGGCGCCGCTCATCGTATCGCCGCCTTTGGAGACCTTGCCGGCGATATCAGAGACTATGACCGCGGTGGAGGTGATGACCCCGCCGAGGCTGGCGCCGCTTCCGTAATACGCCGAGGCCGTCACATTGCCGAGCGTGGTTATGCCGGCCCCGGCGCCGTCATTGTAGAAGGCGCCGCTAGAAAGATGCAGCCGAGCCGAAGGCGAGCGGGTGCCTATGCCCACGCGGGCCGTGGCGGTGGAGGCGTAAAGTATCGGAGTTACCGCCGCCGTGCTTATCAGGGTATTTGCGCCGATGTGCAGCCTTTCCGTAGGGGAGGCGTATATCCCGAACAGGCCGTTCTGGTCTATGCGGTACACTTCTGTGCCGCCGGGGAAACCGAACCCCCCGGGGCTGGCATTGTACACGAACTCGCCGGTGGACAATGTGCCGAAGGCGGCTTTAGGGTTGCCACTGGCCTGCGAGAAGTTTATGTAAGACGGACCGCCGAAAGGGGAGATCCTCAGGTACGCGCCGCCGGTATCGCTATCGTCCTCGTTCGTAGTGCCGATGGCTATGGCGCCCCGGACCTGGAGCCGCTCGGCCGGATTTTCCACCCCTATCCCGACCCGGCCCTGCGTCGTCACCACCATGTCGTAATCGAGATTGGCCAGATTGGCGGACCCCACGATAAGGGAGTACATCTCGTCGCCCTTCTCCACCACGTGCAGCCTGGCCAGCGGCGTCCCCACGCCTATCCCGGCGTTGCCGTTCACGTAGAGCTCGGTGCTGGATATGACGCCGTAAATGGTGCCGTGCATGCCGCCCAGGACGGTAAGGCTTGAAGCCACCACCATGTCCCCGTTCACCACTAGGCGGTGGGTATCGGGCGAAACGGTGCCGATCCCCACCCTTCCGGTCGTGGAACTGATATAGAGCATCGGGTTGGCGGCCGAAGTGCTGACAAGTATGTTCGTGGCGATATGCAGCGAGGCCTGCGGGCCGTAAGGCGAAGCGTGGCGCGAGTTCCCGATCCCGAAATTTCCGTTCTCCTTGATGCGGAATATCTCCGTGCCGTTCTGCATATTGGTAGCGGCGGCCCTGTAGACGAGGTCCCGGCCTCCGCTGGGAGCCCCCAATATGCCTATGCCGGGGTAGGAAGTGTCGTCCCAGGCTATATAGCCCGCGCCGCCGCCGCGCGTCTTGAGCGTGAAGATGGCACTGGCGTAGGTATCCGAAGAGGTGACGGCCATGGCGGGGGTCACCTCCAGGGGATAGGAAGGTATGGCCGCGAGGCCGACGCCTACCCTTCCGGCGGTGGTCACCGCCAGGACATAGGTGGAGGGATTGGTCGCCGTGGCGACGGTCAGCGCGTAGACATTGGCGTTGCCGTAACCGAATACGGAGACGCTGGAGCCATCCACCCGCAGGTTGCCGGTCATGGTGTCGCCGGCCTTAAGGAGCTTGGTGCTGTCCGTCCCCAGAACATTGGACAGCCCCGCGCCGCTGCCGCGGAACAGCGGAGCGTCCACGACGCCCATATTGACCCTTATGCCGGAGGAGGTTTCAACGCTGTACTGGCTGACGCCGAAAGCGGTGAAAACGCCGGAAGAGGCTTGTATCCTGAAAGCTTCCACGCTCCCGGTGACCGACACCGAAGACCCGAAAAAGCCGCCCTGGGCGGTCACGCTCGAGGTGAGCAGCATCCCGCCGTCGATATACGCCTTGTGCTCGGCGGTGGAAGCCCCCACGGAGAACCACGCGCCCGGGGTCACGGCAAGCCCGGCGGAGCCGGTGACCGTGAGCGACGAGCCGGCCAGCGTCAGCTGGCCCGTCATGGTGTCCCCGGCCTTCAGGACCTTGCTGGGGTCCGTCGCGGTGATATCCGTAAGGCCGGTGCCGTCGCCGATGAAGCGGGCCGCCTTCATGACCCCCGTGGAGGACATGGAGGCTATTATCACGCCGGCGCTGTCGCGCCAGATCTGCGCCTGCACGTCGGGTGAAGCGCCCGGCGCGGCCACTTCGAGACGGGCGGAAGGGGAGGACACTCCGACTCCGACGAAACCGGCCGTTGTCACGGAGAGATGATAGACCCGGCGGGCCGCGTCGGTGGTGACCGCCAGGGAGTAATGCAGCGAATTGTTCGTGTTCACTATCGTCATGCTCGAAGAGCCGGAAAGAGTGAGCGGGCCCGTCATGGAGTCCCCGGCCTTGAGCACCCGCAGCAGGTCCGCGGCCGTGGCGCCGGTAAGGTTAGAGCCGTCGCCGTGGAAATAGTTGGCGTAGACGCGGCCTTCACCGGTCATCCGGATAAGATCGGACGACCCCGTCGATATCAGGACTATGTTCCCGGCGGCGCCGATGCCGCTGCTTATGTGCAGCCGGGCCCTGGGCGCGGGCTCGCCTATCCCCACTTCCTGGATCGTCACTTCCGTGTACATGTCGCTGCCGCTCAGCTCCCATTTCGTCTCGGCGGCGGCCGTGACCTGCACGGTGCCGTCGGGGAACTTGAAGCCGCAGGAATAGGGAAAAATATCGCAGCCGGCCGGGCCCTGGCTCTCCACCAGGCCGGAAACGCTCAGCTGCTGGCCGGGGGAGATGCTCCCCACCGATATGCCGCCCTGTACGAAGAGGTTGGTCGAAATGGTTATGGCCCCGTTGGTGGTCTGGGGGAGAGGGCCTATGACGTCCGCGGCGAAAACGCTGGTGGCGGCGCTGGCCGTGGAGGCGTAAAGGGAATTGAAGGCGAAAGGGGCCGCCTGGAGCCGGACGCGGGGGGAGAGGGGATCGAAGGACCCGCTGCAACTGGCGGTGGGGGCTATTTCGACCTGCAGCCAGAGATTGCTGTTGCTGATGAATATATCCGGGGGAATCCCTCCGGGGGTATTGGAGCCGACCTCCACCTCGTAGCGGCCGTTGCTCATGGGGACATTGCATACCGTCTCAGTGAAAAGCGCGCCCCCCCCGGCCGACGCGTTGTAGACCAGGAAACGGACGTGTTTGGAGCCGTCCACCGGACGGTTGGTCTCCTTGTTGAGGAGGAACCCCTGGTAATTGAAGCTCCTGGTTATGGCGGCGCCCGCGTCGGCGGCGAGCGCGGCGGCGGCAAAGGCGGCCAGGGCGGCCTTTAGTATCGGTTCGTGGATCCTCATAAGTTCAGCCTCCGGAAACAGTGAACGCTAGCGTATCACGACGGCAGTGCCGTTGTAGACTTCTCCGCCGGACTCGATCTGGTATACGTAGACGCCGCCCGGCACGTCGCGGCCTTCGGCGCGCGGGTCCCAGACGAGCGAATTCTCCACCGGCCCCGGGACCATCGACGCCACCCGTGCGCCCTTGAGGTCGTAGATGGTTCCCCTGGCGGAAGCGCCTGACGGATTGTCGAAAACGAACACCATCGTATCATTTTTGCCGTCGCCGTTCGGAGTTATCAGGCGGTTGGAAAGACCGGCGGCGTCGGCCGAGAAACCGCCGCTCCTTTCCGTGGACCGCAGCTGGTAGCGCCCCAGCAGAGTGGTCTCCAGCGTGACCCTTGAATTGGGCTGGTCCACCTTGCCGTAGAGCTGCAGCCAGCGGCGGCCGTTGTGGAAGAAAACGCTGAGCCTCTTGTAATCCGGCACGGCCGAGGGGACGTAGGAGTCGCCGCTCTTGGAGTAATAGAGCCGCAGGGAACCGGGGGAGGCGAGCTTGAAGGAGTCGTCGCGGGTAAGCCCGCCGCGGTAGGCCGCGAAATCCACGCTTTTGATGACGCGGCCCCCGACCTCGTCCGTATTGGAAGCGACCTCGATGGTGTAAAAATCCAGCTGGTCCGCGGCCGGGCCGGCGAAAGGCGCCATGGCGGCCTGGGGGATCTCCATGATGCTGGACCCGTCCGGCGCCACGAAATACCCGCCGTTGGCGAGACCGCCGCGGACATAGGAAGGCCTGGAAAGCCCCGCCTGGTTGACGGCGCTCACCCGGTAAAAGTATTCGGCGCCGGGCGCGACCGGGTCAACGAAACTGAAAGTATAGGACGAGACCTCGGCGATGAAGGTCCAGTTCTCCGTGGCCGGCGTGGTGGCGCGGAAGACGTGGTAGGCCTTTACCTCGTAAGGCGAGGTGGGGCTCAGCCTGTTGTCGAACTCTATGCGCGTGGAGTAGCCCGCGGGCGGTATCCAGGAGAGGGAATAAGAACTGGCGCCGGCCGCGCTCTGGAAGTTCATCGGCGGCAGCGGGGTGAGGGCGAAAGAGACGGCCCTGTTGGAGAGCTCCGCGGCCACTCTTTCGGAATTGTAGGCGCGCAGCGCGAAATAGTAGGTCGCGCCGGGGTTGAAGCCTTCAAGTATGAAGGTCTCGGTGGCGCCGGCGGCCAGGGGCGACCAGGACTGCGAAGCCGGCACCGTCACGGCGTTCCTGAAATCCGCTTCGGTAGATATGGGGGCGGAGAGGGAATACCTTAGCACATACTCCCGGTTGGAGCCCCCGATGGTATGCCAGGCCTCTTCCGGCGCCGTCCAGGTCATGCGTATGGAATCGCTGGAAACGATGACGGTGGCGAGGTCGTTCACGGCCGAAGGCTGCGGGAAATAGGCGAAGGCCCCGGAACGCGAGGAATACCCGTAGTGATCGGGGGGATTGCCAGGTGAGACAGAACTGGAGACCGAGAGCTCCTGCAGGGCCGAGAATGAGATGTAGCCGGAGGAATACCCCAGGGCGCCGCCCCAGCCCGTACCGCCGTCGCTGTCCACGAAGGACGCGGACTCGTAGCGGCCGGCCCAGGAAGGGCCGGCGCAAAGGAGGAGGGAAATTAAAACGATGGCGCGCATAATACGGAATAAATTATAGCGCCGCCTTGCGACCGAAATATTGCGGGATTGTGACAGGAAAGTGAAAACTCCGTCTCGGGGAAAAACAACCTTCACATTTACGAAATAAAATAGTCGCACGCCTTTTGTACGATCTATCCGCTGACGCGACTGGAACACGGACCATGAAGACAAGGGAACGGCTCATAAAAGGGAGCGGCGGAGCGGCCATATCGCTGGCCGCCGCCCTCCTGCTCGCCCCGGCCCTCATGGCCGCCGTCACCGTCGGGAGTTCGCGCGCCCTAAACCGGCTGGTGACCCCCAACGGCGATTCCCGGAACGACACCTTCATGTTCAAGTGCCACAATCCGTCCGAACTTCTGGTAAGGGGCGAGATATTCGACCTGAAGGGCCGCAAGGTGGCCGATATGGTCCGCGACATGTCGGCCCCGATAGACGATTTCTACTATATGGAATGGGACCCCAACCTGGGCCTCCGCGCGGCGGGGGGCGTCTACATTTACCAGATAACGGCCGGAGAAACGGTGCTCAAAGGGACCATAGTGGTCGTAAGATAAGCGGCCGGGGCGCGATATGAAAAAGGCGAAAATATTCCGGACGGGTGCGGCGGCGGCGCTGCTGGCGCTGCTTTGCTCCGCACGTGCCTTCTCCGCTTTCGAGGACCTGGGCTTCGGCGCCCGGGCGCCCGGCCTGGGCAACGCCTTCACCGCCGCGGCCGACGACGTCTCCGCCGCGCATTACAACCCGGCCGGGCTGGCCAGGCTCGAGCGGGTGAAGTTCCTGGCCTCTCATTCCATGCTGCACACGGGCCTGAGCGACGGTTCCAGCCTGGGAATGACGGGAATGGCCCTGGCCGTGCCGCTGCGCGGCGGCAAACTGGGCGTGATGGGCGGCCTCTGGAACCAGTTCAGCCTCAGCGGCGTTTACGGCGAGCGCACGATGCAGGTCTCCTACGGCTACGCCTTCGCGCCGAACACGATGCTGGAGAACCTTTCGGCCGGCGCCTCCTTCAAGCTCCTTTCGCGTTCCTTCGAGCGCCTGGAGGAGACCTACGATTCGATGAACGGGCTGCTGGCCACCGGCGACGTAGACCCGGTACTGATAGGAGCCAATACGGCCTCCGCCATGGACCTCGACCTCGGATTCATCTATTCCCTCGGCAAGAAGTATTCGGCCGGCCTGGCGCTCAAGAGCGTCATGCAGCCCAACGTCGCCTTCGGCGATGGCGCCGAGGACAAGCTGCCCATGCGCACTTCCCTGGGCGTCACTTACCGCGCCCTCTGGATGACGCTTTCCTCCGAGCTGCGCTTCGGCGAGGGGCCTACCGGCGAGGCGGACAGGGACCTGATCGTGGCGGCCGAGCGCGTCTTCCCCACCCTGGACAAGGGGGAGATCAGCGTGCGCGGCTCGCTGGGAGCCGGCACCAGGGATTTCCGCCAGGCCACCGCCGGCCTCTCCTACAAGATAAACAAGATCGGCTTCGACTACGCTTTCATACTTCCCCTGGGGACAATAAAGGAGACGGCGGGGACCCACCGCATGGCGATGAGCTACCACTTCGGCGGACCCACCGTGGAGGAACAGTACGAGAAGGACCTGCTGGAGCAGTACCAGCGCCTGGCCGAGGTCTCCGAGTACAAGAGCACCCGCGAACTGGCCAGCCTGGAGAACCCCCGCCTGGCCGGCGTGAAGCGGCTCATAATGGACGAAAAGTACCAGAACGCCGCCCGGACCCTGATGGAGGAGGCCAAAGACCTCCTGCCCGACGCCTCTCTGATAAACCTCAGCCGCCGCCTGAACCTGACCGGCCAGTTCTACCCGGCCATGCCCGGCGAGTTCGAAAAGGAGAAATGGGAGCGCCGCCTCTCCCAGGGCATCACGCACTTCCTCAAAGGACAGGACAGCCGCGCGATCCGCGAGATCTCCTACGCGCACAGCCTCAACCGCGACGACGCCGCCCTCAGCCGCTTCCTGGAGGGGGTGGAGGATATGACCCACCTCAAGGCGGAGAGGGTGCCGGCCGACTTCAAAGGCGGACTGGCGCTGCACCGGATAAAGGAAGCCGAGATACTCTACGCCCAGAAGAACTACGACGACGCCCTGCGCAAGCTGGAGGACGCGCTGGAATACGAGCCCGACAACCGCGACGCCATGAAGAAGGCCGGCTCCTGCCACTACATGATGGGCAGCTACGCCCAGGCGGCCGGCTGGTGGGACAAGGCGCTGAAAATGGAGACCGAGCCCAGCGAGAAGGCCGCGCTTACGCGCATGGTCTCCACGGCCCGCGCCAGGAGCGGCGGCGCCACCTGGGTGCCGCCGGTGCCCGAGTCCGAGCGCGAGGAAAAGAAGCCGGCGACTGCGCCGCGGGAGATAGAGAAGCTCTACCAGACCGGAGCGGACTTCTACGCCAAGGGCGAGTACGGCAAGGCGGCCGACATCTTCCGCCGCATACTCGTGCTCGACCCGGAGAACGCGCAGGCCAAGAAGGCCCTTGAGAGGATCATAAGGTTCTCGAGATAAGGACGAGATGACGCTGAGGACAAAGCTGAACCTGGCGCTGCCGGCCGCTGCGCTGTCCGCGGCCCTGGCGGCCGGCTATTTCTTCTACCGCTTCGGACGGGAGGAGATCTACCGGGTGCAGGAGGAGCGCATAGCGGCGGCCGTGGCCGGCGCCGAGCGGATGGCGGCGGAAGCCGCCCTGGCCGGCGACCAGCTGATGCTGGTGGACTACCTGGCCGACCTGCGGCGATCCAGGCCCGACATAGCCGCCGCTTTCCTTTCCTGGAAAGACGGCGCCGAAAAGGAGATACGGGGGGGCAGGCCTCCCCCGGGAGCGCCGTCCGCCGGGCGCCCGCTGACGCGGCGCGCCTCCGCGCGGGGAGCCGCCGTAAGACTGGACTTCTCTTCGGAATACCTGGAGAAAGAAAGGGCGGGCCTGCTGATGGCGCTCTGGCGCAACACGGCCAAGGCCGCGGCGCTCTCCGCGGCGCTGGCTGGCGCGCTGGCTTTCCTGCTCTCGGCCGGCATATCCCGCAGGCTGGGGCGTCTCTCGGCGCTGGCCGCCGATATCGGGGCGGGGCGCTTCGGCTCCCGGGCCTCGATAGGAGGCTCCGACGAGATAGCGGCATTCGGCGCCGCTTTCGACGCGATGTCCGCGAAGCTGCTGGAGCTGGAGAACATGAAGAAGACCTTCGTCTCCTCGGTTACGCACGAACTCCGCTCTCCGCTGGGAGCGATAGAGAGCCGCCTGGCGCTGCTGGAGCGCCGGGCCGGCGCGGGCGAGGCGGAGAAGGGCGACTACCGCCGCATAAGGGAGAACGTCTCGCGTCTCTCGGCCTTCGTGACAGGACTGCTGGACCTGGCCCGAATAGAGCGGGGAGAGATGCCCTTCAGCCCCGGCCCGGAGGACGCCGCGGCGCTGGCGCGCGACATAACCGATTTCTTCAGGCCGCGCGCGGCCGACCTGGGGCTGCGACTGGAATATTCCGGCGAAGCCCGGCTGCCGGCCCGCCTGGACAGGGAGCTGACGGCCCATATGCTCACAAATTTCCTGGCCAACGCCCTTAAGTTCACGCCCAAAGGCGGATCGGTCGAAGTCCGGGCTTTCACCCGCGACGGCCATCTCGTCTTAGAGGTGGCCGACACCGGCGCGGGCGTACCCCCGGAAGCCGCGGGCAGGCTCTTCGAGGCTTTCTACAGGGCCCCGGGCGCCGCGGCGGGGGGAACTGGGCTGGGACTGTCCCTGTGCCGCCGCATAGCCGAAATGCACGGCGGCAAGGCCTTCTACCGTCCCGCTCAGGCGGGAGGAGCGGTCTTCGGAGCCGAGCTCCCCTTAAATAGTTAACCGCCCCGAAACAACTTTGTAACCCGGGTTTCCTATTATTTAGAATGAAAGGGAGGCCCGGACCTCCCCGCCTATGACCATCGCGACGCTGATATTCTCCGTATTTTTCCCGCTCTCGCAGGCGGCCGCCCAGGGACAGTCCCCCGCGGCGCCCGCCGTCACGCCGGCCGCGGAGGAGGCCGAACTCTCCGCCCGCATGCAGGAGGACGTGGCGCGCCTCCTGGAGCAGCTGCTCGGCCGCGGCAAGAGCAAGGTGTTCGTGCGCGTCGAGGGCGAGGCCGCCTACACCGCCACCAGCGAATCCGGCGCCTCCGATCCCGAGAATTTCCTGCAGCTCCCCGGCTTCTCCCAGATCACGGTCATGGAGAAGACCAACGAGTACATCCAGCAGCAGAAGGCCGAGACAACCCACACCAGCCAGTTCAGGATAAGGCGCGTCACCGTCTCGCTGGTCTTCGACCGCAATATCCCGGAAGCCCGCGCCAACGCCATACGCCTGCTCGTCACCGACATACTCCGCCTCGACGATAAGCGCGGCGACACCATATCCCTGCTGCGCGCCGACATGCTGCCCTGGTGGAAGGAGTTCTTCGACGCGCCGGACATACACCGCATACTTCTGGGCTCCTTCCTGCTCACCCTTTCTCTGGCCTCGCTGGTGGTCTTCGCCTACCTGCTGGCCTCCCGCCTCTTCACCAGCCTGCTGGACTACGCCCGCATGAGCGCCCTTACCTCCCAGGCCGGCTCCGCCGCCCCCGGGGCCTCCGGGGCGCAGGGCGGCGCCGGAGGGGAAGAAGGAGAGGGCGGCGAGTTCGCGGAGGTCATAGACGCTGAAGGCGGCGGCCTGCGCCTGCTCGAGAGCCAGGATTCCTTCTCCTTCGTGGAGAAGATGCCCGCCGAAGAAATAAGCGAGATCCTCGCCGACGAGGCCGAGGAGGACGCGGCCATAGTAATAGCCCAGCTCGCCGACCGCAAGCCCCACATCTCCTCCAAGCTGCTGCTCAACCTGCCCCCGTCCCGCCGCGAGGCGGTGACCCGCCGCATGCTGGCGCTCAAGCAGGTGGAACCCGAAAGGCTGATGGAGGTCGAGAATAACCTCCGCCTGCGCATAGAGAAATCGCTAAAGGGCAGCGAGAAGCTGGGCCGCATACTCAGCCTCGTCGATCCCGCCGAGCGCGAGGAGCTGCTCTCCGGGCTCAAGGGCGTGGACCAGGCCTCTTTCGACCGGCTGCGCGGCGCGCTGATCACTTTCGACGAGCTCTGCGCCCTGGACGAGAAGAACCTCAAGCCCCTGGTCCTGGCCCTCCCTTACCCCGAATGGGCCGTGGCCCTGCAGGGCATGGACGAGGGCCATACCCGCAGCGTCATGAAGGTCTTCCCCGAGGACGTACGCGCCATCGTCCGCGACATGCTCGCGGCCCGCCAGGAGAAGGAGAAGGTCATCCTGGCCCGCGCCAAGGTCATAGCCACCGCCATGGACCTGGCGTCCAAGAATCGCATCGAGATAACGGCCGGGAGGAGCGCCTGATGGAAGCCGAGAACCCCGCCGGCCGCGAGATAGGATTTCTCTGGGACGCGATGAAAAGCGCCCAGGAGGAGGCGGGCAGGCTTTCGCGGAACTACGCGGAGGCGGCGCGCAAGGCGGGGGAGCTCAATTCACGGCTGGCCCACCTGGAGCGGGCGCTGCAGGAGGCCCGCTCCCGCGAATCGGCGCTAAAAGCCGAGATAGAGAGGATGCGCGCCGGCGCCGCGGCCAGGGATGAACTGGTTAAGCGGGCCTCGGGCCTGCTGGAAGGCCACGCCGCCATGGCGGAGCGCGCCGAGAAGCTGGCCGCCGAGCTTGGATCGGAAAAGGAGCGCGCGGCCATTCTGGCGGGGGAAAAAGCGGCGCTCGAGAAAAGTCTGAACGGGACTTCCTCTAGGGCCGCGGCCCTCGAGGACAGGCTTAAGGCCATAGCCGCCATGAAACCCCTCGCCGAGGCGCTGGAAGCCGCGGCGGCCGGGCGGGAAGGGAGCGTCTCTCCGGAAGACCTCCTGCGCGAACTGGCCGACGCCGGGGCCGAGGCCGCAAGGATGGCCGTCGAACTTCAGGCGAGGTCGGCGGAAGCCGAGGCGCTCGACAAAGAAATAAAAACGATCAGGACGGAAAAGGCCTCCCTTGAAAAGTCGCTGGAAGGGGCCTCCGCCCGGGTCGAGGAGCTGGCCGGGGAACTGGCGTCCGTCCGCGAGACGGGCAAGACCTCCGCCCTGGCGCTGGCCGAAGCCGAGTCCGCGCTGGCGGAGACCGGCAAAGCGCTGGCCGCGGCCAGGGCCGAAGCCGAAGCCCTGCGGGAGAAGGAAAAAGGCCTGGAAGAACTGGCCGCCGAGCGGGAAGCCGCGGCCCATTCCCTGCGGATGGAGCTGCGCGACGCGCGCCTGGCGGCCGAGGAGCAGAAGACCAATTTCGCGGGAGCCGTGCAGAAAGTGTTCGAGCTCCAGACCAAGGCGGCCGAACTGCGCAGGGGACTGGAAGAGGCGCTGGAGAAGGAGAAGTCGCTGGCGGAGCAGCTGCGCGAGTCGCGCGCCGAAACAGAGAAGCTCAACGGCCTGCTCCGCGACGCGAAGACCGGGCTTTCCCTGGAAAAGGAGATGAACAAGCGCTCCACCGCCAGGATAAACACCCTGCTCGCCGAGGGGGAGTCCCTCCGCGAAACCCTGCGCAAGGCCGACGACAGCCTGCGCGAGACGATAAAGAAACTGCGCGACCGCGACGCCTCGATAGCGCTGCTCAAGCAGGAACTGGCCAGGATAGACCGCCTCCAGGAGGAGGTGGAGGACCTCAAGCGCCGCAACATGCGCCTGAGCGGCCTGATCAAGCGCGAGCAGTTCGATTTCACCGAGAAGATAATAAAGGGACTCTCCAAGATATCGGGGGACCTCAACCTCTTCAGCTACCGCCTGCCCGCCGCCGCCCGCAAGAACCTTGCACCGTCGCTCAAGGCCATGCTGGCCTCCGTCACGCTGATGAAAGGCTGGCAGGCCTATATCGACGAGACCCCTCTGCACCTGGAGAGAGGGGAGCTGCGCTCCATGCTCGACGGGCTGCTGGACGGCTGGGAGCGGCCCTTCCGCAACAAGAAGCTCTCCCTATCGCGGCAGGTCATACTCCCTTCCGCCTGGATCAAAATGGACAGGGAGAAACTCCGCCTGGCCTTCTACCAGGTGATAAAGAACGCCCACGAGAACCTGCCGCCCGGCACGTCGCTCAAGATGACGATGACCGGGACCGAGGACCGCTCGAAGGCCGTGGTCATCTTCGAGGACAACGGCCACGGCTTCCCGGCCGAGGTGCTGGACCGACTCTACCTTCCTTTCAATACTTCAAGGAAGGACGCCACGGGCATAGGCCTCGCCACGGCCCACAGGATACTCGAAAGGCACGGGGGGGAATTCACGGTATCCAACAGGAAGGAAAGAGGCGCGGCCGCGATGTTCATATTGCCGCTCGACTGGGGAGCGCTGCCCCCGTCGGAAGAGCCCAAAGCCAAAGAAGCGCAGAGGGACGGGGCTCCTCCTCCTCCTCCGCCGCCGCCGCCTCCTCCGCCCAAGGCCTGAGCCGGGCCGGCCTCAACACTCGTCTTTCAGTCTCAGCAGGTATCCCATCCCGAACACCGTCTCTATGCGCGCCGCGAAGCCGCCCAGCTTGGCGCGCAGCGCTTCCACGCGCTTGTCCACGGCGCGCTGCGAAGCCGACGCGGGGTCCTTCCAGAGTGCGTCCATCAGAGTCCCGCGGGCTATGACGCGGTTGGGGTGGTTAAGGAAGAAAACGAGAAGGTCGAATTCCAGGCTGGTAAGGTCCGCGGTCTTGCCGCAGGCCGTCACCGTGCGCGCGGAGAGGTCCACCTCGAGACCTCCCGCCCTGATGACAGGGGGCGGCGGCGCCCCGGCCGCGCGGCCCCGGAGGCCGCGCTCCATGAGATTGCGGAGACGGGCGTCCAGTTCTTCGGGAGAAGGGAGGGGGCTGAGATAATCGTCCGCACCGCTGTCCAGCCCCGTAACGACTTCGGCCGGGACGCGCGGCGCGGCCGAAAATATGATCAGCGTGACGCCCGCGGTCGGGGGATTGCGGCGCAGCGCCAGCGCCAGGTCGGCGCCGCCCAGGTCCGGCAGGTCCGTGTCGACGGCGGCCAGGTCTGGCGGAGCCGAGGCGAGCGAGGCTATGAACGGGCCGGCGGCGGGGTAGGAGGAGACGGAGAAGCCGGCCCTTTCAAGGGCTTTCAGCATCCGCTCCCCGGCGGGGCCTGACGAGACTACGGCGGCGGAGGGCCGGCCGCCGGATCGGGGTTCAGCCAAAGAAGGACCTCACTCTCCTGACGAAATCTTCCGGGCGGAAAGGCTTTATGACATAGCCGGCCGCGCCCCCCGCCAGGCCCGAGGAGACGTAATCCAGCTCCGAGCGCACCGTGAAAAGCAGCACGGGAACTTCCTTAAGCGCCGGGTCGGACTTCAAGGACTTGAGCACGTCCAGGCCGCTCATGTCGGGCAGGCCTATGTCCAGGACTATGAGCCCCGGCTTCTCCGCGGCCGCGGCAGCGAGGCATTCCGCGCCGGTGGCGGCCCGGGCGGCGCGCAACCCGGCCTCCTCCAGGAGGCGGGAGGCTATTTCCAGGTAATCGGTCTCGTCGTCGGCCACGAGCACCAGGGGGGGATTCTTCACTTGGCCGCACCGCCCAGGAGAGCTTCGACCTTTTTCTGGACATAAGCCAGCTCGGTGGTCTTGCTCATGAACTCGCGGCAGTTGGACTCCTGCCGGAAAAGCTCGCTCATCTGCTTGTCGAAGAAAGTGCCCGTCATGACCAGCACCGGGATGGAGCGGGTATCCTCGTCGGCCTGCAGGCCGCGCAGCACCTCGATACCTCCGACGTCGGGCATCATCACGTCGCAGATGATGAGGTCGGGCTTTAGTTCCCTTGCCCGCGCCAGTCCCTCGGCCCCGTTCATCGCCATCGCTATCTTGTAGCCGATCTCGCCGAAATAATCGGCCACCATCCCCCGGAATTCGTCGTTGTCGTCCACTATGAGTATCAGCGCCATCGTATCGTTCTCCTCCGCTATTGAGTGAGCCCCTTGGCCACGGTAAAGATGAACTTGGACCCCTTGCCCACTTCGGACTCCACCCAGATATCGCCCTTGTGCAGTTCCACCGTCATCTTGCACATCGCCAGGCCCAGGCCGAAGCCCTGGCTCTTATGCTCCTCCATCTGCGAGTACTTCTCGAAAATGGCCTTGCGCTTGTCCTCCGGGATCCCGGGGCCGGTGTCCTCGACCCAGAAGAAAACTTTGTCCGCGTCCTGCGAGCAGCCGAGGGTGATCTTCCCTCCCGGGGGGGTGAACTTGAGCGAATTCCCCATCAGGTTGGTTATGACGCGCTCGAGCAGCGTGCGGTCGCCGTTGAACTCGATGTTCTCCGGCGGGGGGGCCGCGACCAGCGTGATCTTCTTGGGCACGGCCACCGGCTCATGATTGTCCCGGATACGGGTTATCAGTTCCGCGGCCGATATCGTGTCCAGCTGCAGCGTCATGGTGCCCCGCTGCAGCTTGGTGGTGTTCAGGATGTCGTCTATCATGCCGCGCAGCCTGCGCGAAGAATAGAGCATGCTCTGGAAATACTTGTCGGTGCCGGGGTTGGGCGGCAGCTTCTTCATCAGCAGTTCCACGTAGCCCTGTATGGTGGAGAGCGGCGCGCGCATGTCGTGCGTGATCATGTGGAAGAAGTCCTCTTTGGCCTTCTCCAGCTCCTTTTCGTTGGTGATGTCGCGGATGATGATGACGCGGCCGGGGCGCTTGAGGGTGGCCTGCATGAACTGGGCCGCCAGGACGCGGTAGTTCTTTATCACCTGTGGGGAGGTTCCCTCCAGGGGGGCTTCCACCTCGTCTCGCGCGTACTTTTCCTTGGAGGCCAGGAGTTCCTGGAACTTCTCCCTGAAGGCGTCGCTGCGTATGGACTTCGGGAGCACGGCGCCCGAGGGATTGCGGCCGAGCCCCAGCAGGCTGAGCGCCAGCTGGTTGGAGTAGATCAGCGTGCCGCGGTCGTCGAGCAGCAGCACGCCGTCGGGAATGGTGTCTATCAGCGCCTGCGCCTTGTTCTTCTCCTCCATTATCTGGTTGAGCTGGAAGGCGCGGTAGGCCTGCAGTTCCAGCATCATGCGGTTGAGGATGCCGACCAGGTTCTTTATTTCAGGCCACCCCTCGGCGGGTATCACCTTGTCCAGCCTCTGTTCCTTGAGGAACTTCTTGACGCCGTTCACCATGTTGTTTATGGGGGCGATGATGCGGCGCGAGATCAGCAGCACGACTATGACCGTGGTGACCGCCGAGATGAGCGTGAACACGGAGAACAGTATTATGGAGCGGCGCTGCGCGCCGTATATCTCGTCGTGGCTCTGCAGCGAGACCGCTACCCACGGGAGTTTCTCGGTGGCCGCGTAGGCCCCGGCGAAGCGCTCTCCGCCCAGTTTCATGGACGGCATCCTGTCGATCTTGGCGCTGATCTTGAAAACACGGCGGACGGCTTCGGAGTCTATCGACTCAGGATCGATC
This sequence comes from Elusimicrobiales bacterium, assembly GCA_031082205.1. Lineage (GTDB taxonomy): Bacteria > Elusimicrobiota > Elusimicrobia > Elusimicrobiales > UBA9959 > UBA2231. Next base: position 53,996 of record JAVHLJ010000011.1, read on the forward strand.
CCCTGGCACGGAAGCGGGACTCCCTTCTTGTCCAGTATTATCACCCGCCCGCTCTCTCCGGTGCGCATCCCGCCCATCTTGCCCCAGAGCTTCTCCAGCGAGAAGTGGAAGATGACCACGCGCGAGTCGATGAGCGGGTAGGCGAGGGGGAAGAAAGGCTGGCCCTCGGCGCAGATCACCTCGCCCATCTGTATGCTGCCGGCCTCCCGCGCCTTGCCCGCCAGGTCCGGGATGAAAGTCGTAAGGTGGTCCTTGTTCTTTACGTTCTCGCTCTGCAGCTTGAATATCTCGGAGCCGTCGGGCCGCAGGAAGCTCAGCGCCATGATCTCGGAATTGACGGCGACGGCCTCTTTGATAAGCGCCGTCTCGTCTATGTTCTTCTTCTGGAGGGGGTGTTCGACGGTGTAGAGGAAGGCGAGGCTGCGGTTCACGCTGGCCAGCCATTCCTCCATGTTGGAGGCGGCGAGCGAAGAGACCGTCTTGTGCAGGCTGAATACGCCGGCGATGCTGCCGCGGTACTGGTATACGTTCCACCCGACCGACACCAGCAGCGGGAACACGGCTATTCCCAGCAGTATCAGGAAGAATCGGGTTGTAAGCTTCATGGCCGGCTCAGATCTCGTGGCGGATGATGTTTATCTCTATGCGCCTGTTGGCGGAACGGCCTTCCGGAGTCTCGTTAGACTTTATCGGCTTGAACTCGCCGTAGCCTACCGCGGAAAGTTTCTCCGGCGCCACGCCCTGCTCCACCATGAACTTCAGCACGGAGAAGGCCCTGGCCGCCGAAAGCTCCCAGTTTGACCTGAATTTTGCGCCCTTGGCAAGCGGGCGGGCGTCGGTGTGCCCCTCTATCTGTATGGGGTTCGGCAGGTCGCTGAAGACCTTGGCCAGGCGCTTTAGGTGCGGCTTAGACTGTTCCCTGAGGATGTCGCTGCCGGGAGCGAAGAGTATCGGCTCCGAAAAGTTTATGTTTATCTTGTTGGCCGAGATCTCCACTTGCGCTATCTGCTGTATGCCGTGCTTTGAAAAAAGCATGGAGGTAGTCTCGGTGTCCTTGCCGAAAGTGTCCTCCAGGCTTTTCATGCTGAACTGCGCGGCGATGTTCTTGGAACTGTAAAAAGCGAAGAGGATCATGAAGAAGATCATGAGGTAGCTCATCAGGTCGCCGTAGGTTATCGCCCAGAGGGCGCCCCTGTTGAGCTCGTTCTCCAGTTCGTCTTCGCGTTCGTAGAACCTGGCCATGGTTCCGCCTTAAGCCTCCGACCTCGCCAGCCGCGCCTGGTTGGCGGTCAGGTAGCCGCGCAGGTGCATCTCGACCAGGTGGGGCGTCTTGCCCGCCATGATGTCCATAATGCCCTCTATTATGAGCTGAAGTCCCGCCGTTTCCTCTATCGCCCGCAGGCGTATCTTGTTGGCGACCGGCACGAAGAGCAGGTTGGAGAGAGCTATGCCGTAGAAAGCCGAACTGATGGCGACGGCCATCGAGCGGCCTATGGCCGTCGGATCGGTTATATTGGTCAGCGTCTCGATGATGCCGAACAGCGTGCCTATCAGGCCGAACATGGGGGAAAGTACGGCCATCGTGCGGTAGAAATTGGAGTCTTCGTTTATGGCGAGGCGGCGGCGGCGCACCTCTTCTTCCAGTATCGCGCGGGTCTCGCGGGACTCGCCGCTGACCATGGCGACCGAGACCGAGCGGCGCAGGAATCCCCTGGCGAAGCCGGGATCCACGTTCTGCAGCGCCATTATGCCTCCCTGCTTATGAGCGGTGTCGGAAAGCTGGACTAGGATCTTAACGCAGTCCTCTATGGAGGGGTAATCGGGGCTGCGGAATATTACGGCGAAAGAGCGTACGCCGCTCATGAAGCCCGAAAAAGAGGTGTTCACGATGGTGGCGGCCAGCGTTCCGCCGATGACCAGGACTATGCCGTGGGCGTTGAGGAACAGGTCGCCGACCCCGGAAGTGACTATACCCCAGGCCATGACGGCGGCCGCCAGGGAGAATCCGATCAAAGTCATTATGTCCATATTTGTTTACCCGGGAGCGCTCCGATTGGAATAGCCGGTTGTCCGGCAGGGAAATTGTACAAAGGGCATGTTACGGTATTATTATAGAATAATTGCCTCTCGCCGCCCTCCACGCCCTTTTGATATCATGTACCCATGACCGAACTACAGGCCGTAAGCCCGGTTGACGGACGCTACGCGGCGGTCACCCGGCCCCTCTCCCGTTATTTCAGCGAAGAAGCTTTGATACGCCACCGCCTCGAGGTCGAGGCGCTTTACCTGGAGCTGCTATGCGGCCTGCCCGGCACCGGCATACCGCGGCTGCCGGCGAAGGGGAAGAAGCTGCTGGCGGCCCTTAAGAACGCCTCGCCGGCCGACGCCGCCCGCGTAAAAGCGATAGAGCGCGAGACCAGGCACGACGTGAAAGCCTGCGAGCGCTTCATCCGCGAGCGGCTGGAGCGGGCGGGGCTGTCGAAATACCGCGAGTACGTGCATTTCGCCCTCACATCCGAGGACGTCAACAGCTTCGCGTACGCGCTCATGCTGGCCCGGGGGCTGGAGCGCGTCCTGCTGCCGGCCATTGACGATATCATGGCCGAACTGCGCCGCCTGGCCCGCCGCCACGCCGCCGACCCGCTGCTGGCCCGCACGCACGGCCAGCCCGCCGTCGGCACCACCTTCGGCAAGGAATTCGCGGTATTCGCCTCGCGGCTTGAGCGCCAGCGCGCGCAATTGGCCGGCCTGCGGCTGCAGGCCAAGCTCTCGGGCGCCGTCGGCAACTACAACGCGCATCTCGCCGCTTTCCCGCGCGCCGGCTGGCCGGCCTTCGCCCGCCGCTTCGCCGCCGCCGCGTCCAGGGGCATGAAGATAAGGATAGAGGCCGCGCCGCTGACCACGCAGATAGAACCGCACGACGCCGTCGCGGAACTCTTCGACGCGCTGCGCAGGACCAATACGATACTCATCGGCCTCGCGCAGGACATCTGGCGCTATATCAGCGACGGCCTCATAGTCCAGCGGGCCGTGGCGGGGGAAGTCGGCTCTTCCACGATGCCGCAGAAGGTCAACCCCATCCATTTCGAGAACGCCGAGGGGAACCTGGGCGCGGCCAACGCGCTCTGCGGCTTCTTCTCGGCCAAGCTTCCGGTCTCGCGCCTCCAGCGCGACCTCTCCGATTCCACCGTAGAGCGCAATTACGGCGCGGCCTTCGCCCATTCGCTCATCGCCTATAAGTCCATGATGGAAGGGTTCTCGCGCATAGCCGCGGACCGCGCCGCCGCGGCACGGTCGCTGGCGGAGCACCCGGAAGTCTACGCCGAGGCCGTGCAGACCGTCCTGCGCCGCGAAGGGGTGAAGGACCCCTATTCGCTGCTCAAGGAACTCACCCGCGGACGCGCCATAACTTTGACGGACCTGCGGAGCTTCGTCGACGGACTGCCCGTTCGCCCCGCTGTAAAGGCCGAGCTGAGAGCTTTGTTGTCCAAACCCTACACCGGGCTGGCCGCGCGCCTGGCCCGCGGGAAATAAGGAGACCACATGCCGGTAGACATAGTCGCGGGCGGCCAGGGCGGGGACGAGGGCAAAGGAAAGATCTGCGCCTACCTGGCGCATAAGGGCGATTACCGCTACGCGGTGAAAGTCGGCGGCCCCAACGCCGGGCACACGGTCTTCCACAAGGGCAAAATTTACGCGCTGAAATCCATACCGGCCGGGTTCGTCAGCCCGCGCACCAAGCTCGTGCTCGGCGCCGGCACTTACATCATCACCGACTGGCTGCTCAAGGAAACGACTCTCACCGGCACCGCCGGCCGCCTGATAATAGACCCCAACGCCGTCGTGATAGAGCCGCGCCAGACGGCCGCCGAACGCCGCGACTCCCGCATGATGAAAAGCATCGGCAGCGTCGGCACGGGGCTCGGCGCCGCCGTGCGCGACCGCATCGACCGCAAGAAGATAAAGTTCGCCAAGGACGAGCCCAGGCTGCGCCGCTGGGTGAAGCCCGTCCCTGAGCTACTGAACAAGGCGCTGGCCGCCGGCGACGGCGTCATAGTCGAGGGAACGCAGGGAATGAAACTCTCGCTGCTGCACGGCGAATATCCCTATGTCACCTCGCGCGACACAACCGCCTCCACCTTCCTCGCCGAGGCCGGCCTCGGCCCCAAGTACGTGCGCGACGTCTACGCCATCTTCAAGCCCTATGTCAGCCGCGTCGGCCCCGGCCCGCTGGCCGCCGAGATAAAGGACAAATCCAAACTCAACATCCATCACACCAAGGGCCGCGAGGTCGGCTCTGTCAGCGGCCGCCTGCGCCGCATCGGCGCCTTCGAATACGACCTGGCCCGCCGCGCCGTCGCCATAAATTCGGCGACCCGCCTGGCTATAACCCATATAGACCTCTACCAGGGCGCCGACAACCCGCGCCGCCTCTCCGACATAAAGGGCGAAGCCGCCGCTTTCCTCAAAAAGATAGGCGCGCTCTCGAAGGTCTATCCTTACCCGAAGCTCTCCATCGTGTCCTACGGCCCCGGCCTCATGGACGTCCTGGACCTGCGGTAGTTCAACCGATAAACGCGTTTTTAGTATCATAGTTAGCCAATCCGACAGTACCAAGGAGCCGCGATATGGATTATTTCCTCAACGAACAGCAGATCATGGTGCGCGACCTCGCCCGCAGGATAGCCCGCGAGAAGATAGCCCCCGTCGCGGCCCAGTACGACGAGAGCGAGGAATTCGCCTGGCCGATCATGAAGGTCCTGGCCGAGAGCGACCTGTTCGGCATCTATATCCCCGAGCAGTACGGCGGCCTCGGCGGCGGCATAATGGACATGTGCGTCGTGACCGAGGAGCTCTCCCGCGCCTGCGGCGCCATAGCCCTGGGCTACGCCAGCAGCGCGCTGGGCGCCCTGCCGATAATGATCAGCGGCTCCGAGGAGCAGAAGAAGAAGTACCTGCCCGAGATCGCCAGCGGCCGCAAGCTGGCCGCCTTCTGCCTCACCGAGGCCGGCGCCGGCTCCGACGCCACCGCCATACAGACCACGGCGCGCAAGGAGGGGGACAAGTACATCCTCAACGGCACCAAGCAGTGGATCACCAACGCCGGCGAGGCCGAGATCTACACCGTCATCGCGATGACCGACAAGAAGAAGGGCGTGCGCGGCGCCAGCGCCTTCATAGTCGAGAAGGGCACCAAGGGCATGGAGTTCGGCAAGAAAGAGAAGAAGATGGGCATACGCGCCTCCGCCACGCGCGAGGTCATCTTCACCGACTGCGAGATCCCCGCCGCCAACCTCATCTCCCGCGAGGGCATGGGCTTCATAGCCGCGCTCAAGACGCTCGACACCTCCCGCCCCGGCGTGGCCGCGCAGGCCGTCGGCATGGCGCAGGGCGCCTTCGACCACGCGCTAGAATACGCCCGCACCCGCGTCCAGTTCGGCCAGCCGATAACCGGCTTCCAGGCCGTGCAGCACATGATAGCCGACATGGGCACCCAGATAGAGGCCGCCCGCGCGCTGACCTACGCCGTCGCCCGGATGGTGGACTCGGGCGCCAAGTCCATCTCCCGCGAGTCGGCGATGTCCAAGCTCTTCGCCAGCGACATGGCGATGAAGGTCACCACCGACGCCGTCCAGCTGATGGGCGGCTACGGCTACATGCGCGACTACCCCGTCGAGAAGTTCATGCGCGACGCCAAGATCACCCAGATCTACGAGGGCACCAACCAGATACAGCGCAACGTCATCGCCGCCAACCTGATAAAGGAGTCCCTGCAGAAGGATTGAGATGAACATCATAGTCTGCATCAAGCAGGTACCCAACACCACCGACGTAAAGATAGACCCGGCGACCAATACGCTGGTCCGCGACGGCGTCGAGAGCGTCATCAACCCGTTCGACGCCTACGCCATCGAGGAGGCCGTGCGCCTCAAGGAACGGCTGGGCGGCAAGGTCACGGCCGTCACGATGGGCCCGCCGCAGGCCGAGAAGGCCCTGCGCGACGCCATCGCGCTGGGCTGCGACGAAGGAGTGCTGGTCAGCGACCGGAAGTTCGCCGGTTCCGACACCTGGGCCACCAGCTACACGCTCTCCGCCGCCATAGAGAAGCTCGGCGACTACGGCGTCATAGTCTGCGGCAAGCAGGCCTCCGACGGCGACACCGCGCAGGTCGGCCCCGGCATCTCCGCCCACCTGGACATACCGCAGGTCACCTATGTCCGCAAGATACGCGAGATAAACGAGAAGACCGCCGTGGTGGAGCGCATGACGGAGGAAGGCTTCGACGTGGTCGAGACGCCCCTGCCCTGCCTTTTCACCGTCGTCAAAGAGATAAACACGCCGCGCATGCCTTCGATAAAGGGCATGATGCGCGCCAGGAGCGCCAAGATAACGGCCTGGACCGCCGCCGACATAGAAGCGGACCCCGCGGCGCTGGGCCTGGACGGCTCGCCGACGCGCGTGGTCAAGATATTCACCCCCGAACCGCGCAAGGGCGGAGAGATGATCTCCGGCTCCGCCGGCGATGTCGCCAAAGAACTGGCCGAACTGCTCAAAGGGGAGGTCGTGTAATGGCCTCCATAAAGATACTGCTCGACAAATGCGTCGGCTGCTCGCTCTGCGTGAAGGCCTGCCCCTTCGGCGCCATACACATGAACGAAGGCAAGGCCGTCATCGACATGGCCCTGTGCACGCTCTGCGGCTCCTGCGCGGCCGCCTGCCGCTTCTCGGCCATAGAGCTGGAGAAGGCGGGGGGCCCCAAGAAGGACCTCAGCGCCTACAAGGATGTCTGGGTATTCTGCGAGCAGAAGAAAGGCGTAGTGCAGTCCATTTCCTATGAACTGCTGGGCGAAGGCCGCAAACTGGCCGACAAGCTGGGCGTGAAGCTCTGCGCCGTGCTGCTGGGCGAGGGCCTGGACGCCGTCGCCGCCGGCCTGGGCGAGCGCGGGGCCGACAAGGTCTATTATGTCAGCCACCCGGCGCTCAAAGCCTACCAGGACGACCCGTATTCAGAAGTGCTCGCGCGCCTCGTCGAGGAATACAGGCCCGAAGTCCTGCTCTGCGGCGCCACCACCATAGGCCGCAGCCTCATCTCGCGCGTCGCCATCAAGGCCGACGCCGGCCTCACCGCCGACTGCACTGCCCTCGATATCGACCCGAAAGAGCGGCTGCTGCTGCAGACACGCCCCGCCTTCGGCGGCAATATCATGGCCACCATCACCGCGCCCAACCACAGGCCGCAGATGGCCACGGTGCGCCACAAGGTCATGAAGGAAGCGCCCGTAGAGAAGGGCCGCAAGGCCGAGGTCATAAAAAAGGATTATCCGGAAGAGGCCTTCGATTCCCGCACCAAACTGATCGAGATGGTCGAGGAACTCGGAGCCACCGTGAACCTCTCCGAGGCCGACATCATAGTGGCCGGCGGACGCGGCATGGGCGGCAAGGAAGGCTTCGCCCTGCTGGAAGAGTTGGCCAAGGTACTCGGCGGCGCCGTGGGCGCCAGCCGCAGCGCCGTGGACGCGGACTGGATCTCCTACGCGCACCAGGTAGGCCAGACCGGCAAGACCGTGGTGCCCAAGATCTACTTCGCCTGCGGCATCTCGGGCCAGATACAGCACCTTATCGGGATGCAGTCGTCGAAGATCATCGTGGCCGTCAACAAGGACCCCGAAGCCCCTATATTCAAGGTAGCCACCTACGGGATAACGGGCGACGTGAACGAGGTCGTGCCGGCCATAACCCGCGAATTCAAGCGGGTCCTCAACAAATAGCTGTTCCCGGAACGGGAGAGGCACAAATGAGAAAGATTGATATCATCGCCGTCGCGACAGCGATGGCGTTCTGCTTTGTCGGCGCGCCGGCCGCGGCGGACGCCGGCGAAACCGCCGTTTCCTGGAACATCGGCGCCACCACGGTCACAGCCACGCTCACCCTGCCCGACGGTCCGGGGCCGCATCCGGCGGTCGTTTTTGTGGCGGGCAGCGGGCCGACCGACCGCGACTGGAACTCGCCGCTCATGCCCGGCAGGAACGGCACGGCGCCCCTGCTGGCGGCGGAACTGGCCAAGGCCGGCTTCGCGTCCATCCGATACGACAAGAGATTCCTTGGGCCTTACGCCGCGGGTAATATGCAGGTCCTCATGGGGAAGCTGAGCTTTGAAAGTCACGCGGAAGAGGTCAATTCCGCCGTATCCTGCCTCAAGGGCAGACTGGATATCGCCCCGGACCGCATCTACGCCCTCACCAACAGCGAGGGCGCGCTGCACGCTATTAACTCCCAGCTGCGGAACAAGTATTTCCGGGGCCTGGTCCTGGGCGCGCCTCCCGGACGCCCGCTAAAAGAACTGCTGCGCGCCCAGATAGCGGCTCAAGTCGTTTCCCTGCCGGGAAGCGGGGAGATAATGGCGGGGTTCGACCGCCTGATAGAGAGATTCGGGAAAGGGGAACCCTTTTCCCCGGAGCCGGCCGTGCCGGCCCCTCTTAACGGTCTAATCCAGGGTATGCTTTATAATCCCGCCAACCTCCCTTTCATGCGTGAACTGCTCTCCGCGGACCCCGCGCGCCTTCTCTCGGGAACGAACGCACCGGCGCTGGTGATCATCGGCAAGAAAGACATACAGGTGGACTGGAAAGAGGACGGCGCAGCGCTGGAAAGATACGCTCCGGAGAAAGCCTCCTTCGTCTACCCCAGCGACGCCGACCATGTCCTGAAGCACGAACCCAGGCCCCGCGAGGAGTTGACCGCCGAAGCCGGTCTTCAGTACAACGCCGAAGGGCGGGCGCTGGACGGGGCGGCCGCGGACAGCATAATTTCGTGGCTTAAGGCGGAGAACGCGCGATAGGCGCGCGGACATCAAGGAGATATATGCAGCTTAAAACCATGACCCCTTTGAAGAGCCTGACCCAGTGGCAGGCCCTGGAGAAGCATTACGCCAAGATGAGCAAGGTCCACCTGCGGGACCTGTTCGCCGGCGACCCCAGGCGGGGGGAGAACCTCTCGCTCGAGGCCGCCGGCATATACTTCGACTATTCCAAGCACCGCGTCACCGTCGAGACCATAAAGCTCCTGTCGGCGCTGGCCAGGGCCTCGGGGCTGCGCGACTCCATAGAGGCGATGTTCACCGGCAAGAAGATAAACGTGACCGAAGGCCGCGCCGTGCTGCACACCGCCCTGCGCGCGCCCGAGGGTTCGGTCGTCACCGTCGACGGAGAGAACGTAGTGCCGCAGGTCCACGAAGTGCTGGAGAAGATGGAAGCCTTCTCCGCCAAGGTCCGCGGCGGAAAATGGAAGGGCCATACCGGCAAAAAGATAAAGAACATAGTGAATATCGGCATAGGCGGCTCCGACCTGGGCCCCGTCATGGCCTATGAGGCGCTGAAGAACTATTCCCAGCGCGGCCTCACTTTCCGTTTCGTCTCGAATATCGACGGCACGGATTTCGCCGAGGCCGTGGCGGACCTCGACCCCGCCGAGACGCTCTTCATCGTCGCCTCCAAGACATTTACGACCCAGGAGACGATGACCAACGCCAATACGGCCCGCGACTGGGCGCTGGCCAGGCTCAAGGACAAGGCCGCTATAGCGAAACATTTTGTCGCGGTCTCCACGAACGCGGCCAAGGTGAAAGAATTCGGCATCGACACGCGGAACATGTTCGGCTTCTGGGACTGGGTCGGCGGCCGCTATTCCATGTTCTCGGCGATAGGCCTCTCTACGATGATAGCCATAGGGCCGAAGAACTTCCGGGAGATGCTCGACGGCGCGCGCGAGATGGACGAGCATTACCGCACCGAGCCCTTCGACCGCAACCTGCCGGTGATCATGGGGATGCTGGGGGTCTGGTACAACAACTTCTTCGGCGCCCAGAGCATAGCGGTGCTGCCCTACGAGCAGTACCTCAGGCGCTTCCCGGCCTATCTCCAGCAGCTGACGATGGAAAGCACCGGCAAGGGCGTCACTCTCGACGGCCGGCCGGTGGATTACCAGACGGGGCAGATCTACTGGGGCGAGCCCGGCACCAACGGCCAGCACTCCTTCTACCAGCTCATACACCAGGGCACCAAGCTCATCCCCTGCGACTTCATCGCCTTCTCCAAACCCGCGCATAAGCTGGGCCGCCACCACGACCTGCTGATGGCGAACGTCTTCGCCCAGGCCGAGGCGCTGGCCTTCGGGAAGACGGCCGAGGAGCTGAAGAAGGAAGAGGTCGAGGACTGGCTGATACCGCACAAGACCTTCGAGGGCAACCGGCCTTCCACGACGATGCTGCTCGACGAGCTCACCCCCGCGGCGCTGGGCCGGCTGGTTGCGCTCTACGAGCATTGCGTCTTCACCCAGGGCGCGATCTGGCAGGTGGGGCCTTTCGACCAGTGGGGTGTGGAGCTGGGCAAGGCGCTGGCGGGCCGCATAGCCCCGGAGCTGGAGGCCAAGGCCGAGCCGGAACTGGCCCACGACTCCTCCACCAACGCCCTCATCCGCCGCTACCGCGCCTCTAAGGGATAGAGGTCCGGCTTCCCGCCGGGGCCCTCCGGCCGCCGCGGTCCGGCTTTTTAAAATACACCCTGCGCTTCGCTCGGCCGGGCACGAACTCGGCCCGGGCGCATAGCGCCTCGGGCCTCAAACAATCATGCCCGTCCGGCAGTGCCGGTTCCCTCGCTACGCTTGGGAAAAAGCCTCCATCATGCGGCTCACCGGAAGGCCCCGGCGGAAAGCCTCCGAGAATATCCCTATTTAGTCCGTCGCCCCTCAATCAAATCATGCAACTCATTAAATTTATTACGGAGTTCCAAAAGCTCATCCACAAATGACTCTTCGCAGACGACATAAATTCCATCTAAATCTGTTTTATCGAGACCTTGGTGATAACGAAATAGTTGATCTATTTTGCCTTCGGCTTTATATACTTTCTCAATATCGTCCTGACGAACTCCATCATAAATCTCAGTCAGAAAAGGAACTGAGAATTCAAACTCCGGATCGGGATAATTTTTCGCATATTTTTTATACAGATCACGGATATTATGCCCTTTGGCGACGACATGATCACATATTAAGGCATACTTTAAGAAAAGCTCTACTGAATGAAATTGGAGAGACAAGATGACTTTGGCATGGGAAAAAGTTTTCTGATAGTTGCCGCCTTTAAGCCCTAACGCAAGAAAACACGCGGCATCGAGATACGCCCCCGCCAAGAGATAGAGTCTTTCAGACTCGCTAAGGCCTTCAAGTTCTTGCTTCTGAATCATATACGTATCTTATAACTAATTTTGAAAAAAGGCGAGTGATGTTTGGAATTAGTTTCCCAATGTATTATAGTTAGTCTTTCAGGGGGAGCACATGGGAAATTTGAACAGAACAGAGCTCGAGAAAATTACCACTAAAGTTGCACTAGGCCTAGAAAACAGACGCACCGATCTAACATTGTTCACGATCGATAATTTAAAAGCATCTGCCGCAAAACTTTACCCAAGTAGCAATCTCTCTTTCACAGGGGACCCAAGTTTGGTCATACGTTCTTTCCAATACGTCCATGCTTCCTCTTTTGTTTACGCACAACGATACTTAGGCGAGAACGACTTAGCGATATTCATCAAACTCTTAGGCAATCTACTGTTTGATACTCATTTAAATGAAGCGCTGCCACACATCGAGCATTACACAAAGGCAAAAGAAACCAGCACCGGGGGGGATTTTAATAAACAATTTATACTGTTTGCCGAGGATATCACATTAGCGATCATTAAAGATCCAGTGGCTATGATTTTAGCTCCAATGACTTCAGCAGGAATACCAGATTTTTATGCAATGTGCCTTGCTCTTACTGCCTATGAATTCGGGGACAAAGAAACCTATACCCCTATTCATGAAGCGATGTTAAAGAAGTACAACCCGAAAAACGCTTAATACCCGCCTGTTTATAGAGTAATGCCACTTAAAGGCAATACCTCTGGCGTATAGCAATGTATAAGGAGACAGCCGGGGGATGGCGGGGGCTCACCTAAGAAAAACCGGCCATGTCAACTTACTGGGTGTAAATTGGGAAGCATGGGCGTAGTCTGATTAAACCGCCGACACCTCCCTTTCCCGAGGCTTGTAGGCCTTCCACAGGCGCTTAGCCCAACGCGCTTCCTGCGCCTGCGAAACCGACCACAGCAGCTTCAGGATCTCCAGTTCAGAATGCATCGTTCCGGCGCTGTTCAACCTTCGCCGCAATTCGTAATTGAAGCGCTCTATCAGGTTCGACGTCATCAGCAGCGTCCAAAACGCCTCGGGTTCATTAAAAAAGCGCAGATGGTCGTCCAGCCTGCGCATTACCAAGCCCACGGCCTTCGGATAGGCCGCGCCAATGCGGCCCTGCAAGGTGCCCGCCGCCGTAAGCGCTTCTTCGCGGGTCCTGGCCCAGAAGATGTTCTTGAACAGCTCCAGGAACAGCTTCCTGTGGGGTGCTGCCACACGTATGCTGGCGTTGCGCATCAGGTGCACGACGCAAAGCTGGTG
>JAVHLJ010000012.1 GCA_031082205.1 Elusimicrobiales bacterium
ACCGGCGCCTGGGGCTTAGCCGGCGCGGGAGCGGCCTGCGGCGAAGGCGCGGGGGCGGGCGCGGCGGCCGGCGGAGCTTTGGGAGCTTCCGCCGGAGGAGGCGCCGTCTGGGCCGACGCCTGCGGATTGAAAGTCCTGGCCGGGGCGGAGGAGCGCCTGGTGGTATCCTCTTTCTCCAGTTCGGCCACCACTTCCTTGAGCTTGGACATCGTATCCGTCTCGAGCTTGGAGAGGTAGATGGTGAAGTTGAAATCGCCGCCGGATTTTTCCGGACGCGAACAGACGCTGCCCAGCTTCTTGACGATGAAGAAGATGTCCTTCATCTCCCCCTTTATCATCAGCTTGTGGCGGTCCTTGTTCTTATCGATAGGGGCCGGCGCTACTTCCCACTTCTTTATCATGTCGTTTCTCAGGGTTTGAGGATCAGATCGAGCACCGAATCAAGCGCGGACGTCAGACCGAAGCTGTCCTGCGAGAAATGGCGGAAGAACGAACCGGAGGAGCCGAAGGCGTTCTCTATGTCGTAGAGGGCTTCCTGCGAGACGGATCCCACGCATATCAGTCCGGCCGCGCCCGCGTCGGAGACCATCTGCTGCGCCATGGCCCCCCGCATATCGTCGCCGCAGGGCTTCACGAAGGCCCGCTTTATGAACATGGGACGGCTCTCGGATTTCAGACAGATGGCGTCCAGCGTCGCCAGGACGTCGGCGCAGAACTTTTCTTCGCCCGCGGCGTACATGAAGGCCAGGGTTTTTACTCGGGACTTATCCACGGCAGCCGGAGGCTCCATGGCCGCCAGCTCGGGAAGCGAGGCTTCCGCCTTCATTCTGGAAGTGGCGGAAGGATCGCCGCCCTGGTAGACCAGAGTCTCCTCCCCGCCGGGTGTCCCGGACATCTGCCCGGGGCCGAACACGACCGTTTTCTCCTCGGCGGATTCTCCGGGGGAGGCCGCGCCGGTCACGGCTTCTATCGGCGATTCGAACGGGGTATCGGACCTGGGCTCGAGGGAAAGCCCCCCGGGCTGCAGGTCCGGCGAACCGACGCTGAGCTGCGGCTCTCCGACCGTAAGCTGCGGCTCTTCGCCGACCGTAAGCCGGGGCTCTTCTCCGACGGTAAGCTCCGGTTCGCCCGCGCCCGGCTGAGGTTCTTCCACGGCGGCGGGCTGTTCAGCGGACGGGGCGGGCTGCTCATCCGGCATGGGGAACTGCGGCTCCAGGCTTATCCCCTCCGCCCGGATCCCGGCGGCCGGCGCGGCATCCTCCCGTACGGCAGGCGCGGGCTCCTCCGCCGGCTCCGGCGCGGGGAACGGGGGCTCCGTCGCTTCCGGAGCCGGGGGTTCGGCGGCCTGGATTCCCGGCTCCGGAGGATTATCGGTCCCGGGTATAACGAAAGCGCTTTCAAAGGCTTTGAGGTCGTCACCGGAAGGCAGCGCTTCTTCCGCGCCGGCAGCCTGTGCGGGGGCCGCTGGCTGTTCGGCCGCCGGCTCCGGGAATTCGAAAGGAGAATCCATCTTCACGGTCGCCTCGAAAGCCGGCGGTTCCTGGACGGGCGTGAGTTCTTCGCCCGCGGGCCGTTCCGCCGGCTGCTCCTGGGAGGGAAGCGACTCTTCGGCGGGTTGACCCGGAACGGCTTCCCCGGCGGGCAGAGACCCGGGCATAACCTCCGCGGGCCGCTCCTGGTCGTCCTGATGCTTTTCTTCCATCGCTCCCCCTTGATCCTTTTTCTCTTCGGCCGGCTTTATGGCGTCCTCACCGGAAACGGACAGCCGCAGAAGCGCGTCCACGTCGGGCACGCCGAAATCCCCGCTCTGCTCGAAAGAGTCTTCCGGGGTCCCGGCGGGCCCCTGCGCTGGAGCGGCAACCGGTTCCGGGGCCGGCGCGGCCGCGGGCCGCGGCTCCGGCGCGAATTCAAAATTATACTCCTCCCCGGAAAGGTCGGGGGACGGCTCGGGCTCGGGATCGGGATCGGGCAGTACATGGGCCGAGGCGGCTATCCCGGCCATCTCCTCCGGTTCGAGCCTTATGGTCTCGTCCCCTCGCGCGGGAGCCGGCGGGGCGGGCTGTTCCTCGGCTTCCCGGCGTATCCTCGAAAAATCCACCGGCCGCGTCTCCGGCATCTTTATGTCCGAAAGTATGGCCGGCATCCTGTTGAGCAGGCTGTTGAGGTCCGAGAGTATCTCCTCGATGGACTCTTTATCGCCGTCTTTGTCGGGTTTATCCATAATAAAGCCCCCGCCCGCCGGAGGCGGACGTCATTACCCTGTTATTCTAATAATAATTAAAGGTTAATGCAAAGGCTTTCAGCCGCGGAAGAGGGGGCGGCCGGACCGCGGTTCAGAGAGCTTCCCCGGAACAGGACCCGCTCCTGGCGGCGGTCACGCGGCAGCGCAGCAACCGGCCGACGGTCGACGCGGGGATATCCACTTCCAGGAAATTGGACGCCAGGGCCCTTGAACGGCCCGACTTGGACGAGAGGGGCAGCACCTCCAGCTCACGCCCCAGCATGGAGGCGGCGAAAGCGGAGCGGAGCCCGAGGTCCAGCGCGCGCAGGGCTTCCGAACGGGCTTTTACGGTGCCGGCCGGCAGCGGCGCCAGGGCGGCGGCCCTGGTGCCCGGGCGGGCCGAAAAACTGAAAACGTGGAGGCCCGAGAGGCCGCATGAACGGACGAAATCCGCCGACTTCAGGAATTCCCCCTCCGTCTCCGAGGGATACCCGGCTATGATGTCGGCGTAGACGCCGGCCGACGGGAAGAAAGACCTTATCTCCTCCACCCGGCCGCGGTAGAAAGCCGCGTCGTAATTGCGGCCCATCGCGCGCAGAACGGCGTCGGAGCCCGACTGCAGCGGCACATGGAAGTAATCGCAGAAGCGGCCGCCCGGGACGGCCAGGGCGCGCAGCAGCGGAGTATTTATCTCACCGGGCTCTATCGACGAGAAACGGACGCGGAAAGAGCCGGGCAGGGCGAAGAGTTCCGACACCAGGGCCGCCAGGTCCGCGCCGGTCTCCGGGCAGCGGTAGATGCCCAGCCGCGTTCCGCAGAGGACTATTTCGGCGAAGCCCGCGGAGACCAGCTTCTTTATCTCGGCGGCGGCCGCCTTAAGGGGCTTGGACGAGACCTTGCCGCGGGCCAGGTTCACAAGGCAGTAGGAACACTTGAGGTCGCAGCCCTCCTGCACTTTCACGAAAGCGCGGGAACGGCCTTTGAACCCCTCGACGGAGAAGAAGTCCGGTCTCGACGGGGCCCCGCAGACCAGCGACGGGATGTTCTCCTTGTCGGAGTTGGTGAAAACGGAAGCTTTCGGCACGGCCGCGATCACCTTGGCCGGCTCCAGCGTGGCGAGGCAGCCGGTCACGGCGATGGCGGCTTTAGGGTTGGCGGCGGCCGTCCTCTTGAGAAAACTTATGCAGTCGCGGTCGGCCTTCGCGGTTACCGAGCAGGTATTGACCACCACGAGGTCGGCCTCCTCCGGCGAGGCGGCGGCGGCGTGGCCGAGCGCGGCGAACCTGGCGCGGAGGCTCTCGCTCTCCACCTGGTTCACCCTGCACCCCACCGTCTTGAAATATACTTTCATCTTTGACCTTTAAGACCGCACGGTCGGCGTCTCCCCGGGCCTCATGGCAAGCCGCATGCTGGAGGCTTTTTCCCAAGCGGAGCGAGGGTACCGGCACTGCCGGACGGGCATGAATGTCTGAGGCCCGAGGCGCTATGCGCCCGGGCCGAGTTCGTGCCCGGCCGAGCACAGCGCAGGGCGCATTTCAAAAAGCCGGACCGCGGCGGCCCATGAGGCCCGGGGAGACGCCTACGACTTCGTTTTCAGCGCCTCGCCGGCGCAGGCGAGAACGGCCGCGGCAGCCGCGGCGGCGTTCTCCGCGCGCAGCACCGTCGGGCCGAGCGTGAAGAATTCCGCTCCCTTGCGCTTCGCCAGTTCCAGCTCGTCGGGCGAGAACCCGCCCTCCGGACCTATAAAGACCATCGCTTCCGAACCTTTTTCGAGACCGGCCGCCAGCACGGTCAGCGGCCCGGCGCCCTTTACCGGAGCGCCGATCAGCTTGCGGCCGGGCAGGTCCAGCAGCTCGTGAAAATGCGCCGGCGGCAGCACGGCCGGCAGGTCGCCGCGCTCGCACTGCTCCGCGGCGGAAAGGATTATGCCTTCGTAGCGCTCGCGCCGCCGCTCCCATTCCTCGTCGAGGCGGCCCGCCAGGGCGCGCTCGGAGAAAAAAGGCCTGAACTCGGCGGCCCCGGCCTCGGTCGCCCGGCGCAGCGTCTCTTCCAGCGCCGCGCGCGCCGTCAGCGCGTGGCAGACGACCGTCCTGAAAGCCGGGGGCGACCAGTCCAGCGGCCCGGTGATTCGTCCCGCGACCGAAGAGCGGGATATCTCCTCCAGCTCCGCGGAGAATCTGCCCCCCGCGCCGTCGAAGACCTTTATGGCATCTCCTGGCCGGGCGCGCAGCGCCCGGGAAAGATGATCGGCCGCGTCCCCCGTAAGGAGAAAGCGGCCGTCCTTCACGGAGCCCGGCGGAAGATAGTGCTGGCTCATTTGAATATTTTCTTGAAGAAGCCGTTCTCCTGCTCCCGCTCGTCGGGCCTGTGCCCTTCCTCGCGGAAGCTGCGGCCGAGTTCCTCGAAGAGTTCCTTCTGCCGGGGGGTCAGGTCCGTCGGGATGTCTATCCGCGCGCGTACCAGCAGATCGCCCCTCTTCCTCCCCCCCGGCTCCGGCATGCCCTTGCCGGCTATACGGAAAAGCTTACCGTGCTGCGTTCCGTGCGGGACCTCCAGAGGGGCCTTGCCGCCCTCTATCACGGGGACTTCGACGGAAGAACCCAGCGCCGCCTGGTCCACGCTCAGCCCGCAGGTATATATCAGGTCGGCCCCGTCGCGCTCGAAATGCGGGTGATGCTTGAAGGTTATCTGTACGTAGAGGTCCCCTCCGGGGCCGCCGCGGCTGCCCGCGTCGCCGGCGCCGGCCACCCTGAGCGTAGCGCCCTCGCCGACTCCGGCGGGGACCTTGATATGCAGCGTGACCTTCTTGCGGACCTTGCCCGAGCCTTCGCAATCGCGGCAAGGCGAGGAGATGACCTCGCCCTGGCCGCCGCAGTCGGGGCAGGTCTGGCTGAAAGAGAAGAAGCCCTGCGAGTACTGCACCCTGCCGGCGCCGCGGCAGGTGGAACATTTCTTCGTGCCGGTCTTGGGCTTGGCGCCGGTGCCGCCGCAGGTGTCGCAGACCTCGCTGCGCTCGAAACTGACGGGGATCTTGACCCCGCCGAAAGCCTCTTCCAGCGTCATTTCGGCGGTGTATTTGAGGTCGGCGCCGCGCCTGGAGCGCTGCCTGCCTCCCCCCCCGCCGCCCTGGAAGAAATTGTCGAAGATGTCGCCGAAGATGTCGCCCAGGTCGGCGTTCTGGAAGCCGCCGAAGCCCTGCCCGCCGCCGCCCTTGAGCCCCTCGGCGCCGAACTGGTCGTATACGCGCCTCTTGTCCGGCTTGGAAAGCACCTCGTAAGCCTCGCCTATCTCCTTGAACCTGGCCTCGGACTCCTTGTTGCCCTGGTTGCGGTCCGGGTGATATTTGAGCGCCAGCTTGCGGAAAGCGGTCTTTATCTCCTCGTCGGAAGCGTTGCGGGCCACGCCCAGCGTGCGGTAGTAGTCTTGTGATGCCATAATCTATAGTTGAAATCCTGCCAAACGGGGCCGCCATATGGCGGCCGGCGGATAGAGGCGGGCCGTCCCGCCGCTATCCGCCGTGCTTTCTCAAGCCTTACTTCTTGTTCTCGTCAACGACTTCCGCGTCGACTACGTCGTCCTTGCCGCCGGGCGCGGCCTGCGGGCCGCCCTGGGGCTGTTCCGCCCCGCCGGGGCCGGCCTTGGCCTGCGAGGCCTTGTAGACGGCCTCTCCGAGCTTCTGAGAGTTCTTGACCAGCTCGTCCTTGGCCTTCTTTATCTTCTCCAGGTCGTCGCTCTTGAGCGCGTCCTTCAGCTCGTTTATCGAGCGGTCCACGGTCAGGCGCTCCTCCTGGCTTATCTTGTCGCCGTGGTCCTTGAGCGCCTTCTCGGTCATGTAGAGGACGCTGTCGGCCTCGTTCTTGGCCTCGATCTTCGCCTTGTACTCCTTGTCCTTCTCGGCGAACTCCTCGGCCTGCTTGACGAACTTGTCGATCTCCTCCTTGGAGAGCTTGCTGGAGGCGCTTATCGTGATGTGCTGCGCCTTGCCGGTGCCCAGGTCCTTGGCGGAGACGTGCAGTATGCCGTTGGCGTCGATGTCGAAGGTCACTTCGATCTGCGGCACGCCGCGCGGGGCCGGCGGTATGCCGTCGAGGTCGAACTTGCCCAGCGAGACGTTGTCCCCGGCCATGGCGCGCTCGCCCTGCAGCACGTGTATGGTGACGGCGGGCTGGCTGTCGGCGGCCGTCGAGAAGACCTGCGTCTTCTTGACCGGTATCGTGGTGTTCTTGTCGATGAGGCGGGTCATGACGGAGCCCAGCGTCTCGATGCCCAGCGACAGCGGGGTCACGTCGAGCAGCAGGACGTCCTTGACGTCGCCGGTCAGCACGGCCGCCTGCACGGCGGCGCCGCTGGCCACGCACTCCATCGGGTCGATGCCGCGCTCTATCTTCTTGCCGACGTAGTCCTCCACGAACTTCTGCACTATCGGCATGCGGGTGGGGCCGCCGACGAGGATGATGCGGTGGATGTCGGAGCTCTTGAGCTTGGCGTCGGCGAGAGCCGTGTCTATGGACTTCTGGCAGCGCTTCACGATGGACTCCACGAGCGACTCCAGGCGCGCGCGGCCCAGCTTGAGGGCCATGTGCTTGGGGCCGGAAGCGTCGGCCGAGATGAACGGCAGGTTGATCTCGGTCTCCATGGTGGTGGAAAGCTCTATCTTGGCCTTCTCGGCGGCTTCCTTGATGCGCTGCATCGCGGTCGGGTCCTTGGTCAGGTCTATGCCCGTGTCCTTGCGGAACTCTCCGGCGATGAACTCGATGAGGGCGGCGTCCATGTCGGTGCCGCCGAGCTGGGTGTCGCCCGAAGTGGAGATGACGTCGAAGGTCCCCTCCTTGCCGAGCTCCATGATGGTGACGTCCAGCGTGCCGCCGCCGAGGTCGAAGACCATGATCTTCTGGTCGCGGCCTTCCTTGTCGATGCCGTAGGCCAGCGCGGCCGCGGTCGGCTCGTTGACCAGGCGCACGACCTCCAGGCCCGCGATGGTCCCGGCGTCCTTGGTGGCCTGGCGCTGGTTGTCGTTGAAGTAGGCCGGCACGGTGATGACGGCCTTCTCCACCTTGTCGCCCAGGAAGGCCTCGGCGTCGCGCTTGACCTTCTGCAGCAGGAAGGCGCTGAGCTGCTGGGGGGTGAATTCCTTGCCGGAGACCTTGTACTTGTGGTCGCCGCCCATCTTGCGCTTGAAGGCGCTGACGGTGCCCTCCGGGTTGGCCACGGCCTGCCTGCGGGCCGGCTCGCCGACCAGCATCTGGCCGTCCTTGGCGAAGGCCACGTACGACGGGAAGGCCTTCCCGCCGAGGCTGGTGCCTTCGGCCGAGGGGATGATCGTTACTTTTCCGCCTTCCATTACCGCCGCGGCGGTGTTGGAAGTTCCGAGGTCGATGCCTATTATCTTTGCCATATCAGTTTCCTCCGTGACTAAACTTTACTTTTCCCCGCCCTGCGGGGGTTCCCCTTCGGCGGACGACTCCGCCTCCGGCCTGACTTCCGCTTTCTTCCTGCCTATCCTCACCCTGGCCGGCCGCAGAACCTTCTCCCCGTAGTAAAATCCTTTCTGCAGCTCGTCCACCACCAGGCCGTCCTGGTCCTCCCCCGTCTCCACCATCCCCATTATCTCCGCCGCCATCGGGTCGTAAGGCTTGCCTGCCGTCTCCATCGGCCTTATGCCCTCACCCTCGAAGGTCCTGGAGAACTCCTTGAATATCATCTCCAGGCCCTTCATCAGTTCGCCGGCCTGCGCGGGAGAGAGCCCCTCCGGGCTCTCCTGGACCTTTGCTATGTGCAGGTGCGCCTGCAGCAGCAGGTCGTAGAGCGGCAGCAGCTTCGCGAGCAGTTCCGCCTTGCCCCACTTTATCAGTTCCGGCTTCTCCTTCTCCACCCGCTTGCGGTAGTTCTCGAAATCGGCCTTGAGCCGCAGCAGCTGGTCGTAATATTCCTTCTCTTTGGAGGCCGGCTCCGCCGCCGGCTTGGCGGCCCCTTCCCCGCAGGAGCATTCGCAGTCCGCGGCCGGCGCGGGGGCCCCGGTTTTCTCGTCGTGCTTCTTGTCCTTGCCGTGCTTCATCCGTTCAATCCTCTTCGGCCAGGGCTTCCCATTCGGAGAGTATGTCCTCGACCATGGAGCTGACCGAATCGACTATCGTTATCATCTTCGGGTACTCCATGCGCTTGTGGCCCAGTATGCCGACCAGCCCGACGGCCTTGTCCTTGAGACAGTAGGACGAGGAGACCAGGCTGAAGTTGTTGAATTCCTTGATATGGTTCTCGGAGCCGATGGTGATGTCCACGCTGTGGGCCAGGCCCTTGCCCGCTTCGGCGGCGGGCAGCTTGCGGCGCTTCTCCACGCAGTCGCGCAGGCGCTCGCGCAGCATGTGGGAGAAGCGGTCCTTCTCCTCCAGCAAGCGGGCCACGCCGCGTATATCCTCGAGGCCCGCCTCCTCCATGCTGTCGAAAATGCGGCTTACTCCTTCAAGGTAGAAAGGATCGCCTTCCTTGTTCATGGAGGAGAAATAGTCGTAGATCTTCCTGAGCAGGTTCTTCTGCGCTTTCGGGGCGTCGCCCCTGTTGAGGAAATCCTTCCAGATTATGCCGGTCACGTCCTTGACCGGCACGTCGCGCAGGGCCTTGTTCAGGCGGTCCGAAAGCGACTTGAGGGCCGCTTTTTCCAGCGGGGTCTCGGTGACGAAAGGGACGTGCTTGAGTATCCCGGAATGGACGAAAACGATCATCAGCACGCTCTTGCCCGAGAGCCGGACCAGGTCCAGCCGCTTGATGGCGTCGTCGTCGATGTCGGCCGGGATGACGAAGCCGGCCCACTTGGACATATCCGCTATGGTCCTGGAGGTGTGGCGCAGGAAAGCGTCGAGCTGCTCGTTGCGCCGCTCGTATTCCTGCTCGAGCCGGTCCTTCTCGCCGGCCGCCAGGCGCTGCAGTCGGAGTATATGGTCCACGTAGGCCCGGTAGCCCTTGTCCGAAGGTATGCGTCCGCCCGAGGTATGCGCCTGGTAGAGAAAGCCCGTCTCTTCAAGCTCCTTTAATATGTTCCTTACGGTGGCGCTGGAGACGTTGAAGCCGCCGTGGGAGGCGATGAGGTCCGAGCTTACCGGTTTGCCGGTGCTGACATAGTTATAGACCACCCAGTTAAGGATCTTGTCCCTGCGGTCCTGCGCTACTTCAGGTTTGAGCACCCTCATCTGTCACACCCCTCGCCCGCTCGGGGCGATTAACGCCCGGCCTTTGATCGGAAAACGGCCGGGTGTTCTACAAGGAGGGCTCTGCCCTCCATTTCATCGTCGCTTGCTCCCTGCGCTGCGCTTGGTCGCCGCGCTGAACCTCCCGAAGATGAAATTTCCTTTATAGAACGGTAACCATCCACAACGGTTTCGGTAAAACTAGCAATCACAACATCCGACTGCTAAATTATACACCTTGCGGTTTTAACTGTCAATAGCCAGTTTGGACTGCTAATTATTGGCGGGGGTTGAGGGCACGGTCCAGCAGAAGGTCGAAAAGACGGTCGGGTATCAGGCCCCGGGCGGCGACCAGGAGAGCCGCCTTGAAAGGCACGGCGTAACGCGGCGCGGGGCAGGATGCTTCGGCGGCTTTAAGTATCGCCTCCGCCACCACCTCCGGGCCGGGGGCGCCGTCGCGGTAGCCGGAGCGGAACTTCTCCGTCATGCGGTCTATCATCGGGGCGTAGGGGCCGGCGCCGGAATACTTCTTAAGATTCACCAGGGCGGTATCGTCCCATTCCGTCCTGATCGGGCCCGGCTCGATAAGAACGACCTTTATGCCGAAGGGCTTCACTTCCAGCCGCAGGGCGTCCGACCAGGCCTCCAGCGCGTGCTTGCTGGCGTGGTACCAGCCGGCGGCGGGCAGCGTCACGCGCCCGGCTATTGAGGAGATATTTATTATTCTCCCCCCGCGGCGGGCGCGCATGGCCGGCAGGAAAAGTTGCGCAAGACGGGCTGGAGCGAAAACGTTGACCTCGAACTGGCGCCGGGCCTCTTCTATCGGTATATCCTCTATAGCGCCGTGAGCGCCGTAACCGGCGTTATTGACCAGGATGTCCAGGCCGCCTTCCTTATCGAATATACGGGCGGCGGCGGCCCGCAGCGAAGCCTCGTCGGCCACGTCGAGCGGGAATATCTCCGCGCCCTTGTCGCGCAGCGGGGCCATCTTCTCGGAACGGCGCGCTCCGGCGTAGACCTTATACCCCTTTTTCAGAAAAAGTTCCGCCGCGGCGTAGCCTATGCCCGCCGACGCGCCGGTGACGAATACGGTCTTCTGCACGGTTTACCTGAAGTGATCGCGCAGCATGCGCACCAGGCCCTCGGTGGCCTTGCCCGGTATCTCTTCTCCCTCCCAGTTGATGGAGAAGTGGGCCTCGCGCTGCGTCGGCTTGACGTATGTCTCGTACATGGGCATGACGGTGGCCAGTATCTGGTGGCGTATGCCCTCTATGTCGCGGCCGCGCTCGCTGATGTCGCGCTGCACGCGGCGCAGGACGGCGGTGACCATGCCCGTCGAGATGAATATCTTGTAGTCGCACATCGCGGCTATCTTGGGAAAATAGAGCGCGTAAAGCCCCTCCACTACGATGAGGGGCGTGGACTTGAGCGGCACGCTCTCCTTCTCCCGCGTATGGAGTTTGAAGTCGTAGACCGGCTGCTCTATGGCCTTGCCGGCGCAGAGCTCGCCCAGCTGCTTGGCCGCCAGCGAGGCGTCTATGGCGTCCGGGTGGTCGAAATTGTAGGTCTTGCGCTCGTCGAAGCTGAGATGCGTGAGGGGGCGGTAATAATTGTCCAGCGAGAAGAGCTCCCCCTCTATGCCTATCTTGCGGCATTCGGTTATCAGCCTCCTGGCCAGGGTGGTCTTACCCGAACCGGAGCCGCCGGCTATTCCCAATACGAACCTGCTCTTCCTGGTGTTGTACATGGTGTCTCCTTCTACTGGGTGAGGAAAAGGTCCCTGGTCACGGTATATTTGCCGTCGAGCCAGTCGATCACTTCGCGCGCGGCGGAGGCGGTCTCCCCCTCCTCGGAGGCCAGGAAAGCGGCGTAATCGGTCCGCCGGGTCTTCTTTTCGGCCTCCGCCATCTCATCGAGACCCCTGTCCATGAAAGCCGGCGTGTCCACGGCCAGCCGTGCGGCCATCTCCGCGCAGGTCACGGTCGCGGCGGCGCCGAGGAAAGCCTTCTCCGGGTCGTACTCCGGGCCCAGTTCGTAGGAGGCTTTCAGCGTCAGCGCCGATATTTTGGAAAGCGTCACCTGGTTCATCGGGTTGAAGGCGTGGCCGGCCAGTTGCGCGCCCATATCCGACGGGCGGCCGGTGAAAGGCCGCAGGTGGAGGAATTTGCACATCCGGGGGCCGTCGTTGACGGGGTAATTGTCCCAGAGGAACGGCTTGCGGCCGAGCGTGCCCGCCACGGCGCCCAGGTGTTCCGCGGTATAGGACTTGGAGCAGACAAGCTCGCCGGTCCAGAATACGCTGACTTTTTTATCCAGACCCCGCCCGAGGGCTTCGAGATAACCCGCCGGCATTTTGCCGAAAAGTTTTTCCAGCACCGGGTCGTACGAATAATAGGTGGGGCAGAAAACGACCTGCTCCGCGGTCGAGAGGTCCGCGGCCCAGTTGACTATCTCTATCTGCCGTTCGGCCAGGCCGGGCAGGTCGCCTTTCATGTCGTCCATCAGCAGGCAGAACTTGTCGACGCCCACGCGGTTAAAGAGTTCAATACGGGCCTGCAGCAGCTCCTTATTGGCCGCGTCGAAAGGCGAGAGGTACATCTCGTAGGGGCTAAGGCCCACGCCGAACTTCACGCCGGCGGCGCGGCAGGCGCCGGCCAGCTCCGCCAGCTCGCGCTCGCGGGCGGCGGGCATGGGGTCGCGCCACTTCTTGCGCAGGTAAGGGTCGCCCTTGGGGGCGTAGATGCAGAAGGAGAACCCGTGTTCTTTGAGGAAATTTATGAGGCTCAGGCGCGCGGCGTGAGTCCAGGGCTCGCCGTAGAAACCTTCGATTATGCCGAGTTCGGTGTTCACTCGCGGACGATCTCCACCCCGTTGTAATCGAGCCAGTCCAGGGAGAGCGGGCTGACTATCGCGTTGCGGGGCACGACGAGCCGCTTCCCGCCGGGCTTCATCATGCGCCGTATCTCCCAGTCGCTGAGGAAGACCTTTTTCGCCGGCGGAGCTTTCTTCGCCGGCCGCGCGGGCGCCTCTTCCGCGCTGCCGCGGAAGAGGCGCTCGTACAGCGCGTCGGCTATGTCGCCCCGTGTCAGCATGAGATTGCGGCCTCAGCCGCGGTCTCAGGCCTTTACGGAGATCTTGGCCAGGTACTTGTCCAGGTCGTCGGCGGGCCGCGGTATCACGTGCACGGCGACCAGCTCGCCGACCTTCTGGGCGGCGGCCGAGCCGGCCTCGACGGCGGCGCGCACCGCGCCGACCTCGCCCACGCAGAGCGTGGTCACGTAGCCGGAGCCTATCTTCTCGTAGCCCAGCAGGCGCACCTTGGCGGCCTTGGCCATGGCGTCGGAGGCCTCTATCATGCCGATAAAGCCCTTCGTCTCTATCATTCCCAGCGCTTCTTTAGGTTCAGACATGTTCGCTCCTTAAGTTGCCGAAATCAGTACTGCCCTTTGGCGGCCTCGCCGCCGGAAACTATCGCGATGCTGGCGCTCGTGCCCAGGCGGGTGGCGCCGGCCTTGACCATGGCCGCGGCGACCTCGGCGTTCTTGATGCCGCCCGAGGCCTTCACGCCCATCTCGGGGCCGACGGTCTGGCGCATCAGCGCGACGTCCTCCACGGTGGCCCCGCCGGAGCCGAAACCCGTCGAGGTCTTGACGAAGTCGGCCTGGGCCTGCTTCGACATCCTGCAGGCGCGGACCTTCTCGTCGTTGGTGAGGTAGGAGGTCTCGAGTATGACCTTCAGGCACTTGCCGCGGGTGGCCTCGCGCACGGCCTTTATGTCGTCGAGGACCAGCGCGTCGTTGCCGGACTTGAGCGCGCCGATGTTTATGACCATGTCGATCTCGTCGGCGCCGTTGGCTATGGCGTCGCGGGCCTCTATGGCCTTGATCGTAGGGGTGGTGGACCCGAGAGGGAATCCGATGACGGTGCAGACCATGACCCCGCTGCCGCGCAGCAGCCGGGAGGCCATGGCGACATAGGCCGGGTTCACGCAGACGCTGGCGAACCTGTACTTGCGGGCCTCCTCGCAGAGCTTGCCGATCTCCTCCTGCGTGGCGTTGGCCTTGAGCAGGGTGTGGTCTATCATGCCGGCGATGGAGGAGCTGCCGGCTCCCGGGTTGCAGAAGCTGACGCGCTCGACGCCCATGCCCTTCACCTGCTGGGCGGTGAAATTGTTAAGCGGATTGCAGCTCTGGCAGGTCCCGGAACAGGTGTTCTCCTCGAGCCGGCAGTCCGGGTTGCGCTTCGGCGCGGGAGACTGCCCGGCGGGCTGCCCTCCTACGAGCGGGCCGGAGAAAACCTTGCCGGCGCTGCCCATGGTGACGCGGCCCTCCGGCGGCAGGCTCTTCTGGCCTTTGGGAGCGGCGTCCTCTTTGGCCCGCATTATCCTGGCCACTTCCTCGGCTATCTTCTTTATGTCCTCTTCACGCATATTTCTTTACCCCTTTTTCGCAGCTGACCTGGTCCACTATGCCGCAGATGACGGTGCGGACCGGCGCTTTCGGGTTCCTGAGTATCTTCCTGGCCCCGCCGCCCTCGTCCATGACGAGCACGACGTCGCCCGGGCCCGCTCCGACGCCGCCGTCGAGCGCCAGGGTGGCGTCGCCGGTGAAGTCCCCGGAGCAGGCCGAATCCACGGGACGTACCAGCAGCAGCGTGGAGCCTTCCAGCCCCTTGTGCTTGCGGGTCGCCCAGACATTCCCCACGACTTTTCCTACGAACATAAATTCAGATGAGCTTCTTGCCGTCTATGATGCCGACTATGGCCGCGTCCACCGGCGGCGGGCTGGACCTGGCGGCGGTCTCGCCTTCCCAGCCTTCGAAGGCCACTATGGCCTCGCGCGAGGCGACGAAGAAGACGGTCTCGCCGGCGCCGGCCCCGACGGTGTCGGCGGCCACCAGCGGGTCTCCGGACGGGGCGTCGGTGACCCAGTCGAGCGGCTGCACCAGCAGCAGCGTCTTCTGCGCCATGCCGCAGCATTGCTGCGCGCAGAACACCCTTCCGATGACCTTGGCCTGTTTCATCTAAAGCCTAGCAGCACCTTTGCTCTATCGCCGTGATCTTGTCCAGCCGCTTCTGATACTTCCCCCCCTCGAAAGGGGTGGAGAGCCAGACGCGCACCATCTCCTGAAGCGCCAGCTCGCCATGCGTCTTGCCGCCCAGGCACAGGACATTGCAGTCCTCGTGCGCCGCGGCGAAGCGGGCCGAGATGACGTCGTAGGCGCCCACGGCCCTTATGCCGTGTATCTTGTTGGCGGCCAGCGGCATGGCGCCGTTGAAGCCGTCCACCAGGACGCCCTTCTCGAACTCGTGCTTGCGCACGGCGTCGCCGACGAGCATGGCTATATCGGGAAAATCGACGGCCTCGGTGGAGTAGCAGCCGAAATCGGTCACCTCGTGGCCGAGGGTCTGGAGATACTTCTTCAACTTCTCCTTGGCTTCGAAGCCCGCGTGGTCCGCGCCTATGACTATCTTCATAAATCCTCCAAAAAAGTGCCCCAAAAGGTAGCTGCTACCTTTTTTATATTGCCGCGCCGAGATGCTCGTGCGCGTTCGGGATAACGATGCGGGTTATGACCGCGTCCTCGCCTATGGCCTTCACGCCGGCGGCCACGGCCGTGCGCACCGCGCCGACCTCGCCGCAGACCGTGAAGTAGCCCTTGCCGCCTATGCCCTTGCCCGTGTTCACTTCGGCCACGTGGACGAAGGCGGCCTTGGCGGCCGCGTCGGCGGCGAACAGGGCCGGCAGGGCCTCTTTGGTCTCCACCATGCCTACGGCCTCGAGCGAGGCGGGCTTCACTTTCTTGTTGAGGGCGGCCAGCGCGCCGGCGTGGACATTGCGGACGATGTGGCGGACGATGAGGGTATTACCGGCTATCTCGGCGCCCCTGGCCAGCGAGGATTCCACCTCGCCGACGGGGCCGGCTATGACGATTATGTATTTGCCCTTTGAAATGGCCTGGTGGACCCTGGGCTCCACGCCGGCCGCCTTGCACATGGCGTCCAGCGCCTCTATGCCCCTGGCTATCGAGGAAGTCTCCATCATGCCTATCGAGATGTTCGCCTGCATCGGGTTCTCCTTAAGCTATCCTGAGGTCGCCGACCACGCTGCACTGCAGCGGGCGGACGAAATGGCTGGTCTTGGTGATGCCGTCGCCGGTCGGGGTGCCGATGGACATCGAGGCGTAGCCCTCGCCCAGGCCCAGGCCGTGCAGCGTGCAGCCGTTCTTGACGAAGATGGAGCAGGCCATGCGCCTGCCCATTTTGGTCATGTTCTTGACGTTGGTGGAATACATGCCCGCGCTGTGATGGTTGTTGCCCTCGGCGCGCCGGGCCAGCTCTATCGCGGCGTCCACGTCCCGCGCGACCGTCACCGGCAGCACCGGCATCAGCTGCTCGGCGTGGACCAGCGGGTGGTCGTTGGGCACCTCGGCCCAGAGAACGCGCACCTCGTCGGACAGGCTGAGGCCGATGGACTTGGCTATCACGGAGGGATTCCTGCCGATGAAGTCGCGGTTGATCCTGGGCTCGGGGCCGGGCTCAAGGATGATGAGCCTGGTAAGCTGGTCCATCTGCGCGCCGGTCAGCTCGTAGGCGCGGTGGTCCTTGCGCATAGCTTCCAGGAAGCGGGCCCGGGCGGCCTCGGTCACTATGACCTCCTTCTCGGCTATGCAGAGCACGTTGTTGTCGAAGCCGCAGCCGGTGATTATCTCCTCGGCGCAGTCCGGGAAAACGGCGGTCTCGTCGACCACCACCGGCGGGTTGCCGGGGCCGGCGGCGATGGTCTTGCAGGCCTTGCCGGCCGTCATGGCGACCTTCACTATGGCGGGGCCGCCGGTCACCAGGTTCATGTGCGTGTCCGGGTGGGAGAGGAGCTGCTTGGTGGCCTCCTGCGTCGGCTTGGCGATGGTGGAGACCAGGTTATGGGGGCCGCCGGCGGCGACTATCGCGGAATCGATCGCGCGCACGGCGTCGGCCACGCAGCCCTTGGCGGCCGGGTGCGGCGAGAAGACGGCGGCGTTGCCGGCCGAGAGTATGCCGATCGCGTTGCTGATGATGGTGGCGACGGGATTGGTCGAAGGCGTTATGGCGGCGACCACGCCGAAAGGCGCGTACTCGACGAGGGCCAGGCCCTTGTCGCCGGTATAGGCTACGGCGCGCAGGTCCTCGACGCCGGGGGTCTTGTCGGCGCAGACCAGGTTCTTTAGCACCTTGTCGGCGACGCGGCCCATGCCGGTCTCGGCGACGGCCAGCTCGGCCCAGCGGCGGGCGTTGGCGCGCGAAACTTCGCGTATGGCGGAAATTATCTTCTCGCGGGCCTCGAGGCCCATGTCCTGGAAGCCGGGCTGGGCGCGGCCCGCGGCGGCCACGGCCTGGTCCACGGTGTCGAACACCGGTCCGGCGGAGCCTGAGGAGGCGGACGGGGCGGCCGGCGCCGCGCCGGAGGCCTCGAGGTTCTTCACCACCTCGGCGACTATCTTCCTTAGCTCTTCCTCGTTTATGGACATAACGGCTCCGTCACTGCATCTTGTTCACGGATTTTTTGAAGACGACCTTGCCCTCTTTCTCGATGGTGTCCACTATGGCGAAGATGGTGCAGTCGACCGGCGTGCTCTCGGTCTTGGAGGTCTGGCGGGCCGAGGAGCCCTGCACGAGCAGGACCAGTTCGCCCAGTCCGGCGCCGACGGCGTCGACACCGACAAGGGGGTTCCCCTTGGGTTTGTCGTCCAGGCCTACGGGCTGGACCATGAGGAGCTTGGTGCCCACGAGCTTGTCGTCCTTGCGGGTGCAGACCACGTTGCCTACCACTCTGGCGAATAACATGTGTCCTCCGTGAAAACGGCGGGGAAGCGCCGGGCCCTTACGGGCTCCGGCGCCACGCCCATGCGCGGGAATTACTTCTTCTTGTTGTCGGTTATCGGGAGCTTGCCTTCGAGGTCGCCGTGCGGCTGCGGTATCACGTGCACGCTGACCAGTTCGCCGACCTTCTGGGCGGCGGCGGCGCCGGAGTCGCAGGCGGCGCGGCAGGCGGCGACTTCGCCCCTGAAAAGGATGGTGACCAGGCCGGAGCCGATCTTCTCGTAGGATACCAGCTTGACGTTGGCGGCCTTGACGGCGGCGTCGGCCGCTTCAACGCAGGCGATGAGGCCCTTGGTCTCTATCATTCCGAGTGCTTCCATTGTGTCCTCCTGTTAACGGGTACCGCTGAAATCGTGCGGATATACCGCGCTATATTGATGATTATATATTTTTATGGGCGGCGCAAGGGCCGTAGGACCCGGGCCTTCAGGAGGCCTTTCCGCTTTCCACCGCGGCGGCCAGCCGGCGCCATATGGCCTCTATATCGTATTCGCGCCGGGCCTTTTCCAGGGCGGCCCTGCCCAGGCGCTCGTAAAGGGCGGGGTCGGAAAGGAGCCGCCGCGTCTTCTCCGCCAGGTCCGCCGCGTCCTTCGTGGTAAAGAGAAGCCCCGTGGTCCCGTCGTCGATTATATCCGGCACGCCGCCCGCGTTGGACGCGACGACCGGGACGCCGGACGCCATGGCCTCCGGGATGCAGCGGCCGAAGGTTTCCTTCCAGGACGGCATCCAGACCACGGCCAGCTCCCGCAGGCGCTTCGAGAGGTCGTCGAAAAAGCCGTCATAGACGACCGAATCCTCCACCCCGAGCTCGCGCGCCAGCCTGTCGAGGACCGGGCGCATCGGCGTCTCGCCGGGGGTATTGGCGCCGATGAAATGCAGGGTCACCGGGCGCGGGAGGTCTTTTTTAAGCATCGCCAGCGCGCGGATGGCCAGGTCCTGTCCCTTCTGGGGGTCCAGCCGCGCCACGATCCCTATCTGCAGCGGGCCCGCGTCGGGCGCGGGCAGGGAGAAGGACTCCCTCGGGGAGAAGCGCGCCAGGTCCACGCCGTTGGGGATTATCGCGACCTTGCCGGGATCGACGGGAGAAGTGTCCAGCAGGTTCTCCCTCTGGGCGGGAGTGAGGACGATCCAGAGATCGGCGCGGGAAAAGATGAAGCGGTGAAAGGGGTCTTTTTTCCGGACGCCGTAGAAAGTGTGGTTGAGAACGGTCACTTTCCCCGAAGGCTTATAGAAGAGGAGGCTTTTGAGGTCCTGGTGGCGGTGTATCAGGAAGGCGGCGCCGCCGCGGTCAAGGGCCTTCATCTCCATGGCCGCGCTCCTGTAGCGCAGGAAGGACCTGCCGACGGAGACGGTGGTGCCGCGGTAGCCGCGCTCGAGAAGCTTCTTCTCCAGGGGAGTGCCGGCGGCGACTATTATCCTCGCGGGAAAGCCGTTGCGCAGCAGCCACTCGTGGAACTCGAGGGCTATGAGCTCCAGGCCGCCGTATCCTATCGCGAGAGTTACTTGCACTGTTTCTTTCATTTTAAATTCCGTTAAAAGCCCGCCGGGGCGGGCGGGATACCGTCCAACGGGCTCAGCCGAAGATCGCGGCCGTCGACTTCACGAAAGCCGCGCGCGAGAATTCCGACGCGGCGCGCTCGCGGGCCGCGCGGCCCAGCCTCTCGGCGCGCAGCGGGTCCGCGGCGAGCCCGGCTATCCTGCCGCCCAGCGCGGCGTGGTCGGCGGGCGGCACCAGCAGGTCCGGCTCCGCGAACTCAGGCAGGCTGCCCACCGCGGTGGCGACCAGCGGCCGGCCCGCGGCCATCCATTCGAGCGCCGCCCGCGAGACGGCCTCGCTGCCGAGCGAGGCGGATACTCCGGCGTGGCAGGAGCGCATGAAGGACAGCGTGTCCGGCAGCCGGCCGTGGAATACGACTTTTCCCGCTATGCCGAGCCGCGACGCCAGCTTTTCCAGGTCCGCTCGTTTGACGTTGCAGTCCTCCCCGGCGATATGGAACTCGAGGTCGGGGCCGCTTTTGAGCGCCAGCGCCGCGGCGCGCAGGAAGCATTCATGTCCCTTCACGGGATCAAGGCGTCCCAGCAGCCCGACGCGGAAAGGGACGGGCGGCGGAGGCGGCTCGTAAGGCGGGGTTTCTATGGACTGAGGGATTAGCGCGGAAAGCGACGGCTCCAGCCCGGCCGCGAGGTACATCCGCTCGATATGCGCGGAGGCCGAGATCACCCTGTGGACCCCCGAGAAAGTGAAGCCTATGGCCGGAGTCTTGGCGTCCGCCTTGACCCTGACAAGCTTCAGCCCCGGCGTGAAAAGGCGGAACAGCCAGCCGACCGTCTGGGCCAGGCCTGTATGCGCCAGCACGGCCCCTACGCCCTCCCGGCGCGCGAAGAAGAAGAGGCGGCCGAAGCCGGCCGGGAAACGGCCGAAATGCTTGTGGTCCGGCACGGCCACATGGCGGAAATTATTGGCGGCGGCGAACTTGTCCGCGGCGCTGCCGGCGGGCGAGCCGATCACAACCTCGTGTCCGGCCTCGCGCAGCGCCAGGGCCTGGTCGAAAGCGTAGGCGGCCAGGCCGCTGTTCCAGGGGATGATGACCAGGCTGAGTATCTTCACGCGGCTTTCTCCGGTCTCGCGGGACGGCCGAGTTTTTCGAGAATTGAGGAGGCCCCTTCGTAAGCCGCGTCGGGAGTTATCTCAGCCATGCAATTATAGCGTTCGCATTTTTCGCGGGAGCAGCCGGCGCATTCGGGGCCGGAAGGCACGAGGACCTTGTTCATCCCCCCGCCGTAGGGGCCCCAGCGGCGCGGCGAGCAGACCTTTATCGGCGGGAAGAAGGAAAGCGTAGGGACCCCCTGCGCGACGGCCAGGTGCAGCGGGCCCGTGCTGTTGGTGACGAACATCGAGCAGCGCCCTACGAGAGCGATGAAATGGCGCAGCGGCAGCGGCTCGCGCAGGACGGCCGGCTTCTCCGGCATCGAGGCGGCCAGTTCCTCCAGCAGCGGCACTTCGGCGCCGGAGCCGGTGAGCAGCACTTTCACCCCGTGCCCGCGCATGAGCCGCGAGGCCAGCGCCGCGAAGTTCTCCGGCGGCCAGTTCATCGCCGAGCCGCGGCTGCCGGGATGCACCCCGACGATGAAGTCGCCGGGCTTGAGGCCGGCCCGCTCCAGCGCGCGGTCGGCCGCGTCCTTCTCGTCGGGGGTTACGGTCACCGATGTCCGGGCGGGCCCGACGGGCAGGCCGAGGCCGGCCAGCAGGTCGAGATTGTAATCGGCCTCGTGCTTCTCTATGCGCGAGCGGCGTTGTGTTATCCGGCGGTTGAGGAAAAGCGACCAGACCTTGGAGGCCGGACCGACGCGCAGCGGTATGCCGGCCAGCAGCGGCAGAAGGGCGGAGCGGAAGTCCACGAAGAAGACGACAGCCGCGTCGTAATTCTCCCGGCGCAGCTCCCGCAGCGTATCGAAGAATCCGCCCAGCGTCACTATCTTCTCCAGCGCCGGGTTTTTTTCCAGGACGGGGCGCGCGTAGCCCCCGGCCAGGAAATGCAGCCTCGCGCCGGGCAGCGCCGCCTTGAGCGCGGCCGCCGCGGGCGTTGTAAGCGTCACGTCGCCTATGCGGTCGGTACGCACCAGCAGTATCTTGGGGTTATCTCGCATCGAAGTCCGCAAAACGTTCAGACGATGTAGGCGGGGTCGTTGTTGCGCAGGCCGGCGGCGTTGGCCTCTTCAGTGTCGAGGTGCAGTTCCAGCGCGTATTTATCGGAAACCCGGCAGAGGACGCCCTCGTAGACGGCGGCGCGGTCGCCGCGGCCGCAGCGCACGCGGACCTCCATGCCGTCCTTTATCTTCATCTTTTCCGCGTCCTTGGGATGGAAATGGATGTGGCGCTTGGAAAGTATGACGCCGCGGTCAACGGTCACCGAGCCCTTGGGCCCGATAAGTTTCACGCCGGGGGAATTGTCCAGCTTGCCCGAATCGCGTATGGGCGGGTCTATGCCCAGCGTCCTGGCGTCGGCCAGCGAGACCTCTATCTGGGTGTAGGGCCGGTAAGGACCGATGAGCCGCACGTTCTTCAGCGATCCTTTGGGCCCCTCGACGGTGATGAGTTCGTCGCAGGCGTAGAAGCCGGGCTGGCGCAGCTGGCGGAACTGGCAGGGCTCGGCGTCGGGGCCGAAGAGGGCCTTGAAGTGCTCTTTGGTGATGTGGAAATGGCGGTTGGAAACGCCGACGGGCACCGGCATGGAGCTGCGCTCCTGCCTGAGCTTGAGGTCCTCTATGATTTCCCTTACCAGTTTCTCGTCCATAATCTGCACCTTCCGTTCTAAGGAGACAGCCGGGGGAGGCGGCGTGTCAGCTTAGCAGGACCGCCTCGGAGCTCCGAGCATCGGAAGCGCGAGGAGCGAGAGCCGAGGACCGGCGCGCTATGCGCGCGAGTCCGTGTCCTGCGGGCTGACACGCCGACATACCCCCGGAATACTTCTCCTTATTTCGCCAGCACGGGCTGGAAATGTATCACGCGCAGGAACTTGTCGGCCTTGAGGCTCTCGCCTCCGACCAGCGCCCCGTCTATGTCGGGCTGCGCCATCAGCTCGTCGACATTGTCGGCCTTCACCGAACCGCCGTAAAGTATCCTGACCGCGGCGGCGAAGTCCTTGCCGTAGAGCCGCTCCATCTGCTTGCGCACGAAAGTGTGGGCGTCCTGCGCCTGCCCGGGCGTGGCCGTCTTGCCGGTGCCGATGGCCCAGACGGGCTCGTAGGCTATGACGACCCTGGCGGCGTCGGCGGCCGGTACGCCGGCGTAGGCGCCGGTCAGCTGGGTCTCGAGCACGCGGTATGTCTTCTGCGACTCGCGCTCCTCGAGCGTCTCGCCGATGCAGAGCACGGGCAGCAGGCCGGCCTTGAGGGCGGCCTTGACCTTCCTGTTTATCACCTCGTCGGTCTCGAGGAAGATCTTGCGGCGCTCGCTGTGGCCGATTATCGCGTGGGAGCAGCCCGCGTCGAGCAGCTGCGAGGGAGCGACCGCGCCGGTGAAGGCGCCTTTCTCCTCCCAGCAGACGTCCTGGGACGAGAGAAATATCTTAGAACCGGCCAGCGCCTGCTTAACGGCGTGCAGGCCGGTGAAAGACGGGGCCAGCAGCACGTCGTGCTTCAGGTCCGGGTCGAGGCCCTTGTTTATGGCGGCGGCCAGGTCGGCGGCCTCCTTCGCTGTCATGTGCATCTTCCAGTTGCCGGCGATAAGGGGTCTGCGGTTCGGGTTCATTTTCGGATCTCCTCGTTTCAGATCAGCTCGTTCAAAAGTTCCTTGCGCGGCTGCGGTATCACGACTTTTTCAACCAGGAGGCCGCGGCGGGCCACCACGGCGGCGCCCGCCCCTACGGCGGTCTCGGCCGCGGCCACGCTGCCGGTCAGCGTCACGAAGGCCTTGCCGCCCAGCGCCATGGCCAGGCGTATCTCGATGAGGCGCACGTCGGCGGCCTTTACCGCGGCGTCGGCGGCTTCTATGAGCGCCGAGACCGAGAAGGCCTCTATCACTCCCAGCGACTCCAGGTCGCCGGCCGGGCCCGTGCCCTCTATGGCGGGGAAGACCTGCGGGTGTATGTTTGGGATGACGAACTGGTCGACCAGCGCATGCGCGGCCTTCGCGGAGCCCGCCTCGACGGCGGCGTTGACCGCGCCGACCTCGCCGGAGACCAGTATCACGTACTTGCCGGGGCATACGGAGCGCGAGACCAGCATCCGCGCGTCGGCCGTCTTGAGCATCGCGTCGGCCGTCTCCAGCCCCTTCGCTATGCTTGAAAGTTCCACTCCCCCGATGGCATTGAGGTTATTGGCCATGTCAGTCCGCCTTGATCTCGACGTAAATATGGTTCGCCTTCGTCACTACGCCGTCCACGCTGGCGTGCACGGGGCAGCCCAGCTTGTCGGCCGGCAGGTCTCCCACGACCTCGCCCCGCCGGACGCGCTGCCCCTCTTTGACGGACGGCGAGCAGGGGGCGCCGATATGCTGGGACATCTGTATGCGCACCGAGCCGGGCCGGTACTTGAAATCCTCGTAGGGGGCGTCTTTCAGGTAATCCCCGAGCCCCAGCCGTTTGACCAGCCGCGAGACCGGGACCTTGCGGAAATCGCGCAGCGGGTGGGCCTGGTTGGACGAGCGGCCGGCCAGAGAGGAATTCTTGAGCCCGGTCTTCAGCTCCCGCAGGTCGCCCTTGGCCGCCACGCAGGCCTCGCGCGGGTGCAGATTCTCGGGGCAGGCGTAGAGACTGCAGAGCGAGCATTCGCAGCAGGCCAGCGCGTACTCGCTGTGCAGCTTCTTCTCCGGGCCCCCGGAGAAGAGCAGGCTGCGCATTACGCGGTGCGGCTGCACCTGGTGGCCCAGCAGGTAGCGCGGGCAGAACTCGGTGCAGAACGAACACTGGTCGCAGGCGGACTTCCCTATGCGCGAAAAGACGGCCCTGGACTGCGCCTTTTTCTGTATCAGCGGATGGTCCTTGGGAAGCACGATCAGCCCGCCGGAGGTCCTGTTGATGATCGTGGAAAAATCGGGAACGACCTTGCCCATCATCGGTCCGCCGTCTATGCCGGCGGGGTCCTTCACGGTCGCGCCGCCGCAGAGTCCGACGGCCTCGTCGTAGGTCACGCCTATCGGGACCTTGAAGGTGGCCGGTTTCCTGACGGCTCCGGCCACGGTTATCCATTTCTCCGTCACGGGAGTTTCGCCGGCGCGGGCCGCGTTGTAAAGTGTCTCGACGTTGCTGACCACGCAGCCGACGTCGAGCGGGATGCCGCCGGCCGGCACTATCCTGCCGGTCAGTTCCGCGACCAGGCACTGCTCGTCGCCGGCCGGGTAATAGTCCCCCATCGGGCCGACCGAGATATCGCGGCGCGTCCGGGCTATCTCCTCCAGGCGCTTTATGACCTTCTCGTGCTTCTTCTTGATGCCGAACACGCCGGAGGAGGCGCCGACGGCCCTCATCATCATTTCCAGCCCGTCGAAAACCTTTTCCGCGTGGAGCTCCAGCAGCTTCTGGTCCTTCTTGAGCAGCGGCTCGCATTCCGCGGCGTTGACCAGCACGAATTCGGCGCGCCCACCCGCCTTGACGTAGGCGGGAAAGCCGGCGCCGCCGGCCCCTACCACTCCGGCGGCGCGCAACCTGGCGGCGAATTCCTGCTGGAAGGACATCGGCGGTTTTATTTGGAGCCCACGAGGCGCTTCTTGACGGCGGCGGCGAGGCGCTTGATGCCCTCGTCGATCTGCCCGGGCGAGGCGAAGGAGAAGTTCAGCCGCATCGTGTTCTTGCCCGAACCGTCCGAATGGAAGGCCGAGCCTATCACGTAGGCCACGTTCTCCCTGAGCGCGTCCTGGAACATGTCGTCGGCGCTCATCTGCTCCGGCAGGCGTACCCACAGGAAGAGGCCGCCCTCCGGGTTGGTCCAGGTGACGCCCTCGGGCATATATTTTTCAAGCGCCCCGATCATGGTGTTCTTCTTGAGCCGGTAGTCCTTCTTGATGACCTCGATGTGTTTCTCGAAGAAGCCGGTGCGCAGGAACTCGGCGGCGATGAGCTGGTTGAGGCTGGAAGTGCAGAGGTCCAGCGACTGCTTGAGTATCTCCAGTTTCTTTATGATCTGCTCGTGGGCCAGTATTATGCCCAGGCGCAGCCCCGGGGCGAAGGTCTTGGACAGGGTGAACAGCGAGATGACATTGTCGGTCCTGCGGGTCTCCTTGTCCAGCCGGTAGAGCATCTTGGGCTCCTTGCCCTCGAAGCGGATCTGCCGGTACGGGGAATCCTCTATGACCGCCACGTTGTACCTGTCGGACAGCTCTATGACCTTCTCGCGCTTGGCCTCCGAAAGAGTGACCCCGCTGGGATTCTGGAAGTCCGGCACCAGGTAGACGAACTTGTAATGCTCGTCCTGGGCTTTGAGCCAGGCCAGCTTCTCCTCCAGTTCGTCCACCGCGATGCCGTCGTCCTCCAGCTTGACGCCGATGAATTCCGCGCCGTAGGACTTGAAGACCTGCAGGGCGCCCATGTAGCTGGGCTTCTCCACTATGACCGGGTCGGAGGCGTCGATGAAGAGGCGGCCGACCATGTCCAGTGCCTGCTGGCTGGCTGTCGTGATTATGAGGTTCTCCGGCTTCGCGTCGACGCCCTCGTACTTCTTGAGGAACTTGACGAACTCCTCCTTGAGCTCGGGAAGGCCGTCGGTGGGCCCGTACTGCAGGGCTACTTTGCCTTTCTTGGACATTATCTCCCGGACGGTGTCGGCCACGAAATCGTAGGGGAAGTGGTCGGGCGCGGGAAGCCCCCCGGCGAAAGATATGATACCGGGCTGGTTGGTGGTCTTGAGCAGTTCGCGTATAACGGACGCTTTGGTGCGGCGGGGTGCGGTTGCGATGTTCTTTGCAATGTCTATCATGGCGGCCTCCGGCGTTTTATTCGGCGGACCGGTCCGGGCGTCCGCCGCACGACTTGGATAATTTACCTATTTAATCCCGCCAGTTCAAGGAGAATCTGGGGCGGCGGAAGGGCCCCCAAGGGCGGACGAAAAATAGTCGGCGTTCTCGCGGTAGAAGGCTTTTTTTTCGGGGTCCCTTTCGGACGACGCCAGGCGGGAGAATCTCTTCAGGGCCCTCAGGTAAGCGGAGCGCCTAACCGGGGCGAGGTCGGCGGGGAAAGGCCGTCCGGTCCTGGCAGAGGCCTCCTCCAGCGCGCGGACCAGCAGGGCCAGGTCCCCGGCCGGCATTTTGCCCCCCCTGTCCCTGATGTGGGCCGCGGCCTGCAGTATGGCCAGGGCGCCCTTGGTGCGCAACTCCTTCGCAGCCCCGGACCTTTCATCGGGCGGGACCTTCTCCTCGGCCTGGGCCAGGCAGTCCAGCGCCAGCCTGTGGTCGCCCGCCTCCAGGGCCGCCGAACCCAGCAGGAGCAGGGCCTCGGCGCTGAAAGCCGGCCAGCGGGCGGTGTAAAAATCCTCGAGGAAAGAGTCGTAGGCCGCCTTCTCGGCTTCGGCCGCGGCCGCCGCCGCCTTTTCCGCTTCGTAACCCGAGGCGTCGCCGGTGGCGTAGGCGGCGATGCGCCCGTCCGCGGCCCGGGCCCGGGCGGCCCGGCCGGCCTCCTCCAGGTCGGCGTAGCCCATGGCCTCGTCGCGCAGGTACCGGGAGCGGATATACTCGCGGTACCTGTCGGCGTCCAGCGAAAGCTCTATGTACCCCGCCAGGGAGTGGCTGGTGTAGACGTCCTGCTCCTCCCCCTTCAGGAATTTTTCGAGCAGGGCGGGCGAATCGGAAAGTTTCTCGTGGAAATAAAGGTCCTCCGTGAAGTACGCCTCATATTCGAACTCCACGGGGTTGGCCGCCGCGGCGCCGGACCGGTAGCGGGGATAAAGATAGGACTGCAGCGCGTGGACGAGTTCGTGCAGGAAGAGGGCGTCGGCGCGCTTCACGAATTCGGCCCTGGCCGCCTTGCCGACATTGAGTATCTCTATTATGCGGGAATCCCGGTATCCCTTGATATCGAAGAATTCCTGGACATGGCGCGTATTGAAGTATACCGCGTTGCCCGCCGGATCGTACCAGGCCACCCTTTCGGCGGGGGCCCGCCGAAGGAGCACGCGCAGGCCGGAGGCTTCCGGAGCCGCGTCCAGGCGGGCGTAAAAATCGGCGCCCGTGCGCCTCGACGTTATCTCGGCCCGGAACTCGCCGAGCAGCTTTTTTCCCAGGCTGTCGTCGTGCTTATAGGCCAGGAGCGGGCCGCAGAGCGCGGGCAGAAGGAGCAGGACGGCGGCTGACGGTCTCAGGAGTCGCATGGCGGTGATATTATAGGATTTGACAAGGCCGGGATAATAACATAGATTGGTCCTGCGGCCGTTCGGGCCGCTGGATTTAAGCAAGAACAGGGAGGCACATATGGCTGACAGGAGCGGAGAAGTGGTAACCTCTTTCCTTCTCGGGGCGGTGCTTGGCGCCGTGGCCGGGGTGCTGCTGGCCCCGTCCTCCGGCAAGGTCACGCGGGAGAAGATAAACGACTGGCTGGACGAGACGGCGGAGAACGCGAAGGAAAAGCTCGAGAACCTCGAGGACGAGATAAAGAAGCGCAAGGAACAGCTGCTCAAGAGCTGATCCGCGGAGCGTCGCGCAAAAAAGACCGGCCGCCGCGAGCGGCCGGTTTTTTTATGGCGACCCGAAAGCCGCCCCCGGCATAGTTATTCCTGTTTTTCTTTGTCCAGCAGGGGGCCGAGGAGCCAGGCGAGGGTGAAGGTGGAGAAAGTCCCTATGACTATTATCCAGCTCCAGCCCAGCGCCAGCCGGCCGGTCTCGGAAAGATAAAGGACGGTCCCGGCCATAACGGCGCTGAAGAGCATCGCCGCGACATTGCCCCGGTTGGAGCGGCGCGCCGTCAGCAGGCCCAGCAGGAACACGCCCAGCAGGCTGCCCGCCGTCACGCCGTTCATCTTGAAAGCCAGCCAGAGCATGCGGCCCGAACCGGCCGAGCAGGCCCAGGCTATGCCCGCCAGCAGGAACCCGAAACAGACCACGCTCACCCGCGAGACCAGGAGGTAATGGCGCTCGTCGGCGTCCTTCCTCACCAGCGGCCTGTAGATGTCGGTCACGAAGGACGACGACAGCGAGCTCAGCGGCGAGTCTATGCTGGCCAGCACCACCGCCGTCAGCACCAGCCCCTTGAGTCCGGCGGGCAGCACGTGCACCGTGAAGTGCGACAGGATCTTGTCGGCGTTCTCCGGCAGCGGCAGCCCGGCGTTCTGGCCGTAGAAGACGAAGAGCAGAGTCCCTATGGCAAGGTAAAGCCAGGTCAGCGGGAAGCTGGTGAAGATGGTGTAGATGAGCGTCCGCTGGCTCTCCTTCCTGGTCTCAAGCGTCAGCAGCCGCTGCATCAGCTCCTGGTCGGTGCCGAAGGCGGCCATCGAGCCGAAAACGCCGTTGAGCAGGGCGGCCCAGAGCAGGTTGGGGTCCTTCATCCCCCAGCCCAGGTTGAACACGGACAGCTTGCCGGCCTCCGAGGCCAGGGACCAGGCGCCGGCAAGGCCGCCGTCGATATGCATGACCAGCCAGCCGGCCACCGCCGCGCCGGCCCCGAAGAAGAACAGGGACTCGAAAGTCCCCGTCCACAGCACGGCCTTGATGCCGCCGAACCCTATGAAGACCACGCTCACCGCGGTGAAGAAGGCTATGGCGTGCCACAGGTCCCAGCCCATGATAACCGACACGGCCAGCGAGGCCGCGTAGAGGCGCACGCCGGAGGCGAAAAGGCGCGTGAGGAAGAAGAAGGAGGAGCCGGCGTACTGGGTGCCGGCCCCGAAGCGGTGGCGGAGGAACTCGTAGATGGTGGTGCAGTTGAACTTATAGAAGGCGGGGATGAAGACGAAGGCTATAAGTACGCGGGCCGCGGCCGAGCCCAGGAAGAACTGGAGGTACTGCCAGTTCTCCATGTAGCCTATCGGAGGTATGCCTACGATGGTCATGGCGCTTATCTCGGTCGCCACGAAGGAAAGCGTGCCGACCCAGACCGGCGTCTTCCTGCCGCCCAGGAAATAGTCGCGCGTGTCCCGTTCCTCCCTGCCCTTGAAATAAGCGATGACGAACAGCGCAAGCACCGAAACCGCGAGTATGGAATAATCGAGGAAGGCCAGGCCTTCGAACTTAGCGGCGGAAGCGAGGGCCTCCATAGGTCAGCGGCCCCGGCGGCCGGCCGCGGCGCTCCCGGCACCGCGTGCGGGCATAGCCGCCCTGTTCCGGCCGGCGGCCGACTTCTTCTCTTCTTTCTTTATGTCGTTCCAGCGGGCGAGCACCTCTCCGGAGGTGCGCAGCTTCTCGCAGCCGAAAACGTGAGGGTGGCGGCGGACCAGCTTGGAGTTTATCCCCCTGACCACGTCGCGCATTGAAAAACGGCCTTTCGCCTCGGCCAGGGCGGCGTGGAAAACGACCTGCAGCAGCAGGTCGCCGAGCTCCTCCTCGAGGTTCCCCCAGTCGCGGGCCCTTACGGCCCGCTCCACCTCCCGGGTCTCGGAGCGCAGGTGACGCAGCAGCGAGCGGTGCGTCTGCTCCCTGTCCCAGGGGCAGCCCGACGGAGAAAGGAGGCGGCGCATTATGCCGCAGAGGCCCGCCAGCTCGCGGCCGGCGGCGGCGTAACGGGGATGGGGGCGGACGGTTTTCCTGGCCATAAAGCGGTTCTCCGGAACGATAGACTGCCGAGCTGCATAAAGTATATAATTAAAAGAGCGGACCGATAAAATCCTCACGGGGGCGCTATGAGGCATGGTGTCCCCGCGGGAAGTCCGCCCGGAGGGGCAATGGCAGTTTCCAGGATACAGGCGCCGGAAGGCGCGTCGGCGGTGCTCGACAAGGGCTTCGTCAAGCTTGTGGATTTCATGGGCGGCGACATGCGCGCGGTCGAATCGGCGCGCGTCTCCTTCGGCGGCGTGTCCAAGGGCGAGGACCGGGACCGCAAGCTCCTGGAATACCTGCTCGAGCACGGGCACTTCTCGCCTTTCGAGCACTCGGTCTTCCAGTTCCACGTCAAATGCCCCATCTTCGTCGCCAGGCAGTGGATGCGCCACCGCATCGCCTCCTACAACGAGATCAGCGCCCGCTACACCGAGGTGCACGACGAATTCTACGTTCCGGAAGAATTCCGCGCCCAGGACAACATCAACCGCCAGGGCTCGGTGGAGGGCAGGCTTGACCACGGGAAGCTCTCCGCGGAATATTCGGCCGCAATAGAGGCCTCCTACGCCGCCTACCAGGCCCTCCTCAAGGCCGGCGTCGCCAGGGAGATGGCCCGCGGCGTCCTGCCGGTCTCCCAGTACACCCAGTTCTACTGGACCATAAACGCGCGCAGCCTGCTCAATTTCCTGGACCTGCGCCTGGACAAGCACGCCCAGCTGGAGATCCGCCGCTACGCCGAGGCCATAGAGCGCGTCTTCCGGGAGAAGATGCCGTGGACCTGGGAAGCGCACCGGAGACTCAATGAAAAGTAGGGCGGCGCTTCTCACCGCGTTCCTGCTGCTGGCGGCCCAGGCCCACGCCCAGACGGTGACTTTCGAGCCGAAGGAAGGCTCGATACGCCGCGGCGACATGGAGCTCTACGCCAAATTCTCCGGGATCGCCACCGCCCAGGACCTCTACGACGTTTACGCCCCTTTCGACGGCAGGGTCGAGGAGGTCCTGGGCGAGCTCTTCGACTTCGTCACCCCCAAGACCTCGCTGGCGAAGATGGTCTCGAGCGAAATGGCCGCGATGATAGACTACACGGGCCAGGACAACAGGGCCCAGATGGAGAAGCGCTGGAAGGGAGTCTTCAAGATCTACGACGTCAACCCCGGAGAGACGGGAATAATATCGGCGGTCCACACCGAGCCCAGGAAGATAGTGACCAGCGGCGAAAGGCTTTTCACCGTCGCCAGGAAGATACTGGTGATAGGCAGGAACACGGAACGCCTCTACTATCCCCCGCGCGCCGGCATGACCGCCAGGGTCCACTACGCGCGCGACCCCGCGGTCAAACTGACTGCCAGGGTCACCGGCGTCGTGCCGCTGGCCGAAGAGCCGGGGTTCTACCGGCTGTGGCTGGAGGCCGACCAGGTAAAAGAGAAGATCCGCATCGGCCACCAGTTCGACGGAGACGTCTTCCTGGGCAGGGTGTCCGGGGCCGAGATAGCCCCGAGGGAAGCTATCGTGGAAAAGGACGGCCGCAAGTACCTGATGACGGAGATCGAGACCGGCCTCATGAATTTCGAAGAGGCGGAAATAACCCGCCGCGGCGACGTCATACTGTTGCCGCAGACACCGGCTCCGGCGCCGGAACCCGCGCGGGCGCCCGCGGCCGTTGAAAAGAAGCGCGCGCCCAGGGCCGCCCCCGCGGCGGTCCCGCAGAAGAAAACCCCGGCCGCGAGGAAGGCCCCCGCGAAAAAGCCGGCGGCCAAGGAGCCGCCCCCGCCGGCGGAGGAGACGGAGGAATATGGAGAAGAACAGGAAAACCCCTAATCTCGCCTATTCCAGCTTCATGTTCCTGAAGCTGGACCCGGCCTTCAGGCGCCTCATCTCCAACGAGAAGATCGCCGCCAAGCAGGAGTTCGAGAACCTGGTGGCCTCCTGCCAGGAGAAGATCTTCCTGCGCACCTACCTGGTCTCGGGGCTGCGCGCCGACTGCGACGTCCTGTTCTGGCGCATGTCGCAGGACCTGGACTTCCTGCAGGAGCTCTGCTCCCGCACCTTCTCCGCCGGCATAGGACGCTGGCTGGCGCCGACCCATTCCTTCCTGGGCATACACACCTTCCCCGACGGCCAGCGCAAGGACCTGGATTTCGGGTTCCTGCCCAAGGACCTTTTCGGCAGCCACAAGTACATGCTGCTGCACCCTGTCATCAAGACCCACTCCTGGTACGACCTTTCCGAAGACGAACGGACCGCCCTGCAGAACGAAAGGGCCAAGGTGCTGGCGAAGCACTCCGAC
Source organism: Elusimicrobiales bacterium (assembly GCA_031082205.1). GTDB lineage: Bacteria > Elusimicrobiota > Elusimicrobia > Elusimicrobiales > UBA9959 > UBA2231. Next base: position 31,723 of record JAVHLJ010000012.1, read on the forward strand.
ATACAGGAGAACATGTTCATGTCGTACGGCCTGGACGAGCAGGAGATACTGGTCGTGCGCGAAGCGCGGTCCCTGCCCGACCTGGCGGCGGCCACGAAGGAATTGCGCGAGCAGCGCATCAAGCGCTACACCTCGCTGGACAGGCCGGTCTTCTTCTGCGTCGGCAGGGACCTGCGCGACATACTCGACGCGATAAGCTGAAACGCCAGGGGGCGCCGCGGGAACTCCGCGGAAAACAAGGAGCTGATCATGAGAACACTGGGGATAATAATGGCGGGCGGAAAAGGCGAGCGTCTCTACCCGCTGACCAAGGAGCGCTCCAAGCCGGCCGTTCCTTTCGGCGGGAAATACCGCATCATCGACTTCGTGCTGTCCAACTTCATCAATTCGGGCATCTATTCCAACTATGTCCTCGTGCAGTACCTTTCCCAATCGCTGATCGAGTACCTGCGCAACACCTGGAACCAGGGCGGCATGACCAAGGACCACTTCATCACGGTCGTCCCCCCGCAGATGCGTCTGGGCGAGGTCTGGTACCGCGGCACGGCCGACGCCGTCAAGCAGAACATGAACCTGGTAAACGACTACAAGCCCGACCTGGTCGCCGTGTTCGGCGCGGACCACATCTACCGCATGGACATACGCAAGATGATAGACTTCCACGTCAAGAGCGGCGCCGACGTGACCATCTCCGCCATAACGGTACCCCTCAAGCAGGCCTCCCGCTTCGGCACCATACTGGTGGACGCCAAGAACCGCGTCACCGGCTTCGAGGAGAAGCCCAAGAACCCCAAGCACGTCCCCGGGGACCCCAACCACGCCTTCGCCTCGATGGGCAACTACATCTTCAGTTACGACGCGCTGGTCAAGATACTGCACGAGGAATCCGGCGACAGCAAGGGCCTGGACTTCGGCAAGACGATACTGCCCAACATCCACAAGCGCTACCGCGTCTTCGCCTACAACTTCGCCTCCCAGTCCCTGGCCGGCGTGAAAGCCTACGAAGAGAAGAACTACTGGCGCGACGTGGGAACTATCGACGCCTTCTGGCAGGCTCACATGGACCTGCTGGGGGCGAAGCCCAGGATGGACCTCAACAACCCGCAGTGGCCGATACAGGACGCGCGCAACAACGCCGCGCCGGCCAAGATACTGGAATCCAACCTCCAGGACTGCATGGTCTCCGACGGCTGCGTCATCAGCCAGTCCTCGCTCAAGCGCTGCATCCTCTCCAACCACGTCACCATACACGAGAAATGCCAGCTGGAGGACTGCATCATCATGGACGGCTGCGAGATCAAGGCCGGCTCGCGCCTGCGCAAGGTCATCATGGACCGCTTCAACACCATCGAACCCAGGAGCGTCATCGGCTACGACGCGGAGAAGGACGCCCAGCGCCACTACATCGATCCCGACGGCATAGTCGTCATACCGCGCGGCATCTCCAAGTGGGAGTGACCGGCGCGCGGCGATGAAGAACAAGTTCTTCTGCCTTCACGCCCACTTCCGGGGCCAGGCCGTGGAGAACCCCTGGACGGGGAACTGGGAACGGGACCCTTCGGCCCGCCCCTGGCACGACCTCAACCACCGCTCGGCGGCCGGGCTTTTCCTCGTCCGTCCGCCGGCCTCGCGCAGGGCGGCCTCCGACCGGGCGGAAAGCTTCCTGGACTGCTACGAACGGATCGGCTTCGACGTCTCCCCCAGGCTGCTGGACTGGCTCGACGCCTTCTTTCCAGAACTGCCCGCCGCGCTGGCCGAAGCCGACCGGCGTTCCGCCAGGAACTTCGGGGAAGGCTCCGCCCTGGCTCATCCCTGGCCGCACGCGATACTCCCCCTTCTCTCCGCCCGCGACAAGCGCTCGGCCATAAGGTGGGGGCTGGACTATTTCGAGCACAGGTTCAAGCGCAAGGCGGCCGGCATGTGGCTGCCGGAGGCGGCCGCCGACGTGGACACGCTCTCCGCGCTCTGCGCGGCAGGCGTGTCTTTCACCGTACTTGCGCCGTCACAGGCCCACGCTTTCCGCAAAGAGAGCATCGGCAAGTGGGAACCCGCCAACGCCAACAGCCTGGACACGTCCGTCCCTTACGAATGGCTAGCCCCGGACGGCGGCTCCCTGGCCGTATTTTTCTCCAGCCCCCGCCTCTCCGCCCTGCTGACCGAAGGCATGGGCGCGCCGGGGGAATTCGCCGCGGCCGTCGACGCCGAACTGCCGTCCGGCAAGGGCTCCGCGCTGGCTTCCTGCGCTTTCGACTGGGAGCGGCACTGCCGCCGCCACGCCGACGCGCCCGGGCGCGTAGCGGAATTCCTGTCCTCGGTGCATAAGAGCGGGCGCTGGGCTCTTTCCAATTTCGCCTCCTTCCTGAGGGACGGCCGCCCCTCCTACGAGATCTCGATAATCTCCCCCTCCTCGTCCTCCTGCCCCCACGGCCTGGAAAGATGGGCCGGGGAATGTTCATGCCGCGCGGGCTCGGACCCGCGCAGGCCGGTGAAGTGGCGGCCCGCGCTGCGCGCGGCCGCCTCGCTTCTCGAAGAACGCGTCACCGCCGCCTACGACCGCGAGGCCGCCGCTCTGTTCGCGGACCCGGCCGCCGCCTTCGAAGCGGCCGGCCGGGCCCTGGCCTGCCCGGACCCTCACGAAGCCCGCAGGTTCCTCGCTTCCGCTTTCGGCAGGCAGCCGCGGCCGGCCGAGGCCAGGGCCGCCATGGGACTGCTGCACATGCAGCGCGCCCGCCTGCTTTCGCTCGACAGCGACGCCTGGTTCTTCGACGATCTTAAAGGCCCCGCGGCCCGCGGGGCGCTCCTCTGGGCCGCGGCCGCCTGCGACGCAGCCGGCGGTTTCGGCGAAAACCCTTCGGAGGCCTTCGCGGCGGCGCTCGAGGCCGGGGAAAAAGGGGCCGGAGGGGATTTCCTGTCCGCGGCAGCGGGTTCCAGGTTCGGACCCCCGCAGGCGGCCTGCGAGAAAGCCCTTTTCCTTGCGGCCGGGCTGCCGCAGCCGCCGCGACAGGGCAAATTCCATATACTGGTCAATTACGAGGACAGGTTCGAAAAGGACGGCAGCCGCTTCCACGCGGCATGCCTCAGGGTAGAGGACCGCGATACGCTGGCCAACGGCGAGTTCGCCGCCCTCGCGGTAATTCCTCCCGGCGAAGCCGCTTTCTGCCTGGCGGCTCCGGCGCCGGACCCCGCGGGCGCGGCGGCGCTGCTGTCCGGCCTCCCGGGCGCCCGCTCGGCCCGCGAGGTCCTGGAGGCGGCGGGAAGAAAGCTGGGAGTGCGCCTGTCCGCCCGGGACCTGCCCGGCGACGCGGGCTGGCTTGCGGCGGCCGCAGGGCTGGCCGGAGGCGTCCCCTCCGCCGACGAAAAGGCGTGGCTCGCCGAACTCCGGCGCCTGTCCCCCGCCAGGCTGCAGGACCCGTCGCTGCCGGCGCTCCTGTCCCGTCTCTCGGCGGGAGCGGGAGCCCCTCCCCCTTCGGCGCACGAAGCCTGCAGGCAGGCCGTCGCCCATCTCCGCCTGCTCCTGGAACGCAGCGACCCGGCGGCCGCCTTCGCCTCGGCGTGGATCGCGCTTTTCGCGAGCCCTCCCTTCACGGCGCACTCCCGCCAGCTGCGCGCGGCGCTGGCCGAAAGGCTGGAAGGGAAACCGCGGCCGGAAGAAACGCGACCTTTCCGGGAGGCTTTCTCCTCCCTCCTCGAGGAGGCGGGACTGAAGGACGCATATGACATCAAAAAAACTCAGGCTTAAGAGCCTCGACGAGATCATGGACCTCCTGGGTCCGTCGGACGAAAGCCTCCGACGCCTGGAAAAGGAGCTGAAGGTCCGCATCTTCGTCCATCACCACCCCGAGAGCGAGAGCGCGACCCTCACCATCAAAGGCTCCACGTCCGCGGCGGACAAGGCGCTGGCAAGGATGAAAGCCGTCCTGGAGGATTCGGCGGCCGCCCGCATAGCGCCGAAGGACCTGAAAGTGCCGTCCGAAAAGAGGCCGCCGGGGGGCGCGGTATTCATGGGCCCCGACGGCGAAGCCGTATACCCGCGAGGGGCCAACCAGGCCGACTATGTTCGCGCGATGGAGGAGAGCGACCTGGTCGTCGCCACCGGCCCGGCCGGCACCGGAAAGACCTACCTGGCGGCGGCCTGCGCGCTGCGCATGCTGCGCTCGGGCAAGGTCCACCGCATCATACTTACCCGCCCCATAGTCGAGGCCGGCGAAAAGCTGGGATTCCTGCCCGGCGACGTTTCGGAGAAAGTCCACCCCTACCTCAAGCCGCTCTATGACGCTTTTTACTCTCTGCTGGGGCCGGAAAAGTTCCGCGACCTGCGTCAGGACGAGGTCATCGAGACCGTGCCGCTGGCCTACATGCGCGGCCGCACGCTGGAGAAGGCCTTCATAATACTCGACGAAGCGCAGAACACGCTCCCCGAGCAGATGAAGATGTTCCTCACCCGTATGGGGCCGGCCTCGAAGATAGCCGTCACCGGCGACATCACCCAGATAGACCTCAAAGAGAAGGACCGTTCGGGTCTGGTGCTGGCGCGCGAGATACTCAAGGGGGTTCGGGGCGCCCGTTTCGTGGATTTCGACTCCGGCGACGTGGTCCGCCACCCGCTGGTGCGCTCGATACTTGCCGCCTACGAAAAATGGGAGAAGGAGCACCCATCGGCATGAGCCGGCTCGCCGTCAGCGTCGTCTTCAAGGCCGATCCGGGCGCCGCTCTCAGGCGCCGCAAGGCGCTGCTGGCCCGGGCGGTGCGCAAGGCGCTGCCTCGCGCACGGGGCGAGGTGAACCTGGTCTTCGTCGGGGGACCGGAGATAATACGCCTCAACAGGTCCTTCATAGGCAAGTCCCACCGCACCGACGTCATCGCCTTCAATTACCCCCCATGCCCGGCCCCGGGAACCCCGTTCGGGGACATCTTCGTCTGCCTGCCCCAGGCCAGGCAGCAGGCGCGCGAACTGGGGCACCCGCTGGATCGGGAACTGCTGCTGCTCTCCCTGCACGGCGCCCTGCACCTGGCCGGCATGGACGACGACACCGCCGCCCGCCGGGCCGCGATGCATCGCAAGGCCGAAAAGCTGGCCTCGCTGCTTTAACCTCCCTCTCACGTTCCCCTTATTTTGTAAAATAAATACCATGAAGGCGCTCGTGCCGCTGCTGGCGGTCTTGCTTTGCTCCCCGGCGCTGGCCCAGAAGGCCAAGGGTCCGTCATGCGAGGAGACTACGGCCAGGGTCGTGGGGCCGGCCATGGACGCGGTGATGTCCGCCGTCCGCTCCCGGATACGGACCCAGCGGCGCATATCGCCCGCGGATTTCGACCAGATCTTCGACGACGGATTCTTCCGCGGCTCCAGGCGGCCTTTCGACGATATAAGGTCCTTCGAGCAGCGCCTGGACGAGACCTTCCGCGGGGAAAGCGCGCAGATACGCGGCTCCTACCGCCGCTGGGCCTCCGAAAGGCTTGAAGAGGGCCCGCTGCTGCCTTCGGTGGAACCCGGAGAGAAGACCATAACGGTGGCGCTGCGCTCGCATCAGCTGAACAAGGGCTCCCTTAACCTGGACATCAACCGGGGCCGGATCAAGATGTCCTACCAGACGCCGGCGAAACTGCAGCCGCCCGGCCTGCCTCCGGCCAGGTCGAAGCGTTACGACAAGATCCTGCCGATCCCCGAGGGGGCCGATCCGGACAGGTACAGGATAGAGCCGCGGCCCGACGGCCTGATGATAATTTTCGACCGGCTTAAGCCCGGCGCGACGGAGGCTTCAGAGTGAACACCGAGACCAACGCCAGGACATTCCAGGAGATAGACGCCCGCCAGCAGAAACGCTGGAAAGAACAGCGGGCGTTCAGGACCGAACGCCTGCCCGGCAAGCCCAAGTTCTACTGCCTCGACATGTTCCCCTACCCGTCGGGGGAAGGCCTTCACGTGGGGCACCCCGAAGGCTACACGGCCTCGGACATCGTCTGCCGGTATAAGCGCATGAAGGGCTTCGAGGTGCTGCATCCGATGGGCTGGGACGCTTTCGGCCTGCCGGCCGAGAACTACGCCATCTCCACCGGCGTACATCCGCGCGTCACCACGGAAAAGAACTGCCTCAACTACAAGCGGCAGCTGGAATCGCTCGGCTTCAGCTACGACTGGGAACGCGAGTTCAGCACGACGGACCCCGCCTATTACAAGTGGACCCAGTGGGTATTCCTGCAGCTCTTCAAAAAGGGCCTGGCCTACGAAGCCACGGTGCCGATAAACTGGTGCCCCAGGTGCAAGACCGGCCTGGCCAACGAGGAGGTCTTCCAGGGCAAGTGCGACCGCTGCGAGACCCCGATAGAGAAGAAGAACCTCAAGCAGTGGATGCTGAGGATCACCGCCTACGCCGACCGCCTGCTCGAGGACCTCAAGGACACCGACTGGCCGCACTCGACCCGCCTGATGCAGGAGAACTGGATAGGCCGCTCCGAAGGCGCCGAGGTGGACTTCGAACTGCCGTCCATCGGGGAAAAACTGCGCGTCTTCACTACCCGCCCCGACACGCTTTACGGGGCCACGTACATGGTACTGGCGCCCGAGCATCCGTTCGTGGCGAAGATCACCGCGCCGGAACAAAAAGCGGCGGTGGAGGCCTATGTAGCGGCGGCCGCCAACAAGAGCGACCTGGAGCGCACGGAACTTGCCAAGGACAAGACCGGCGTCTTCACCGGCTCTTACGCGGTGAACCCCGTCAACGGAGAGAAGATCCCGGTCTGGGTGGCCGATTATGTGCTCATCACCTACGGCACCGGCGCCATCATGGCGGTGCCCGCCCACGACGACCGCGATCACGATTTCGCCGTCAAGTTCGGCCTGAAGATAACGGAAGTCCTCAAGGCCCCCGCGGACTGGAAAGGAGAGGGCGCCTTCTGCGGCGACGGCACCTCCATAAACTCCGGCATCATCACCGGCCTGCCCACGCCGGAGGCGAAGAAGAAGATCACGGCCTGGCTTGAAGAAAAGGGCATCGGCCGGGCGAAGGTCAATTTCAAGCTGCGCGACTGGGTATTCGCCCGCCAGCGCTACTGGGGAGAGCCTTTCCCGCTGGTGCATTGCCCGGAATGCGGAGTGGTCCCGGTGCCGGAGGACCAATTGCCCGTCCTGCTGCCCGAGGTGGAAAAGTACGAGCCCACCGGCACCGGCGAATCCCCGCTCGCGGCCATAGACAGCTGGGTGAACACGAAATGCCCCGCCTGCGGCGGGCCGGCGAAGCGCGAGACCAATACCATGCCGCAATGGGCCGGTTCCTGCTGGTATTACCTGCGCTACATAGACCCGAAGAACGACAACGCCTTCGTGGACCCGGAACTGGAGAAGGCCTGGATGCCGGTGGACCTCTATATCGGGGGATCGGAACACGCCGTGCTCCACCTCCTCTACGCCAGGTTCTGGCACAAGGTCCTCTGCGACCTCGGCCATGTTTCCACCAAGGAACCTTTCAAGAAACTGGTACATCCGGGCATGATACTGGCCTACGCCTACCGCGACGGCAAAGGCGTCTACCGCAATTACAAGGAGCTCGACATAGCCGAGGACGGCACGGCGAAGACGGCGGAAGGGGAGTCCCTCCGGCCCATCGTCGAAAAGATGTCCAAATCCAAGAAGAACGTCATAAATCCCGACGAGATACAGGAGCGCTACGGCACCGACGCTTTCCGCCTCTATGAGATGTTCCTCGGTCCGCTGGAAGACACCAAGCCCTGGAACCTGCGCGGCATAGAGGGGGTTTACCGTTTCCTCAAACGCGCCTACGCCTGGGGCCTGGAGCGGGCCGGCTCGCTGACGGACGAGCCCGCCGAGGGACGGGACCTCATCCTGCGCCACCAGACCATAGAGAAGGTCGGCTCGGACATAGAGGCGCTGAAGTTCAACACCGCCATCTCGGCGCTTATGGTCTACCTCAACCGCCTGACCGAACAGGAGGGAACGGCGCGCGAGGATTTCGAGACCTTCATCACGCTGCTGCACCCCTTCGCCCCCCATATCACCGACGAACTGTGGGAGATATCCGGCGGGGAAGGAACGCTCATGAAGCGTCCGTGGCCCGAGGCCGACAAGTCGGTGATCGCCTCGCGCACGATAGAGATCCCGGTGCAGGTAAACGGCAGGATCAGGGAGAAACTGCACGTCAAGGAGACCACGCCGCAGGAGGAGATAAAGCGCCTGGCCCTGGAAGCCGCGGCGCCGCATACCGCCGGGAAGAACATAGTTAAAACCATAGTAGTGCCCGGGCGGCTGGTCAGCATAGTCGTCAAATAGAGGGAAAACGGGGGATACAAGGGGAGACCATGAAGAAATCAATCCTGGCGTCCGCGTTACTGCTTTCGGCCTGCGCCGGCGGGCCGGACGTGGTGTACAGGCCGGCCGAGCAGAAGCTGCCGCAGCACATCAAGCGCATATCCGTGCGGCCTTTCGTCAACAAGACGCAGCAGTTCGGCCTCGAGGAGAAACTGACGCTGAAAGTCATCGACGAGTTCCTCAAGAACGGCGAGTACGGGGTGGTGCAGGAGAGCGGCGCCGAGGGAGCGGTCGTGGGCGAGATAACCCACTACATACTTACCCCCATACAGTACGACGTCAACCTGGTCCCCACCGTCTACAAGCTCAACGTGCTGGTAAATGTCCGGCTGCTCGACCGCGCCGCCAACCGATATCTCTGGGAAGAGCCCGCCATGCAGGCGACCAAGATGTATTCCGCGCCGACTATGCCGGGAGGCATGACCGAGGAGTCGGCCAGGGAGTTCCTCTGGGAACTGCTGGCCAAGGACATAGTCAAGCGCACCGTGGAGGGCTTCGGCTCCGTCGGCAGCGCCTCGCAGAAAAAAATACCCGGAGCGGCGCCGGAGCCGGCCAGGGCCCCCTGACCATGCCGGCGCTGACGCAGGAACAGCTGAGGGCGGAATGGGAGAGCGGAAAGCTCCGCCCCGTCTATTACCTGTGCGGCGAGGAGAAGTTCCTCAAGGAAAAAGCCCTGGAGATACTGACCGCCCGCCTCAAGCCGGACGCCTTCAACTTCTCCGAGTTCACTGCCGGCAAGGGCGGCTCCCGGGAAGCCCTCCTGCAGGCGATGACCCCCCCCGCCGCCGCCGACAGGCGGCTGGTGATACTGCGCGCGGCCGACAAGGCCAACGCCGATGAAATGGATTCGATACGCGAGTACCTCGACTCGCCCAACCCGGACGCCTCCCTGGTCTTGATATCGGATAAAAAACAGGACAAGGCCGACCCTCTCTACGACCCCTGCGCCCGGGCCGGCGCCTCGGTATCGTTCAAGCCGCTCTTCCCCGCCGAGGCGATGTCTTTCTTCTCCGACATGCTCCAGCGCGACGGGCTGACCGTCTCGCGCGAGGCCGCGGCCATGATGGTGGACATAGCCGGCACCGACTCGCTGGCGCTGCGCCAGGAGGCCGAAAAGCTGGCGCTGCTGCGCCACGGCAGCAAAGGGCACATCACAGAGGAGGACGTGGCGGAATCGGCCGGGTTCTCGCGGGAACTGGGCCCCTTCGAGCTTTCTAACGCCCTGATGGACCGCGACCGGGCCCGCGCCGCCGGCATCCTGGACAGGATGCTCGCCGAAGGCGAGGAGCCGCTGGGCATACTTTACAGGGTGACGGGATCGCTGGAGAGGCTGCTGCGCTTCAAGAAGCAGGGCGGCGGCGGCCAGTACGGCGGCTGGGGCGGCGGCTACATGCGGGCCATGTCGTCGGCCGCCCGCCTCTACAGCGACGAGAAACTGGCGGACTCGCTGCGCCTGTGCCTGGAGGCCGAGACGCTGCTAAAGTCGTCCTCGGGAAGGGACCCGGCCCTCGTCATACGCGGCGTGATATATTCGATCATTAAATGAAGCCGCCCGTCCGCTGAAAGCGGACAGGCGGCGCGCAAATAACGGCGGCGCGCGGAGGGTTTCCCCTGCGCGCGCCGGCCGGAGCGTCCGTGACTCAGGACGGGTTCTGCGCTATCTTGCGGACGCGCTGGGCGAGCCTCGCCTTCTTGCGCGACGCGGATTTCCAGTGTATGGTCCCTTTCTTGGCGGCTTTGTCAAGAAGGGAATACACCTTGGGCAGAAGTTTCTGGGCGGATTCTATGTCCTTCTTGGCAGTAAGGGCATTGAACTCCCTGGAAACGTCATGGATCTTGGATTTAACGCCCCTGTTGCGGGCGGCGCGGCGCTCGGACTGCCTCCACGCTTTGATGGCACTGGTGTGCCGACCGGTCTTTAGCTTAGCCATATGGCGTATAGTTTATTATTTTTATGCCCCCCGAATCAACTATGAGCGGCTCCCCCTCATTCGGCTCGCATGTCCTGCGCTTCGCCTCGGGGTCGCTGGTCTCCAAGGTATTCGGCTACGCCAGGGACGCGGCCATGGTCGCTTTCTTCGGAGCGGGCTGGCTGTCCGACGCCTATTACGCCGCCTTCCGGGTGGTGAATATCTTCCGCCGCACCGTGGGGGAGGGTTCGGTCAACGCGGCCTTCGTTCCCGCGCTCGCGGCGGAGAAGAACTCGGGCCGGGAGCGGGAGTTCTTCTCGGCCGCGTGGACGCTGGCGCTGGGGGCATCGGCCCTGCTCTGCCTGGCCGCTTTCATTTTCAGGCGCGAACTGGTGCTGCTGACGGCGCGCGGCTTCGCCGACGACCCGGCCCTGCTGGGCCTCACCGTCCTGCTGACCGCCGTGCTCCTGCCCCATGTAGTACTGGTGGCCGCCTCTGCCCTGCTGCAGGGAGCTCTCAACGCCGAAAAGAGGTTCTTCCTGCCGCAGGCGGCCGCGGCTTCCTTCTCCGCGGCGGTCCTGGCCTATCTCGGCCTGGCCGCCTCGCCGCTGGGCGCGGACTTCTCCATGGAGCAGAAGATCATAGGCCTGGCCGCGGCGGCCTCCGCCTCCGGCCTGCTTCAATGCGCCATCCTGCTGCCCGCCGCCGCGCGGGCGGGCTACCTGCCCCGGCTGTCCAACCCGCTGGCCAACCCCGCCGCCCTCCGCCTGCTGGCAATGTCCCTGCCGGCCCTGCTGGCCGCGGCGCAGGACCAGCTCTCGCTCCTGGTCAACGCCTTCTTCGCCAGCTTCATGGAGGCAGGCTCGATAACGGCCATATACAACGCGGCCAGGCTGACCCAGTTCCCCGTCTCGCTTTTCGCCGCAGCCTCGGCGGCGGTGGCGCTGCCCTCGCTCTCCGGCGGCCTGCTGCAGCGCGACCCGGATAAATTCCGCGCGACGCTGGACTCGGCTTTCCGGCTCACGGCCGTCATCATCTTCCCCGCCACGGCAGGCCTGACAGCGCTGGCTCTGCCGGTGACGCGCGCTCTCTTCGAGCACGGCAGGTTCACGCCCGAGATGAGCGCGCTGACGGCGGCCGTACTGGCCTGCCTGTCCGCGGGGCTCGCCGGCTTCGCCTTCAACAAGCTGGCGGCCTCGGTCTTCTACGCGCTGGGCGACCTGGTGACGCCGCTGTGGCTGGTCGGCCTGCAGGTGGCGCTCAACGCGGCCCTCTGCTTCGCGCTTGCTCCCTCGATGGGCGCGCCGGGCCTCACCCTGGCCACTTCCATAAGTTCACTGGCCGCCGGGGCCGCCTTCGCGCTGCTGCTGGCCAGGCGGGTCCGGGGGGTCTTCCGGCCCGGTCTAGGCGCTTTCCTCGCCAGGACGCTGGCGGCCTCGGCCGGGATGGGCCTGGCCTGCGCCGGCGGGGCCAGGCTGATGTCAGGTTTTCATCCCCTCCTGAGCGCGGCTCTGCTGGTGCCGGCCGGCGTCTGGCTCTATTTCCTCACGCTGCGGGCCATGGGCGCTGGCGGGGCCCGCGAACTTCTCGGCCTTCGCCGCGGGGAGGAAGCGTGAGGGATTACGCCTCCCTGCCGCGCTCGCCCGGCGTCTACCTGATGAAGGACGCGGCCGGGACGGTGCTCTATGTCGGCAAGGCCAAGGACCTCCGGAAACGGGTTGCCCAGTATTTCATGAAGGGCGCGCCGGAAAAAGGCGGATGGAAGATCCCCAACCTGGTGCCCCTCATCAGGGCCATAGATTACATCCCATGCGCCGGCGAGAAGGACGCCCTGCTGCTGGAGCGCGACCTGATAGGACGCCTGCAGCCTTTCTTCAACGCGATGTGGAAGGATTCCAAGTCCTACGCGCGCGTGCGGCTTACGATGTCCGAGGATTTCCCCCGGGTCTTCATGACGCGTTCGCCCGGCTCCGAAGGGGACCTGGTATTCGGCCCCTACCCCAAGGCCGAGGCGCTCAAGAAGCTGCTGGCCTATCTCTGGCGCACCGGCTTCATAAACCTGCGGTACTGCCGCTGGGACTTTTCGAGGAAGAAGCCGCTGGACCGGCGGAAGATAGACGCCTGCCTCTACTACCACACGGGGCAATGCACGGCCCCCTGCGACGGGAAGATCTCCTTCCGCGCCTACCGCGCGCTGGCCCTGCGCGTGAAGCGTTTCTTCGAGGGAGACTTCGGCGCCCTGGAACGCGAGTTCAGGGCCGGGATGCGCCGCAGCTCGGCCGACCGCGACTACGAAAGCGCCGCGCTTTTCCGCGACATGCTCTCCGCGCTGGACCACATGTCCGAGCGCACGATGATAAGGCGCCTCGACCCGGCCGCTATCGATTGGACCGTGGACAGGAGCCGGGGCGCCACGCGCCTGGCGGAGCTGCTGGGGCTCAAATCCCCCCCGCTGCACATAGAGGCTTTCGACACCTCGAGCCTTTTCGGCCGCCAGCCGGTCGGCTCTTCGGTCTGCTTCCGCGACGGCGAGCCGCACAAGGCCCATTACAGGCGCTACAGGATAAGGACCGCGCCGCCCGGGAGCGGTTCCGACGATTTCGCCATGATAGGAGAGATAGTAGGCAGGCGGCTGGCGGCCCTGCGCAGGAGCGGGGAACCCATGCCGGACCTGCTCCTGATAGACGGGGGCCGGGGCCAGCTCTCCGCCGCCCTGGCGGCCGCGAAACTGGCCGGCGTCGGCGTCCCGATCGTATCGCTGGCCAAGGAATTCGAGGAGATAATGGTCCCCGGCAGGCCGGAGCCGCTGCGGCTGGCGGCCGGCGACCCGGCGCTGCGCCTGCTGCAGTCGCTGCGCGACGAGGCTCACCGCTTCGGCATAACCTATCACCGCGGCCTGCGCGGCAGGTCGGAACTGGAGGAATAGCGTGGACCGGGAAAAAGCACTTGAAGCGATGAAGGACTATACGCCGTTCCAGCGGGCCGTCTGGAAGGCCTGCATGTCCATACCGCCCGGCGAGACCCGCAGCTATAAGTGGATAGCGGAGAAGATAGGCCGGCCCGGCTCGGTCAGGGCCGTCGGGAACGCGCTGGGAAAGAACCCTTTCGCCCCGCTGGTCCCCTGCCACCGCGTGATACGCTCCGACGGCAGCCCGGGCGGCTTCTCCGGCCCGGGCGGAACGCGGGCCAAGGTACGCCTCCTGAAGAAAGAAAGAGGATAAAAAAAAGCCCGGCGATGCCGGGCTTTTTCATCTGGCGGAAGGGGTATCAGCCGACCATTTCGCCGAGGCCGAACATCGGCATCATCATGGCTATAACTATGGTGCCGATGACGACGCCGAGAACTATCATGATCAGCGGCTCTATCATCGAGGTGAGGCCCTTCACGGCGGTGTCCACTTCCGCGTCGTAGAAGTCGGCTATCTTGGTGAGCATGTTGTCCAGGGCGCCGGTCTCCTCGCCCACGCTTATCATCTGTATGACCATGGGAGGGAATATGCCGGCCTTGCGCAGCGGGTCCGAGATGCGTCCGCCCTCCTTGATGGAATCGCGGCTCTTGTTTATGGCTTCCTCTATGACCTTGTTGCCGGCCGTCTGCGCGACGGTCTCGAGTCCCTGGAGTATGGGCACGCCGGATTTTATGAGCGTGCCCAGGGTGCGGGTGAACTTGGCCACGGCGACTTTTTTCAGGAGTATTCCGAAAATGGGAAGCTTGAGCGACAGATCGTCGATCTTCCGGTGGCCCTTCTCGGTGGCCGCCCATTTCTTCAGCCCCCAGAAAGCGCCCCCGCCGAGGATAAGCAGGTAAACGATATAGGCGCGCAGCAGGTCGGAGATGTCTATTATGACCTGGGTCAGGAAAGGGAGTTCGGCGCCGAAGCCGCCGAAGATATCCTTGAAGATCGGGATCACGAACACTATCAGGAAAACCGTGATAAAAGCCGCCGCGCTCAGAACGACCGCCGGATACATCAGGGCGCTCTTTACCTTGGCCTTGAGGGCCTCGGCGCTCTCCAGATAGGACGAAAGACGCTCCAGGATGGTATCCAGGATGCCGCCCACCTCGCCGGCCTTTATCATGGCGACGTAGAGGTCGGTGAAGGCCTTGGGATGCTTGCGCATGCCCTCGGCGATGGAAAGCCCCGACTCTATGTCGGTGCGAAGCGCGGTCAGCACGGCGCCGAAGGCGGGGTTGTCCGCCTGCTGCTCGAGGATGCTCAGGCCCTGCACGATGGGGACGCCCGCCGAGACCAGCGTGGAGAGCTGGCGGGAGAACATCACGATGTCCTTGGAGGTGACCTTGCCCTTTATCTTCTTGGGGCCGCCCGACCTGGCGGCGATCTCCAACACGGTGAGGCGCTGGCCCCTGAGGCGGGATATCGCCGCGGCCTGGTCGGAGGCTTCCACGGTCCCTTCCAGGACCTTGCCCATCCCGTCCTTGGCTTTATAGGCGAATTGCATCCGTCAGGCTCCCCCGTCCGTCCTCAGCCCGCCGTCGACAGCGTCTTCTGCAGCAGTTTCTTGAGGTCCTCAGGGTCGGCGGAGCGGTTGACCGCCTCCTGGTAGGTGATCTTCTGCCTCTTGTAGAGGTCGACCAGGGCCTGGTTCATGGTGACCATGCCGTGCTTGCCGCCGGTCTGTATGACCGTGTTGATCTGCTCTATCTTCTGCTCGCGGATCAGGTTCTTGACGGCCGAATTGGCTATCAGCACCTCGCAGGCCAGCGTGCGGCCGGAGCCCGAAGCGGCGGTCAGAAGCTGCTGGGCGAAGACGGCCTGCAGCACGAACGAGAGCTGCACGCGGATCTGCTCCTGCTGGTGCGGCGGGAAAACGTCGATAATGCGGTTGATGGTCTGGGCCGCGTCGGAAGTGTGCAGCGTGGCGAAAACGAGGTGGCCCGTTTCGGCGATGTTCAGCGCGGCGCTGATGGTCTCGAGGTCCCTCATTTCGCCCACGAGTATGACGTTCGGGTCCTGGCGCAGCACGTGGCGCAGGGCCTGGCCGAAGGATTCGGTGTCGGCGCCGACCTCGCGCTGGTTCACTATGCTCTTCTTATGCGTATGGACGTACTCGATCGGGTCCTCGACGGTGATGATGTGGTAGTTGCGGTTCTCGTTCAGATAGTCGATCATCGAGGCCAGCGTGGTCGACTTACCGGACCCCGTGGGTCCGGTGACCAGCACCAGGCCCTTGGTCATCTTCATGATCTCGTAGACCACCGGCGGGAGGTTGAGCTCCTCGAAGGTCTTGTAGCGGCTGGGGATGGACCTGATGGCCGCGCCGACCACGCCTCGCTGGCGGTAGGCGTTCATGCGGAGGCGGCCCATGCCCTTGATGCCGAAAGCGAAATCGAGCTCGTTGGTGGCCTCGAAGCGCTGGCGCTGGGCGTCGGTCATCAGCGAGAAGATAAGGGTCTGGCTCATCTCGGGGGTGAGCTTCTCAAAGGGGGCGGCGACGAGCTCGCCGTCTATGCGCATCATGGGCGGGGCGCCGGCGGTCAGGTGGATGTCCGAGGCGTTCTTCTCGTGCATCATTATGAACAGTTCGCTCATCGTTACCATTGTTTTTCTCCGTAAGAACGGGGTATGGGACGGACCTCGGTCCGTTCCGATTAATTATACTTAAAATAGGGGGTCAGGTCTTCACTGTTTGACCTGGAAGGGCAAAACTTTCCGGACATGTCTTCGGCAGGGTCAAAAGCAAGGACCTGACCCCATGCGTCGCCCCCACGCGTCAATCCACGTCCGAGGCCGTGACCCTTATCACTTCCTCCACCGTGGTCATGCCGGCGAAGAGCTTGCGCACGGCCGATTCGCGCAGCGTTATCATGCCGTTCTTGCGCGCGGCGTCCTTCACCATGGAGACATGGGCCTTCTCTATTATCAGGCCCCGTATGACGTCGTTGACCTCGAGTATCTCGTGTATGCCGAGCCGCCCCTTGTAGCCCGTGTTGGCGCATTTCTCGCAGCCGCGGCCGCGGTGCAGGTAGACCTTGCCGTTCCTTGTATTGTTCTCGATTATCGCCTTGCTGGCGTTGAGCCCGGTGAGCAGTTCCGGCTTAACCTCGTAGGTCTCCTTGCAGTTCTTGCAGATGGTTCTCACCAGGCGCTGCGCGACCACCATGAGCAGCGTGGAGGACGTGAGGAACGGCTCGACTCCCATCATGCCTATGCGGGTTATGGCGCCCGGGGCGTCGTTGGTATGCAGCGTCGAAAATACCAGGTGTCCGGTCATGGCCGCGTTGATGGCGATGGACATCGTCTCATAATCGCGGATCTCGCCCACCATGATGACGTCCGGGTCCTGGCGCAGGAACGAGCGCAGGCCGGAGGCGAAGGTCAGCCCCACATCGGCGTTCACGCCGACCTGGTTTATGCCTTCAAGCTGGTATTCTATGGGGTCCTCGATGGTCACGATGTTCACGTCCGGGCCGTTGAGGGAGGCCAGGGCCGAGTAAAGAGTGGTGGATTTGCCCGAGCCGGTCGGGCCGGTTATCAGGTTTATCCCGTGAGGGGCGCGCATGCACTTGGAGAATATGGCCTGGTTCTCCGGCTCCATGCCCAGGTCCTCTATCTTGAGCTTGAGGCCGGAGGAGTCCAGGATACGCATGACCACTTTCTCGCCTGGACCGCAGGGGAGTATGGATATGCGGAGATCTATCTCGCGGTCCTCTATCCTGAGCTTCGTGCGGCCGTCCTGCGGCAGGCGGCGCTCGGAAATGTCCAGGGCCGCCATTATCTTCAGGCGGCTGATTATGGCGTTATGGAACTTCTTGGGCGGCGCGGGCTGGGCGTGGAGGACGCCGTCTATGCGGAAGCGGACGCGCGTTTCCTTGTAGGTCGGCTCGATGTGTATGTCGGAGGCGTGGGCCTTTATGGCCGAGGCTATTATCAGGTTCACCATCTGCACTATCGGCGCGGCCTCGCCCTTGTCCTCCAGGGCGCCGATATCGTCGCCCCCTCCTTTCTTGGCGTCCTCCGGCACCAGCGAGACCTCGGCCAGGCCGCCGTCGGTCTTCTTGAGGATCTCGTCGAGGGCTTCCTTGGAGGTCTTGGTGCCGTAATACTTGTCTATGGCCGCGGAGATCTCGGACTCGGCGCCGAACACGGCGCGGATCTCGAAGCCGGTCATCATCTTGAGGTCGTCGAGCACCACGATGTTGAGCGGGTCCTCCATCGCCACCTTCAGGACATTGTCCTTCTTCTCGACCGCTATGAGAGTGTGCCGGCGGGCGATGTTCTCCGGAATTATCTTTATGAGGTCGTCGGGGATCTCCTTCGCCCCCACCTCGACGAACTCTATGCCGAACTGCTTGCTGAGGAACTCGAGCAGCCGGCGCTCGGTGATGTATTTCTTGTGAATGAGTATCTGGCCCAGGCGGCCGCCGCTGGTCCGCTGGAACTCGAGCACCTCGTTGAGCTGCTCGGCCGTTATCAGCGACGAACTGACCAGCATCTCGCCGAGACGCTTGGTGATGTTTATCGAGAAGCCCTTTTCAGCCATATGATAAGCGGGCGGCCGCGACGTTCCCGGCCGGCGGGACGAGATACAATTCTACAACATCGCCCGGCTCCGGGCTCAGAAAAGCTCCTCGTCCGACTCCTGCGCGACGATGTAGCGGACCTTTTCGTCGTTCACGTCGACGTTCTCGAACCCCGTCGGGGCGGCGTCGCCGGAGACGGCCGGGGCATCGTCGTCGGGGAGAGGGAGTATGGGTATCTGCCCCCCCGCTCCGGAAGAGCGGGGGCGGGAGGCGGGCCTGGCCGCTTTCTTCGCGGCGGGTTTCGCGGCCGGTTTCGGCGCCGGCTTGGCTTCCGCCGTGACCTTGTCGCCCGAGGGGAAGTCCATGAGCTCTATGGCGCTGTTGTTGATGCCGCGCACTATCATGCCCTTGGCCACGTCCACTTCGAACTGGTAGACGAGAGGGTCCTGCTTGGGGCGCAGCAGCCTGTACTGGACCACGAAAATATCGCCGTGCAGCACCGTGGCCGACCATTCCTCGTTCATGCCTCCCGCCGAGGTGGAAAGGAAAGAGTTGCTGAACCAGGCGGAGATGGTGCCGCGGCCGCCGGGAAGCCTGTGATTCTTAACGGTTTCGACCGCCTTGCGGGTGCTCTCGTTGGAAGCGGGCTGATGGGGCTGAGCGGGAGCGGCCTCCTGCCGAACGGCACCGGTCTCGCCGGCCGCAGGCTGGGCGGCCGCGGTCTCCGCCTCCGAAGGCTGCGCGTCCCCGGGCTGGCCGCTGCCGGCCGGCGGCGCCTCTTCCTCCCCGGGGGCCTTCTTGGCCGGGGAGCCTATCATGGAGAAGTCCGAAAGACTGATGCCGTCGCCCAGGAAAAAGAAGCTTATCCCGCCGGCCGCTATGGCCGCGAAAATTATCATCACCACCAGGAAGGCGGCCTTCCCGCGGCCCTTGCGGGGGGCTGCCTTCGGGACCGGCGCGGCCTCCGCGGTCTTGATATCCGCCGTGGGCAGACGCAGGGTCTTTTCCGGGGCGACATCCTCCGGCCCGGCCGCGGCGGAAGCGGACCCCGCCGGGGCCGGCTTGAGCTCCTCGGCCGGGGAACCGGGGCTGAAAACTATCGGGGCCGCCGACGGGGCCGGGGCGGCCGAGGGAGCGGCGGAGGCGGCTGGCGCGGGGGCGGCTGTCCGGGGCGGGGTGAAAGAAGGCAGCACCGACTCTTTCTGGAAAGTCTCCACCGGCCTGAAGGGCGCCTGCGCCGGGGCTGGCGCGGGGGCCGGAGCCGGAGAGGGAGCGGGCGCGGCGGCCTCGGCGCGGACCGGGGCGGCGGGGACGCCATGCTGCGTGGCGTCCCCCGACGGCGGGGGCTCGTCCAAAGGCTGTATCTTGAAATTGACCTTCTCCTTGACAGGCTCGTGCCTCGGGGTGACCACCGTAAAATCGTAGACCAGCGCCGACCCGGGGATGGGCGCTCCGGGAACCTCCTCCGGCTCCTGCGGGGCGGCCCGCCTGGACTTGGGGGCAGGGGCCTCTTCCTCGTAACCCTCTTCGTCCTCCGCCTCGTCCCCGAGTATTCTTTTGGGCTTCGCGTAGCCGAGGCTTTTCAGACTCCGCTTGCCTACCGGTGTTTCGGTCGCTTCGTCCTCGTCGCCCAGGAGATCCTTCCTTTTGAGGGTCTGGGAAGGCTGGAGGCTCTTGAAGGATTTAAGCGGCTTGGCGGGTTTGGCTTCAGGCTGCCGGGGCTCCTCCCCTTCGCCTTTTTCCCCCGCGGCGGCTTCCGCGGCCGGAGCGATCTCCTTCCTGGAAAACTCCTCCACCTTGCGGGTCTCTTCGAGTATCTCCTCATGCCGGGGATGGGCCTCCGCCCCGGGCGCTTCCGCGCCTTCCTTCGCGGGAGCCTGGGGAGCGGCGGAGCGGGGAGTTTCGACGGCCGGGGTTTCCCGGGCGTCCTGAGTTCCGCGGGTGAGGGCCTCGGGGGCGGGGGCCTGTGGGAAGCGCCCGTCGAGCGCGTCTTTCAGCCTGGCTTCGAGCTCGGCCATCCGTTCGCGGGTCTTCTGCTCCTCGGCCTCCTTGAGGCGCATCTTCTCCAGGAGGAGGTTCTTCTCCCAGCGGGCGGCTTCGAGTTCCTCCTGTATCTTGGAGAGGCGCACGTCGAACTTGTCGAGCAGGGCCCTGTCCTCGTCCTCCGGCTTCATTGCCGCGGAGACCGGCTCCTCCTTGTAGGCGCCCAGCACGCTCTCGATGGCCTCGAGGGCGCTGGAATAGGAGGTGCCGTCCTGGAACTTGTAATCGTAGTACTGGCCCGCGCCGGAAGGGTAGCCGCTCTCCATGGAGTAGAAGCCGGCCGTCCCCCCGCCCTCTATGACGCCGCCCACCCCCACGCTCATCGCGGCGGAGATCTCGGCGACCTGCTCGGCCGGCTTCCAGTCGTCGGCGGCCTCGCCCGTGGAGTGTTCGGGGCAGACCAGGCTGCCCTGACCGAAAGCGGGAAGCCCCAGCAGGTCCGCCGGGGTATAAGGGCCGATTATGTTGCCTTCGGAATAGAGCCAGTATCTCATAACTCGGCGCGGGGACCCCCCGCGCTTATGGAATAATTTTACACGTCCTGAATTAAGGATTTAAGGCAAAGATATGGCGAATTTGTTACAGGGCCGGGGGGGTCAGCCGGCGCCCAGCTTGCCCATGCCCAGGTCGAGCCGCCGGACGGCTTCTTCCCTGCCGAGCAGCTCGGCTATCTCCACCGCGCCGGTAGGGGTGACGGTCTGGCCGGACAGGGCTATGCGCAGCGGCCACATCACCGCTCCTATCTTGAGACCCTTCCCCCCCGCGTAGGCGGTCAGCGAGTCCAGTATGGCCTGATAGTCCCAGGCCGGCAGGCCGGAGAGCAGCGGCTTCAGGTCGGCGAGGGTGGCGAGACAGCCCTCGCGCGTGGTCTTGTTCTTCTTGTTGACGAAGAGTTCGGGGGAATAGCCCTCGTCGAGTTTGGCCAGGAAAGAGACCATCTGCGGTATGTCGCAGGGTTTTTCGACCTTGCCTTGTATGTGGGCGCTGAGCCTCTTGAGGTCGACGCTCTCCAGGCCGGCCGGATAGAACCCGGCGAAAAGCTCATGGGCTTTTTCCGCGGGGAGCGCCTTGATATGCTGGCCGTTGAGCCAGGCCAGCTTGACCTCGTCGAAAGTCGCAGGCGCCTTTCCGATGCGGGCGACGTCGAAGGTCTTTACCAGGTCCGGCATCGTGAAATATTCCTGCTCGGTGCCGGGGTTCCATCCCAGCAGGGCGATATAGTTGAGCACCGCCTCCGGAAGATATCCGCGGTTCAGGAAGTCGGAAAGGGCCACGCTGCCCTCGCGCTTGGAGAGCTTCTTGCCGCTCGGGCCCAGTATATGCGGCAGGTGTATGTGCTCGGGATAATCCCAGCCGAAGGCCTTGTACAGCAGTATGTATTTGGGCGTGGAGGAAAGATACTCGCAGCCGCGCATCACGTGCGTGATGCCCATCAGGTGGTCGTCCACGACGTTGGCGAAATTGTAGGTCGGGAAGCCGTCGCGCTTGAGGAGTATCTGGTCGTCGAGCTGCTTGTTATCGACGGTGATGTCGCCGTAGATGAAGTCCTTGAAAGAGGTCGTCCCCTCTTTCTCTATGCGCTGGCGCACCACGAACGGGAGACCCTTATCCAGGTTCGCCCTCACCTCCGCCTCGGAGAGGCGGGAGCAGCGGCCGTCGTAGCCGAGTATCGGGGCGCCGCCCTCCTCCCCGCCTTCCTGCGGCTTGTCCTCGCCTTGCGCGGGTTCCTCCTGCTTCTCGGTCTTGTCGCAGAAACAGCGATAGGCGTGCCCTGAAGCGAGCAGCTTGTCGGCGTACTCTCGGTAAACGGGCCTGCGCTCGCTCTGGACATAAGGCCCGACGGGCCCGCCCTTGTCCGGCCCCTCGTCGTGGTCCAGGCCCGTGACCCGCAGGCTCTCGTAGATGACCCTGACGCTGTCCTCCACGAGGCGGGCCTGATCGGTGTCCTCTATCCGCAGAATGAATTTGCCGCCGTTCTTGCGGGCGTGCAGCCAGGCGTAGAGCGCCGTGCGCAGGTTGCCTATGTGCATGTAGCCCGTCGGGCTGGGGGCGAATCTGGTCCTGATCTCCATGGTGTTCTCCTATTTCGCCGACTCGGCGAGCAGCTCGCGGGCGTGCTTCAGGCCGAGGTCCGTGGACTGCCGCTTCCCCCCCAGCATGCGGGCGATCTCCGCCTCCCGGGCGGGGGCGTCCAGCAGGCGGACGCCGACCGAGGAAGTCCCTCCCTTGACCGATTTCTCCACGAAGAAATGCGCGCCTCCGAAGGCGGCCACCTGGGGCAGGTGGGTGACGCAGAAGACCTGCTTGCCGGCGGCCAGCCTGAAAAGCTTCTCCCCCACAAGGCGCCCCACCACCGCCCCGACTCCGGTATCCACTTCGTCGAAGACCATCACCGGCACCTTGTCGGCGCCGGCCAGCACGGTCTTGAGTCCCAGCATCACGCGGGACAACTCGCCGCCGGAGGCGGTGCTGCGCAGCGGACGCGGCGGCTCGCCGGGGTTGGGGCAGAAAAGGAATTCCACCGAGTCGATGCCGCTGCGGGCCGGCGACGATTCGTCGGCCTCGACGGAGACGGAGAAGCGCACCTGGGCGAAACCGAGCCCGCCCAGTTCCCCCTCCACGGCTTTGGAAAGTTTTTTGGCCGCGGCCAGGCGGCCGGCGTGCAGTTCCGAGGCCAGGTACGAGAAACGGGCCCGGGCTTTTTCCAGCGCGGAGGCCAGCGCGGCCTCGTTGGCGCCGGCGTTCTCCAGGCTGTCTATCCTGGCCCGCAGTTCCTCAGCCTTCGCCTGCATCTCCGGCAGGCCCGGCCCGTATTTCTTTTTGAGCGCGGAGATCTTTTCCAGTCTGGATATGACCTCCTCCAGCCTGGCGGGGTCGGCCCCGGCGGAGTCGCGGTAGGAGCGCAGCTCGGAGGCGGCGTCCTCCAGCGAGATGCGCGCGGAAGAGAGCGTGTCCGAAAGCGAGGCCAGCGCGGGGTCCAGGTCGGCGAGGTCGGCCAGCCTGGCGGCCGCCTTCGAGACCAGTTCCACGGCGGAACCTTCGTCCGAGAAAAGAGCGTCGTAAGCTTCGCCTGACAGGCGGGCTATCTTGTCGGAGTTCTTGAGCCTCGGGTAGAGGGACTGCAGCTCCTCCTCCTCGCCTTCCTTTATCGCCGCGGACTCGATCTCCGCGAGCTGGTAGCGCGCCAGGTCGAGGAAGCGCTCTCGCTCGTCCTCGCTCATCCTGGCGGCGCCGAGCCTGACCTCGGCGTCGGTCATGGCCTCCCAGGCCCTGCCGACGGCGGCCGCGTCCTTCTCCAGCCGGCCGAAGCGGTCCAGCAGCGCGCGCTGCTCTTCGGCGCGCAGCAGGCTCTGATGATCGTGCTGGCCATGGAAATCGACGAGACCCGCGCCGGCCTCGGCCAGGGCCGAGACGGGGACCTGCCGGCCGTCAAGGAAAGCCCGGGTGCGGCCCTTGAGATCGAGCTCCCGCTTGAAGACGGTTTTTTTGCCGGAAGAGGAGAAAGTCCCCTCCGCTTCCAGCAGCCTGGCGCCCGAGCGCACCAGCTCGGAGCTGGAGCGCTGTCCGAGAAGGAAACCGAGGGCGGAGACAAGTATGGACTTGCCGGCGCCGGTCTCGCCGGTCAGGACGTTGAGGCCCGGCCGGAAATCCAGTTCCAGCTCTTCTATCAGCGCGAAGTTGCGGATGCGCAGCCGCTCGAGCACTAGCGCTCCCCCCAGCTCAGCTTGCGGCGAAGCACCTCGAACCACGAGAAGGCCGGCGGGACCAGCAGGCGGAGCGGCCGCGGGTAACGCTTGACCACGACGGCGTCGCCGTCCTCAAGGTGAAAACTTTCCTGTCCGTCGAGGCAGAGATCGATGCTCATCGGCGCCCGGACGCCGCCGGCCTTCAGCGTGACCGGCTTGGCCGCCGGAACCACCATCGGCCTGTGCGTCAGCGTGTGCGGGCAGATCGGGTTTATGATGAAAACGTCAAGGTTTGGATGCGCGATTGGGCCCATGGCGGCCAGGCTGTACGCGGTAGACCCGGTAGGCGTGGAAATGATCATGCCGTCGCCGAAATAGGAGGACAGGAATTCACGGCCGCAGGAAACGCCCAGCGTGAAAGCGCGGGCCTCAGAGGCGCGCAGCACGCAGTCGTTGAGGGCCGGCTGCGGGCCGAAGACCCTCCTGCCCCGCCGGCGCACTTCCGCGCTCAGGAGGCTGCGCGGCTTTACCTCGAAGCGGCCGGCCAGGAACTCGACGAGACCGGCCCCGAGATCGCGCGGCTCGAGGCCGCTCAGGAAGCCGAGGCCTCCGGCGTTTATCCCCAGAAGAGGCATCCCCTTGTCCACGATATGCCTGGCGGCGAAAAGGGCGGTGCCGTCGCCGCCCACGCTTATGGCCGCGTCGGCCACCCGCAGGGCTCGTGGCACCGCCTGCGTGCAATGCCGCCCTGTTCCGGCGCGGGGAGGAACCGGGCAGGGCTCGTTGACGCAGACGGATACGACTTTTACCTTCCGGGAGACCAGGAACCTGGCGGTCCGGGCCGCCAGCGCGGCGGTTTTCCTGCGCTTGGAGTTATAGAAAAGAAGCACGCTTCGTATTTTTTTCATGGGAGGCCACGAGCATATGATACTATTTTTGCCCTTCCAGGGTTCCCCCGGGCCCGGCGCGAAAAGACTTCCCGCCGCGGCTGAAGCGGTAAGCCAATCGGTCCCCGGGGACGGAGTACCCCTCCTGCCCTTCCGGCCACTCCGCCGCCACCTCGTAGCCGCCCCCGCTGAAAGTATCGCCGGGCCATACCTTTTCCGCGGCCAGGCCGGCAGGGGCCGCGGCCAGGCCGGCCG
Source organism: Elusimicrobiales bacterium (assembly GCA_031082205.1). GTDB lineage: Bacteria > Elusimicrobiota > Elusimicrobia > Elusimicrobiales > UBA9959 > UBA2231. Next base: position 56,307 of record JAVHLJ010000012.1, read on the forward strand.
CGGGAACCCAGGCAGGCACGTAGACGGCGCCCGGTCCCGCGGCCGAGGGGAGGGCCCCCAGCCCATCCACGCAGCCCGGCTCGCCGCAAGTCAGCAGGACGGCGCCGGGCAGGGCGAAACCGGAGGCCAGCGCCGCCCCCGCGAGGTCCTCCCCGCTCATGCCGGAGGAGACCAGAAGGGAAGACCGGCCAGAGGCGCTCAGTATGGAGGCGCCGCCGTACCCCGAAGAGAAGGAAACCTCCCCGATCCTGCCGGGCAGCAGGAACCCGGCCGCCAGGACCAGCGCGCCGGCCGACATAAGACCGGCCGCCGCCTTCATCCTGAAAAGCGGGAGATGAAGCAGGACGAAACATACCATCGCCCAGCCGGCCGTCTGAATAGCGGAAGGGACCTTTACAGGCACCGCGGCGAAAGGGAGTTCAGCGAAGGACCTCACCAGCCAGAGAAAAAGACCCGAAAAGAAAGAGACGGCCCAGGCCGAGACCGGCCCGAGGAGCGGGAAACCGTCGAATGCCGACAGGGCGAAACCCGCTAACATGAGCCCGCCCGATAGCGGGACAAGGAGCAGGTTGGAGAGAGGAGAGACCAGCGAAAGCCTGTGGAAATACCAGGCCAGCGCCGGGGCGAGGACCGCCTGCGCGAAAAGGCTCATCAGGAAAAGGCCCAGCGCCCAGCGGGCCGCTTTGGGCAGTCCTTCGAGCGCGGGGCGCCAGGCGCCGAGCCCGGCCGTGACGCTGTAGGCCGCCAGGAACGACATCTGAAAGCTCGCGTCGAAAAGGGAGTAGGGACGCATCAGCAACAGCGCCAGCGCCGACAGCAGCAGCCCCTGGAAGGCGCCCGATTCCCTGCCGGCGGCGTAACCGGCCAGCCCCGCCCCGAACATCAGGTAGGCCCGCAGGAGAGGAGTATCGAAACCCGCGGCCAGCACATAAAGTCCCGCCGCGGCCAGAGCCAGCGGGGCGGAGAACCGTCGGCCAAGCCCCGCCAGCGAACTGGCGGCATAGACCAGCAGGGTGACGAATCCCACGTTCGAGCCGGAGGCGACCAGCAGGTGCATGGCGCCGGAATCCTGGAAAGCGCGCCTGTCCTCGGAACTTATTTTCCTCTTTTCGCCCAGCACGACGCCGGCCATGACGGCGGCTTTCTCGGGGGGCAGGGCGCCGGCGAAAGCCCCGAGCGACCTGTCCCTGAGCGCCGCGGCGGACCGGCGCACCGGGTCCGGGGCTGAAAGAGGTGTTGAGTACCCCGCCCTGAACTCCCCCCGGAAGCCGCGATTGCGCAGGAACGAAGCCCAGTCCAGACCGCCGGGGAACCTGGCTCCCCCGGGCTCCGACCCGAACCCTTCCAGGACAAGGGCCTCCCCGAGCCGCGGAGCTTCTCCCTTGAGCCGCACGAAAAGCAGGCCCTCGCAGCCGGGCGGATCGCTCGCGGAGGCCCTGAAGGCGAAGGAAACGCCGCTGCCGGCCGGCGACGGGAAGCCGGCCACCCGGCCCCGCACCTCGCTCCTGTAGCCGCCGCCGAAGCAGGCCGAGACCGGCTGAGGGACCGAAAGACGCTCCCTCAGCCAGATGAAAGCCATCAGCGCCATCAGCGCGACGAACAACGGCCTCCTGTAATAGGAGAAACGCATAAAACGAAAGATGCGGGAGCGGGAGGACTGACGGTTAAATCTTCGTGCGGCCCTTGAGGGCGTGGCCCAGCGTGACCTCGTCCATGTAGTCGAGGTCTCCGCCCAGCGGCACGCCGTAGGCGATGCGGGTTATTTTAGGGACGAGTTCCTTGACGAGGCCGCTTATGTACATGGCGGTGGCTTCGCCTTCCGTGTCCGGGTCCATGGCCAGAATGATCTCTCTCACGCCGCCCCCGGCGCCTTCCAGGCGCTCGAGAAGTTCCTTGAGCCGGATAGTCCCGGCCCCGAGCCCCTCCATGGGCGAGATGGCGCCGTGCAGGACGTGGTAGAGTCCCTTGAAGGCGCCCGATTTCTCTATGGCGGCGGCGTCCTGCGGCTGCTGCACCACGCATATCACCGAAGTGTCCCTGTTGGAGTCGGAGCACACCGGGCAGACCGGAGTGTCGGAATAGTCGCAGCAGACGCTGCACTGGGAAACCGAGGTCCTGAGAGCCTGAACGGCCTGCATGAGCTCTTCGGTCTCGGGCTCGCTTGAGCGCAGGATATGCATGGCGAAGCGCTCGGCCTGCTTGGGGCCTACGCCCGGGAAACGGCGGAACGCCGCTATCGCCCTGTCGAGGGATCTCATTTGAGCTTCTTGATGCTGGTTATCTTTCCGTGGAACACCTTGGCGAGCTTCTTGATCTCGGGGTCGGACTCTACGGCGTCGCCGGGCTCGAGGTCCACCCATTGCGTGCCGGACGGAGGGCGCGCGGCGGCGGAAGCCCCGGCCTCCGCGGGCGCCTCGGCGGGAACGGGCTCCTCGTTGGAAAGCTCCTCGACGTGAGGCGGCGGAGCGGCGGCCTTTTCCGTCTTTATTACCACCTTGGAGCCGCAGATGGACTCGAGCCTGGCCTCCAGGTCGGCCTTGTTGCGCTCTACGGTATCGACGTTGTACTTATTTTCGGATGAAACCTTCCAGAGGCCGTCCGAGCCGAAGCTCACCCGGACGGAAAGCATTATATTGTAGAGCAGCGGCTTGTTGCGCGAGAGCTGCCCCAGCAGCGTCTTCCAGGCGGCGGCGTGGTCGGCGGCGCAGGACCGCCCGCCCGGGGCGGCATCCGCCGCGGCCGGCGCCGGGAGACCTTCGACCGGCCGGGCCGGCGGCGGTTCCGCGGCCGGAGGCTCCGGCCGAGGCGCCGCCGGACGTGCGGGGGCGGGCCTGACGCCGGCCGTCCGCTCGCCCGGGGACTGGGGGGTCACTTCAGGGCTTTTTTTTTCCGGGGCCCTGTCGGGAGCCGGCCCGGAGGGACCGCCTTCGACGGCCTCGAGCCGGCGAACCAGGTTCTCCAGGTCCAGGGGGGCGTCTATCAGCGTAAAAAGGGCTATCTCGGCGGCTACCGCCTGCATGTCGGAGAAGCGTATCTCCTCCAGAACGGGGTTA
>JAVHLJ010000013.1 GCA_031082205.1 Elusimicrobiales bacterium
CGCCCGGTTAAGGCCGACAAGGCCGCAAGCCTGCCGCTGGCTTAGGCCCAAGATCTTTACTATGTGTTCCACCGCGCTGCGTTTAACCTTGGGCCTTACCAGTTTTTTGAGAGCAATTCCTTGGCCGCGAGCAGTTCAAGCGTCTGGTCGGCGACTATCTGCTTAAGGCGGCGGTTTTCGTCTTCCAGGGACCGCAGGCGTCGGATGTCAGGGATGGTCATGCCTGCGTACTTTTCGCGCCAGTTGAGCAGGGTGCGTTCGCTGATGCCGTATTTGCGGCACAGGTCCAGCCCTTTGGCACCGGCCGCCTGTTCTTTGAGGATGTTTACGATCTGATCTTCGGTGTAGTGTTTCCGGGGCATTATGATGACCTCCATCTGCTATGTTAGCAACCGGAAACGGAAATTACCAGTGGGCTAGTTTATGGGGAGAGGGTCACCGAGACCGACGCCAGGGTGAAAGAAGGCAAGTGCAAGGTCATAACCCGCCTCGAGCAGGACGGCGGCAGGGGGAAGAAGGCTTACGGCCTTTCGGCTATCCCCGGGCTGGCCGAACTTGTCGCCGGCGGCGCCGCCAAGTCCCTGGTGTCCGCGGGGGATATTCCCGATATCTCGGCCGACCTCCCGGACCTCTCCCGGTTCGGTTCCCTGGACTGACGCAAGCTGATCGTTCCCGCGGCGCCCGAAAAGGCCGGATCCGCCGGCCTTGACAGCGTCCCTATCTCTGCTATACTTTTAATGCCGGCGGGACTTAAGTCCTATTTTAGCGGGGGCCCAAGGGCCCAGCCCGGATTAGGCCTAAGGGCCTTTGATTAAAGTCAAACCGCGCGCAAAAATATAACAGGTGACATTATGAAAAGGCCGTTGACCTCTTCCTTCCTTATAACGCTGCTGGCGGCGTCTTTCGCCGCGGCGGGGTCTTTCAACGACCTCTACAGGAGCGCCGCCGGGGCGGACGGCGTCCCGGTCCCCGTAGCCGTTCCCGCGGCGGAAGCCGTGGCGGCCGTCCCCTCCGAAGAGCCCGCGGCGGCCGGAGAGCGCGAGTGGCTGGTCCTGGTCTTCATCAGCGGCGTCAACGACCTGGGCATACTCAATTTCGCCAACGACGACGTCAACGAGATGGAGCGGGTCGGTTCCACGGACAAGGTCGCGGTGGTCGTGGAATACAATATCCTCTCCACCGACGGCTCCGCCGCGAACACCCTGCAGTTCCAGCGGGGGGCCAAGACCCTGCACATACAGCGCGACGCCGATCCGGCCATCACCTCCCCCGTCATACACGAGAGCAATGACCTGGACATGGGCAGCTGGAGGCACCTGGCGAAGTTCGCCCGCAGGAACATCCTCCGCTTCCCCGCCAAAAAAGTGATGCTGGTGGTCTGGAACCACGGCTCCGGCACGCTGGGCATCGCCAACGACGACGTCGCCGGCAGCAAGATCTCCGTCCGCGACCTGGGCCGCGCCCTGGGCCAGATAAAGGCGGCCAGGGGCGGAAAGCTGGACATTCTCGCCACCGACGCCTGCCTGATGCAGATGGCCGGGGTCGCCTATGAGCTCAAGGACCACGCCGACGTCATAGTGGGTTCGGAGGAGATAATCGCGGGCCCCGGCTATCCCTATCACACGATGCTGGCCGCGATGAACGCCTCCCCGGCCCAGGACGCCGCGGGCATGGGCCGCGCGGTGGTCGCCGCCTACAACGGCACCTATTCCTCTTCCCGCGCCACGCTGTCGGCGCTGCGCACCGACCGCCTGGGCGGCTTCGTGCAGCGGCTCGACGCCTGGACCGCCGCCGTCCTGGCCGACCCGGCCGCGCTGAGGGCCGCCGCCTCCGACGGCGTCATCAACGGTACCTTCTACTTCAGGATGCCCGATTCCAAGGACCTCGTCGACTACATCGACGTCGTCTCCGATTCGCTGCCCGCAGGTTCGCCCGCCGTGGCGGCGGGAGAGGCCCTGAAGCGCTACGTCAAGGAAGACCTTATCGTAGCCGCCGCGGCCGGCGCCGCCGACCACAGGATCGAGGGCGCGGGCTGGTCCTACGCCGCCCGGACCCACGGCCTGGCCGTCTACGTCCCTTTCCGCATCTACGATTCCGCCACCTACGAGTCGCTGGCCTTCGCCGCGGACTCCAGGTGGGACGATTTCCTCCGGGCCCTGATGGCCGAGAGGCTGAAGTAGGGTTAAAATCATGAACGCCGCGAAGACCGTACGGACCTTCCTCTCAGCCGCGCTCCTGGCGCCGGCCCTGGCCGTGTGCGTCCGGGCCCAGGGGCTCACCGAGGCCCAGGCCGAGCGGATGAACGCCTACGAGATCGCCATAGCCAGCGCCAACCCGGCCGAGTGCCGCCGCTTCCTGGGCGAGAGGGCCCTGCTGGACAAGATCCGGGCCCTGGACATAGAGCGCGCCGCCATGCTCATCTCGCGCGCCGAGGCCGTAAAGGACCTGGAGGACCTCTTCCGCCAGCGCTGGACCCCGGCCGACGCCAACAGGCTCAGCGAGTCGCTGGAGATACGCGTCGACGTAAACAAGCCGCTTTCCGAGGTCGGCGTGGGCCCCGAGCCCGAGAAGGTCTTGACCTGGCTAAAGAACTACAAGAGCGACCTGACGCCGGAGCTGGAGGGGACGGTCGAGAAAGCCATACGCAAGTGGGAGGTGGTCTTCGGCACCACCTCGGTCTCGCTGCGCATGAACTGGGGCCAGGCGACCGGCGCCAACAGGGTGGGGATCAACCGCGACGCCTGGAGGACCTGGACCCTCCGCGAGCGCAACGCCGTGGTGGACAGGATCTCCCGCGCCCCCGGCTTCGAGGGGTTCAGCGACACGGTGCTGCCGGCCCGCCAGGAGATGCAGGAACTGCAGAACGCCGTGGACGCCGCGCGCGGTTCCGGGGTCCTGACCCCGGAGCAGCTCTCCGCGCTCGACGGCAAGAGCCTCCAGGAACAGGCCTACCTTCTGGGTAATTTCTTCGACGGCGGAGCCGCCGTGCCGGCGGACATACAGGCCAGGATCAATTCCGCCCGCGCCTCGCTGCCTTCGGAGGTCCTGACCAGCGAACAGCGCGCGCTGCTGGGCGGCATGCTGCAGACCTCCGTGCTGCGCGAGGTGAAGGGCACCGCCGCCGGCGACAGGGTCAACGAGTTCTATTCCAAAAAGGCCCGGCTGAACATCGCCGTCGCCCCCTGCGACGGCTGCGACGCCCGCTATGACGCCTCCACCGGCTCGATAACCGTCGATTCCGAGGTGGTGCAGCAGTTCCTGCGCCTGCGCGGCTACAGCTCCGAATCGCTGATGCGCGACCCGGCCCGGCTGGCCGAGCTGACCCGCTACCTCTCCCCGGTCATCGTCCGCGAGTCCTCGCATCAGATGCAGGCCCATTGGGCCTCCCAGCAGGGGCTCTACCTGCCCAACACCCAGGAGGCGGAGATAGAGGCTTCCACGCTGGAAGCGACCTATACCCTGGAGAAACTGCGCGGCGACGAATCCTTCAGGACGATGTTCACGGACCTGCGCGGCTCCTCGTCCTACGCCCAGAAGAGGCTGGATATCTCCACCACTTTCAGCGAGAACGGCTCGCGCAAGTTCGCCAGCGTCATGCGGCAGATGTACTACGCCTCGACACCTTCGCTGGTGGCGGCCTCCTCGCAGGTGCTTTCCGCCGTCAACACCGAGCTGACCCGCCGCGCCGGCCTCTCCGCCGCGGAGCGCGCGGAGCTCGACGAACTGGGGCTGCCGCTGGCCGACGCCCTGCAGATGCAGGCCGACGAGCTGGCCGGCTCCGTGCGCGACATAAAGACCGACGCGCTGACAGAGATACGGTCCGACCTGGCCGACCTCGGCCTCTACACGGCGCATTACAGGGCCGAGACCGAATGGGGCCGCTCGGTCAGGACCGCCTCGAAACCGGGCGGAAAGAGCTCCGCCGTGCCGGTGCCGGGAGGGGGATGATATGGTCCGCCTGGCAGCCGCCCTGCTTTTCTGTCTGCCTCCCGCCCTGACGGCGAGGGACGCCGTCAAGCCCCCGGAGTCCAAGGTTTACACCATGGACAACGACTATTTCTCCTGCGTCATACCTGCGGACTGGAAATTCACCCGGGATACCTCCTATGAGGAGGAGGACGGCATATTCGGCATAGAGCTGGCCGCCCCCAAGTCCGGCAAGGCCCCGGTCCTCATATTCGTGACATACTACGCCCCGGGCAACGCGGATTTCAAAGGCCACGACGATTTCCTGGCCCGCAATTCGAAGAATTCGCTGGGCGAGACGAAAAGCCCTACCGAGACCTACGGCCCGGTGAAAAAAGCCGACGTGGGCAAGTCGAAGGCGAAGGGATTCTCCCTGGCCAGGGAGCGCAAGCGCTTCCTGCACCCGGAAGGCAAGTCCGAGGAGAGCGTCGTCCTGCGGGAGCTCATGTACGTGGTGCCGGCCGCCAAAAAAGGCGGTTTCCACGTGCTGCATTTTTCGGCCCCCAAGGCCGATTACGGGAAGTATCTGCCGGTGTTCAGGCGGCTGTCGGATTCGTTCAGCGGCTTGTAGCGCCTGCGGAGGGGACTATCCCCCGCCTCGCGGCGGGGGCTCGCGGGAAGCTGCGCTGGTTCAGCGCAGCTTCCTCTTTTTAAGGTGTTCGATCAGCTTCGCGGGATAGTCGGTGATGATCCCGTCCACGCCGTAGCCCACGGCCCGGTCCCACTCCTCCTCGGAATTGAGCGTCCAGGGCACCACCGGGATGCCGGCTTTCTGCGCCTTTTGGACCGTGTCGGCGTTTATCCACCGGAAATAAGGGCTCCAGATGTCGGCCCGCGAGCCGCGGACCACCGAATCGGGGTCGAGAAGGTTCTCGGCCGTCAGCTGCGCCGTCTTTACGGAAGGCGCGAGCCTTTTCATCTCGAGCAGCGTGCGGTAGTCGAAGGACTGCACCACGGTCCGCCTCTCCATCCCGTGCTTGCGGAGGACGGCGGAGACCAGGCGGGCGAACTCCGACGGCGACGGCGCGAGGTCGGGCTCGCCGGGGGAAAGCTTGGTCTCGATGTTGAAGCGCACCCTGGCCGCCGCGGGGCGGGTGGAATTCTTCACATGGGTTAAAACCTCGTCGAGCGAGGGGACGCGGGTCCCCGGAACGGGGCGCTGGTCCGGGAACCTCGGGTTCTTCAGCGTGCCGCAATCGTATCCTTTCAGCTCGGCCAGCGTCAGCGAACGGATGGGCACCGGCTTTTCCAGCTTCGACCCGCCGGGGCCCAGGCAGATGACCGGGTTGACATAGGGGTCGTGCGAGACGATCACGATATTGTCCTTGGTCACGCCCAGGTCGAATTCCAGCACGTCGACGCCGGCGTCCAACGCCTCGTCGAGGGCCGGCAGCGTGTTCTCGGGGTGGGTGCCGCGCGAGCCGCGGTGGCCCTCCACCCAGACCCGGCGTACCCCCTCCGCGGAGGCCGTTCCCGCCAGCATGAGCGCTATGAGCGCCAGCGCCGTCTTTTTCATGTGAAGTCCCCTTTTACCTGAGTTTGCAGTCCTGGTGATGCGTCCGCCAGGTGAAAGCCAGCAGCGTTACGGCCAGCGCGCAGGAGGCCAGCAGCAGCCAGAAGCCGCCGTCCCAGCCCCACCTGTCCACCACGCGGCCCATGCCCAGTTCGGCTATGACCGCGCCGCCCATGTAGCCGAAAAGCCCCGTGAAACCGGCCGCGGTGCCGGCCGCCTTCTTGGGCACCAGGTCCACGGCGCCGACGCCGATGAGCATGACCGGGCCGTATATAAGGAAGCCGATCACGAAGAGCGCGGCCGAGTCCACCATGAAGTTTCCGGCCGGGTTCTTCCAGTACACCCAGACCGCCGCGGTGACCAGGACCATGTAGATGACCGAGATCGGCCCCCTGCGGCCGCCGAAGAGCCGGTCCGAGGCCCAGCCGGCCAGCAGCGTGCCCGGTATTCCGGCGTACTCGTAGATGAAGAACTGCCAGCGCGCGATGTCCGGCGGGCAGGCCTTCACCTGCGTCAGGTAGGTCGGCGCCCAGTCCAGGACGCCGTAGCGTATGACGTAGACGAAGACATTTGCCACGGCCAGCAGCCAGAGCATTTTATTTTTGAAGACGAACCGCGTGAATATCTCTTTCGCGCCCAGCTCCCGTTCCGGGTCGTCCACGCAGGTGTCCGGGCGGTCGCCGGTATGGTCCTCTATGGAGGGGAGGCCGCAGCTCTGCGGCGTATCGCGCAGGAAAACGCCTATCAGCAGGCCCATCGCTATCGACATCAGGGCCGGGACGTAGAATATAAGGTAGAAAGGCAGCTTTTCGCCCATCAGCGCGCCCAGCGACAGCGCCGCGGCTATGGCCAGCGACCAGTTTATTATCGGCCCGACTATGCCGCCGCCGACATTGTGCGCGAGGTTCCATATCGCGAACTTGGTGCCGCGCTCGGAGTCGCTGAACCAGTGGGTCAGCGTGCGCGCGCAGGGCGGCCAGCCCATGCCCTGCACCCAGCCGTTGACGAACCACATCGCCGTCAGCGCCCAGAGCGAGGATGTCAGCGAAGGGAAGACCAGGTTGACCGCGCCCGAGAGTATGAGGCCGGTGGCCATGAAATAGCGGGGGTTGGAGCGGTCCGAGACATTGCCCATCACGAACTTGCTCACGCCGTAGGCCACCGACAGGGCCGCCGCTATCAGGCCGACGTCGCCCTTGGAGAAGCCGAACTCGCTGATGAGGTAGGGTTTTGCCAGCGAGAAGTTCTTGCGCACCAGGTAGAAGCCGGCGTAGCCGAAGAAGATGGTCAGCATCACCTGCCAGCGGAGTTTTTTATATTCCGGGTCTATCTTCTCTTTCGGCAGCGGGGCCGTGAACTTTGCGGGCCTGTATATCGAGAGGAATTTGTCCAGCATGATGCTCCTTTATGCGCCGGTTTCGCAGGCCCGCCTGTCCTGGGGGTCTTCCGTGCCGCCGAAGGAAAGCAGCAGGTTCAGGACCACCGCCAGGACGGTGCCGAAGGCGATGCCGGCTATGTTCACGCCGGCTACCGTGATGCCTTTCACCCCGAGCCCGGTGGCCGCTATCAGCGAGGCCCCGGCGATGATCAGGTTCTTGTGCGAGCAGAAATCGACCCGGGCGTCCAGCCAGATCTTCACGCCCATCAGCGCGATGAGGCCGTAGAGTATCAGCGTCACGCCGCCCAGCACCGGCGCCGGTATGGCCTGTATCAGGGCTCCGAACTTGGGGCAGAGGCCCAGCAGCACGGCCATGCAGGCCGCGGCCACGAAGTTGTAGACGCTGAAGACGCGCGTTATGGCCATGACGCCCATGTTCTCGGCGTAGGTGGTCTGCGGCGTGCCGCCGCCCATCGCCGAGACGAAAGAAGCGACGGCGTCGCCCATATAGGCCCGGCCGAGATGGGGGTTGAGGTCGCGCTTCATGTAGCCGCCGATAGCCTCCAGGTGGCCCTTGTTCTCGGCCACCAGCACGATGAACACGGGGGCTATGACCAGCAGGGCCGGCAGCGAGAAGACCGGGGTCTGGAAAGGCGGCAGGCCCAGCCAGCCGGCGTCCATCACCGCTTTCACCTTCTCCTGCGGCATCAGTCCCAGCCATGCGGAGGCCAGGCAGCCGGCTATGACGCCGGTGAGTATGGGCAGCAGGCGCAGGAAGCCGCGCGCGTAGATTGAGACGGCGGCCGAGACCAGGAAGGTGAACGCGGCCGCGCCGAAGACGACGTAATCGTGGCGGGTGGCGAGGACGAAGTCGGCGTTCACCGCGTTCTGCACGGCCGAACCGGCCAGGTTCAGGCCGATGAGCGCCACGACCGAGCCGGTGACCACCGGCGGCATCAGCCGGTCTATCCAGGCGGAACCTTTTTTCATCGTGTAGGCCCCGGCCAGCGCGTAGAGCAGGGCCGCTCCCGCTATGCCGCAGAGCGCGGCCGGCACGCCCGCCGGCTGCCCGGCCGTCACGGCCAGCACCGGCCCGATGAAAGCGAAGGAGGAGCCCAGGTAGCTGGGCACCTTGAACTTCGTTATCGCTATAAAGATCAGCGTGCCGACGCCGGAGAAGAAAACGGCGGTCTGCGGGTCGAAGCCCATGAGCACCGGCGCCAGTACCGTGGCGCCGAACATCGCCACCACGTGCTGCATGCCCATCGGGATAAGTCTGCGGAGGGGGATCCTGTCTTCGGGGTAATATGTCCTGTCTTCCATTTATAGTGAAAATAGCAAATTGAGGCGGGGGCGGGAAATAAAAAAACCCCGCTGGCGGGGTCAGAGCGGGGGGGGGCGGGTTTTTTATCAGAAAGCGAACGCCATGGTCAGCCGCTTGGAAGAGCCGAAGCCGGCGAAGGGGGTGAAAGAGTAGTCCAGGCGCAGGCCGGACATCTTTATTCCGAGCCCGCCGGAGAAGCCGCCCAGCATGTCCGCCCCGCCCATCTGCGCCGCGTAGCCGCCTCGCATCGTCATCGAGCCGCCGAGCATGTATTCCGTGCCCACGCTGACGGTGGTCTCACGGTCGTAGACCAGGCGCTTGACGTCGGCCGCCAGGGCCATGCCCGGCAGGACGTTTACCGCCGCTCCCAGGCTGACCGACAGCGGCAGCCGGTTATTTCCGTAGCCGTAATCCAGACCGCCGCCGATATTGCGCACCGCCAGGCCAACCCTGACCGGCGCCGAGGGCAGCCTGGCCGTCACGCCCGCGTCGGCCGAAAGGGCCGAGGCCGTGCGGCCGGCGATATGGGAGGAGAAATGCCTGGCGGTCACGCCGAAGCCGACGCCGCCGCCCAGCGGCCCGGCGGCCGAGAGGGCGAAGGACTTGTCGGAAGCCTCGAAAGAACCGGTAAGGGCCCTGTTATCGTCGCGGCCCTGGAAACCGCCGTAGTCGAGCCGGGCGAAGGAGAACGCCCCCATCCAGCCGCCGCTTATGGGAGCGGCGAAGGAGGCCGCGCTGTAGGCGCCGTCCTCGGGCCAGTCGGCCTTCATGAAGGCCAGCTCGCGGCCGCGCAGGCCCAGCAGGCCGGCCGGGTTGGACCAGGCCGACTCCGCGCCCAGGGCCAGCGCCGACTGCGCGTTGCCCATGGCGGCCGAGCGCGCCGAGGGATCTATGTTGAGGAATTCCGCGCCGGTCTCCAGCGCGTTGAGCAGGGTGCAGGAGGGGGTGAAAAGGAAGGCCAGCCCCAGGAAGAGGGCGTAGGGCCTCGACAGCCACCAGATCAGGCTGTTGAGGGCGTCCGTTTTCCTGGCCTCTTCCCTGTTCATAAAATTACCTTATCACCGCGAACTTGCCCGTTTTGGTTATCTTCTGCGAACCTTTCGAAACCTCCACCGTGAAATAGTAGACGCCGGCCTGAAGCTTCTCCCGCACCTCGTACTCGTAAGCGCTTTCAGGACCGGCGCCGTCGTCCACCTGCCCGGGAGCCCCGGTCACCCTGCCTTCGTCCGCTATCCTGCCGGACGCGGTATAAACCTTCACCGTCATGCCGTCGCCCGACGGCACCTCGGCGTGTATGACGGGCCGCCTGTTGACGGCCGGGTTGGGGAAAGCGTAGACCTCGCCGAATACGAGGGCCCCGTCGGCGACGGGCACGTCGGCGGGAGAGGCCGCCATGACCTGGTAGACGGAGAAGTGCGTGGTCTCGGCCGAGACGAGGCCGTTGGCCTCGTCGACAGCGGAGGCCAGCAGTTCCCACTCTCCCTTCCCGGCGTTCCAGTAGCCGACGGCCAGGGCCCTGCCGGGGGCCGCGGCGCTCTTGTCGTAAGGCAGCGATATCGTCACGGGCGCGCCGAACTGCATGCCGTGCGGGCCGAACTCGAAGGCCCGGCCGGCGGCGGCCATGCCGCGCGCCCGCATGCCGTTCTCGCGCTTCTCTTTTTCAGCCTTCGGGACGGCGGCTTCTTCCTCCGGGGCGGCCGTCAGCAGAAGTTCGGGATTGCCCTTGAACGAGCCTTTGGGTAGACGCACTTTGACGCCGCCGGGGCCGACGCGCTCGCCCGCGCGCTCCTGCAGTTCATAGGCGAACAGGGCCTGCTTGGTAAGGGCCCGGTTCATGCTCTCGCCGGAGAACTCGCGGCCGTCGGAAAGCTTTCCCTCTATCCTGGCGGAGAACTCGCCCTCGGGGATCACGGCCGCCACGGCCTGCCTGTCGAACTTCACCATCGCGTAGGTCACTCCGGTCAGGCCGCCCATCTCCTCCGAATCGCCCGTATGTACCTTGGTGGTGAACTTGGGGTCGGGGTTTATCGGGGTTATGCTCTCGCCGTTGATGGCGGTTATCCTTATAGTTTCAGGCAGGACCATGTTTATGTCGGCCTCGGGCAGGCCGACCACGGCGGTTACCCATTTCCCCTTGGCGTCCTTGTTTATGGAGGTCGGGCTGAGCTTGACGAAGGCTTTGGGCTCGGCCTTTATCTTCGAATAGAAGATGTCGGCCTGCGGCTGTTCGATGTAGGCGAGGCCGCCGCCCAGCGTATAGACATAGTCCTCGGTGGCCAGCGCGGCCAGCGAGAGCAGGTTCTTGGGCAGCGCGTGCAGCGCCTGCCAGGCGCCGACTGTGCCGTCGGCCTGGAAGGGGGCGAAGTATACCGCGTTGCTGACGCCGCCGTTGAAGCCGCCGAATACGTAGACGCTGTTGGAGGTGGCGGCCGCCGCGTGCAGCATCATGGGCTCGGGCAGCGGGGCCAGCTCCTGCCAGGCGCCGAGCGTGCCGTCGGGGTTGATGACGGCGGAGAGGACCTTGGCGGACGGCGCCGCGGGCTGCCCCTCGGGAGTGTAGAGACTGGAACCGGAGGAACCGCCGAGCAGATATATCCGGCCTTCCCTGACCAGAGCGCGTTGTCCCATCATGGTCCCGGGAAGCGGGAGTTCGGAGCGCCAAGTTCCCAGCGTGCCGTCGGCGTTTATCGGAGAGGAATATACGGCCGACTGCGCCCCGAGGCTCCGGGCTATGCCGCCCAGGACATAGATCCTGCCGCCGTGCTCCGCGGCCGCGTGGGCCATGAGCCTGGCGGGCATGGGGGTCGTGGCGGTCCACGCGGCGAGAGTGCCGTCCTCGTTGGCGCGGGAGTAGTAGACGGTGTCGCGCGCGCCGAAAAGGTTGGCCCCGCCGAGCGCGTAGATGACCCCGTTCTTTTCCACCGAAGCGTGCATGCCCAGGCCCAGGAGGTCCGGCATGGGGCTGGCAACCTGCCAGGCGCCGAGCGTGCCGTCGGGATTCATCTGCGCGCAGTAATAGACATTGTTGAGGTAGCCGCCCTGGCCCCTGAGGCCGCCGGTGTCCGAGATCCCGCCCGCTACGTATATGTGGCCGTTGAGCGTTACGGCGGTATGGGACATAAGGGCCTGGGGCAGAGGCGTGGTGGGGATGAACTGGGCCTTGACCGGGGCCGCGCAAAGGAGGAGGGCGGCCGCGTAAAGCGCCGCTCCTTTAATGACCCCGGTCAGTTCAAGTTTCATATTCTCCCCGAAAAACAAAAGCCGCCGAAAAAGACCGTTCCTCCGCGGATGACGGTTCTCACTTTTCGGCAGCTCGACTGGCGTAAAGACCCTGCTTCTCTTCCCGGTTTCGGCAGCTCGTCCGGCATCGAGACCTGGTCTCATTAGCCCCGCAGCTTTGCGTTCCCGGCCTTTCGGCAAGCGGGAGTGCTATTATCGTACACCTATAGCGTAGCAGACACCCCCCCCTTTGGCAAGGCCCAAGGGCGTCAAATTTTAGTCAAATTCTGTTGATAATTAATGTAATATATTACGACCTTATGTCCGCAACCCGGCCCTTTATAATGGCCGCGGCGCTTTTTGCCGCCCTTATACCGCCAGTCCGCGCCTCCCAGGACGCCGGCCTGCCTGGTTCTTTCCTGCTTCAGCCGGCGGGCGCCCGCGGGGCCGCCCTGGGAGGGGTGTACCCGGCCCTGGTTTCCGGCGCCGACTCCGCTTTCTGGAACCCGGCCGGCCTTGGCTCGCTTAAAAAGCCCGAATTGGCACTGTCCCAGTCCTGGCTGCTGGAGGATACCGGCCACTCCTTCATGAGTTTCGCCTATCCCGCCTGGCGCGGCATCGGCCTGGCTGGCGCGTACATAAGGCAGGCCGGGAGCGGGTACGAGCGCCGCACCGGCCCTTTCGACGCCCCCAGCTCATTTTCAGTGGGCAGCGAGGCTTTCATGGCCTCCGCCGGCCGGGGTTTCAGCTTCGCCGGCCTGAACGCCGCCGCCGGCCTTACGCTCAAAACGGCGCGCCAGTTCGTGGACGACAGCTCCGGCGGGGGATGGGGCGCCGACGCCGGCCTGCTGGCCGGCCCCTGGCGGGGGCTGACCTTCGCGATGACGATAAAGAACCTGGCCCGGCCGTCGTTCGCCGTGCTTTCGCGGGAAATAACCTACCCTTCCGGCGTTAACTACGCGGCGGCTTATTCCGGCAGGCTTAACGCCGACCTGGACTATTCCGCAGGCCTGGGACTTGAAAAATACGAGCGCGGCGGCGCGGATGTCTCGGCCGGCGCCGAGCTGGCCTATAAAGGGGCCGCTTTCCTGCGGGTTTCCGCCGGCCCCGACGGCCTGGCCAGCGGCGCGGGTCTCCGGTCCGGCAATTATTCGCTCGATTACGCCGTTTTTCTCAACGATTTCGACCCCGTCCACACCGTAAACCTCGGCGTCCGGTTCGGCATAACGATGGACGAGCTGGAGGACTATATCAAGCGCGGCATAGGCCGTTTCGAGCGCCAGGACGCCGCCAGGCTGGCCGGCGCCTACCTGCAGCAGGCCGATATGCAGCATAAGGCCGGCGACGTGACCAAGGCCATAAAGACGCTGGAAACGGCCCTGCTCTGGGACCCGTCCAACGGCAACATCTCCTCCAGGCTGGAGAAATACCGCGCGGAACTGGACGAGAGGATCAACGGCCAGGTCATAGAGCGGACACGGGCCCTGGCCGAGCAATATTATTCCAAGGGCGACCTCGTCGCCAGCCGCGAGTACTGGGCCGGAGTGCTGTCGCTGGACCCGGGCAATACCGAGGCGTCCGGCTACATGGCCGAGATAGACCAGCGCCTCGACCGGAGCCAGAAGGAACTGCTGCTGCGCGAGAAGGCGGAGGAGGCGAAGCGCAAAGCCTACGCCCTCATAGAAGAAGCGTCGGCGCTGCTCAAAGCGGAAAAATACGCGCAGGCCGCGGCGCGGGCCAAAAAAGCCCTGCAGTCCCTGCCGGGCGACGCCCAGGCGAAGAGCGTGGTCTCCATAGCCGAACGCGGCCTGGCGCTGTCGCTCGAGAAGAGGCTGGGCCGCGCGGCCGAGCTCTGCGACGCCGGCGCCTACGCAAAGGCGCTCGAAGTGATAGATTCGGTGCTCGGCGACGATCCGGGCAATAAGGAGGCCATGGAGCGCAAGCGGATCTGCCGCGCGGCCCTGGCCCCGTCCATAACGGAGGCCCAGCGCAGGGCCCTGGAAAAGGTCTACTACATGGCCGTCGATTCCTACCTCAAGGGCGACTACGCCGCCGCGCGCGCCCGCGTCAAGGAGATACTGGACGCGGACCCGCTCAATGACAGCGCCCTCAAGCTCAAGGAGAAGATAGACGCGGCCGCGAGGGGGAGGAGATGATGAAGAACGCCGCGTTCATGGCCGCCCTGCTCTTAGCGCCCCTGCCGGCCTCCGCCGTAGACATGGGCGGCGCCGACCTCACTCCCGCAAATTACGATACGCTGAGCGGCACCTATACCAGCGTGGGCAACTTCACCATCCCCGCAGGAGTCACCGTCTTCGTGGGGCAGGGGACCGGACTCTTTATCTACGCTTCCACCGTGACGATAAACGGTCACCTCAACGCCAACGGCCGAGGTTACGCCGGCGGCGCGGCCGGCGAGCCCGGACTGGCCGGGGGGCAGGGTTTCGGCCCCGGCGGCGGGGGCGGCGCAGCGGCGGGATCCGGCGGCGGAGGCGGCGGCCACGGCGACGCCGACTTTGACGGGGCTTCCGGCGGAGACGGGGACGGGGCCGGATCCGGGACGGGAGGCCTTCCTTACGGCCCGACCTCTCAGATAAGCGTTCCTTTTTCCGCGGACGACGTGTCAATGGGATCCGGCGGAGGCGGCGGAGGAGGGGGAGATTCCAACGCCACCAGCGGTTCCGGCGGCGTCGGCGGCGGCCTCGTATATATCTCCGCCGGCCACATGGTCATAACCGGGACCGTTTCCGCCGACGGGCTGGAGGGCGGTCCGGGGCTTAACACATTCGACTGCACGGGCAACCCCGGAGGAGGAGGGGGAGGAGGAGGAGGAGGCCTCGCGCTCCGTTCAGAAGGCCTGCTGGACCTTTCCGGAGCCCGGATCTCCGCGGCCGGGGGTATCGGCGGCGCCACTCTGTGCAATGGAGGCGCGAGCACCAACCCGGGCGGCGGCGGCGCCGGCGGAAGGATCAAGCTTCTGGCCTCATCTTTCGCGACCGCTTCGGTGACCGTTTCCACGGCCCCCGGCCGCGGCGGCGAGGATATAAGTTTCGCGAACTATTCCCAGTCGGGTTCTTCGGGGACGGTCTCATGGGCCGTGCTCCCGTCTTCCCCTACCGGCCTGGCCTTCACCGGCGTTTTCAAGACCTCGGTCTCATATTCCTGGGACGGCATGCTCGACGCCGAGTTCGGCGGGCCGCTGTCCATGCTGCCCGACCTCACCGTGAGGCAGTTCCGCCTCTTCGCCGGTACGGAGGCCATCCCCTTCACCGGCTCCTTCACCGGCGTCTCGGCCTCCAAGGATTCGACCGCGGCCGAGGAAACGGGCCTGACGCCCGACACCACTGTATACCGCTTCATCACGGCCTATACCGACCTGGGCGACAGCGCGCCTTCGCTGACGCTCTCGACCTGGACCTGGGCCGCGCCGCCGGTGATGGCGCAGGCCTCCGCCTTCGTCGGGCTGTCGAGCTACTCGCTCTCGGTCGCCTGGTCTTCGGGCGCGGCGGCCACCGGCTTCAACCCGGCCTATACTTCTTACGAGATGAGCTTCTCGAGTTCCGCGGATTTCAGCGCGCCAGTCTCGACCGGTTTCCTGACGGGAGTGTCTTCAGCTCCCGCGGGCCTGCTCGTGAATACGACCTATTATCTGCGGGTGCGGGCCCTGGGCCTCAACGGCGCCTACACGGCCTTCGCTCAGACGGTTTCGACCCCGACCATGGCGGCCCCGCCTTACGCGCCGGCCTTCTCGAAAGTGCACGTCTCGAGCGCCGTGCTGGTATGGAACGGGGCCGGTAATCCGGACGGCACGGTCTTCGAGGCGCAGCTCTCCGTCGATAATTTCGTGACGGTCAGCTCCGCCCCGCTGACGACCGACACTACCGCCTATTTCGGGGATCTGTCTCCCGGCACCGTCTACACCGCGCGGGTGCGCGCGCTCAACCACGCCTCGGTGCCGACCGGATTTTCCGTATCGGTGTCCACCACGCCCGGTTCGCTGAGCAACCTGGAGGCGCCGGGCCGGCCCGAGCCGCCGCAGCCCTCCTCTCCTTACTCTTACGACGGGACGGCGGTATTCGCCTGGTCCCCTCCTGCGGGCGCCGTCCCGATATACGAGTACATACTGGAACTGGGCACTTTCCCCGGCGGCAACGACCTGGGGACGGATAATGTCCTCGCGTCGGGGGCGCTCAGTTATTCGACCAATACCCTGGTTTCCGGCAGGACTTATTACGGGAGGGTGCGTGCCAAGAGCGAGGCGGGCGTCCTGGGAGAGTTCTCCGCGTCCGGCAGCGGCGTTCAGGTCTGGATAACCGCCAGCGAGGCCGCCATCTCAAAGCCCTACAACTGGCCGAATCCGTTCGATCCGGCCGCCGGCGCCACCAATATCGGGTTCAATCTCTCCGGCCCGGCGACGGTAACCGTGCGGATATTCACGCTGCAGGGCCGCGAGGTCTGGTCGCGATCGGCCTATGAGCCCTCAGGCGGCAACAAGGTCTGGTCCTGGAACGGCCGCAACGGCGCCGGCTCCACGGTGGAGCCCGGCGGCTACGCCGTCATGGTCACCAAGGACTACGCCGCCGGCGGCAGCCAGACGCAGAAATTCAAGCTGGCGGTGCTCTACTGATGAAGAACTTCAGCAGGATGGCCCTCAAGATCTGCGTCTTCTCGTCGGCCCTCATCCTGGCCGTGATGGCCGCGATGGCGCACATACTGCTCGACGCCTCGCGCGAGGCCCTGCTGGGCGAGATGCGGCTGCGGGCCGAGGCCTTCTCCCGCTCGGCGCGGGAGGCTTTTATCCCGTCCCTGGACGTTTTCAACCTGCACCTGGCCGTGAACGCCATGACGCGCGAGCGCGCCATAGGCATGGCCCTGGTCACCGACCGGTCCGGCCGCGTGCTGTCCCACTCGCTGGCCGACATGGTCGGCGAACAGGACGATTCGCCCGAGGGCGCGGCGGCCCGCGCGGCCGAGGGCATGACCGTGATCCCCTCGGGGGGCGGCTGGTACATCGCCGCCCCCGTATCGACGGGCGCCGGCAGGGCCGCCACCGCGGCCATAGTGCTCACCCCGGAGAGCCTGGCCGGGGCCCTGGCGCCTATGCGCCGCAAGGTCCTCTACGTCACGCTGGCTGCGCTGGCCGCCGCGCTGATGGGCACCATCGCAATAGTCAGCTGGCTGATGCGGCCCATCCCCATGCTGGCCCGCGCCGCGCGGGATGTCGGAGAGGGGAAGCTGGACACCGAGGTGACCTGGCGGAGCTCCGACGAGATAGGCGTGCTGGCCAGGGCCTTCAACGACATGGTCAGGGGACTGCGGGAGCGGGACCACATAAGGAACGTCTTCGGCCGCTACGTCTCGGGCGAGATAGCCGACGCGGTGCTGGGCGGCAAGCTGCCGCTGGGCGGCGAGCGCAGGCATATCGCGGTCATTTTCGCCGATATACGCGACTTCAGCGCCATGGGCCAGCGCGACCAGCCGGAAACGGTGGTTAAGCTGCTCAACGACTACTTCTCCCTGATGACCCGCGTCATACGCGCGCGCGGCGGCATAGTGGATAAGTTCCTGGGCGACGGCCTGCTGGCCATGTTCGGCGCGCCACTGGCCACCGACAATCCCGAGGAGCGGGCCGTGCGCGCGGCCCTGGAGATGCGCTGGACTCTGTCGGCCTTCAACACCCACCGGGTGCAGGAAGGTCTGCCTCCCATAGCCATGGGGCTCTGCGTTACCAGCGGCGAAGCCCTGGTCGGGAATATAGGCAGCGACGAGAAGATGGAATATACCGCTATAGGCGAGCCGGTGAACCTGGCCTCCCGTCTCGAGGGCGTAAATAAGCGGCTGGGGACCTCGGCCATAGTTTCTAAGGCCGTAATGGAGGCGACGGGGGCGGCGTTCCAGTATAAGGAACTGGGCTCCCACGTCATACGCGGCTGGAAGGACCCCCTGGACCTTTTCGAGCTCCTGGACCCCGGTTCGGCCGCCGGCGGCCCCCGCCGTTGAAAAAGAGCCCTCAAATTTGGTATCCTTGACCTACTATGAACACGTACGAACTCATATTGGTCATTAACCCCCAGGCCTCCGAAGCCGAAGTTAATGAATTTGTAGACAAGGCCAAGAAGATCCTGACCGACGAAAAGGCCGAGATCCTCAACGAAGACCGCCTCGGCCGCAAGAAGTTCACCCACAACATGGGCAAACACCGCGACGGCTTCTATGTCTTCATGAAAGTGAAGGCGGACCCGGCCTCCGTGAAGTCTATAAATCACAGCTTCAAGCTCCAGGAGTCCATACTCCGGTCCGTGATCTTCAAGGCCTCGGTGGAAAAAACCGTCGTCAAGAAGGCCTGACCCGGCTCCTTAGCCGTTCTTTATGAACATAAGGATCCCCGAACAGAACTACGTCCTGCTGGCGGGCCGGCTCACGCGCGACCCGGAACTGCGGACGACCACGAAAGGGACGCCGGTCTGCTCTTTCGACATAGCGGTCAACCGCCGCTATAAGGATAACAACTCCGGCGAGTGGAAGGACGACACCACCTACGTGCCGATAACCGTGTGGGGCCCCATGGGCGAGCGCTGCAGGGAGAAGCTCAAGAAGGGCAGCCCGGTGCACGTGGAAGGCCGCCTGCGCGGCGAGGAGTACACCGACAAGACCGGCCAGAAGCGCAAAGTGATGCGCGTAGTGGCCAACCGGGTGCAGTTCCTCGCCATGGCCGACAAGCCCGGCGAAGGCGACAGTTCCGAAGCCCCCGCCTCCCCCGAGGAGAGCGGTTCAAAGGCGGAAGGTTTGGACGAAGTGCCGTTCTGACGGCCCGTCCCGGACGAGCCGCCAGAACGGCTCCTTATAGAAGACAAGTAGCGGCTACCATTGAGAGGCAAATATGACTAACGAGAATCCCAATCCCAGCACCCCCCAGCAGGCGGCCCCGGCGCCGGCCGGCGGTCCCGCCCGCGGCCCCGCGGCCGGTCCCCGCAGGCCCTTCGGCCGGAGGCATTTCGCCCCCCGCCGCAAGGTCTGCCGCCTCTGCGCGGAAAAGATCCACACGATCGATTACAAGCAGTCCCAGCTGCTCAAGACCTTCTGCACCGACACCGGCAAGATACTGTCCCGCCGCATCACCGGCGCCTGCGCCAAGCATCAGCGCCAGATAACCCGGGCCATAAAGATCAACCGCAACCTGGCCATCATGCCCTACAAGGGCTGAGCCGCCCACACGGAGAAGAGCCATGAAAGTCATACTCAAGAAAGATATCGAGAAACTCGGCCGTATGGGAGAGGTCAAGCAGGTTCGCGACGGCTACGCCCGCAACTTCCTGGTCCCCCGCGGACTGGCCGAAGAGGCCACCGAGAAGGTCGTGAAGTCCTGGAAGGCCGGCGAGGCCAAGCGCGCCAAGCGCGTAGCCCAGGAGAACGAGGCGCTCAAGGCCCTCGCGACCCGCATTTCCGCGGTGACGCTGTCCTTTTCCCGGCCCGTCTCCGAGGACGGGGCCATGTACGGTTCCGTCGCCAAGAGCGACATCGTTAAGAGCCTCAAGGGCGCCGACATCGAGGTCCACAAGGACCAGGTCCGCCTGCCGGCTTCCATAAAGGCCGTCGGCGAGACCGAGGTTGAGATAGCTCTCAAGCCCGATATCACCGCCAAGGTCAAGATCACCGTCACGGCTCAGAACAAATAATACCCGCCCCGCCTCAGGGCGGGCGGTCCCACTGGGGGCTTCTATGTCCTTTAACAAGGTTTCTCCTCATTCCAATGAGGCGGAGATGGCCGTTTTGGGCGCCATGCTCATCGAGAAGGACTCGATCGAGACCGTCGCCGAGATAATCCAGGACAAGCATTTCTACTCCGACGCCAACCGGAAGATATTCCAGGCCGTCACGGAGCTCTACGGCCGCGGCCAGCCGGCCGACATGGTCACGGTCACCGAGGAGCTCAAGCGGCAGGGCAGGCTCGAGGAGGTGGGCGGGCAGAAATACCTTTCCGACCTGATGGAGAAGGTTTCCACCCCGGCGCATACCGCCGCCTACGCGCAGATAATCAAGAAGAAGGCCATACTGCGCGACCTGATACGCATCTCCACCTCCGTCATCGAGAAGTCCTACGCCAGCGAGGAGGAGGTCTCCGACATCCTCGACTTCGCCCAGGAGCGCGTCATCGACGTCTCGCAGAAGAGCACCGACCACGGCTTCGTCAAGGCCGACGCGCTGGTGCCCGAGGTGCAGGAGCGCATCGAGCGCTTCTACAGCGAGCACAAGTCCGTTACCGGAGTGCCGACGGGCCTGGCCAAGCTGGACGAGATGACCGGCGGCCTGCAGAAGGGCGACCTGGTCATACTGGGCGCCCGCCCCAGCCAGGGCAAGACCGCGCTGGCGCTCAATATCGTCTACAACGCGGCCGTGGACAACAAGGTCCCCACCGCCGTCTTCTCGCTCGAAATGGGCCGCCACTCGATAATGGAGCGCATGGTCTGCGCCAGCGCCCGGGCCAATCTCAGCGGCGTGCGCAAGGGCTTCTTCAAGCGCGAGGTCTGGACCGACCTGACCCGCGCGCTTTCCGCCATCTCCGCCTCGCCCGTCTGGATCGACGACACCCCCGGCATGGACATCATGGACCTGCGCACCCGCACGCGCAAGCTTCAGTCGCAGCTGATGTCCCAGGGCAAGGAGCTC
Organism: Elusimicrobiales bacterium; assembly: GCA_031082205.1. Lineage (GTDB taxonomy): Bacteria > Elusimicrobiota > Elusimicrobia > Elusimicrobiales > UBA9959 > UBA2231. The sequence continues at coordinate 20,068 of JAVHLJ010000013.1, forward strand.
GGCCTGGTCGTCATAGACTACCTCCAGCTGCTCCGCGGCCGCGGCCGGCAGGAGAGCCGCCAGCAGGAGGTCTCGGAGATCTCCCGCATGCTCAAGGACCTGGCCCGCAGCCTCAACGTGCCCGTGCTGGCCCTGTCGCAGCTCAACCGGCGCAACGAGTCCAGCGGCCGCACCGACAACAGGCCGCAGCTCTCCGACCTGCGCGAATCCGGCTCGCTGGAGCAGGACGCCGACGTCGTCGGTCTGATACACCGCGAGTACTATTACACCAAGGACGAGGCCGTCAGGAACAAGGCGGAGCTGATACTCGCCAAGCAGCGCAACGGCCCCGTAGGGGACATCGAGCTCAACTATTTCCCGGAATACACCCGCTTCGACAACCCCGCACTGCCCGGGACCGAACCCATAGCCGAGGAAGTCGCCCTCTGAGCCCCGCGCGTATGCCCGACAGGCTTTTATACAGGCCCACCCGGGCCGAGATAAACCTGGCGGCGGTGAAGCGCAACCTCGAACGCGTCGCGGCCTTCGCCGGCCCGGCGCGCGTCCTTTTCGTGGTCAAGGCCGACGCCTACGGGCACGGCGCCGTCCCGCTGGCGCTCTACTGCCAGGAGGGTCGGCTCTGCCATTCCTTCGGCGTGGCCTGCCTGGAGGAGGGGCTGGAGCTGCGCGCCGCGGGCGTCAAGCTGCCGCTGCTGGTCCTGGGCAGCCTCTACCCCTTCAACAGCTTCATGGAGGCCATCAAGAACGACCTTACGGTCACCATCTCCAGCATGGACGCCGCGCGGCAGGTGCTGGAGGCCGCGCGGCTCGCGGGCAAAAAAGCCCTCTGCCACATCAAGGTGGAGACCGGCATGAACCGCATCGGCGCCCGGCGCCCGTCGGCGGTCAAGATCTTCCAGGAACTCTCCGCCCAGGCCGATGTCTCCGTCGAGGGCGTCTATACCCATCTTTCCAGCGCCGATACCGACCCGGAGTATACCGCCCAGCAGCTGGCCTATTTCCGCGAGACGCTGGCGGAACTCGGCCGCTCCGGAGCCCGCGACCTGGCCCGTCACGCGGCCAATTCCTACGCCGCGGTCCACGTGCCGGACAGCCGGTGGGACATGGTGCGCTCCGGCCTGGCCGTCTACGGCTGCATGGACGGCTTCGAGCCCGCGCTGTCGCTCAAGACGCGCATAGTCTTCATAAAGAACGTGCGCGAGGGCGCCTTCATAAGCTACAACAAATCCTTCCGCGCGCCGTCGCCGATGAAGGTGGCCACCGTGCCGATAGGCTACGGCGACGGCTACCTGCGCGCCCTCTCCAACAAGGCCGAAATGCTGGTTGGCGGGCGGCGCTGCCGCGTCCTGGGGAACGTCACCATGGACATGGTCATGCTGGACGTGACCGCCGTGGAGCGGGTCTCCGTCGGAGACGAGGTCGTCGCCATCGGCCGCCAGGGCGCCGAGACTGTCACGGCGGAGGAACTGGCCGGGCTCGCCGGCACCATCCCCTACGAGATAACGACCCTGCTGACCCGCCGGGTGCCGAGGGTCCACTCCTGACATGAAATACCCGGTCTGCTCGAGGGTCGGAGGACAGGTGCTGGGGCTCGCCGGAGAGCTCGGCGCGGCCGCGCTGATGCTCAAGTCCACCGTCTTCTGGTTCTTCAAGTCGCGGCTCGAGGTCCGCGAGACCATGAAGCAGTCGGTCAAGATCGGCGTGGACTCCATCGGCGTGACGGCCCTGACCAGCTTCTTCACCGGCATGGTGCTGGCGCTGCAGACCGGGGCCACCTCCAAGAACCTTTTCAACGAGCCGCTCTATATCGGCACGCTGGTCGCCTTCTCGATGGTGAAGGAGCTCGGGCCCGTGCTGACCTCCATAGTCGTGGCCGGCCGCGCCGGCGCCGTGGTCACCGCGGAGATCGGCACCATGCGCGTCACCGAGCAGATAGACGCGCTCTACACGCTGGGCACCCACCCCGCCCGCTACCTGCTGGTCCCGCGGTACATCGCCTTCCTGGTCACGCTGCCGCTGCTGGTGGTGCTGGCCAACTTCATCGGCACCATCGGCGGCTTCATCGTCGCCACCACCCGCCTGCAGGTCCCCAGCACGGTGTACTGGAACGATATCTTCACCTTCATGGACATCAACGATTTCATGCACGGCTTCATCAAGACCTTCGCCTTCGCCTTCATGATAGCGACCGTTTCCTGCCACAAGGGGATGACGACGCGCGGCGGCGCCGAGGGAGTGGGCAAGTCCACCACCGAGGCCGTCGTGACCAGCATGGTGCTGGTGATGGTCATCGACTATTTCATAAGCGCGGTGCTCGTGGCGCTCGGCATATGATAGAGATAAAGAACCTCTCCAAGAATTTCCCGGGCCGCGACGTCCTGCGCGACCTCTCCTGCCGCATAGAGGACGGCGACACTTTCAGCGTCATCGGGCCCTCGGGCACCGGCAAGAGCACTTTCATAAAGTGCATCATGCGCCTGCTCAAGCCGGACTCCGGGCGTATCCTGGTCGACGGCGAGGACATCGCCGCGCTCGACGACGAGTTCGAGATAGCGCGCATCAGGCGCAACTTCGGCTACCTGTTCCAGGAGGGGGCGCTGTTCGACTCGCTGACCGTTTTCGAGAACGTCAGCTTCGGCCTGCGCTACCTGACCGACATTCCCCGCGAGGACTACGGCCGCATAGTCGCCGACAAGCTGGCGCTGGTCGGGCTGGAGAAAGTGGAGCATCTCAAGCCCGCCGAGCTCTCGGTGGGCATGAAGAAGCGCGTGGCGCTGGCCCGCGCCGTGGCCGCCGGCCCCAAGTGCATACTCTACGACGAGCCGACCACGGGGCTCGACCCCGTCACCACCGAGATGGTCACCGACCTCATCGTGTCCGCCAGCGAAAAGCTCAAGGTGACCTCGATACTGGTCACGCACGACGTGAACCTGGCCCTGCGCATCTCCACCCAGGTCGCCATGCTCGACAAGGGCGTTTTCGCGGCGGTGGAGCCGCCGGACCGCTTCGTCAAGTCGGAGAACCCCGCCATAAAGGAGTTCCTGGAGATCTCCAACGCGGGCCATAACGGCTGCGGCGACCACGGCGGGCGCCCGGGCCACGCGGGCTATAAGGGGCCCGGCGGGCGGAACGGGCGGCACTGAGGGCCACAAATATATTAAAATAAAAGTTTAATTATGAACGACGAGAGCAAAGTAGGGATGTTCGTCATCGCGGGCCTGGCCCTCCTGGCCACGGCCATCTTCCTGCTGGGCGATTATTCGTTCAAGACCTTTTACCCGGTCTACGCCGAGTTCGCCGACGTCTCGGGCCTGCCGGACAAGTCAGTTGTCAAGCTCTCGGGCGTCGAGATAGGCCGCGTCAAGGAGATACGCATAAAGGGCGACAAGGTGATCGTCCGCCTCTCCGTCAGCGACGGAGTCAAGATCTACAAGGACGCGAAGTTCAAGGTCGGCTCCACCAGCGTCATCGGCAGCAAGTACATGCAGATAGACCAGGGGACGCCCGCCGCCGGGATCATAAAGTCCGGCGACACGGTGAGGGGGGACGACGCGCTCCCGCTGGACAGGGCGCTGTCGGCCGCCATCTCGGACCTGCAGGGGCTCATAAAGGAACTGCGCGGCGACGGCACCCTTTCCAGGAACCTCGGCCAGACCGTGGCCAACCTCCGGGACCTGACCGCCAACCTCAATTCTCTGGTCTCCAACGCCAAGCCCGACGCCGAGAAGTTCATCGACAACCTCGACAGCGTCAGCGCGAGGCTGGACAGGCTGCTCGCCCAGGGCGAGGAGCTCCTTGGCGGCGTCAACAGGGGCGAGGGCACGGTCGGCGCGCTGATGAAGGACGAGGGGATGAAGAAGGACGTGAGCGACGCGGTCGTCAACCTGCGCGACGCCACGGCCTCGGTAAAGGACGTTCTCGGCCGCATCACCGGTTTTAAGATGTACTGGCACTGGAAATGGAAGTACGATCCGGTCTTCGAGGGCTCGCATAACGACGTCGGCCTGAGGATATACCCACGCGACGGCCGTTACTACTATGTCGGCGCGGCCAACGTCATAAACACCAAGGACCAGGACAAGGGCGTCGATTACGAGAAGCGCAACACGGTGGACGCGCTCCTGGGCTGGGAGCTGGGCCGGGCCGAGCTCTACGCCGGCGCGCTGCGCGGCACCGGCGGCGCCGGCGCCCGCTACAAAGTGTTCAGGCTCGGCGAATCCGGCGGGGTCGAGGCCTACGCCGAGGGGTCCGATTTCGCCCGCAACCGGGCCATCAGCGGCCGATTTTTCAACAAGCCGCGCTTCGACGCGGGCGTTGACCTGCGCTTCAACAAGAATTTCTCCGCCGGCGTGGCCGTCACCGACATGGCCGAGACCGGCCGCGTGAACTATCACACCCGCATCCTTTTCGAGGACGAGGATATCTCGTATCTCTTCGGCCTCATCTCCGTGGGCGGTACCGGCGCCAAGGGCCGCTGACATGCCTAAGCTCAAAACGGTATATGTCTGCCAGCAATGCGGGGCCGGGAGCCCCAAGTGGATGGGACAATGCCCCTCCTGCGAGGCCTGGAACTCGCTGGTGGAGGAAGCCCAGGAGATAGTCTCCAAGGCCGCCGCCAGGAGCCGCGGCCTCACCGAATTCTCGTCCGAGCCCGTGAAACTTTCGCAAGCCGCGGCCGCGGCCGACAAGCACACGCCGACCGGCGTCGGCGAGCTGGACCGCGTGCTGGGCGGCGGCATACTTCCCGGCCAGGTCATACTGCTGGCCGGCCCGCCCGGCATAGGCAAGAGCACGCTGCTGCTGCAGGCCGCCGCCGCGGCCCGCGCCTCGCTCGGCTCCAAGCCCCTTCTCTACGTCTCCGGCGAGGAATCGCTGGGCCAGGTCAGCGGCCGCGCCGCGCGCCTGGGAGTGAAGTCGGATTCCATCTACCTGCTCTCCGAGACCAACCTGGCCCGCGTGCTTGAAGCCTTCGCCAAGGTGAAGCCCGCCCTGCTGGTCGTGGATTCCATACAGACGGTGTACCATCCCGATTTCGCCGGTTCGGCCGGCACCGTGGGCCAGATCCGCGAATGCGCCGGCGAGCTGCTGCGCGCGGCCAAGACGGCCGGCGTGCCGCTGTTCATCCTCGGCCACGTGACCAAGGAAGGCTCGCTGGCCGGCCCCAAGGTGCTCGAGCACATAGTCGACACCGTCCTCTATTTCGACTCCGAGCGCGACCACGTCTACCGCATACTGCGCGCGCACAAGAACCGCTTCGGCCCCGTCGACGAGATAGGCATCTTCGAGATGACCGAGCGCGGCCTCGACGGCGTGCCGGACGCGGGCCGCGCCCTGGCGGGCGAGGAGCGCGAGGCCCCGTGCGCAGGCCGCGCCTTCACCATGGTCTTCGAGGGCTCGCGCCCGCTGCTGCTGGAAGTGCAGGCGCTGGCCGCCCGCAGCTATTACCCCTATCCCCGCCGCGCCGCCACCGGCATGGAGCTCAACCGCGTGCAGATGCTCATCGCGGCGCTCGAGAAGCGCGCCGGCCTGCGCCTGGACGACCAGGACGTCTTCGCCAGCGTGCAGGGCGGCATCAAGGTCAAGGACCCGGTCATAGACCTGGCCTTCTGCGCCGCGCTGATCAGCTCGGCGCTGGACATACCGCTGCGCCCCGACGAGGCTTTCCTCGGCGAGGTCGGCATCCTGGCCCAGACCTACCCGGCCCCGCTGCTGGCCCGGCGGCTGACCGAGGCCGCTCGCCTGGGTTTCAGGCGCGCCTACGTCCCCCCTTTCAAGGGCGAAAAGCCCAAAGTGAAGGACCTCGAGATAATTTCGGTGCCGGACGCCTCCGCCCTCAGGGCGGCCCTTGAAAAGGCGACGGCCGCATCCAAAGGAGACAAGAAATGATGATCTGGATATTCCGCGCGGTGGCCCTGCTGGGCACCCCGGTGCTGACCTACTTTCAGATATCCCGCGACCTCAAGGGGATACTGTTCGGCGTGGCCGCGGGCCTGGTGATAATCGGCATAGAGTACGTGCTGGAGAACACCAGCCTGTTCACGCTGATAGTCGGCGTCATCGGCGCCGTCGGCGGCCTGATAATCGCCAAGCTGCTCGATTACGCCGTCTTCCAGATGGACAACGACCAGCTTACCAGCGTGTGGGTCCGGGTCGGCCCCGTGGTCCGCTACGCGCTGGCGCTGCTGGGCATGATAATCAGCATAAAGAAGATCCCGGAGCTCGACGAGCTCGACAAGAACATCATCACCGCCGGCCGCAAGCAGGGCCGCGGGATGAAACTGCTCGACATCAGCGCCATAGTGGACGGCCGCATAATGGACATCTGCGAGACGAGGTTCATAACCGGCCCCGTGGTGGCGCCCAGGTTCGTCGTGCAGGAACTGCACGCGCTCAGCGAGTCCAAGGACCCGATAAAACGGGCCAAGGGCCGCCGCGGCCTGGACATACTGGCCAGGCTGCAGGAATCCAAGGACGTGCCGTTCCGCGTCATAGACCGCGAGGTGCGCGAGGTCAGCGACCTGACGATGAAACTGGTCAAGGTGGCCTCCGAGCTGGGCGCCAGCGTCATCACCACCGACTTCAACGTCAACAAGCTGGCCGCGCTGGAGAACGTGACCGCGCTGAACATAAACGACCTGTCCATGGCGCTCAAGCCCGTCGTCCTGCCCGGCGAGGACATGCAGATCTTCGTCATGAAGGAAGGCAAGGAGAAGGAGCAGGGCGTGGGCTACCTCGACGACGGGACCATGGTCGTGGTCGAGGACGGCCGCGGTGAGATCGGCAAGAAGGTCGAGGTCATGGTGCAGTCGATACTGCAGACCTCGCAGGGCCGCATAATTTTCACCCGGATGAAGCCGTCCAGACCCCAGCAGGAGCCGCGGGAGGCGTAACTTGCCCCGCAAGCCAGCCCTCCCTTCGCCCAGGGCCGCGGTCATACTGGCCGGCGGCCGCGGCGAGCGCATGGGCGGCGAGAAGCAGTTCCTGGACCTGGCCGGCAAGCCGCTGGTCATGTGGAGCGTCGAGGCCTTCCTCTCCAGCGGCCTATTCGACGAGACCGTCCTGGTCCTCTCCCCCGAAAGGATAAAGAGCGACGGCGCCCGTTTCAGGGCGATGGGCCTGCGGCTGGCCCCGGCTGGCGCCACGCGCATGGGATCGCTGCGCGCCGGCCTGGCCGCTGTCTCCCCGTCCGCCGCGCTGGTGGCGGTGCACGACGGGGCCAGGCCGCTGGTGACGGCGGCGCTGATAAAGGCCTGCCTGGCCGCCGCCGCGGAGCACGGCGCCTCGGTGCCCGCCGTACCGCTCAAGGACACGGTCAAGCGCTCCGGCCCCGGCGGCGATTTCGTCGCGGCCACGCTGCCGCGGGCCGAGCTCAAGGCGGTGCAGACGCCTCAATGCTACCGGCGCGACGCTCTGGACGCGCTGGTCGGGGCCGCGGACGGCGGCGATTACACGGACGAGTCGCAGCTCCTGGAGCGCGCCGGCCTGCCGGTGAAGCTGGTTGAGTCGGACTATTCTAATATCAAGGTCACCACCCCGGAAGACCTGTTTATAGCGGAGGCCCTCATGAAAGGCAAGACGCCGGTGAAGAAGGAAAAAAGCACCAGGTTCGGTTTCGGCTACGACATACACCGCATGGCCGAGGGCAGGCCGCTGATACTCTGCGGCATGAAGGTCCCCCACACGAAAGGGCTGCTGGGCCACTCGGACGGCGACGTGGTCCTTCACGCGGTCTGCGACGCGGCGCTGGGCGCCGTCGCCGCCGGCGAGATAGGCATCTTCTTCCCGCCCACCGACCTCACCATCATGGGCATCTCCAGCGTCGCCATAGCCGAGAAGACGATGGAGGTGCTCAAGAAGCGCGGGGTCCGGATACAGCAGATAGACGCCACCATAGTGGCCGAAGAGCCCAAGCTGAGCCCCCACTACGACGAGATGCGCAAATCGCTGGCGAAGGTCTTCGGCATGGACCTCGGGGACGTAAGCGTGAAGGCCAAGAGCCGCGAGGGCCTGGGCGACATCGGCAAGGGCGAGGCCATCGCCTGCTACGCCGTGGTCAGCGTCCTGGCCTGAGGCCCCGATGAGAAAGCCGCTCCCTTCCCGCGCCCTTTTCGCCCCGGTCCTGGCCGCCTGCCTGGCGGCCTGCGCCCAGCCGCGCGAAGCCTCAGGCGACGCCCCGCCGTCCGACCTGGCCGTAACCGTAGAGACGCGCGAATACGCGGTCACGCCCGTTCACGACCAGGAGCGCGAGGACGCTTTCATGGCCGTGCTGGCCGCCGCCGGCGACCAGGCCGCGTCGGGCGCCGGCATGGACACCGGTTTCAGCTACACGGTCAAGCCCGCCGGCGCCATCTACCCGTTCTCGAAGGTCGAGATCGGCTGCCGCGTGCGCGGCCGCCACGCCGCCGGCCGTGGGAAGGCCGCCTGCTCCGAATTCTTCTCCGTGCTAGACGTCAGACTCAAAAAGAAGGGCCTTAAATGAGGATCTACAACACGCTTACCCGCCGGAAAGAGGAGTTCAAGCCCATAAAAGAAGGCGAGGCCGGCATCTACACCTGCGGCCCCACCGTCTACAATTACGCCCATATCGGCAACATGCGCACCTTCATCAGCGAGGACCTGCAGGTGCGGGCGCTTCGCTTCCTGGGCTGGAAGGTCAACCGCGTCATGAACATCACCGACGTGGGCCACCTGGTCTCCGACGCCGACACCGGCGAGGACAAGATGGAGCAGGGCGCCCGCCGCGAGGGCAAGAGCGCCTGGGACATAGCCAGGTTCTACACCGACGAGTTCTTCAAGGACTTCAAGGCGCTCAACTGCGCGGACCCCGACGTCACCTGCCGCGCCACCGACTACATAAAAGAGATGATAGACCTCGGCCTGACGCTGGAGAAAAAGGGCTACACCTATGTCATCCCCGGCGACGGCGTCTATTTCGACACCGCCAGGTTCCCCGATTACGGCAAGCTGGCGGGAAAGAGCCACATCGAGGGCATACAGGAGGGCGCGCGCATAGAGGCCAACGAGGGCAAGCGCAATCCAACCGATTTCGCCGTCTGGAAGTTCTCCGCGCCCGGCGAGAAGCGCCAGATGGAATGGGACTCCCCGTGGGGCAAGGGCTTCCCCGGCTGGCACATGGAGTGCTCGGCCATGGCGATGAAGCACCTCGGCGAGACCATCGACATGCACTGGGGCGGCGAGGACCATGTCGCCATCCACCATACCAACGAGATAGCCCAGAGCGAGGCCGCCACCGGCAAGCCCTTCGCCAATTACTGGCTGCACGCGCGGTTCCTGGTCACCGGCGATATGGGCAAGATGTCCAAATCCTCCGGCGAGTTCCTCACCACCGGCCTGCTCGTAAAGAAGGGCTACGACCCGCTGGCCTACCGCTATTACTGCCTGCAGACCCATTACCGCAAGCAGCTCGAATTCACCTGGGAGGGGCTCGACGCGGCGTCCAAGGGCCTCGAGCGCCTGCGCGAGGCGTCCCGCCGGCTGGCCGGCGCGCCCGCCGGCGGCAAACCCGCGGGAAAATACCTGTCCGACTTCAAAGCCGCGCTGGAGGACGATCTCAATATCCCGCAGGCCCTGGCCTGCGCCTGGGAGGCCGCCCGCGACGAGGCCTTGCCCGCCGGCGAGCGGCTGGCTTTTCTCAAAGAGGCCGATAAGGTTCTGGGCCTGGACCTCTTCGCCGCCCCCAAGGCCGAGGCGGACCTGGAGCCCGAGCTGATGGCGCTGGTCGAAGCCCGCGCCGCCGCCCGCAAGGCGAAGGATTTCAAGCGCTCGGACGAGCTCCGTGCCGAGCTGGCGGCCCGAGGCGTCCTGGTGGAGGACGGTCCCGGCGGCCAGAAGTGGCGGCGCAAGCCGAGTTGAAAAGGGTTTCCCGGCTTTGCTAGAATAGCAATGTAGTTCTGACGCGGGCGTGGTTCAATGGTAGAACGGGACCTTGCCAAGGTTCAGACGAGGGTTCGATTCCCTTCGCCCGCTCCAAAAATTTAACGGCTGTCTTAGGACAGCCGTTTTTATTTATCCGGGCGAAGGGAATCATCTCATGGAAGAGGCTCGCTGACGCTCGCGGTCGCCCTCTCCGAAAATTTAAACGGCTGCCTTCCGGCGGCCGTTTTTTTATTATTATATGGGGATAGGCCGCGGCACGGAGGGGAGATATGGAGATAATCGACATAAAGCCGGAGGCGGAGCTGAAGAGCCTCTTCTATATTTACATGACGCCGATATTCATACCGGTGGTCGTCCTCGGCGCCGTCCTTGTGTTCGTGCCGCTGGACCCGCCCGGCACGGTGATAATACCGCTGTTCATCGGCCTCCTGCTGCTGGTCGCCCTGCTGCTGGCCCTCTGGATCCCCGCCTTTTACAGGTCCCTGGAGTATTCGATAGCCGACGACGCCATACGCTGCAACTCGGGGGTTTTCTGGAAGCGGCGCGTGACGGTGCCTTACTCCAAGGTGACCAACGTGGACGTGACGCAGGGCCCGGTGCAGCGCCTCTACGGCGTGGGCAGCGTGCACGTGCAGACGGCCGGCGCCGGCGGCGCGCAGGGCGGCATGGCCGAGCTGGCCTTCATGGGCGTGCGCAACCTCGAAGGCGTGCGCGAGGCCGTAATGAGCCGGGTGAAAGCCGCGGGCGGCGGCGCGCCGCGGACGGCCGAGCCGGAGAGGGCCGCGCCCGGCGACATCCAGGAGAGGATGCTCGCGGAGCTCAAGGCCATAAGGGCCGCGCTGGAAAAGAAAGGCTGAGTCCCGCGGCCCCCGGAGCTATATGAGGAATATCCTGCTCGCTTTCATGATGCTGTCCGCGCCGGCGGCCTGGGCCGCGTCCGCGCGCGAAGGCATGGGGGCGGCCATGGGCGCCGCCGAGCTGCGCGACGCCTCTTTCCGGCTTGTGGAGATAGAGGCTTTCGCCGACGAGGCGGGGGACATCTCCTGCGCCAAGCGCTCTTTCGCCAATACCTGGAAGTACAAGTTCTACTCGCGCGGCGCGGGCTGGGCGGTGGTCAGCGCCTGCGGCGGGACGGTGCTCAACTACGCCGGCCACCGGCCCTACGATACGGGCAGGGAGCCGGTCATGGAACTGCCGGGTTCTTTCGCCGACAGCCCGGCGGCGGCCGAGAAGGTCCACGGCTCCGGCGCCGCCTCGAAGAAGCGGGATAGCCTCATGAATTTCGCCTATCACAAGGGCGACGGCGACAGGCCCGACGGGTTCTACTGGAAGGTGACGCGGGGCAGGAAAAGCGTTTTCGTGTCGGCCGACGGAGATAAGAAATGGGGAGAGTCGCCGGTGGCCTCCGCCACGGCGGGGGCCTCCGGCCCCAAGGGGAAGTTCCTGAAAGCGCGCGACCCTGCCGCCAAGTATTACCAGGTCGCGGTGACCGAGGTCCGCAAGAAATACCCGGGCGCCCAGCTGCGGATGGTGGAGGCGATAACCGACCGGACCGGCAGCGCCAAGTGCCTGGACGAGCAGGACGGCTGGTGGTTCATCTTCTACGCGCCGCAGATGAAGACCTACGCCTCGCTCAGCGGCTGCAACAACAAGACCATGCACCGGGGCGTGGATTACGAGGGACGCAACGCCCTGGCGGGCATGCTGGAGCTGCCGGCGGATTTCAGGGACAGCGACGCCGCGGCGGCCGCCCTGCCCGGGGGGGCCTGCTCCGGCCTGAGCAGCTCCACGATGCGCCTGAAGAACTACAGGCGCGGCAAATCCCCCGTGGGCGGCGGCGATTTCGTCTGGACCGTGACCTGCGGCTCGACCGAGCATTTCGTGGACGCCCGCACCGGCCGCTACCTCGGCGCGGCGGAGAAATAGCCCGTGATATCCGACGAAAGGCTGATGAATTTCTGCCGCGACCTCTCGGCCGCGGTGAAGAGCGGGCTGCCTCTGAGCGACGCTTTCGAGACCCTGGCCCGTTCGCGCGAGCACGGCCGGCTGATAGCCGGCGCGGCCCGCCTGACGGCCGCCGGGCGCATGCTGCACGAGGCGCTGGCGGAGCAGGGCGGCTTCCCGCCCGTCTTCCTGGCGCTGCTGCGGGCCGGCGAGGAGGGGGGCAAGACCGACGAGTTCCTGGACCTCTACGCCGGCTGCCTGGAGGTGAGAGTGGAGTTCCGGCGGCGCATCGGCCGCGCGCTCATCTACCCGGCTTTTGCCGGCGGCCTGGCTCTGGCGCTGCTGCTGGTCTTCGCGTTCAAGGCCGTTCCGCTGATAATGGAGCCGCTCGAAAACGCCGGCCTGGCCGTCGCCTCGCGCCCGGCCTGGCTGGACGCCCTGGCCGGAGCATTGGCCGCTCATTGGCCCGCGGCGCTGGCGGCGGCTTTCGTCCTTTTCCTGGCCGCCCGCGCGGCGCTGAGATCCGGCCCGGGCCGCAAAGCGCTCTCGCTGGCCGGCCATTTGCTGCCCGGGTTCCGCTACCTCTCGGAGCAGGCCAGGCTATACCACATCTATACCACCACGGGCCTGCTGCTCAAGGCGGGGCTGCCGCTGGGCGCCATGATGGACGTCCTCGACCAGTTCGCCGCCGCCGACCCGCTTACGCGGCGCCGCTTCGCCAGGGCAGCGGTACTGGTCTCGGCTGGGAGGGGACTGGCGGAGAGCCTGGAGCCGCTGATGCCGCCGGCCGACCGCCCGGGCCTGGAGATGGCCGAGAAGACCGGCCGGCTTGACGAGACCCTGCTGCGGCTGGGCAAGGCCGCCTATGACAGGCATCTGCACCGGCTTAAGGTCGCCATGTCGGTATTCAAGATAGCTGTCATGGCCGCGCTGGCCCCGATCTGCTTCCTGCTCATCTATATGCTGCTGCGGCCCGTACTGGGCGCGCTCAAGGGAGCGGGAGACGCTGTCGTCGCCCCGCCGGCCATGGACGCCTCCGCGCTGCCCGGCCGGGAGGTCCCGCAGGGCGCCGGCCCCGGACCCTACCCGCCGGAAGACGCCGCGGAGGACGGGACGGCGAAGTTCAACCGCGAGCAGGGAGGGAAAATAGCCGACTTCATCAAGGCCAATTCTCCCTCTTACGGCGGGGGGGCTTCGCCCGCGCCCAGGCTCAAGACCTCCATAGGCGGCGGTTTAAACCGGCCCGCCCCCGGCTCCGGTCCGACCGAAATAAAACCCACTGAGATCAGGTAGGCCTTCCGCCCCGGGGGCCGGATGGGCCAGTTCCCGGTGCCTCCGGGCCTATATTCCAATAGGCAGGAATAGCGCGGGGTCATGGGCCCTATGCTTCTATTGTAAGCCGCGGGGAAAGGCTAAACTATAGCCATGATCAAAACCCCGAAATCTATTCTCAAAGCCCTTATCGCCCTCTTCGTAGTCCAGATCCCCGCTTCGCAGGCGCTGGCCGCCTCCGGCGAGCTGGACATCTTCCGCAACGGCGCGGCCGACATGTCGGACCTGGTGTCCACCATGCGCGCCGGAGTGGAAGTGCCGGAGCTGAAGGACGCCCAGCCGCGGCCGACGCGGCCCGTCGCCGGCAACAACGAGCTCCTCCACTTCTGGGAGGACCTCAAGGAAGACGTTTTCGACGATGTCTGCAAGGAGATAAAGCCCGACCTCAGCGAGGGCGTCAGCATCCCCGACGTGGGCGGCATAGAGGGCAAGTTCAAGCGCTTCCTCAAGCAGTACCCCGACAACCGCATAGCCCTGGTGGACGAGGTAGGCCTGAAGCTGGACGCCGGCCACAACTTCACCGACGTCCTCAACGTGGACGGCAACCCCTTTAACGTCAATATCGGCGCCCGCCTGGAGGGCAAGTCTATAGTCGTGCGCAAGCTCAAGGAGGTCAAGTACTGCAAAGAGATACTGACCCTCCTGGACCTCCGCACCGTGAAGACCGTCCTGCCCCCCACCGCCAGGCGCATAGGCGCCATGCAGCCCGGCGAGGTCTGGAAATTCCCCGCCTCGATACGCGTTTCCGTGGGCGGCGGCGTCAGCGCCCCGGTGCAGCCGTGGATGTCGGTCTCCTTCTCGCTGGGCCACAGCCGCGAGAGGAAGCCCTCCCTGACCCTCTTCAGGATGGACGAGAACAAGCTCCGCTTCCGCATCCGCCTCGACCGCGCCGAGGTCACCCACGGCGGCGTCTCCGCCGGCACCTCTTTCGACGCCGGCATGATAGGCCTCCCGGAGGCCGAGAACTTCTTCACCAAGGAGCTCAACCGAGCGCTGGTCAAGGAGTTCAATAAATATATCGCCCTCAGGTTCGGCCTCTCCCACAGCCGCACCAAGGGCAAGAAGATCCTGCTCGAGTTCATCCTCGACGCCAACAACCGCGAGCAGCTCGAGAAGCTGGAGGATTTCCTCAAGGGCGACCTGACGGTCATCCGCAAGCTCATACAGCTGGGCGCCCAGTTCAGCGACTATTCGGAGCAGGACGATACCGCCGCCGGCGCCCAGTCGCTGGCCGAGTTCGAGCAGACGGTCGGCCAGGAGCTGGGGCTCAACGCCACCTTCGCCGGCTCCAACCACTTCAACTCCAGCTCCAACGGCCATAATATCACGCTGCCCATACTCTACCAGCGCGAGGGCAGCGCCGGCCACCGCTACGACCGCTACCAGGCGCAGGGGTCGGACGAGGTCCTGCACGTCAACAACGCCTTCCGCAACGTCTCCGAGAGCAACATCAACGTGCCGTTCCTCGGCAAGGTCCACAAGCACACCACCAACCAGAGCATGTACGTCGTCAACTACGAGGGCCGCGACGGCTCCATCTCGGACGCGGCCGTGGTCTACCAGCGCTACGAGGGCTACGTCAAGCACGACGAGTCCAGGGCCAAGGGCATGATCGAGCGCATGAACGAGATACTCAAGTACGCCGGCTCGCGCGGCGAGGGCACCAACAGCGAATACCTCATAGACACCGACGCCCTCTTCCCCCGGCTGGACCCGGATAACGCCACCGAGACCGACGAGTGGGGCCGCCCCGTTCTCAATTCCAAGACCTACAGGTCCGCGATCATGTCCTTCTCCCTGGTCTTCACCAAGACCGCCGTGAAGGACATCCTGGGCGCCTCCGGCGACCTGATCCTCAAGGCGACCCTCAATGTCATGGAAGGCCTCGACCGGGAGATCATGAACAAGGTCCGCCACCTGCTGCGCGTGAAGGACGACGGCAAGGTGGAATACGACTGGAAGGAGGCCCGCAAGATCCTCCGCTCCTACGAGCGCGACGACTTCGATCCCATCGACATAGTCCGCCAGACCTGCTATCACGCCTCCCGGATCATCGCCGACATCTTCTCGGTGCGCGACGAATCCGACTGGCGCGCCCGGTCCGAGAAGCTCTCCAAGGTCATGAGCGGCCGCGGCAAGAGCCGGCTGGGTTACGAGAACATGATGCAGATAGCCATACAGCTGGTGAACCCGAAGAACCTCTACGCCAGCCTCTACTTCCAGACCGACAAGCGCATCAAGAAGGAAGAGAACGTCTCAAATACCTACCAGGTGTATAACCCGGAGGTCGGCCAGATCTTCGGGCAGCAGCAGAACGGCGTGACTTCGCTGCGCGACCGCTTCGCCGACCCGTCCACGCTGAGCGACTGACGCGGGGGCTGAACTTAAAAAACCCCCGGCCCTCCGGGGGTTTTTTTATATCATAGTATGGCGATGGAAAACGGGAACAAGGACCTGTCCGATAAAATACGCGCCGCGGCGGAGCTGCTGGAGGCGGTGGCGGCCGACCGCGCCCTGCTGGCCGGCGTCTCCGGCGAGGAGACCAACCGCCTGATCAAGGCCGCCGGCGAGGTTTCCCGGCCCGACGCCAGGGCCAGGCGGCGGATGCTGAAGGCCGTCCAGCGCAGGCGCCGGGAGGAGCGGCTGGCGCAGGCCGAGGCTTCGCTGTCCTCCACCGGCATAAGGAAACTGCGCCGGCAGACCGTCTTCACCACGCCCAATTATACCGCCCCGGCGGGTTTCATCGAAGGCGCGGCCGAACCGCCGCCCTCCGCCGGCCGCGCCGAGCGCAACTGCTATGTCTGCAAGACCGATTACACGGACATACACCATTTCTACGACCAGCTCTGCCCGTCCTGCGCCGATTTTAATTTCCGCAAGCGCGCCGAGACGGCCGACCTGCGCGGCCGCGCCGCCCTTCTGACCGGCGGCCGGGTCAAGATAGGCTACCAGGCCGGCATCAAACTGCTGCGCGCCGGGGCCTCGCTGATAGTGACCACGCGCTTCCCGCGCGACGCGGCCATGCGCTACGCGGCCGAGCCCGATTTCGGCGAGTGGAAGGGCAGGCTCGAGATCTTCGGCCTGGACCTGCGCCACACGCCCAGCGTGGAGGCCTTCTGCCGGCACCTGGAGGGGACGCGCTCCCGGCTGGATTTCATAGTCAACAACGCCTGCCAGACCGTGCGCCGTCCGCCGGATTTCTACCGCCACATGATGGAGCGGGAGAACGGCCCGCTGCGCGATATCCCGGAAGAGGCCAGGCGGCTGCTGGGCGCCTACGAGGGCCTGCGCGGCTACAGCATGCTGCCCGAGGGCCCGGCCGCCGGTCCCCGCGCGCTGGCCGCCGCTTCCGCCGCTATGCCCGCGGCCGCCGGCCTCACCCACGCCGCGGCCCTTTCGCAGGTCGCGCTGCTGCCCGAGGAGCTCGCCGCCCGGGGGGACCTCTTCCCCGAGGGCCGGCTTGACCAGGACCTGCAGCAGGTGGACCTGCGCCAGCGCAATTCCTGGCGGATGCTGATGGCCGAGGTGCCGGCCGTGGAACTGCTGGAGGTGCATCTCGTCAACGCCGTGGCCCCTTTCATACTTAACGCGCGGCTGAAACCCCTCATGCTGCGCACGCCGGAGCGGGACAAGCACATAGTGAACGTCTCGGCCGTGGAAGGCCAGTTCTACCGCAAGTTCAAGACCACGCGCCACCCGCACACCAACATGGCCAAGGCCGCTCTCAACATGATGACGCGCACCGCCGCCGCCGATTACCACTGCGGCGGCATACACATGAACGCGGTGGACACGGGCTGGGTGACCGACGAGGACCCGGCGCACATCGCCGAGCGCAAGACCCGCGAGCACCGCTTCCACCCGCCGCTGGACATAGTGGACGGCGCCGCCCGCATAGTGGACCCCATCATCGCCGGCTTCAATACCGGAGAGCATGTCTGGGGGAAATTCCTCAAGGACTACAAGCCCGCCGACTGGTAAAGGGCCGGCCGTCCATGAAAAAACCCCGGGAGGGCCCGGGGTTTTTCTTTTTCAGGCCGGCGCGCCTTATTCGTGCGCGATGGCCGAGTCCACGCCGAAGATATGGGCCATCAGCGCGGCGCGCACCCACATGCCGTTGCGCTCCTGCCGCCAGTAGATGGCGCGCCTGTCCTCGTCCACCGCCGGGTCTATCTCGAACCGGCGCGGCAGCGGGTGCAGGATGACGCAATCCTTCTTGATCGCGCCGAGGTGCTCTTTCTTGAAGTAGAAGGGGGAATAGTCCACGGCCTTTGATTCCCCCGCCTTGTCGTGTTCGTCCTGTATGCGCGTCATGTATATCGCGTCGGCTTCGCCCATGACCGACCCGAAGTCCTCGGTCTCGATGAACGGGATATTGTGCCTGCGGAGGAATTCGAGTATGTCGTTCTCCATGCGGAACTGTTTCGGAGAGACGAAGGCCAGCTTCACGCCCTTGTAATTCTTCATCAGGTAGGAAAGCGAGCGCACGGTGCGGCCGCGCTTGAGGTCTCCGACCATCGCTATGGTCTTGCCGTCTATCTCGCCGTCGAAGCTCTTGTAGAGCGTATAGGCGTCGAGCAGGGCCTGAGTCGGGTGCTGGTCCTTGCCGGAGCCGCCGTTGATTATCGGCACCGGCCGGTCGGTGCGGTTCATCAGCCAGGCAGTCTTCTCCACGAAGCCCGGCGCGGGATGGCGCATGATTATCATGTCCACGTAGCTGGAGAAGGTCCTCACGGCGTCCTCGGGCGTCTCGCCCTTGACCTCGGACGAGGTGGTCGTGTCGCGTATCTCCGAGGTCTTGATGCCAAGTATGTGGCAGGCGTTGAGGAAGGAGAGGAAGGTCCTGGTGGACGGCTGCACGAAGTAGAGCATCGCCCTCTTGTGGGAGAGAAGGGAGTTGGCTATGTTCATGCCCTCCCTGGTCTTGGTCATCTTCCTCAGCGCGTCCGCCGTCCTGAAGAGGTGCTCCAGGCGCCCGCGGTCCAGCTGCTGCGCGAAGAGGCAGTCGTAGATCTTTTCGTTGCGGGTGAAATAGGGCAGCTTTTCCGCTATTTCGAGCTTGCTGAAAGACTCCCAGTCTGCGCTGATGCTGGTCATTAACTGCGTCCTGTCCATGGGCTCTCCTTTTTGCGAATGGCGAACCGCGGGCGGTTCGCGCCAGCGGGCGACCGGCTGGGCGCCGGCTGGCGGGTCAATTCTTCTCTACGAGGTCCAGCAGGACCAGGCTGCGGTTGCGGTCTATCTTGACTTTCGCCAGGACCGTGCCGCTCCGGGCGTCCTTGCGCGGGTCGTTCTCGTTGAGATAGAAGCGTTCTATGCCGTAAGTCGCGACCGGGCCGCCGAACCTGTATATCATCTCCGCCTTGACCCAGCCGGGCTCCTGCGGCGGGTTGGAATGGCAGTCCGTGGCCTCGTAGAGCGCGACTTCCCCGGCCGGGGTGAGCGCCTTCCCGCCCTTGTCCTCCAGCTTCACGAAAAGGCTGCCCAGGTCCCGGGTGCGGCGGGGGCAGCGGCCGAGCTTGGGCCGCGAGATCTCGTAGTTCAGGGCGACATAGGTGCCGCTGAAAAGGTCGCGCGGGTCCACCGGCTCGGTGGCCAGGTAGAACTCCGGCGAATCGGTGTTCCTGGAGGCGAACAGCCAGCCGCCCCAGGCCGCGAAGAATAGCAGCTGGGCCCCCAGGGCCAGGCGCAGGTAAAGGGCGTTTCCTTTCCAGTTCATTTTTTCACCGACTCTATGAGCGCCTTGCGGCCTTTATTGACGAAATAGGCCAGCGCCCCGAAGGCCAGGCCGGTCACTATGAAAGCCATGCCGCTGCGCAGCATGCTGCCGAAAATATCCACGAAGCGGGTTACCGCCAGTATGGTGAGCACCGCCACTCCCAGGTTGATCTGTTTCTCGCTGGAATCCCTGGCTCCGCTCAGTATCGAGACCGTCCCGAAAGCGGCCAGCAGGAGGTTGGCTGCTATGGCCAGGCCCTTGGCGGTGGCCTCGTTGGCGTCGAAAAGCAGGAAAGAGCAGAGGATGGAGGCGGCCAGCAGGACCTTCCCCGCCATCTCGTCCCTGGCGCCGGCGGGCAGGAGGTTCTGCGGCCTGAACACCACCGAAAGCAGCGCGCCGGCGAAAAGAAGCCACGCCAGGCCGCCTCCGGCGGCGGAGTCCGCCGCGGAGCGGTTCGCGAACTCGTCGCCCCGGTAATGCCAGAAGAAGGTGGTGAAATACACCGCTCCCAGCCAGACCTTAAGCGGCAGGCCGGGCTTTTCGTCGTCGCGCCCGGAGCCGTAGGTGAGCCACAGCACGGCCAGCGACATGCCGGAGAGCAGGATGAGCGCGGACGAGCGGACCTTTACGGCGGTATCGGCCAGCATCATCACGAACAGCCATACCACCGACGCCCCCAGCGGCAGGGAGAGCTTCCTGCCCGGGAAGAGCGCCGCGCCCCCCGCCAGGACGGCCAGCGCCAGGCCCCAGTGCCAGAGGGGCTGCGGGTCGGCCGCCCGGGCCGCCGTCAGGGCCAGCACGCCGTTCGACGAGAGCGTGCCGTAATACAGGGTGAAGAAAAGAAGCGCGGAGCAGAGGTAGGCGGCGAAAGGCCGCCTGGAGAGCAGGGCCGCCGGCGAGGCCAGCGCCGCCCAGAGGAGGTAGGGCCTTACCGGGTCGCCGCTCAGGTTGAATATCTGCGCGTAGAGCCCGATCCCGAGTATCGGCATGAAGAACCAGATCATTTCCAGCGGTACGGCGGCCGTCGGCTTGTCGTCCAGGCGGATAGCGGCCTCGCCCACGCCCGCGAAGAGCAGCAGGAAGGCGAACATCTTGGTGGCGGCGTCTATCCTGTCCCAGTTGCTGGCGACTATCAGTATCACGCCCAGCGCGACGAAGAGCCCCGCGGCCGCGCCTATCCAGTGCGCCGCCTTGAAAGATGCGAAGGGGCTGAGGGAGAGGGCGCGCTCGTAGACCGCGGCGGCCTGCTCGGGCGTGATGATGCCGGCCCCGGCGCTAGCCTCCAGGTCCGCTTTGAGTTTTTTATAGTAAGAAGCCATCCCCGTTCCCATTATATTATAAAATCCTTAAGTGATGAGAAAGGCCCTTAAGCAGCATCCCCTCGGAGTCTATCCCGATTTCCGCCGCCTCTTCGCCGGCCGGATAATATCCGCCGTAGGCGACAAGTTCTTCGCCATAACCATAGCCTGGTGGGTGCTCAGCGGGGCCGGCGATCACGGCAAGTTCCACCTGGGCATGATCATGGCCATGACCTTCCTGCCGGTGGTCCTCTTCGGGCCGTTCTTCGGCGCGCTGGTGGACCGCAGCGACAAGCGCCTGTCCATGCTCTGGGCCGACGCCGCCCGCCTGGCCCTCGTCTTCACGCTGGGGCTGCTGACCTGGTCCGACCGGCTGGAGTTATGGATGCTCTACGGGCTCTGCTTCATGATAGCCGGCTTCGGGCCCATGTTCGAGGCCTCCGTGGCCAGCTCGCTGCTTCGCCTGACCTCGGAGGAGCACCTGGGCGCGGCCACCGCCGCCGACTCCTCGGTCATGCAGCTCTCCAACGTTTTCGGCAGCGCGCTGGGCAGCGTCTTCCTGGCCGCTCTCGGCGCCGCCGGGGCTTTCTTCTTCAATTCCGTCACCTACGCCGTTTCTTTCATCGCGGTATGGCTGATCGCCTCCGACCTGCGGGCGCGCGGCGGGGAGCAGGCTCCGTATTTCGACGAGCTCAAGGCCGGCCTGCGCTACATAGCCGGCAACAGGCCCCTGCTGGCGCTGCTGCTCTCTTTCGCGGCCCTCAACTTCTTCGTCGGCCCCAT
Source organism: Elusimicrobiales bacterium (assembly GCA_031082205.1). Lineage (GTDB taxonomy): Bacteria > Elusimicrobiota > Elusimicrobia > Elusimicrobiales > UBA9959 > UBA2231. The sequence goes on from JAVHLJ010000013.1 coordinate 41,041, forward strand.
ACTCATCCTCATCCCCATGATCGTGAAGTTCGTGGTCGGCGGCTCGGTGAAGTGGCTGGCCGTTTTCGAGACCTTCTTCGCGGCCGGCGCGGCGCTCGCGGCCATCACGATGAGCTTCAGGTCCGGCTACCGCAATATCTACGCCTGGTTCTTCGTCTCGGTCCTGGCCGTCGGCCTGCCTTTCCTCGGCCTCTATTTCACGGCCGACCGCTGGCTGATCTGCGGCCTGCTTTTCGTCATAGGCGCCGCGCTGGGGCTGGGAAACGCCGTCGTGCTGACCCTGTTCCAGCGCACCGTGCCCGAGGAGATGAAGGGCCGCTTCTTCTCGGTGCTGACCACCGTCAGCTACGCAGTGCTCCCCCTCACTTTCATGCTCAACGGCCTGCTGGCCGAGAGCCGCTCCGTGGGCTTCAGCGTGCTGTTCAACGCCTGCGCGGTGCTGGCTCTCTCCTCGCTGGTCCTGCTGATACCGCGCCTGGAATACGGAGACAAAGGATGACGCCCGTAAAGCACCCGTCCGCCGACCCTCTCTGGTACAAGGACGCCGTCATTTACGAGCTCCACGTGAAGTCATTCTGCGACAGCAACGGCGACGGGGTCGGCGATTTCAGGGGCCTCATAGGCAGGCTGCCTTACCTCAGGAGCCTGGGCGTCACGGCCCTGTGGCTGCTGCCTTTCTATCCCTCGCCGCTCAGGGACGACGGTTACGACATCTCGGATTATTACGGCATAAACCCCGATTACGGCGACATGGGGGACTTCAGGGATTTCCTGCGCGAGGCGCACTCGCTCGGCCTGCGCGTGATAACCGAGCTGGTGGTCAACCACACCTCCGACCAGCACCCCTGGTTCCAGCGCGCCCGCAAAGCGAAGCCCGGCTCCGCCGCGCGCGGGTATTACGTGTGGAGCGATACCGAGGAGAAGTACCGGGACGCCAGGATAATATTCAAGGACTTCGAGACCTCCAACTGGACCTGGGACGACGAGGCCGGGGCCTACTACTGGCACCGGTTCTACCGTCACCAGCCCGACCTCAACTTCGAGAACCCCGCCGTCCAGCGCGAACTGCTCAAGGTAGTGGATTTCTGGCTGGGGATGGGGGTGGACGGGCTGAGGCTCGACGCCGTGCCGTACCTCTACGAGGCCGAGGGCACCAACTGCGAGAACCTGCCCCAGACCCACGCCTTCCTCAAGAAGCTGCGCGCGCACGTGGATTCCCGGCACAGGAACAAGATGCTGCTCTGCGAGGCCAACCAGTGGCCGGAGGACGCGGCCGCCTATTTCGGCTCCGGGGACGAGTGCAACATGTCGTTCCATTTCCCCGTCATGCCCCGGCTTTTCATGTCCCTCTGGATGGAGGACAGCTTCCCCATAACCGACATCCTCGAGCAGACGCCGGCCATTCCCGCGAACTGCCAGTGGGCCGTCTTCCTGCGCAACCACGACGAGCTGACTCTGGAGATGGTGACCGACGAGGAGCGGGATTACATGTACAAGGTCTACGCCCGCGACGCCAAGGCCAGGATAAACCTGGGCATACGCCGCCGGCTGGCCCCGCTGCTGGGCAACAACCGGCGCAAGATAGAGCTGATGAACATGCTGCTGCTCTCGCTGCCGGGGACGCCGGTGCTCTATTACGGCGACGAGATAGGCATGGGCGACAATTTCTACCTCGGCGACCGCAACGGGGTGCGCACCCCGATGCAGTGGAGCCCCGACCGCAACGCGGGCTTCTCGCGCGCCAACCCGCAGAAGCTTTTCCTGCCGGCGGTGACCGACCCGGAGTACCACTACGAGGCCGTCAACGTCGAGAGCCAGGAGGGGAACCTTTCGTCCCTGCTCTGGTGGATGAGGCGCGTCATAGCGATGCGCGAGAACTACAAGGCTTTCGGCCGCGGCTCGCTGGAACCGGTGCAGTCCGACAACCCCAAGGTGCTGGCCTTCGTGCGGCGCCACGGCGACGAGATAATACTGTTCGCCGCCAATCTGTCCCGCTTTTCGCAGGCCGCCTCGCTGGACCTCTCCCGCTACGCGGGATATGTCCCGACCGAGGTCTTCAGCGGCAGCGACTTCCCCGCCATAACCGACAAGCCCTACCTTTTCACCCCCGGGGTGCACAACTGCTACTGGTTCCTGCTCCGCAGGCCTGACCAGGCCGGCGAGGCCTCCGGCGAGAAGCCGCTGCCGGCGCTGGAGCTGCCGGACCTGGAATGGAAGGACTTCTTCGAAGCGGTAGGCCCCCGCGGCCTGGAGCAGGCCCTGGCGGCCTACGTGAAGCGCTGCCGCTGTTTCGGCTCGCGCGGCTCCTCGCCCCGCAGGCTCAGGGTAACGGAGGCCTTCCCTCTGCCTTCCGGCTCCAGGCTCGTCCTTGTCGAGGCCGTTCACGCCCAGGGCTGGACTGAGACCTACGCGCTACCGCTGGCTTTCGCCGCCGGAGAGAAGGGGGAGGAGGCCGCCAAAAAATATCCGCAGGCCCTCGTGGCGTCCCTGGAACTGGCCGGCGGCAAGGGATACCTCTACGACGCGGGCCACGACCCCGCCTTCCACTCCGACCTGCTCTCGCTGTTCTCCTCCGGCCGCCGGGCGCGCTCGGGCGGCTCGGTGCTGCGGGCGGCGCCCTCGCCCGCCTTCCGGGCCTCGCCCCTGGCGGAGGGACAGCCCCCCGAGTCCCGGGTCCTGCGCTCGGGCCCCAACGGTACGACCGTCGCTTACGGTTCCTCCTGCGTGCTGAGGCTCTGCCGCCGCGCCGAGGAGGGCCTCAGCCCGGACGTGGAGGCGGGCAGGCTCTTCGCCGGCGGCGGGTTCTCCGGCGCGCCCGACTATTACGGTTCTCTCAGCCTGGAGCGCGGAGGGAAGTTCTACGGCACGCTGGGCTTCCTGCGCTCTTTCGTGCCCAACCAGGGCGACGCGTTCGCGCTGATGGCCGAAGAGGCCGCCCGCTACTACGAGGCCGTGCAGTCGAGGCCGGCCGGCGCCGGCGCCCCGCCGCCCCCGGCGGAGTCTTTCTGCCCCGGACCGGCCGAGCCCCCGCCGGATTTCGTCAACCTTTCCGGAGGCTTCTGTCTGGAGATGGCGGAACTGATCGGGCGCCGCACGGGGGAGATGCACGCCGCGCTGGCCGCGGCGCAGGAGCCGGATTTCGCCCCTGAGCCTTTCTCCCGGCTCTATCAGCGCTCGGTGTTCCAGTCGATGGCCGGACAGTCCAAGAAGGCCTTCCTCTCCCTTTCGCGCCGCCTGCGGGAAATGCCCGCCGAGTCGAGGGAGGAGGTTTCCTTCGTCCTCGAGAACCAGCAGAAGCTGCTGAAAGCCATGCAGAGGCTCAACGAGAAGAAGTTCGCCTGCCGCAAGATACGCATACACGGCAATTACCAGCTCTCGCAGCTGCTCTACACGGGCAAGGACTTCGTCATAAAGGATTTCGAAGGGCATCCCGACAAGACTCCCGGCGAGCGCCGGATAAAGCGCTCGCCCCTGCGCGACGCGGCGGGGGCCCTGCTCTCCCTGTACTACGCGGCGCACGCGCCTTTCCTGCAGACCGGCGGGGTCCCGCTCAGGGACCTGGCCGCGCTGGCGCCGTGGCTGGACCTGTGGTATTCGCATATGTCCGCCGCCTTCCTGGAAGGGTACCTGGCGGCGGCGGGCCCCGCGCAGGTGCTGCCGCAGAACCCCGACGACTTCCGGCTGCTGCTGAAGCTCTTCCTGATGAAAAGGGCCGTCACCGAACTGGACGGCGACGCGGCGGCCAGGCCCGACTGGGCCCGCGTGCCGGCCAGGCTGCTGCGCCTGCTCATGCGGCCCGAGCAGCAGGAATGCTCCCCGATAACGGAGGCGCGGCCGTGAGGGAAGGGCTCGTGACCGCCGCCCAGGGCGCGCTGCCGCTCAGGGGCGGACTCTCGTTCACGGTATGGGCCCCTTCCGCGGGGAGCATGGAGGTCCGTGTGTATTCGCCGGTACGGCGGGTCCTGCGGATGAAGAAGGCCGGCGGCGGCTACTGGACGGCTTTCGCCCGCGGCCTGGGCGCGGGAGCCAGGTACAAGTACGCCGTCAACGGGCGCGACGAGCGCCCCGACCCGGCCTCGGTCTTCCAGCCCGAAGGAGTGCACGGCCCTTCGGAGGCCGTGGACCATTCCGCCTTCTCCTGGTCCGACGCCGCCTGGCGCGGACTGCCGCCGGAGAAGATGATAATTTACGAGCTGCACCCCGGGACCTTCACCGCGACCGGCGATTTCGCGGGCGTGGGATCGCGCATCCCTTACCTGAAAGGCCTCGGCGTCAACGCCGTCGAGCTCATGCCCGTGGCGCAGTTCCCCGGCTCCCGCAACTGGGGCTATGACGGGGTCTATCCTTACGCTCCGCAGAACACCTACGGCGGGCCGGAAGGCCTGAAGCGGCTCGTCGACGCCTGCCACCGCGCCGGGCTGGCCGTGATAATGGACGTCGTTTACAATCACCTCGGTCCCGAGGGGAATTACCTCGGCGCCTACGGGCCTTATTTCACGGACCGCTACCGCACGCCCTGGGGGGACGCGGTCAATTACGACGGACAGGGCAGCCCCGCCGTCAGGGAATATTTTATCGGGGCCGCGCTGGCCTGGTTCCGCGACTACCATATCGACGCGCTCAGGCTCGACGCCGTGCACGGCATCTTCGATTCCGGGGCGAAGCATTTCCTGGCCGAGCTCTCGGAGCGGACGCGGGACCTCTCGCGCCTGCTCGGCCGCCGGCTGTCGCTCATAGCGGAGAGCGACCTTAACGACGTCCGGGCGCTGGCGGCGGTCCCCGGCGGCTGGGGGATGGACGCGCAGTGGTCGGACGACTTCCATCACGCGCTTCACGCGCTTCTCACCGGAGAGCGCGGCGGCTACTACGAGGATTTCGGCGGTTTCGGCCAGCTGGCCAAGGCCTTCTCCGAAGGTTTCGTCTACGACTGGGCCTGGTCGCCGCACCGCGGCCGCCGGCACGGCTCGAGCTCCGCCGGGCTGCACACGGGCAAGTTCGTGGTCTGCTCGCAGAACCACGACCAGGTCGGCAACCGGCTGCTGGGGGAGAGGCTGTCCGTCCTCGCCGGCGAGCGGCGGCTGCGGCTGGCCGCCGGGGCCGTCGTACTTTCCCCGTACATACCGATGCTTTTCATGGGCGAGGAATACGCCGAGAAGAACCCTTTCCTGTATTTCGTAAGCCACGGCGACCCCGCCCTGGTCAAGGCCGTACGCGAAGGGCGCAAGCGCGAGTTCGCGGCCTTCGGCTGGAAGAAGGAGCCGCCCGACCCGCAGGGGGAGGGGACCTTCGCGGCCAGCCGGCTCGACTGGGAGAGGGCCGGACGCGGCCGCCACGCCGCGACGCTGGACCTTTACAAGCGGCTGATCGCCCTGAGGCGGAGCGAGCCTTCGCTCGGCTGCGCGCGGAGGAAGGACGTGTCCGTGAAGACGGAGGGGAAGACCATATCGGTATTCCGCCGCCGCGGTCGGTCCTCCAGCGCCGTCGTATACAATTTCGGCCGCTCCGCCGTCCGGCCGGTCCTGCCCCCGGGCCGGTGGAAGCCGGTCCTCGATTCGGAAGGCAGGCCCGCCGCCGCCCCGCTGTCCCCCGAAAGTTTCAGGGTCTATCTCGCCGCAAAGTGAGGGAAACGTCATGAAGTACGCCTGCGTGCACGGTCATTTTTACCAGCCTCCCAGGGAGAACCCGTGGCTGGAGGAAGTGGAGCTGCAGGATTCGGCCCACCCGCATCACGACTGGAACGAGCGCATAACCGAGGAATGCTACGCTCCCAACACGGCTTCCCGCCTGCTCGACGGCGAGGGCCGCGTGGCCGACATAGTCAGCAACTACTCGCGCATGAGCTTTAATTTCGGGCCGACGCTGCTCAGCTGGATGGAGCGCCGCCGCCCGGGGGCCTACAAGGCCATACTGGAGGCCGACCGGCTGGGCGGGGAGCGCTTCTCCGGCCACGGCCCGGCCATCGCGCAGTGCTATAACCACATGATAATGCCTCTCGCGAACGCCCGCGACAGGCGCACGCAGGTGCTCTGGGGCCTGCGCGATTTCGAGCGCCGCTTCGGCCGCAAGTCGGAGGGGATCTGGCTGCCGGAGACCGCGGCCGACCTGGCCACGCTGGAGGCGCTCGCGGCCGAAGGCGTGAAGTTCACCATACTGGCGCCGGGCCAGGCCAAACGCGTCCGCAGAACGGGAGATAAGGACTGGCACGACGTGTCCGGCGGCAAGGTCGACCCGCGCCGGCCTTACCTCTGCCGGCTTCCCGGCGGCGGCTCGATCGCTCTTTTCTTCTACGACGGCCCGCTCTCCCGGGAGATAGCCTTCAACGGCATGCTCAACGACGGCAGCGTCTTCATGGCCCGGCTCGGCGGCGCGCTGGACGCCGAACCCGCGGAACCGCAGCTCTCGCATATAGCCACCGACGGCGAGACCTACGGTCATCACCACAGGCACGGCGACATGGCGCTGGCCTACTGCCTCTCCAACATAGAGAAGTCGGCGGGCCTGAAGCTGACGGTCTACGGCGAGTTCCTGGAGAAGCATCCGCCGCGATGGGAGGCGGAGATCTGGGATAATTCATCCTGGAGCTGCGCGCACGGCGTCGAGCGCTGGCGCTCGGACTGCGGCTGCAATTCCGGCCGCCAGGGCTGGCATCAGAAATGGCGGGCGCCGCTGCGCTCGGCGCTGGACTGGCTGCGCGACAACCTCGCGAGCATATACGAGGAGCGGGCCGCCGGCCTGCTCAAAGACCCCTGGGCCGCGCGCGACGCCTACATTGACGCGGTGCTCGACAGGTCGGAAGAGTCGCTCTCCGCTTTCTTCTCGGCTCACGCGGCGAAGGAGCTGTCGCCCGAAGAGCGGCTCGCGGCCATACGCCTGCTGGAGATGCAGCGCAACGCCATGCTGATGTACACCAGCTGCGGCTGGTTCTTCGACGAAGTCTCGGGTATCGAGACCGTGCAGGTCATGGGCTACGCCGCCCGCGCGGCCCAGCTGGGCCGGCAGGCCGCCGGCGTGGACCTGGAACCGGGCTTCCTGGACCTGCTCGCCCGCGCCCCCAGCAATGTCCCGGATTTTTCGGACGGGCGCAAAGTCTACGGGATGTTCGTAAAACCCGCCGAGCTGGACCTGCTCCGGGTGGGCGTGCATTACGGCGCCTCCTCGGTGTTCGAGCGCGACCCGGGCGACGCGGATATCTACTGCTACGGCGTGAAGGAGCGGGACGTGGAGGTCCTGGAGTCCGGCCAGCAGCGGCTGGCCGTGGGCAGGGTCGGGATCACTTCCAGGATAACCACGGAATCCGACGAGGTCAGCTTCGTCATGCTCTACCTGGGGGGATACAACCTGCTGGGCGCGGCCCGCGAGTTCATGGGCGCGGAGGCCTTCTCCTCCATGAAGGACGCCATGAAAAACGCCTTCGCCGCCGGCAGCCTGGCCGACATGACGCGACTCATCGACCAGAATTTCCCCAAGGGGAGCTACTCCCTCTGGCACCTCTTCCGCGACGAGCAGCGCAAGGTGATAGACCAGATCTTCTCCGGAGCGCGGACGGAAATATCGGCCGCCTTCCGCCAGATCTATACCCATCACGCGGCGATACTGGACGTGACCAGCCGGCTGCGCGTGCCGCTGCCGCGAGGCTTCTCGGCGGCGGCCGAGGCGGTCCTGAACGAGGACATAAGCGCCGCGCTGGCCGCGGACCCGCCCGACGCCGCCGCCATAGGGAAGGCGGCGGAGGTGATAAGCCGCTTCTCTCTCGGGATCGACCGGGGCGCGCTCGGGCTTACGGTTGCCGGCTCGCTGAATTCTTTGGCGGACGCTTTCGCCGCGGAGCCCGGTTCGTCCGAGGCGCTGGAGAAGATGGCCGCCCTGCTGGACGCCGTCGCCCCGCTGGGGCTGGAGATGAACCTCTGGCGCGTGCAGAACATAATGTTCAAGTCGGGCCTGCCGGCCGCCGCGGAGAAACGAAGGGCCGCGGACGGCGGCGACGGGAGCGCCCGGCGCTGGCTGGACCTCTTCGGCAGGAACAGCGGCCGCCTGAAGGTGAAATTCAGCTACTGATATGAAAGCGCCTCTCGCGACTTACCGCCTGCAGCTGCACAAGGACTTCCCGTTCTCAGGCGCGGCCGGGCTGGCTCCCTACCTCAAAGAGCTGGGCGTGAGCCATCTCTACTCTTCGCCGGTATTCAAGGCCAGGGCGGGCAGCCTGCACGGCTACGACGTGACGGACCCGGCGGTCATAAATCCGGAGCTCGGAGGGGAGGCGGGTCTCGCGGCCCTCGCGGACGCGCTGAAGCGCTCGGGCCTGTCGATAATGCAGGACATCGTCCCCAACCACATGTCCTACGACAGCCAGAACGAGATGCTGATGGACGTGATGGAGCGGGGGCCCTATTCGCGGTACAGGGACTTCTTCGACATAGACTGGGACCATATTTATGAGAACCTGCGCGGCCGCGTGCTTACGCCTTTTCTCGGCTCGTTCTACGGCGAGGCGCTGGAGAACGGGGAACTTAAACTGATCTACGACGAGCGGGGCCTGGCGCTCTCCTATTACTCGCTGCGGCTGCCGCTGCGGGCGGAGAGCTACGCCGAGGTGTTCGGCGGCGATATCTCCGCCCTCGAGGCGGCGCTGGGGGCCGACAGCCCCGAACTGGCCAGGTATATCGGCACCGTCGGGCTTTTCCGGGGGCTGAAGTCGGAGGACCCGGCCTCGGGCGGGCAATGCTCGCACGCCCGCCGCATGCTGCGCGAGCTTTATTCCTCGTCGGAGGCCGTGCGCGGGCACATCGAGTCGGCCGTGGCGCGCTTCAACGGGAGCAGGGGCGACTCCGCCTCCTTCGACGCGCTGGACGCCCTGGTGTCGTCGCAGTTCTTCAGGCCTTCCTACTGGAAGGTGGCGGCGGAGGAGATAAATTACCGCCGGTTTTTCACGATAAACGAGCTGATCTCGGTGCGCGTCGAGGACCCGGCGGTCTTCGAGAGGGCGCATTCGGCCGCGCTGAAGCTGGTCGCCGGCGGCGCGGTCACGGCGCTGCGCGTGGACCACGTGGACGGACTGCTGGACCCGCGGGGCTACCTGGAGCGGCTGAGGGCGGCGGCCGGCCCGGAGGTCTACGTCGCCGTTGAGAAGATACTGGCCCCGGGCGAGGAACTGCCCGCCGACTGGCCCATAGAGGGGACCACCGGCTACGATTTCACCAATTACGCCAACGGCCTTTTCTGCCGCAGGGAGAGCGACAAGGAGTTCAGCCGCCTCTATTACCGTTTCACCGGCCTGGAGACCCGCTACGACGAGATGGTGACGGCCAAGAAGCGGATGATGATCAGCCGGCACCTGGCCGGCAACATCGACAATCTCGCGCACATGATGAAGAAGTCGGCCGCCGACGACCGCTACGGGCGCGATATCACCCTCTACGGCCTGCGCCGCGCGCTGGTGGAGGTCATGGCTAATTTTCCCGTCTACCGCACTTACGTGAACGGGCCCAAGGGGCCCACGGAAGCGGAGCGCGCCGTTATAAAGACCGCCGTGAACGCCGCGCGCCGGCGGCTGAGCGATTTCGGCTACGAACTGAATTTCATCGAGGCTTTCCTGCTCATGGGCGGCCATAAGTCGCTGGAAGGGGAGAGCGCGGACAACATCCTGCCCTGCGTGATGGCCTTCCAGCAGTACACCGCGCCGCTGATGGCCAAGGGCTTCGAGGACACCATACTCTACATCTACAACCGCCTCAGTTCGCTCAACGAGGTGGGCGGATCGCCGGACCGCTTCGGCTTCGCGCCGGAAGAGGTGCACGCCTTCCTCGCCGGCCGCGCGGAGCGCGCCCCGCTGACGATGAACTGCACTTCCACGCACGACACCAAGCGCAGCGAGGACGTGCGGGCCAGGATAAACGTGCTGTCGGAGACGCCGGGGGAATGGTACGCCGCCCTGCGGCGCTGGTCCAGGCTTAACCAGGCGGGCCGGCGCAGGGATTCCTCGGGCCGGGAGATGCCCTCACGCAACGACGAGTACCTGCTCTACCAGACCCTGCTGGGCGCCTGGCCGGCGGAGGGGGAGCCGGGCGCGGGCTTCGCGGAGAGGATAAAGGAGTATTCGGTGAAAGCCGCCCGCGAGGCGCAGACCGACACCAACTGGATAAAGCCAGACGAGGAATACGAGTCCGCCCTGCGCGCCTTCATAGACCGCGCCCTGCAGCCCGGGCCGGAGAACAGGTTCCTGGAGGACTTCCTCCCCTCGCAGCGGCTCATCTCCTTCTACGGCGCTTTCAATTCTCTCTCGCAGACGCTGCTCAAGATAGCGGCCCCGGGCCTGCCCGATATATACCAGGGCTGCGAGCTCTGGGACCTGAGCCTGGTGGACCCCGACAACCGCCGCCCCGTGGATTTCGCGCTCCGGTCCCGCCTGCTCGCTGAACTGAAGCGGGATTTCGCGGCGGATCCGTCCAGGCTGGCCGAGGGCCTGGTGGCCGACCTGCCGTCGGGCAGGATAAAGCTTTTCCTGACCTGGCGCGCGCTGGCCGCGCGCGCGGCGATGAAAGATGTTTTCGAGGGCGGTTCTTACCTGCCGCTGGCCGCCGGGGGCGCGCGGGCGGGGAGCGTCTTCGCTTTCGCCAGGGTGAAGGGCGGACGGGCCGTCATAGCCGCGGTGCCGCGCCTCGTATCAGGTTTCGCGCCGCCCGGGCAGCCGCCGCTGGGCGAGCTCTGGCAGGACACGAGTCTCATCCTGCCGCCGGAACTCAGGGGGACTTTCACCGACGCCTTCTCCGGCCGGGACTTCGAGGCCGGGGAGACCGCCGCGCTGAAGGACCTTTTCGCCGTTTTTCCCTGCGCGCTGCTGACGCGCGCCTGAGGCTCAGAACAGCGGCCTGCCGTTCAGTTTTATCTGTCCGTAATGAGCGCAGGAGGCCGCGGCGCCGAAGGCCTGGCCTCCCAGCACTATCCGCTGGGAAGGGGCCGCCGCCCCGCCGGGGGAGAAAACCGATACCGCCTTGGCGTAGTCTTTCCCGTCGGCGCTCCAGTAAAGGCTGAACATCTTCCCGTCCCTGCGTATGCGCACGTTCCTTACCGCGGTCCCCAGTATTGCCAGCTCTCCCCCGGGCTCGTAATGCATCGTGAAATCGTCGCTGCCGTACCCGCTGTCCTGGTTCCTCCTGGCTATCAGAGACAGCGTGCCGTCGTTGATGGCGGGCCGCGCGTCCTTCTCTCCCAGCCAGACGAAGACCGAAAGCCATTGGCCGCCCGACCCCGACATGGCGTAATCGGCCGAAACCTCAACTTCCCATTTCTCTCCCGCTATCTCCCTTTCCAGCAGGACGCCGGGATAATAGCCTTCCTTCGGGGCGGACAGATAGTCGTGCTGCCTGGCCTCCAGGCAGTAGCGTATCGTTCCGCCGGAGAATTCGAACCTGCCGCGGCCGGGCCAGGCTTTCCAGCCGGGCGGCGGCGGCCCGGCGGCGGGCGGCGCCGGACGGGGTTCCTGCATGCGCCTTACCGTGCCTCCGCCAGCCGCCATGTCTATCTGCAGCAGCGCCGAGGCCGCGGCGATGACGTCGCCGGTGACCACGTTAACGGCCCTGGCGTTCAGTTCATGGCCCGAGTTAAGCCGGGCCAGCGTGCCGGTGACCACCGCGCCGGCGCCCGACAGGAAACCGGCCCTGGCGAGCCCCGCCTCGTCCACGGCGCCTGAGGCGGAGAGGCTCAGTTCCTTGAGCGCCGCCTCCAGCCGCCGCCGCTCTATAACCCTCACTTCCCCGGAGGCGGCCAGCCTCGAAGTGAGGCGTTCGGCCACCAGCCGGCCCTCCGGCGAGGTCTCTCCGGAGACGCCGGTTATGTCGTATACCGCCAGGGTGCGCTCCGGGATATCGGAGGCTTTCTTCAATATGGCGGAGACCACCGCCTCCAGCGGGTCGGCCGGCGGCGGGGGAGCGGCGGGCCTGGGCCTGGCCGAGCAGGCGCAGACGAAGAGCGCGGCGGCGGCCGCCGGCAGGAAAGCCATTTTTCTCACTGTACCCCCTTCTCAGACCGGGTTGGGAACGTCTACGAAGAAGGTCTTCAGGCGGAACCGGCGCGCGAGCAGGCGCCCCAGGTTCTTCACTCCTTCCTTCTCCGTGTTGTAATGTCCGGCCGATATGAAATTCACTCCCAGCTCCCGGGCGGTCTCCTGGCTGGGCTCGCCGGCCTCGCCGGTGACGAAGAGGTCCAGCCCGGCCTCGGCGGCCTGTGCGAACAGGCGGGCGGCCCCGCCGGAAACGGCGCCGACGCGGCGTATCTTTTTAGGGCCGTAAGGGAAGAGTAGCGGTTCGGCGCCGAGCGCCGAACCCAGCAGGGACGCGGCTTTGGCCGGCGTCAGGGGCGCGGCGAGCGTGCCGGCCATGCCGATGCTCTGGCCGTCGTAAGCCCCGAAGGGGCGCGTTTTCCCGGCTCCGAGCAGCCGCAGCAGGGCGGCGTTGTTCCCGAGGGAGGGATGCGCGTCCAGCGGCAGGTGCCAGGCCGCCAGGCTCATGCCGCTCTCCATCAGCAGGGAAAGCTTCTTTTTCAGGGGGCCTTTGACCGCCTCCGCGTGCCCTTTCCAGAAAAGGCCGTGGTGGACTATCGCCAGGTCGGCCCCGGCCGCGGCGGCCCTCCGCAGGAACTCGAGCGAGGCGGATACCCCGAGGGCTATACTGCGGACCTCCGGCCTGCCCTCCACCTGGAGGCCGTTGAGCGAAGCGTCCCTGAAATCGCCGGAACGCAGCGCGTCGTCCGCGAAGGCTATGATCCTGCCGAGTCCGGCCATGGTATCCCCCTTATTTCCCGTGCCTGGCCGCGTGCACGTACCCGCCGCTGTTCTCTGCGCAGAGCGCGTCGGACGGCGGGGCGGCGGCGTCGTCCCCGAAGAAAAGGAAAGCCGCGTAGCCCCACCTCTCCGGGTTGCCGGCCAGCAGGCGGCGCGGGACTTTCACTGTCAGCGTCCCGGACGGCCCCGGTTCGGTTTTCAGGGCGGCCGCCGGGCGGCCTGAGCCCGCGGTGAAAAGTTCGGAACCGTCCCCGCGTACCGCGAGCGCGTATTCCCAGGCGTCCTCGGGGTATAGCCGCGGCGACGCGGCGCCGAGCAGCGAGGTCCTGCCGGCGCGCTGCCGCTTGTTGACGTCTATGTAAAGTTCCAGCCGCGCGCCTTCTGCCAGGCCCGTCCCGGGGCCGTCGCCCGCCGCGAAAGCGAAGGTCACTTCCTCGTCGTTCCAGGAGATGTGCAGCGAGCGCAGCTTGAGCGCTTTCAGGGGGTCCAGGCCTCCCGGCAGCTGCGGCGATTTCCCGGGCAGGGAGGGCCGCGCCTGCCCGTTCTCCAGCTCCAGGCGCCGGCCTTCCAGGCGCGAAGAGAAGGCCCGCGGCGATTCCTTCTCGGGAGAAAGTTTTTCCAGCGGCGCGAATATCCAGCGCGGCAGGCTCCTGCCCATCAGTCGGTAGACGTCGGCGGCCCGGGTCTGGAAGGATAGCTCCGCCTCGCGGCGGACCTCTTCGTCGGGGGAATCCAGTCCGGACAGCTCGCGCCCCGCGCCCGTGGCGAAATAAGCCTGCATGACGGAGCCCAGGGCCTTGTCCCCCGGACGTTCGTTCATGTGGACGGACATGGCGTCGCGGAGGCCGGCGAGCGCCGAGAGGGCGCCGGACTGGCGCGGCGAGCCGGCCCAGAGCGTATAATCGCCGCTCCACGGGGGCAGGGAGAGGGAGTCGGCCTGGACCGGACCGGTGGAAGCCAGCAGTTCCGATACGGTCATGCCCGGGGCCGCCGCGGAGAGCCAGTAATCGAGCAGGGCCGCGTGGTCCCTGCCGGCTTCGGCGTCCAGCTCGCCGTCGAGAACGAAAAGGCAGGGGGAGACGGCGCAGCCGGCCGTCGGCCGGTGCCCTGGGGAGCCGGCCTCGGTGGAATGGAGGAGGTCGAAGGCGGCGGCGGTGACGCCGTCCCTGGAGAGCAGGCGGGGCGTATCGGTCGACGCGGGCGCGCCCGCCGCCGCCCAGGACAGACCGACGGACCGCAGCGCCGGCTGGGCGCCCTCGGCCATGCCGCCCGGCGACGAGGCCAGTCCCCGGGGAGGATGGTCCTTGTAAAGCGGGAGCCTGTCCCTGGCGTCCAGCAGGCGAAGGGCGAAGAAATAGGGATTGTTGCGGAGCTCTCCCCGCTTGCCCGCCCAGGCCGCGGCGGGGTCGTTGGGGTAATACAGCAGGAAAAGCGGCGGGGCTTCGGGAACGCGCAGGGCCAGCTCGGCCCTGCCTTCCGACAGCAGAGCCTTGAGCCTGGAGAGTTCCGGCTCGGCCGGCTGGGATTCCAGCGCCAGCGTCAGTTTCAGGGCCGGGTCCTTTTCCAGCGCCTCCAGGGCCCCGCCTATGCCTTGGCCGGCGGGCGGCAGCCAGAGCAGGGCGGTGCCGGCGGCGGCGCGCGCGTGGAGCGGCAGCAGGAGCAGAAGGAGAGCCGCCGCCAGGCCGTTCACTTGACGCTCCTGACGGAGACGCGCCTGCCGTCGCGTTCGGCGGTCTCGGGATTGGAAGGGTCGGCGGACTGGTCGCCGTCGACGATGAAGGCGTAGCGGTACTCGCCGGGCGGCAGCGGTACTATGGTCTCCCAGTTGCCGTCCTTTTTCACCAGCTTGAGCGCCGCCGGGTCCCATTTGTTGAAATCCCCGACCAGCCGGACTTCCGAGGCGTCCTTGGCCTTAAGCGAGAATTTGGCGAAGCGCAGTTCCGGCTGGGGGTTCAGGGCCTTGGCGGCGCTCTTGCGCATGGGGGGCATGGCCGAGGGCTTGGAGGGCTTGATCAGCCCGGTCTCCCACCCGCCCAGAAACCCGAAATACCTGCTCGCCGCCTTATGAAAAAAAACGCTGGGCACGCTGACTATGGCGAAAGCCGCTATGGCCACCCAGATGAGAACTATCCTGCGTTCAACCGCCATTTTCTTCCTCCAGCATCGGCCTGAACCTGGGCTCCGCCCCCAGCTCCCTGGCGAGCGCGGAGAAGCGTTCCCTGTCCAGGCCAGGTTTTTCCACCGCCGTGGCCACCGTCTCTTTCATGACGGCGGAGGCGGAGCGGATGAAGGCCTGGACGCTCTCGAAACCATTTTCCGCGTATCGGGGGGCCGGCCGCATCATCTCCAGCCAGGCCGCGGGATCGTGCGTGTTCAGGCTGACGTGCACGGAGTCGACCAGGCCCGCCAGTTCGGCGGCGGCGTCGCGGCCGGTGACAAGGTTCGCCAGCCCGTTGGTGTTGAGCCGGACCCGCAGGTCGCGCGGGACGCCGGCGACGGCGCCGGCGCGGAGCGCGCGGCAGACCTCTTTGAGCTCCTCGAAGCGCATGGTAGGCTCGCCGTAGCCGCAGAATACCATCTCGCGGAAGGGGGCGGCCGCGTATTCGCGCGACAAGGCCGCGGTTATGTCCGCCGGCGAGGGCTCCGCCCCGCCGAGGTCCAGGCAGTTGCCCCTGTAATCCATCTTCCAGCGGTTCTTTATGCAGAAAGAACAGGCGGTCGGGCAGCGGTTGGTCAGGTTGACGTAAGCGCCCTGGCCGTAGCGGTACACTATCGCGGGCTTGGTCTTCTCCATTGAATTTATTCTATCATTAATCCAACTTTCTCATGAAAATACTCTGCGCCTGCAACGCTTTCAAGGGCGTCCTCTCGGGGGCGGCGGCTTCGCTGGCCCTCAGCAAGGGTTTCGAAGCGGTGCGCCCCGGGGCGGCCCTGGCTTTCCCGGGGATAGCCGACGGGGGGGACGGACTTGTCGATGTGCTGGAGGCTTCCGTCGGGGGAAAGATCCGTTCCCGCTCCGTTAGCGGCCCGCTCGGCGGGCCTTTGAGGGCCCGTTTCCTTATGCTGCCAGGCCGCCGCGCGGTCATAGAAATGTCCGAGGCGGCCGGTCTGCGCCGCCTGCGCGGCGGGCGGAACGATCCCATGGCGGCCTCGACGCGCGGGGTGGGGGAGCTGATGGCGGCGGCGGTCCGCGCCGGGGCCCGGGAGCTCTTCGTCGGGCTGGGGGGCAGCGCGTCCAACGACGCGGGCGCCGGCTGCGCGGCGGCCTGCGGCTGGCGGCTGCTGGACTCAGCGGGCCGGCCAGTGCCCGACGGGGCGGCGGGCCTGCTTGGACTGGCGCGGATGGAGCCGGGCCCGGGTTTCTCCCTTTTCAGGGGGGTGAAGGTGACGGGCCTGGCCGACGTTACCAACCCGCTCTGCGGCCCCAGGGGGTCGGCCCGGGTCTACGGGCCGCAGAAAGGCGCCTCGCCGGCCCAGGTGAAGCTCCTGGAGGAGGCCATGCGGCGCTTCGCGCTGGCCGCCCGCCGCGCCTGCGGCGCGGACATCGCGCGGCTTCCCCGCGGCGCCGCCGCCGGGGGACTGGG
>JAVHLJ010000014.1 GCA_031082205.1 Elusimicrobiales bacterium
AGCGCCTCCAACAGCGGCAGGGACAGGCTTCCGGCGCGTACGACGGGGCGGCGCAGCGTCAGGCGGCCCCAAAGGCCGGGCAGGCTCTTTAACTTGTAGCCGTTGCGCTTGGTGGCGCCGCCTCGTTCATAGGGCTGGCTACCCAAAATGGCGTCGCGCTCGGCTGCCAGTCGCGCGTTCAAGGCCTCTGAAATCATGGCATTGATTTCCTGGCTAACGATATAGCTTATCGTGCCTGACTGAATTGCTGACTTGACCTTGGCCCGCAACTGGCGGTGCGCCAGCCGCTCGATCAGTTCTGTTGATGATGGGGTGCGGCTGAAAGCGCCTTGACGATAGTCTATTTTTTCAATATTGTCACTATTGGTAAGCATGGGTATCCTCCGTTGATTAAATGCTCGATACACTTATTCTACGAGATGCCCATGCTTCCTTCAATTTACACCCGAAATCTTAACACAACCTTGTAGCCGGCCGGCCGCGCAAAGGGGGTGTTAATAAGTGTGGGACTCCGCGTGGTGGAGCAGAGCGAGCCCGCAGCCGGCCGCCTAAAGCGGCCGGCGTGTGGGCGAGCCTGCGAACCCTCCTTCTCGCGGCGAGGCGCGGTGTGCGGCCGCGCAGTGGCCGCGCCCGCGACGGCTTCTCGCGGATAAGATCCGCCTACCGCAGCTCCAGGGGAAAAGCGGAACTTATAAAGTTACCTCGGGATGTTGCGCAAAGTAGTCTCGAACGATGTCTAAATGACGGCGCCAAATTTAAAAACCCCGCGAGGGGTTTTTTAATTAACGACGGCGCCCCAAAGCACGACAACAATTTGTCGTGCGTCGGGATTCGAAAGCCGGAGCCGCGAGCCAGCTGGCGGCAGCGGCGAGGCGGGGCCGCGGCCCGAGGCGCGCGACGGCGCGCCGAGGAGCTGTGGCCGAATCCCGTAGGGGGCGCCAAATTTAAAAACCCCGCGAGGGGTTTTCTATTTGGCGCGCCGCTACAGCAGCGCGCCCTGCGCGACCGCCCAGTAGCGCAGGAAACGCCCGGCGGCCGAGACCAGCGCGACGGCGGCCCAGTTGAGGCGCGCCCAGCCGGCGGCCAGGCAGAAGCCGTCGCCTACGACGGGCAGCCAGGCGAAGAATAACAGCGGCACGCCGTAACGGCTGACCTTTTCGAGCTGGGCCAGCGGCTTTTTTGACGCGCCGTAGCGGCCGATGAGGTAGGTGGTGAGGCCGCCGGCGGTATTGCCCAGGGTCGCGACGGCCAGCGCCGGCCATAGGATGCCGGAGTCCAGCTTGAGGGCGGCGAAAAGAGCGGCCTCCGAGCTGACGGGCAGGACGGTGGAGGCGAGGAAGCTCGTCCCGAGAACGCCCAGCAGCGCGAGTTCCGTCCCGGTCAAGCCGGCCTCCCGCCGCCGGGAACATCCCCCCGCTCCCAGGGCGGCTCCTTGCCGGAGACCTTCAGCCAGGGCAGGCGGCGGAAACGCTCCGGGCCGTGGCCGGTGGCCATGGTGATGTCGGTGAATCCTTTTTCCCTCAGCCCCGCGGCTATCTCCTCCCCGGAAAGGCCTCCGCCCAGGTCGGAATCTATGTAGAGCGGCGTGCCGGCCGGAGCTCCCGCCGCCGCGGAGATGAATTCGTCCGGGTCCTTGAAGGCGCGCAGCGAGGCGCCGGCGGCTTTGGCCGCGGCGCGCCAGGTCATGATCACCAGGTCGTCGTCGTCGAGCAGCAGGGCTTCCCTCGGGCCGGGGCCGCCGCCGGCCAGCGGCAGGCGCAGCTTCACCGCCGTCCCCCTGCCTGGCTCCGACGATATCTCCAGCGAACCGCCCCACGCCTCCGCCGCGGCGCGGGCGTGGGCCAGGCCGAGGCCCGAGCCGCCGGCCTTGCCGTGAGTCCCGCCGCTCTCCTCCAGCCGGCGCAGTACTTCCGGCGGTATGCCTTTCCCGTCGTCGCTGACCGTCACCGCGGCCGAGCCCCCGTCGCGCGCGAGGGCCACCGTCACCCGGCCGGCGCCTTCGATGGCCTCGGCCGCGTTGTTGACCAGGTTCGAGATCACGCGAGAGAATTCCACGGGGTCCGCGGAGGCCGAAAGAGCCCTGGCTTCCTCGGGGATGGAGCAGACTATCTCGAGGCCCCCGCGCCCGCCGTACTGCAGGCGCTTCTCCTCTATCACCGGCGCGATGAGCCCCGCCAGCGGCAGGCGCCCCACGCCGCGCTTCTTTCCGAGCAGGTCGTCGGCTATGCCGCTTATCCGCCCCGCCGCCGCGCGTACGAGCCCGAGCTTCTCCGGCGGCAGGTCGCCGATGCCGCGCAGGGCGGCCTCTAGCGCGGCCAGGGGGCTGCGTATGTCGTGGGCGACCTGGGCCGCCACCGACGACAGCGCCGAAAGGCGGGCCTGGGAGCGGATGGTGGCGTAGGCTTTCTCCAGCTTGTCGGCGAAACGGCCGGCCTCGTGTATGTCCACGCGGTAAGGCGGACCGTCCCCCGCCGCGCCGACGCCGTCTATCATCAGGTTTATGTCCTCGGCGATCCTGAAAGAGATGAGGTTCGAGGCCAGCCAGACGGCGAACAGCACGAAGAGCACCGAGGCGAACTGGTAAACTCCGCCGATGGTGAAGGCCCCGGCGAGGTACATGCCTCCGAGCAGGACCAGGTTGAAGACCAGGGCCAGCCAGGCCAGCCTGACGCGGGCCCCGTTCCAGGGGGCGAAGGTCTCCGTCCGGCGCGGGGAGTAGGCCTGCGCGGCGAGGATGAGGAAGAGGCCGAAAAGCCAGCCGTATTCCTGGGTGGGCACGCCTTCGAAAGTGGCGTTGTTGACCATATAATAGCCGATGGCTATGGACGAGATGGAGACCAGCGTTATGCCGTGGGTGAGCAGCAGCCAGTGCCTGGTGCGGGCCTTCATGCCCAGCAGTATGGCCAGCGGGAAGACGGCGGATTCGGCCAGGCGGTTGAAGACGCCGTTGACGCTGAAGAACACCGGGAACGCGCCGGAGGCGATGAGCGGTATGACCAGGTAGAAAGTCGAGAACCAGGTCATGCCCAGGCAGAGGAGGACGAGCAGCCATTTTTCGGCGGGCCTCAGCGTCCTCAACGGCGGCAGGTGGGCGTAGAGGTAGAGCGCCATGAAGAAACGGGCCAGGGTATAGCAGGTCTCCTGCAGCATGATGGCCCAGATCGGGAAAGGCGGGAACAAGTGGGCTCCCATGTAGAGGGAATCGCCGCCGAGCAGGGCCAGCGCCCCGGCCCGCCACCAGCGGCGGCCGGCGTCGGTATAACGGAAGGCGAAGAAGACTATGAACAGGTCGGCGAATACTTCGAGCGGCAGTACGGTCTTGTCGCCGGGAACGCCCGGCAGGAAGGAGGCCAGTATGCCGGCGCCCAGCAGCAGCGCGGGCAGCAGCGCGTAGAACGAGGGCTTCTCGGGCCCCGCCGCGCTCGCGTTATTCTCCATCGTGATATCCCCTCCCCGGCGGGTTCCCCGCCCGTTTTACGGCGCCGGCGGGAAGACGAAGCTGGAGCCGATGCCCAGCGGTATCCCCAGCCACCAGAAACCCAGCAGGAACAGCGTCCACAGGACGAGGAGCGCTATCGAATAGGGCAGCATTATCGCCACCAGCGTGCCGATGCCCGTCGAGCGCACGTATTTCTGGCAGAACACCACTACCAGCGGGAAATACGGCATCAGCGGCGTTATGATGTTGGTGGAGGAGTCGCCCACGCGGTAGGCGGCCTGCGTCAGGTCGGGCGAGACGCCCAGCTGCATGAGCATCGGCACCATGATGGCGCCGATAAGGGCCCATTTGGCCGAGGCCGAGCCGACCAGCAGGTTGATGAAGCCCGACAGGAACACTATGCCCGTCAGCGTGAAGCCCATCGGCAGGGCCATGTCCGCCAGCCAGTTGGCTCCCTTTATCGAGAGGAGTGCGCCGATATTGGACTGGCCGAAGGCGTGTACGAATTGGGCGCAGAAGAAGGCCATCACGACGTAGTAGCCCATGCCGCTCATCGATTTGGTCATGCCCTTGATGACGTCGCGGTGGGTCTTGACCGTCTTAGCGGCGTAGCCGTAGACGACGCCGGGAATGAGGAAGAAGACGAAGATGAGCGGCACGATGGACTTCATCAGCGGCGCGGCGGAGTTGGTCAGTTCGCCGGCTGGCGACCGCCAGGGGGAGGAAGGGTAGTAGGCCGACAGGAGCAGCACGGAGAGCGCGGCGAAGATGGAGAAGGTGGCCAGCGCCAGCGCCCGTTTTTCCTCCCGCTTGAGAACTTCCATTTTGGGCAGCTCGTCCTTGTGGCCGTCCACGGCGACATGCGCCAGGCGGGGCTCCACCAGCTTATCGGTTATGAACCAGCCGATCAGGACGACCAGGAAGGCCGAGGCCGTGGTGAAGAAATAATTGTTGAGCGGGCTGACAAGCAGTTCCTGCGCGCCGGGGAGGGCCGAGAGGCGGGCCGAGGCCTGCGTCAGGCCGGCGAGCAGCGGGTCCAGGCTCGACGGGATGAACAGCGTGGCCGAGAAGCCGCCGGAGACGCCGGCGAAGGCGGCGGCCACGCCGGCCAGCGGGTGGCGGCCGGCGGCGTAGAAGACCACTCCTCCCAGCGGTATGACCAGCACGTAGCCCGCGTCGACGGCGACGTGGCTGAGCACGCCGACCAGAACCAGCACCGGGGTAAGCAGCTGCCGCGGAGTGACGGACATTATGGCGCGGATGGAGGCGCCGATATAGCCGGTATACTCGGCCACGCCGAGGCCCAGCATCGCCACCAGTACCACGCCCAGCGGAGGGAAGGAGGTGAAGATGCCGACCATCTGGGACATGTAGGCGGTGAAGGCGGCGCCGTCGAGCAGGTTGTTTATCTTTATCGGCAGCTGCGTGCGCGGGTCCAGTTCGGCGAAGGTGACGCCCGCGAGCATCCAGGAGAGCCCCCAGACGGCGAACATCAGCAGCGCGAACAGCGCGGCGGGGTCGGGCAGCCTGTTGCCGGCCTTCTCGATTACATTGAGAGCCTTGTTGAAAACGCCTTTTGCGGTCATCCGTTTCCTCCGTGCCGCCTCTCCGTCGGGCGGCGGCGATATTATACCTGTTTAATAGGCGAGCTTCTCCAGGACCGTGTTCGGATAGTAATGCCGCAGTATGCGGAGGTGGTCCTGTCCGGCCAGGGCGCGGCCCGCGGCCCCGTGCTGGCAGAGGCCGACGCCGTGGCCCCAGCCCCCGCCGTGGAAAACGAACTCCGCCGGCCGGCCGCCGGCCCCGCGCTCGGCCTCCACCACGAAGAGCGTGCTGCGCAGCGAGGAGAGGCCCAGCACCGAGCGGATGGCCTGCTCGCGGTCGACGGTAAGCGCGCCGGCCGAGCCTTCGAAACGCACTGAATTGACGTGGCCGGAGCGGCTGCGCCGCCTGACGGTCACGCTTTGGAGCTCGCCTATCTTTTTTATCCGGGCGACGCGGTCGCGCAGTTCCTCGGCGGAGACCACGCGGGTCCAGCGGAAATGCGCGTGGCCGGCGGCCTCGGGGACATTGCAGAAGACCCTGGGCCGGCCTTTCAGCCAGCGGTAGAGTTCCCACGGCGTACCCGGGGCGTCAGCCGGCGGGTCGGCGTCGAGCGAGCCCCTCAGGTAGGGACTCTCGAACCAGCCCCCTATCTCCCCGGAATCCTGCGTGTGGCCGCCGCAGTTGGCGGAATAGAGCGTGTGGGCGGGGCGGCCGGAACTGTGAAGGGCCAGGGCGCGCGTGCCATCCACCGCGGCGCGGCCCTCCGCCGTCTCTCCGGGCACGCCGCCGTAGACCTGGCAGTGCTGTCCGTCGCAGACGTCGTAGCCGTCGCGCGCGTGGCGGGGGTGGCGCTTCCACACCAGCGCGTTGCCGCGCGTTATGACGGCCTGGGCCTTGAGCGCCTCGACGGGGAAGGTCCTGGGCATCTCGCGCGTCACCACCCCGTAGAGATAATCCTCCAGCGTCAGGCGGTTGACGGCGTAGAGTTTCTCCCCCTTGGAGCGGACTTCCACGCGGCCCTTGAGCTGGCGGTCGCGCACGGAGGACCAGGCGTAACCCGGCTCGACGCGCGCGTCGCGCAGTATCAGGCCGTGGCGGGAGGGGTCCTCAGCCTCCACGGCCAGGGCCCGGCGGAAGCGCCCCAGCGACCTGCCGCCGCGGCCGGTCGCCTGGAAAAGGCCGGCGGAGAGGCGGCTGAAAAGCAGGTCCTCTCCCGACGGCAGCCGCGCCAGGACCCTGCCGGTATCGGGGTCGACAAGACGGGCCGGTCCCGTGGGGCTGAGAACGAGCGCGTCGCGCAGGCCGGGACCTCCCGAGGGGCCGGTGCCTACGCCGACGGCGATGGACGGCATCTTCGCCGACGGGGCGGCCCGGACCACGGGCAGAGGCTCGTCTATCCGCTGGCGGGGCAGGGCGTCCTCGGGGACGCGGCCGAGCAGGGCGCCCAGCGCCTTCTCCCGCTCGCCCGACTCGCGGTGGCGCGGCGAGACGCCGAGTATGCGCGCGTAATGGTTCCAGGCGACGTCCATGTCGCCGAGCCGCTCGTGCAGCCGGGCCAGCGGCAGGCGGGCCTCGAAGAAGGTCCAGTCCTCCTTGAAGACTTTCTCGTAGGCGGAGACAGCCTTGCGCGGCTCGCCCGCCTCCTTGTAGGCCCTGGCGAGGTAGAACCAGGCCGGCGTGAATTCCGGGCGGTCGGCTGAAAGTTTCTCGAGGGCCGCGGCGGCCGCCGCGGGCTTCTTCTCCGCCATAAGTACGCGCGCCAGTCCCAGCCGCGGCGAGGGGTCCAGCGGGTCGAGCGCGGCGGCGGCCGAGAAGGCCTTGCGGGCCTCGGCGTTCCGCCCCAGCCTGAAAGCGGCCCAGCCCAGCGCCGACCGGGCGCCGGGGATGTCCGGTTCCAGCGCTGCGGCTTTACTGAAAGCGTCCAGCGCGTCCTTGTCCCGGCCCAGGTCGCGGAGAACTACGCCCGCGTTGAGATGGGCGGCGGCGCCGGCTTCGTCCGCGCAGCCGGCGGAGGCGAAGAGCGCGGCCGCGTCCTCGAGCCTGCCCGAGCGGTAAAGCGCGTAGCCCCGGTCGAGGCAGCCTTCAGCGGCGGCGGCCGGAACGGGGGCGGCGCAGAGCGGGACGGCGAGGACGAGGAGCAGCCGTGAAGATATTCTCATGAAGGGACAGTGGCTGAAAATGAAAACCGCGGCCGGGGCGACTCTCCCCGGCCGCGGCGAATCGGGCTCAGGCGCCCAGCGTGGCCACCATGACGGCCTTGATGGTGTGCATGCGGTTCTCGGCCTGGTCGAAGGCGACGCAGGCGGGCGACTCGAAGACGTCCTCGGTCACCTCGATGCCGTTCTTGAGGCCGAACTGCTCGCTGACCTGCTTGCCGACCTTGGTGTCGGCGTTGTGGAAGGCGGGCAGGCAGTGCATGAACTTAACGTTCTTATTGCCCGACTTCTTCATCAGCGCCGGCGTGACCTGGTAGGGCTTGAGCAGCTTGATGCGCTCGGCCCAGACTTCCTTGGGCTCGCCCATCGAGACCCAGACGTCGGTGTGGATGAAGTCGACGCCCTTTACGGCCTGCGCGGGGTTGGAGGTTATCATGACGCGGGCGCCGGAGGCTTTGGCTATTTCCTTGCACTTCGCTATAAGCTCCGCGTCGGGCAGCAGGGCCTTGGGCGCGCAGATGCGCACGTCCATGCCCAGTATGGAGCCGATGACGAGCAGCGAGCGGCCCATGTTGAACCGGGCGTCGCCGACGAAGGCGTAGGAGATCTTCTCGAGCGGCCTGGAGCAGTGCTCGGTCATGGTCAGCACGTCGGCCAGCATCTGCGTGGGATGCCACTCGTTGGTCAGGCCGTTCCAGACGGGCACGCCGGCGTATTTGGCCAGTTCCTCGACTATCTCCTGGCCGAAGCCGCGGTACTCTATGCCGTCGTACATGCGGCCCAGCACGCGCGCCGTGTCCTTGACGGTCTCCTTGTGGCCCATCTGGCTGCCGGTGGGCTCGAGATAGGTGACGTGCGCGCCCTGGTCGTGGGCGGCCACTTCGAAGGCGCAGCGGGTGCGGGTGGAGGTCTTCTCGAATATCAGGGCGATGTTCTTGCCCTTGAGCTTCTGCCGTTCGGTGCCGGCGTACTTGGCTTCTTTCAGGTCGGCGGAGAGCTTGAGCAGGAACTTCAGCTCCTCCCTGGTAAAATCGAGCTCCTTGAGGAAGTGGCGGTTGCGAAGGTTAAAGGCCATGTTATGGGGTCTCCTTTTTTCGATATAAAAGCGGCCGGCCCGGGGGGCCCGACCCGGATATTATATCCTTTTAAATAAAATTTGGCTCGCCGCGGGCCGGAGGGTCAGAAATCCATCTCGCCGCCGGCGGCGCTGACGCGCCCGCCGGGGCCGTAGAGGACCAGCAGGCCGGCGTCGTCGATATCGGCCGTTCCCTCTAAAACCTCGCCCGAAACAGAGCGTATCTTCACCCGCTCTCCGATAAAGCCGGCGCGGCCGCGGTACCGCGCGGCCATGGCCGGAAACCCTCGCTCTTCCAGCGCCGGGCGGAGCGCGAAGAATTCTTCCAGCACCGCCGACAGGAAACCACCGGGCTCCGGCGCCGCCCCGCCGCGCAGCATGGCGATCGAGACCGCCGGGCGGTCGAGGCCGGCGAAGTCGGCGGGGTCCTGCGAAAGGTTTATCCCCGCCCCCACGGCCGCGCCGACGGGGCGTCCGCCCTCTACGACGGCCTCCGCCAGTATGCCGGCTATCTTCCCCCCGCCGCAGAGCACGTCGTTGGGCCATTTTATGGACGGGGACAGTCCGAGCCGCTCCAGCGCCGCGCAGACGGAAACGGCCAGCAGGTGGGTATAACAGGGAAAGACTTCGGGCCGCGGCGCGGCGGGCTTCAGGACTATGGTGAAATAGAGCCCTTTCCCCTCGGACAGCCATGTCCGGCCAAACCGGCCGCGGCCGGCGTCCTGGCGCCGGGCCGTGACGACGTCCCCGTCGGCCAGAGAGGAGAAGTCGCTCAGGGCGCGCGAGTGGGTGGAGTCGAGCCGCTCGTGTTCGAGGACGGTGAAAGGCCTGCCGGCGGACATGGACGCCCGACGGTCAGCCGAAGACGGCCAGAAGTATGCCGGCGGCCACCGCGCTGCCGATCACGCCCGAGACGTTCGGGCCCATGGCGTGCATGAGCAGGAAATTCTGCGGATTGTATTCCTGGCCGACCTTGTTGGCCACGCGGGCGGCCATTGGCACGGCGGAGACGCCGGCCGCGCCTATCAGCGGGTTGATGTTCGCGCCGAAGCGGTTCATGAACCTGGCCATGAGCACGCCGGCGGCCGTGCCGACGCAGAAGGCGAAGAGGCCCAGCGCGATTATGCCCAGCGTTTCGGGGCGAAGGAACTTGTCGGCGGATAGCTTGGACCCCACCGCCAGTCCCAGCAGGATTGTCACGATGTTTATGAACTCGTTCTGGGCGGTCTTGGAGAGGCGCTCGGCCACGCCGCTCTCGCGCAGCAGGTTCCCGAACATGAGGCAGCCGACCAGCGGGGTGGCGTCGGGGATGAGCAGCACGCAGACGGAAAGCACCAGAAGCGGGAAGATTATCTTCTCCCGGCGGGAGACGTGGCGCAGCTGCTCCATTTTTATCACGCGCTCGGCCGGAGTGGTCAGCAGGCGCATGATGGGCGGCTGTATTATCGGCACCAGCGCCATGTAGGAATAGGCGGCCACGGCTATGGCGCCCAGCAGGTGCGGCGAGAGCTTGGAGGCCAGGAAAATGGCCGTGGGCCCGTCGGCGCCGCCGATTATGCCTATCGAGGCGGCGTCGCGCAGCGTGAAGCCGAAGCCGAAGAGCTGGGAGAGCAGTATCGCGCCTATCAGCGTGGTGAAGATGCCGAACTGCGCCGCCCCGCCCAGGAAGGCCGTCTTCGGGTTGGCTATCAGCGGGCCGAAGTCCGTCATCGCGCCCACGCCGATGAAGATGAAGAGCGGGAAGAGGCCGGTCTCTATGCCGAAGCCGTAGATCTGGCCGAGGAAGCCGCCCAACTGCGTCACTATCTGCCCGCCGTCGCCGACCGACAGCGAGCTCATGGCCGCGATCTCCGCCACCGGGATATTGGCGAGGAGGCCGCCGAAGCCTATAGGCAGCAGCAGCAGCGGCTCGAACTTCTTCGCCACGCCCAGCCAGAGCAGGCCGAAGCAGACCAGGAGCATCACGCCCTGGCCGGCCGTCATGTTATAGACGCCGGTGGAGCGGGCCAGGTCGAGCAGGGAGGTCAGGAGGTCCATCTCAGGCCCCCTTTATCTCGGCGATGAGGTCGCCGGCGTGGACCTGGTCGCCTTCCTTGAGCGGCAGCGAGGACAGCGAGCCGGCCGACGGGGCCTTTACCGGTATCTCCATCTTCATGGCCTCGAGGATGAGGAATGTCTCGTTGAGGGCCACGGTGTCGCCGGGCTTCTTGAGCAGCTTGAATACCTGCCCGGGCATGGGGGCCTTTACCTGCACGGCGGAGCCGCCGCCTGAGGCCGCGCCGGCGGCGGGAGCGGCTGACGCGGAGGCTTGGGCGGCCGCGGCCGGTTCGGCGTCGAAGCCGGGCTTGACGGCGGCCCTGTATTCGGTGCCGTTGACGACGGCGGCCCCTTCCTTTATCTCCACCTTGTAGTTGGCGCCGTTGAGCGTGACGGTATAGCGGTTCGAGGCGGCGTCGGGCTGGCGCTTGCGCACCGCCACCTTGGCCTTGCCCTGCAGGAAGGCGATGCCTTTCTCCAGGCAGGCGGCGGCGATGAAGACGTTCTCGGGCGTGTCGGGCAGGCCGGCCTCGGCCAGCTTCTTGCGCGCGGCGCCGGCGCCCTTGGCCGGGTTCTCGTTGTCCATGTCCATGGGGTTCTTCGTCGTAGGCGGCAGGCCCAGTTGGGCGGAAGCGATGGCTACCACCTCGGGATCGGCCGGCAGCGGCGTGCGGCCGAAATAACCCAGCACCATCTTGCCGTAGCCCGGGGCTATCTTCTTCCAGCGGCCCATCATGACGTTGTTGTAGGCCTGCTGGAAGTAGAACTGCGAGACCGGCGTGACGGAAGTGCCGTAGCCGCCCAGGCGCACCACTTCGCTCATCTCCTTTATGACGGCCGGGTACTTGTCCATGATGCGGTTGTCGCGCATCATCTGCGTGTTGGCGGTCAGCGCGCCGCCCGGCATGGGCGAGAAGGGGATGAGCGGCTCTACGGCCTTGGACTCCGGCGGGACGAAATAGTCCTTCATGCATTCCTTGAGGACTTCCTCCGCTTCCACGATCTTCTCTATGTCGAAGCCCAGGTCGTACTCCGTGCCGCGCAGGGCGTGCCACATGGAAAGGATGTCGGGCTGGCTGGTGCCGCCGGAGACGGGCGCCATCGAAAGGTCCAGCGCGTCGGCGCCGCCCTCGAGAGCGGCGAGGTAGCAGGCCACGCCGGTGCCGGCGGTGTCGTGCGTGTGGAAGCGCAGCGGATGGCCCTCGCCCAGCAGCGCGCGGGCGGCGCGCATGGTCTCGCGCACGACGGCCGGGGTGGCCGTGCCCGAGGCGTCCTTGAAGCAGACCGAGTCGAACTCTATGCCCGCGTCCATGATGGAGCGCAGGACGCCGGCGTAGAAGCCGGGAGTGTGGACGCGGTCGGCGCCGGGGCAGCCGGGCGGCAGCGACATCATCGAGACCACGGCCTCGTGGCGGAGGCCGGCCTCTTTTATGCAGCGGCCGGAATAGATGAGGTTGTTGACGTCGTTGAGAGCGTCGAAATTGCGTATGGTGGTGATGCCGTGCTTCTTGAAGAGCTCGGCGTGGAGCTTGATGATGTCGGCGGGCTGGGAGTCCAGGCCGACCACGTTGACGCCGCGGGCCAGGGTCTGCAGGTCGGCGCCGGGGCCCGCGGCCAGGCGGAAAGCGTCCATCATGGCGAAGGCGTCCTCGTTGCAGTAGAAATAGAGCGACTGGAACATGGCGCCGCCGCCGGCCTCGAAATGGGTCACGCCTGCGCGGCTGGCGGCCTCGACGGCGGGCAGGAAGTCGGCGCTGAGCACGCGCGCGCCGTAGACGGACTGGAAGCCGTCCCTGAAAGCGGTGACCATCACGTCTATCTTCTTCATGAATGCCTCCCGGTGTTGTTGTGCCAGGCCAGGGCTATGGCCGCGGCGGCCGCGGCGTCGCCGGCGGCGTGATGCTTGTGCTTGCCGGGATGCTCCGGCTCTTCTGGCGAGATCCTGGCGAGGAAAGGCAGCAGGGCGCGCAGCGCGTCCATGGCGGCTATCATCACCGCGAGGAAGACGAAGACGACCCCCATGCCGAGAAGGGAAACGATCACCGAATCCAGTATCATGGCGCGCTCCTGATCTAAGCGGGAAAAGGGCCCCGGAAACGCCCGGGGAGGGCGGGCGGGGATTTTCCTGTCTTTTTATTCTAACATTTTCGCCGCCAGCGCCAGTTCCCCGGCGCGGCCGGCGTAGCCGGGATGGGACGGGAGGGAAGGCGCCTCCATATGCGCGCGGACGACGGAGGGCATATATTCCGCCGGGCCGCGGGCGGTAAAACCCAGGGCGAAAGCGGCGGCGGGATCGGGCCGGGAGCACCAGCGCCCCCAGTAGGGCGCGCAGGTGTCCGCGAGACCGGCGGCGGACAGGTCCGCGACGCTCACGGGCACGAATCGCGGCCGCAGTCCCGCGAGTGCGGCGGCCATATCGAGAAATTCCTTTAAGGTGGTGTCGGCGGGCTGGGCCAGGTTCAGCGCCGGCATGGCAGGCCACTCCGGCGTCTCCGCCAGCCGCAGCAGGGCCGCGGCGGCGTCGCCGGCGTATACGAAGCGCACGGGCTGGACTCCCCCGTCGGGCAGCAGCACCGGGCCGCCGTCCTTCATCCTCTCCAGCCAGGCCCAAAGGCGCGACGAACCGTCGGCCTCGCCCTGCACCACGGGCAGGCGCAGCGCCAGCGCGGGAACGCCGCGCGCCGAGGCCGACAGCTTAAGCGTCGCCTCCGCCGCCCGCTTGCCCATCCCGTAATCCCATTCGCGCCTGTCCCTTGTCCCGTCCGGCGGGGCGGGCATGAGCGGGGCGTCGGCGTCGGCTTCGCGGAAAGGCGGAGTTCTCCCCTCCGTCACAAGATAGACCTGGCCGCTGGAGATCATGACGACCCGGCCCGGCGAAAATCCGGGAACGGAGAAGAGACGCGAAACATCGTCCCCGTCGTAAGCGAGGAAATCGGCGGTGAAATCGAACTTTTCGCCGCCGAGGGCGGCGGAGAGAGAGGCGTCGTCCCGCCGGTCGGCGGCCAGCCGGCGCAGCCCCGGATGAGGCGGCAGGGGCCGCGAGCCGCGCGACACTACGGCGACGTCGTGGCCGG
Source organism: Elusimicrobiales bacterium (assembly GCA_031082205.1). Taxonomy (GTDB): domain Bacteria; phylum Elusimicrobiota; class Elusimicrobia; order Elusimicrobiales; family UBA9959; genus UBA2231. Next base: position 13,327 of record JAVHLJ010000014.1, read on the forward strand.
CGGCGAGGAAGGCCTCGCGCGCCGCGCCGCTGAGCAGGCCGGAAGCGCCCAGCAGCAGGACCCGCATCAGTTCACCCAGTCCCGGGGAACGCGGCCCGAGGCGGCGCCGACGGCCTGGCCCGATTCGACCTCGGCCAGGCGGACATTGAGCTCAAGGACGGCGCCGGGCAGCTCCACCATGCCGCCGATGACCAGCAGGTCGGCGCCCAGCATCCGGCCGATGCGCCTGGCCGACTCGGGGTCGATGGCCCCGGCGTTCTGGAGCTTGAGTTCCGATAGCACCCGCTCGATCTGGTCGCGCTCCACCACTTTGAGCTTCTTCAGGCGTATCAGTTCGGTCGTGAAGCGCTCCGCCACGATATTGCCGTCGGTGGAGGGGCGGCCGTCCGCGTAGGAGAACCTGGTCACGGCTATGGTCCGGCCCTCCCCGGCATAATCTTTCAGCAGCGCGGAGACCAGCGGCGCGTACTGCCCGGCGACGGCCGCGCCGCCCGCGGTTATGCCCAGTTTGCCCTCTATCGCGGCCCTTATGAGGCCGGCCGCCATGGAGTGGCCGTTCTTCTCGGCCAGCTCGAGAGGGGCGCCTTCCTTGACCTTGACGTTGGAAACGGACCAGCAGCCGCCGGGGCCGGGATCGGGGTCGGCTCCTTTTTCGAGCAGGAGCCGCACCATGCTCGCGTGACCGACGCAGGCCGCGTAATGCAGCGGGGTGTTCTTCTGGACCCCGCCCCAGGTGCCGCGCGCATTGACGTCGGCGCCGCGCTCTATCAGGAGCCTGGCTGTATCGAGCGCGCCGACTTCGGCCGCGCGATGAAGGGAAGTCGTACCGTGCATGAAACCCCACCGCTCGTTAGGATCGGCGCCCCGCTTCAGCCGCTCCGTCACGCCGGCGGCATCATTCCTCCCCGCGACATGGTAAAGGGCCGGAGCCTTCAGGAAGCACCCCGCGCTAAAAAATAACGGCAGCAGCAGCAACGAACGGTTATTCATCTCCCCTCCAGGAACCGTCGACAGGACCCATTCTATAAAAAAAGGGGCGGCCGCCTTACTCCCCCCCGCGAAGGCGGCCGCCTTTAAGCGGTCAACACGAACGGGAGCCCGCCTCAACGACGGGCCCCCAAACCTGTATAGAGAGGATACAACTTGGGTTTATTGCGTTAAATACCCTTTTTAGGGTATGCGGCCGCGGGCCGGTTCAGGGCCTGGAAAGGCCCTCGCGTATGGCGTAGCGGACCAGGTCGGTCTGCTTGTGTATGCCAAGCTTGCGGGAAATATTGCGCCTGTGCACGTGCACGGTATTGAAGGCGATGCCGAGCCGCGCGGAGATCTCCTTCTCGGAGAGGCCGTCGCCTATCAGTCCGACTATGTCGCGCTCTTTCTCGGTAAGTTCCGGCTCGTCCGGCTGGCGGCAGAAACGGGACGCCGGCATCGCGCCGGAGTCGCCGAAATAGCGGACGAGGGAGGCGCTGAGGTAGCAGTCGCCGCCGTAGACGGCCCGCACGGCCGGGGCTATCTCCTCGGCGGCGGTCTCCTTTACCAGGTAGCCCCTGGCGCCGGAGCGCATGGCCTTCTCGACGGTGGGCTTGTCGTCGTGCATGCTGAGCATTATCGCGCGGGCGCCCCGCGCCGACCTGGACAGCCTCGCCGCCACCTCGAGCCCGTTGGGATGGGGCATGGCCACGTCCAGGACATAGACGTCGGCCAGGCCGCGGGAGGCCGCTTCCAGAGCCTGGCGGCCGTCGCGGGCCTCGCAGGTGACCTTTATGTCGCGGGCCGTGCGGTGAAGGACGGACTTGAGCCCTTCGATGACAACGGGGTGATCGTCGGCTATCAGGACGCGTATGGCCTTTCGTTTCATAAACCTGCGGTTCCTCCCGAAGACGGGATATCGGCGCGGATGCGCGTGCCTTTACCGGGCCTGGAATAGACGGAGAAAGAGCCCCCCGCCGAGGCGGCCGCGTCGGCCATGATCCTGAGGCCGAGACAGCCGGCCCGGTCCTTGCGGGACTTCGACGCGCCCTGGGCGAAGCCGCGGCCGTCGTCGCGCACTTCCAGGGTCAGCCACTTGTCGTCACCCGAGAGCGAAAAGTCCAGGACCGCGGCGCCGGAATGCTTCTCGGCGTTGTTAAGCGCTTCCTGCGCCAGCCTGTAGATTATTATGGCGGCGGGGCCCGTGGAAACGGGTTTCCCCCCCGGGAGACGTATATCCCGGCGCACCTTCATGCCGGAGCGGCGGGAGAAGGCGGCCAGCAGTTCTTCGAGAGCTCCCTGCAGGCCGGACACGGGCAGGGCCGGAGGCCAGCTCTCCACGCAGGAGCGCTTTATACCCGACGAGAGTTCTTTAAGCAGGGCCCGGGCGCGCGCCGACGAGGCCAGGGCGCCGGCCTTGCCGCCGCGGCGCAGCCGGTCCTCCAGCAGCAGCAGTTCGGCCGAGAGCCCCACCTGCATCGCGCCCAGGGCGTCGTGCAGGCCGGCGGCCAGCCGCTTCTTCTCCTCCTCGCGCGCAAGCATGATGCGCGCGGAGAAGGCGCGGGCGTCCTCCTCCAGCGCGCGGCGCCAGGTCACGTCGCGCTCGATGAGTATGCCGTAAAGTTCGCCGCCGGAGCGGAAATTGCGGGCCGTCACTTCGGCCACCAGCGGGGAACCGTCGCGGCGGCGCTGCTTAACCTCGAAGACGGAAGCGTCGCCGGACTGGAAGCGGCCGCGGCTGAGCGAGGCCCCAAGCCGGCCGACCGGCTTGCCCACCAGCTGGCCGCGTGAATAGCCGTGCATGGCCAGGGCGGCCGGGTTGGCGTCGACGATGACGGGAGAGCCGCCCTGCTTTATACGCAGGACTATGATGGAATCCCGGGACTGCTCGAATACCATCCGGTAAAGGGCGCCCCCGGGAAGACTCGCCTTGGTGCCTCCGCCCATATAAGGACCCATATTCTCGCAAAACGCGAGGGTAAAATCAAAGCGCCCGGCCGATTTTCCGGTTAACGCCCTCCATGTCAGGGGGACCATTTTTATATAATGCGTTCAGGTGCCGGGGACCGGAACGCGGGAGACATCTATGCAAAAAATAAAAGTTCTACTTGTGGAGGACAATCCCGGCGACGCCGAACTGACCAGGCAGGCGCTGGAATCGTCCAAGCTGGCGGTGGAACTGGTCACGGTGGACGACGGCGAAAAAGCCCTGCGCTACCTGAGGCGCGAACCCCCGTACCGGGACGCCGCCCTGCCGGACCTGGTGCTGCTGGACCTCAATCTCCCCAAGGTCTCCGGCGAGGAGGTGCTGCGCGAGATAAAGGCGGACAGGGCCCTCCGGAGCCTGCCGGTGGTGGTCCTCACCTCCTCCGACGCCGAGGCCGAGATCACCCGCTGTTACGCCGAGGGCGCCAACTGCTACGTGGTCAAGCCCGTCGATTTCAGTTCCTTCATGGAGATAGTCGCTTCCATAGAACAGTTCTGGTTCTCCGTGGTGAAGCTCGCCGGCCGGCAGGCCCGGGACGCCGAAAAGAAGAGCGGCAGGGGCCGCTGAAAAAGCAGAAGGGGGTCTCAGCGTATAATGCTCAAACCAATCCCGGCCGCGCTGGCGGCCTTACTGGCCGCCGTCCCGGCCGCGGCTTCCGAGGCCATAGACCTCGACTTCTTCAGTTTCGAGCGGGCCTCCCTTGAGGAAATACTGAACATCCGTACCAGCGTCGCCTCGCGCCTGGAATTCGCGGCGCGCGAGGCTCCCGCCATCGTCACCGTCATCACGCGCGAGGAACTGCTCAATTCCGGCGCGCGGAACATGATCGACGCACTGCGCCTGGTGCCGGGCCTGGATTTCGGCGTGGACGTGGAAAGCCTGCTGGGCGCGGGCATGCGCGGCAACTGGGGGCACGAGGGCAAGATCCTGGTACTGGTGGACGGTCAGCGCTACAACGAATATTTCCTCGGGACGGCGCAGCTGGAGCGGGTGCCGGTGGAACAGGTGGAGCGCGTCGAGGTGATACGCGGCCCCGGCTCGGTAGTTTACGGAGGAAGCGCGGGGCTGGGCGTCATAAAGGTAATGACGCGCGGGGCCGGCTCCATAAAAAAGGGCGACGCCTCCGCCTCTTTCGGCGCCATGCGCGGCGGCCCGTCCGGCTATACCGGCAACCTGGCCGTGTCCGGCGCGGGCGCGGACTGGGAGCTGACGGCGCAGTCGTACAACGCCGACCTCGCCAGGGGAGACCGGCGCTACACGGCCTTCGACGGGACCTCTTATTCCATGAAAGAGGACTCCGACATGGAGACGCGCAATCTCAATATCGGCCTCAGGAAAGGCCTCCTTTCCGCGCGGCTCATAGCCGACCTGCACAGGACCTGGCAGCGCGACGGCTACAGCACCGGCACTTACGTCACGGATCATGAAAGGAACTTCGACGCCTATTTCGGGGAGATCAAGTACGAGCTCAGGCCCGCCGAAGCCCTCTCGCTGACGCCGGCTTTCAATTACAGCTACCAGAAGCCCTACAGCGGCTACGACGCGGCGGTTTATCCCCGCGAGCGAAGCAGCACGCACCTGACCGGGTCCCTTACGGCGGTCTACGCGGCCTCCCCGCGGATAAGGGTCTCCGCCGGAGCGGAAACTTCACTGGACAGGGGCAAGATGGACGCCAGGACCCCGACGGTCTACCGTTTCGACGGGACCAAGGACGCCGTATCCTACTCCAACAACGCGCTTTTCGCCGAGACGGTGGCGGAGTCCCCTTTCGGACTTATCTCCGCCGGAGCGAGATACGACAAGCATCAGAAATTCGATCCGGCCTTATCCCCCCGCCTGGCCTGGACCAAGGTCTTCGGGGGCGGTCACTTCAAGGCCATCTACAGCGGCGCTTTCAGGGCGCCGGGCATCGACAACCTGGATTCGAACCAGAACCTGAAACCGGAGAAAGCCTATGTAGCGGAGCTGGAAGCCGGCCTTAAGGCGGGCGAAAACTTTTACCTTACCGCCAATGTCTACGACATCAGGATAAAGGACCCGATAATATTCTTCGTGGGCGGCACGCAGCAGTACATAAACGCCGGGGACACCGGCACGCGCGGCCTGGAACTGGCGGCCAGGCTGAAGAAGGACTGGGGCTATTACGACTTCTCCTACTCCTGCTACACCGCGGCCGACAACGAAGTGGATCTCTACGAAGCGGGCGCGGGCCACGCCCTGCTGGGGCTTGCCAGGCAGAAGGTGGCCTTCAACGCCAGCTTCAAGCTGGCGGAAAAGTTATCCCTGAACCCCTCGGCGGTCTATTACGTCGGCCGTTACGGCTATCACACCTACGACCGGGTGCGCCGCTACGGCGACAAGCTGCTGGCCAACCTCTGGCTGTCGCGCGGCGGACTGCTGGGCGGCCGCCTTGAAGCGGGCGCGGGCGTCTACGATATTTTCGACTCGGGCTACGGTTACCTGCAGCCTTACGACAGCGGCCACGCTCCGCTGCCCGCCCCGTCCAGGGAGATACGCGCCCGCCTGTCGTACAAGTTCTGAGAAGAAGATGAAGCTAAAGCCCCTGCTGGCCGCCCTGTGCCTCTTCTGCCCCGCCCCGGCGGCGGCCCAGGAAGTGGCGGCCGTGCTGGCCAAGGGAGCGGGGCCTTACTTCGAGACCTATCTGGCCTTCCAGCGGGCCATGGGCAGGCCGGTGACGCCTTTCGACCTTTCCGTGGACCCGAAGCCCAGGCTGCCGTCCGGACTCAAGGTCGTGGTCACTTTCGGGGCCAAGGCGGCCGCGCTCAAATACCCCGCCGGGACCACGGTCGTCTTCACGCTCTCCCCGGGCTATGTCCCGGGGGACGGGCCGAAGTACCGCAGGGTGGCGACGCTCCCGGACCCGGCACTGGCGCTGCCCGCCTATAAACGCCTGCAGCCGGGTCTCAGGCGGCTGACGGTGTTCCATCTGAAGGGTTCGATGGGGCCGTACCTGCTTAAGATCTCTTCGGCGGCGGCGCGGGCCGGTATCCTGATAGACCCGGTGCCCCTGGCCTCCCCCGACGAGTTCCCGGAGAAACTGCGGGAACTGACCGGCAGGGCCGACGCCTTCTGGCTGCTCTCGGACCCGCCGCTGATAAGCCGGGAATCCATGCTGGTCCTCTCCAAGTTCTCCTGTTCCAACCGCGTACCTTTCTACGCGCCGGCCCCGGGACTGCTCCCGCTGGGAGCGACGGCGGCCTTCGCTCCCGACTTCGGTGGTATAGGAGAGGCCGCGGCGGCGGCCGTGAAAAAAGCCCTGGCCGGGGAGGAGCTTCCCGGCGTGACTTACGTCGAAAACCCGAAACTGTCGATAAACTTCGAGGCGGCGGAAAAATGCGGTTTCCCGCTGGCGAAAGAGGCTTTCCCGAAGTGAAACTGCGCGCGAAGATACTGCTTTTCATGCTCCCCCCGCTGCTCCTGAGCGGGCTCCTGATCTACTACCTCTCGGGCAGGGCCGTCTGCGCCACGCTGCACTCGGAGGCGGCAGCGGCCGCGGTCTCCGCCGCCACGAGGTTCGTCGACAGCCACGGCGGCAGTTTCGCCGACACCGGGGAGAAGGAGCTCCTGCCGGCGCTTTACACCCTGATGCGCGCGGTCAACGCGCTGCAGGCCGGCCTGGCGGACCCGTCGGGCCTTCTGCTGGCGCATACGAACGTGGCCCGCAAGGGCCTGAGACTGGACGAGGTCTATCCGCCGGAGACCGGCGGCTCCGCGTCCTACCGCATAGACCGGCACGCGCCGGAAGGGCTTCTGCACGTCTTCATCCCCCTCACCGAAGCCGGCCGGGAATCCGCCGAAGAGCTCACGCTGGCCGGCGCCCCTCACCGCGAGAGGACCGGAACGCTGGTGGTCTCCCTGCCGCTGAGAGACTCCGTGCGCGCCGAAGAATACATCGCCGGCAAGACGCTCGTTATACTCGCCGCGGTATACGCGGCCATACTGCTGGCGGTCTACTTCCTGACGGGCCTGGCCCTGCGGCCGGTAAAGCTGCTTACCGAGGGGACCAGGCTGATCGGGCGCGGCGACTACGGCGCGCTCATCCCCGTCCCTTCCAGGGACGAGCTTGGCGAGCTGGCGGCCAGCTTCAACGAGATGAGCCGCAGGCTGGCGGGCACCATCGTCTCGCGCAATTACCTGGACGCCATAATCGACAATATAGCCGAGATACTGGTGGTGACCGATACCGGCGGCGCGGTGCGCCGCGCCAACAAGGCGGCCCAGGCCGCCCTGGGCAGGACGGAAAAGGACCTGGACGGCACGCGGGTGGAGGACCTGTTCCCGCCTGAAAGGCCCGAATACCGGGGCTGGCTGTCCCTGCTGAAAGAACGCGGCGAGGTCAGGGACTACGAGACGGTACTGCTGGCCGGCGAAACCCGCCTGCCGGCGCTGGTCTCGGCCGCCTGGATGAAGGACAACAACGGGAACCGCTCGGGGATGGCGGTGATCATGCGCGACATCACGCTGCGCAAGAAATACGAGGCGGAACTGGCGCGCTCCAACGAGGAGCTCCAGCGCTTCGCCTTCGTGGCCTCGCACGACCTGCAGGAGCCGCTGCGCACGATAACCAATTACATACAGATGCTGGAGGCCAAATACCGGGAGCGGCTGGGGCCCGACGCCGGCAGGAACATCGACTTCATCACCGGCGCCGTCGGACGGATGCGGACCATGGTGCGCGACCTGCTGGAGTACTCTAAGATAAACGCCTCGCTCAAGCTGGAGGACGCGGACGCCGGCGAGGCGCTGGATGCCGTTGTACGGCTCATGGAGAACTCGGTGAAGGCGGCCGGGGCCGGGATAGAGCGCGGACCGCTGCCCCGGCTCAAGGCCGACAGGCTTCACCTGGAACGGCTGTTCCAGAACCTGCTCAGCAACGCCCTCAAGTTCCGCGGCGAGGCGCCCCCGCTCGTCCGGGTCACGGCCGAACGCGGCCGCGGCGGCTGGGTGTTCAGCGTGGCGGACAACGGCCAGGGCATAGACCTTAAATACGCCCCCAAGCTGTTCAAACTTTTCGGCAGGCTGCACGGCGCGGCCGTAGAGGGATCGGGGATAGGCCTGGCGGCCTGCAGGAAGATAGTGGACCTCTACGGCGGCGAGATCTGGTTCGAATCCGAACCGGGCAAGGGCTCCGTTTTCCGTTTTTCGATACCCGACCGCGGCGAAATCAAGGAGAAAAAATGACCATGGAATCCGACACCGAAGGGAAGAACAGGCTGGCCATAGCCGGCATAATCGCGCTGGGGATAGCGCTGGGAGGGTTCCTCCCCGGAAGGTATTACTACAAGGCCAAGGCTTTCGACCGCACCGTCACCGTGAAGGGCCTGGCCGAGCGCGAGGTCAAGGCCGACCTGGCCGTCTGGAACCTGCGCATCATCAGGACCGGCGGCAACCTGGAGTCGCTGCGCGGCAAACTTCAGGCCGACCAGAAGGCGGCCGTGAAATTCCTGCTGGACGGCGGCATGGAAGAGGCGGAGATAATGACCGGCCGGCTGGAGACCAACGACCTGATGGCCAATCCCTACCGCTCCGACAAGATAGGGGCCGACAACCGCTACATACTCAAGCAGACCATAACCGTGCGCACCGGCAAGGTGGACGCTATCGAGAAACTGGTCGGCAGGACCGAGGAACTGCTCAAGAAAGGCGTCATCTTCGACGGCGAGTCTTATCCCCCCTCGGTCTCATACCTCTTCACCCGGCTCAACGACGTGAAGCCCGAGATGATAAAGGAAGCCACGGCCAGCGCCAAGGAGGCCGCCGAGGAGTTCGCCCGCAATTCCGGCGCGAAGGTCGGGGACATACGCTCGGCCTCGCAGGGCCAGTTCAGCATACTGCCGCTCTACCAGACGCCGGACGCCCAGGAGAGCCAGCAGAAGGAGAAGAAGGTGCGCGTCGTCTCCACGCTGGAATATTACCTGCGCTGACCCGCGCCGGCTTATTGTCGGCGGCGGCCGCAAAGTTGTATCATCGTAACCGTTGTTACGGGGCAAAACCCCTTTTAAAGGAGCTTATAAAATGAACAAGGTCATCATTTCCGCGGCACTGACCCTGTGTTGCGCCACCGGCGCGTCCGCTCAGGAAACGGCCACGGCGAAGTACAAGGTTAATTTCTACGGCCATATCAAGAGCGATTTCATCTACGACAAGCACGGCGTCGCGGCGGACGACTACATGAAGTACGTGGCCACCGAGCGCGATCTGGACCGGGACTACCGCTCCAGCGCGCGCGGCACCCGCTTCGGCCTGGACATAACCGACGGGGACAAGGTCTCCGGGAAGATAGAGACCGACTTCCTCGGCCTCAGCGAGAACGTGGACGCGGCGGCCACCAGCGCCGGAACCACCGCCGACCTGCGCATACGCCACGCCTACGTGAATCTCAAAGCCGGGAAATGGGACGTACTGGCCGGCCAGACCTGGCACCTGCTGCCGCTGGAGTTCTCCGGCACCAATAACGAGTTCGCCCTGGGCTACAGCGGCGTGCTGTGGATGCGCGCCCCCCAACTCCGCGCCACCTACAAGGCCGACGACCGGATGACCTTCGCTCTCGCGGCCGTCCGCCCCACCGTCAAGCTGACAGACTCCGAGGGCACCGCCTCGGGTATGCCCCAGTTCCAGGCCCAGGCCCAGCTCAAAGCGGGCAAGGCCAAATTCACCCTCATGGGCGCCTACGGCAAATGGCGCAACACCACGACGATGTCGACCGGCGAGGTTCAGCTCCTCGACCTCGGCTACAATATCCCCCTCGGCTCAATGTTCACGCTCAACGGCCAGATATGGACCGGCCAGAACCTGGCCGACTTCCTGGGCGGTATCGGCAACATGGGCTACGGCGGCGACGAGGTCAAGGCCTCGGGCGGTTTCGCGAACCTGGCGATAAAGCCGGCCGGCCGGCTTTCCTATAACCTCGCCTACGGCGTGGACAATCCGTCGGATTCCAGAATAGCGGCCTCGGCCACGGCCAGGACGAAGAACACCACGATGATGGCCAATGTCAGCTGCGCGGCCTACGACAGGGTCACGGTCACGCTGGAGGCCGCGAAGCAGACCACCGAGTATAAGCTGACCACCGGCTACGCCGAGCTGGACAATCTTCACTACCAGCTCAGTTTCAGGTTCCCGTTCTAAAAAGGACGGGCATAAAAACGAAAGGCCCGGCCTCCGCCGGGCCTTTTTATTTCCCCTTATTAAGAAGCGAAGTAAGAGCCGAGTATCTTTTCGGCGTCGGGCATGCCGCAGGCGGCGAAGCCCGCCAGCAGCTCGGAGCGGTCATAGGGCACGGCCCTGTGCTGTATCGAGGCCTTCCCCTTGTGGAAGCGGACTATGGCGTAGCGCGCGGCCGGCTTGTGCCAGCAGCCCAGCGAGCCGGGATTTATATAGCGCACCTTCCCCTTTATGTCCGAGGCCTTGTGCCGGTGTCCGTGGAAGACCATCAGCGAGGAATGGCGGCCTATGAGGCCGTCGAGGTCGGCGGTGATCTTCTCGGCTATGTCGAGCTTGACCTGCCTGCCTGAATCTCCCAGCGCGTAATGAACGAAGGCGGCGCGAACCCCCTCGAAATCGTGCTCGGTCAGGTAGGGCCAGGCCGCGGCGGCGTTGATATGCCGGCGCATTACGCGTTTCCGCATCCAGGCGTAATGATCGGCCAGCCAGCGGGCCGAGCCCTCGGGCAGTCCGCCGCAGAGCCAGGCGTCGTGGTTGCCCGTGAGCAGGTGGAGGCGCGGCATCTCCCCCAGCATATCGACGGTCTCGCCGGGCCAGGGGCCTATGCCTACGGCGTCGCCGGTGTGGAACGCGGCGTCGTAGCCCTCGCGGCGCGCGGCGGCGGCGAAGGCCCGCAGGGCGGGCAGGTTGGCGTGCGCGTCGGTGAAGACTATTACCTTCATGCGGGACCTATTATGCCAAAAAAAAGAGCGGGGAGGGGCGCGACGCCCCTCCCCGCCGGGCGGGAACGGTTCAGGCCTGCGCCTGGACCGGGGCCTGCTCCTTCTTCTGCGTCATCAGCGAGACCAGCACGAGCACGATGAAGCTCAGCGGTATCGAGACGATGCCGGGATTGTCCAGCGGGAACGGCGCCGTCGCCGGGTCCAGGCCGAACTTGTCGTACATCGAGGGCGAGAACATGATGATGCCGACGGCCGAGACCATGCCGGTCACTATCGAGGCGGCTATGCCTTTGGCCGTGGTCCGCTTCCAGAACAGTATCATGATGATCGACGGCAGGTTGGCCGAGGCCGCCACCGCGAACGCCAGGCCCACCAGGAAGGACACGTTCATGCCCTTGAAGATGATGCCCAGGATTATGGCGATGATGCCGACGACGAACGCCGCTATCTTGCCCGCGCGCACCTTCTGCTTCTCGTTGAAGCCCACCTGCAGGTAGCGGTCCATCAGGTCGTGCGCGACGGCTCCCGAGGCGGCGATGATGAGCCCGCTGACGGTGCCGAGCACGGTGGCGAAGGCGATGGCCGAGATGATGGCGAACAGGAAGGTCCCGAACGACCTGGCCAGCAGCGGCGCCGACATGTTGTCCGTCACGGGGTTGAGCACCGCGTTGACGACGGCGCCGAGGCCCATGTACATCGTCAGCACGTAGAAGAAGCCGATGGCGGCGATGGCCACTATCGTCGACTTGCGCGCGCAGGCCGGGCTGGGCACGGTGTAGTAGCGTATGAGGATGTGAGGCAGCGCGGCGGTGCCCAGGAACAGCGCAAGCATCAGCGAGACGAAGTCCAGTTTCTGCAGCGGCGTGCCCTCCACCTTGAACTTGAGGCCCGGGCGCATGATCCTGTTGCCGGGCTTCACGCTGGGGGCGTAGACTACGACCTTGTCGTCCCCGTCGGAGAACTTCACTATCTTCCAGGTGTTGACCCTGGTCTCCGGGTCGCCCAGTATGGAGAGGAATTCGAAGGGGCCAACCGGGCCGGTGTCGGCCTCGGGGCCGCTCTTGCCCTTTATGGACTCCAGTCCGCCGTTCTGGCGCAGGACATTGTCCTTGGAGGCGGGCAGGCCGTTGACGACGGAGGAACCGTCGGCCTTTTTAGCCTCGTACTGGGTCTCCTTGAGGTAGACCTTGCCGTCCTTGTCCGAGCGCAGCCACCAGGTCGCGACGCCGTCCTTCTCGAGCTTGACGTAGGTTTCGCCCTTGACCGACTGGGAGCCGGCCACACTGTAGGCCTTATCCTCGGTGAAGAGCTGGCCCTTGGCCTCTATGGCGCCGAGGGTCCGGTACTCGTAGAAGGGCACGCGGCCGCCCTGGTCGGGCTGCGTCGAGAGGCCGCGGTAGAGCACCGCCGCCGTAACAATCAGGGAGAATACCACCAGCATGCCGCCTTTTATGAACTGCACGTAGGTGGTGGAGGTCATGCCGGCCGTCGCTACGATCGTTATGACTATCGCGCCGACCATGATGACGCCCCAGGAGTGGGGTATGCCCAGCAGCGGCTCCACAAGCACGCCCGCGCCCACCATCTGCGGTATCAGGTAGAACACGGAGACCACCAGCGTGCTGATGGCCGCGAACAGCTTGATGCCGCGCGAGTTGAACTTGGCGTCCAGCGCGTCGGTGAAGGTGTACTTGCCGAGGCGCTTCATGGGTTCCGCCACCACGAACAGCGCCACTATCCAGCCGGCCAGGTAGCCGATCGAATAGAGGAAGCCGTCGTAGCCGGCCGTCGCGATCATGCCGCAGATGCCGAGGAACGAGGCCGCGCTGAGGTAGTCGCCGGCGAAGGCGACGCCGTTGACGGCCCAGTGTATCTGGCCGCCGGCGGCGAAGTAGCCGCTGGCGGACTTGGTCTTGGCGCCCAGGTAGAAGGAGAGGCCCAGGACGAGGCCGACGAAGGCGAGGAAAATAGCTATAGCCATGTTATTTCCCCTCCCCGGCCGGTTTATTGTCCGCTTCGTGCGTGCCGCACATCGTATTGTAGATGAGCGCCATCACCAGGGCGAGCCCTATCAGGCCGAAGCCGTAGACCACGGCCAGGTTGAGGCCGAACATTATCTCCTTCTCCATCCAGAGCGGGCGGAGAAGGTTTATGGCGACGAAAGCGGCGTAAATGGCCGCGTAGAACAGGAACATCCATACGCCTATGCGCTGCTTGTACTCGGCGGAAGCGTCGGGTCCGCATTCAGCGGCGGGCTCGTGAAGCATTTTTCATTCTCCTGTTAAAGAACGGGCGTCCTCAAAACCGCGGACGTCCGTAACTTTCTAAACGATGTGGAATTTTATCAAATCTTTCAGTTTATTGACAGCGGCGGCGGCGGCCGCGGCGGTTTCCCGGAGCGCCTGCTGGTCGGCCTGGGAAAGTTCGGAGGGCTTAATGCGGTTGTCGGGCGCCAGGCCCGCGGCGGCCCTGGCGGCCTGCCTTTTGAGGCGGAGGCGCGTAAGCGCGTCGAAAGCCTGGGCGAAGGACTCTTTCTCCGCCCGGTCCAGGACATTGGCCTCGGCCAGGGCGGCCAGGCGGGCGGGAGTGGGCAGGGCCTGTATGTCCGCGCGGAGGGCGTAGACCCGGGCGAAGTCGGTGAAGACGCGCAGCAGTTTCTTGGCGTCGAAGGTCCCTTTATGTTCCCCCTCTCCCTCCAGTTCCAGCGCGTTGCGGAAGCCGAGCGGCACCTTGAAGCCCAGGGCGTTATTGGCCAGGTTGAGGAAGAGTATGGTACGGTCCTTCACCGCGGAGCGCACGTGCGAGCGCAGTTCGGCCTCCAGCGCGCGCTCGCCCCAGGCGCACCTGAAATCGAAGAAAACATTGACGTCCAGCAGGGCCTGGGCTTCGGTGAGCGCCGCCCAGCCGGTGAAATAAGTTTTCCAGTCCTTGAGGGGGCGGCACCATTTCGGGTTGGAGGCCATGGCCCCGCCCTTGCAGTAGGGATAGCCGGCCGCGTCCAGCCAGGCGCAGACCTTGCCGCCGAGGGCCTGGAAATATTCGGCGCAGGCGGCCTCGCGGCCGGAAGCCGGATCGGCGTAGACTATGGCGTTGTCCTGGTCCGTCACCAGCGTCTGCTCGCGGCGGGCCTGGCTGCCCAGCGCCATGAAAGCGAACGGCGCCGGCGGCTCCCCGAGTTCGTTGACGGCGAACTCGACGAAACGGGCCGTGGCCGCGTCGGCGGCGGCCGTGACAAGGCGCGTGACGCCGGCGCTGTCGGCGCCGGTTTCGGAAAGGGTCCTGACCAGCCGGGGCAGGCTCCCCTTAACGGCGATAACGCCTTCCACGTCGGCGGCGCGGGCGAATTCCTCCATCAGCGTGGCCGGGGAATACCATTTGAGCGCCAGCAGTTCCTTCTCGTCTATCACCCCGGTAACGCGGCCGGCCGCGTCGCGCACGGCCAGGTGGCGGATATTCCTCTCCTGCATCAGCAGGACGGCCTCGAAGAGCAGCGCCGTCTCCGGCACGCTGACCAGCGGGGAACTCATGACGCGCGAGACCGGCGCCGCGGCCCCGGCGCCGCCCGCGAGCACGCGGGAGCGCAGGTCGTGATCGGTGAGTATGCCTATGACCTCCCCCTCGCTCTCTACCAGCACCGAACTGCTGCCGGCCCTGGTCATCGTCTCCGCCGCCTTGGCCGCGGTGGAGGAAAGGCCGCAGCGGGGGGCTTCGCGGGCCACGCCCCGGGCCGACTGGTTGAGGGAGCCGAGGGAGAGCTGCAGGTCCGATACCAGCTTCTCGCGCTCGGCGTCGGCGCGCTCGCGGGCTGTGATGTCCTCGAGCAGGCAGTCGAAGACCCGGGCCCCGGCGCCTTCCCCGGGCTGTCCCATGATGGAGACCAGCAGCGTGCGGGGGCCGTTATCGGAGAGTACGGAGACCCGGGCTTCTTTTATCGTCCGGCCGGCCGAAGCCTCTTCAAAAAGTTTTTCGAACGGCGCCAGCGGCGCGCGGCCGGCGGCGGCGAGCCCCTCGGTCGAGGCGTAGCCGAGCATGCGGCAGGCGGCGGGGTTGGCCTCGGTGACGCGGCCGGCGTCCAGGCCGGCGCGCAGCACGCCCAGGTCGATGCTGTCGGTCAGCAGCCTGAACTTCTCGCGGCTGGCGCTGAGCTCCTCCTCGGTGCGCTTATGGCTGTCTATGTCCTTCACGGAGAGGATGAAACCCTTGCGGCCGCCGAAGACTATGCCCGAGGCGGTCAGGAGCGCGCGCAGCGTCTCCCCGTCGCGGCGGCGCAGGCGGGCCTCCACCTGCGGCGGGGCGTCGCCGGTCTCCAGCAGCTCGGCCAGGTACTCCACGGAAGCGGAGGACTCGGGATGCAGCAGGTCGGAGAGGTCCAGCCGCTCGAACTCCTCCGCGGAATAGCCGAGCATGTCCAGGACCATGCGGTTGGAATAGGCGGGACGCCCGTCGAGCACCATGATGATGCCCTCGGTGGCCGCCTCGACCAGCTTGCGGTACTTCTCCTCGGACTCGGCCAGTTTCTTCTCCGCGGCGCGGCGGGAGCGCTCCACCCGCAGGCTCTGCTGATTGACATAGACCAGTATGCCGGCGATGATGAAAGCCATCAGGAGGGATATCTTGATGAGGCTGGCCTCGAGGCGCTTTATCTCCTCGCGCACGTCCTCTATGTAGATGCCGGTGCCGACCACCCAGCCCCATGGCTCGAAGAGCTTCACATAGGAGAGTTTCGGCACCACCCGGCCGGCCTCGTCCTTCCATTGCCACATGTAATCGACGTAGCCGGCGCCGTCCCTGCGGGACACATCGGCGAACTCCACGAACATCAGCTTGCCGTGCGAATCGCGGAAATCGGAGAGGTCCTTGCCGTCGAGGTCCGGCCGGTAAGGATGGACTATCATCCGCGGGGTGAGATCGGTTATCCAGAAATAGTCCTTCTCCTCGGGGCCGTAGCGCAGCGCGCGCACGGCGTCGGCGGCCGATCTCTTCGCCTGGGCCGCGGTCAGGCGCCCGGCCAGTTGTTCGGAGTGGAACCGCTCCAGCAGGCTGTGGGCGGAATTGGTCAGTTCCGTGATGGTTTCGCGCTTGCGGTCCATCATGTTGCGCTCGAAAGAGGGGATTATGTAGAGGAAAGTGGCGGCGACAAAAAGGATTATCGCCAGCGCGCTGGGCAGCGCTATCCTCGCGGCGAAGCTGCCGCCTGCGGTTCCGGGGTCGGTATCCATCTGTTAGGATTATAATAAATCCGCCGGCCGGACGGGCCGCGGCGTCAGTCTTCCAGCGACCGGGAAACGGGAAGGGGCCACGGGGTCCCGCCCGTATATTCGACGAGGCGCTGGAAACCGGCGAAGGCCGGCCCGTTGGGCGCGAACCGTTCGCGCGTTTTCATATTGGCGAAGAGCGTGTTCAGGTCGAAGAGGTCGTGCGAGTACTGGAAGCCCAGCGCCCAGCAGGCGTAGGCAAAGCCGTGCTTCTCGAATATCTTGAAGCTTTCCAGGGCGAAGTCCTCGCTGTGCGGCATGGTCTTTAAAAAACCGTTCCAGTCCTTTACCGGGACCTTCCTCTTTTGGGCGAACCGGACCACGTCCCGGTTCGTCCTGATCTTAAAGACGGATCCGCCGGAAGAGCGGCTTATTTTTTTCAGGACGGCCTCCGGGGCGGGCTCGCGAAGCCACGCCTTGACCCCGTGAAGCCCGGCCCACTCGGTAGTTATAAGAGCGCG
Source organism: Elusimicrobiales bacterium (assembly GCA_031082205.1). Lineage (GTDB taxonomy): Bacteria > Elusimicrobiota > Elusimicrobia > Elusimicrobiales > UBA9959 > UBA2231. The sequence continues at coordinate 29,906 of JAVHLJ010000014.1, forward strand.
GTCCGTGTGCTTTTTGACGTAAGAAATGAGTTCGTCCATCCTCTCCGGGGGCGTCTCCAGGAAATGGAGGTCCACGTAGTCGCAGTACTTGTTCGATATGTCCACGATCTCGCCCAGAAGACTTATTTTGGGGTTCGGGTGACGCTCCGGGATCATGCCCCCCTGTAAGGCGACCGCGCCGACCCCCTGCCAGACCGGGGAGGCTATTTTAAGATGGGAGAGGCGGGGATCTCCCGATATGGCCCCCCTGACGGTCACAGCCACGTCCTCCAGCCATCGGCCGGCTGGCGACCGCCCGCCCGGTTCTCTTATCATATCGGATTCGGCGTAACGGCCGGGGCCGCCCAGGCATTCGTTCTGAATGGAGACGACGGCGATATGCGGTCCGAAATCGGCCAGGAACCTTTTAAGAAGGGCGAGCGATCTCTCGCGGTCGGCTCCTTCCGGGACCCTGTCGAGCAGGGCGGCGGGATCATCCGTGCCGCCGGCCGTTTCGCCGCCGGGGAACGCTTTCTCGTCCTTCGGCCAGCGCAGCGTGACGATAACGTCCACACCGGCCTTTTTGAAATCTTCAAGGAGCCTCAGGGCTTTTATCTCTCCCGCGTCTTTCCCGCCGTCCAGTTCTTCGTAAATTCTCCTTATTTCGAAATCTTTCAGTATCTTCCGGGTGACTTTAAGCCCGGCCTTTTTGAACAGGCCCGGTTCCGGCAGATAAAAAACGCCGAGTTTAGTGACGGTTCCCGCTCCGGCCGCGAGGCACGGAACCGCCGGCGACAAAAGAACGGCGGTCAAAAACAGGAGAATTGTCTTAATTTTTCTTTTCATGGCGGTTGTCCCGTGCTTTATGGCTCCCGGGAAGCTTTTTCAAGGCTTATAGTATCAAAAAGAGGCTCAGGCCCGCCGGAATTACGGCGGCCCGCCCCGGCCGGCCGCGGCCTTGTTTGATACAATATCGCTTGAACGAAATGAAGATACTTATCGTGGACGACAGCGCCGATATCAGGAGCCTGATGAGGGCCATCCTGGAAAGCAAAGGGCATACCGTGGTCGGCGAGGCCGGGGACGGCGCCGCGGCCCTGAAGCTTTTCCGGGAGACCGGGCCCGACATAGTGCTGCTCGACATCATCATGCCCGGCATGTCCGGGGTGGAGGTGCTCGAGGCCATCCGCGGGATAGACCCGTCGGCCAGGGTCGTCATGGTCACCGCCGTCGAACAGGACCGGATAAACAGGCGGCTGCTGCTCAACGGGGCGGACGGGATAATCTACAAGCCTTTCAAGCAGAGCGATTTCGACGATTCTTTCCGCGACGTGATGCAGAGGAAGCCTCCGTCCGCTCCCGCGGCCGAAAAGGGCACCATAAAGCGCATGGTGGCCGGCGGCCTGAGCAGGTGCATGCTCAAGACCTCCGAGGCCACCTCGTGGTCCTGGGGGCTGCACGGCGTCGAGGTCCTGCCGGGCCGCGCGGCGGACCTGGTGAGGCTGGCGTCCGGCTTCGGCGCCGAGGCCGCCGCGGTGCAGATCAATGTCCGCGACGCTTCCCCGTTCTCCGCGGCGCTCGTCTGCCACTCCAGGAACATCGCCTTCATCTCGGGGTGCTTCGCCCAGGAACCGCTCTACCGCACCGGGGCCATCGGGGACCTGGAGGAGAGAATGTTCATGGAGGTAGGGAACATCATTCTAAACGCCCTCGCCGGCCCGCTCATAACGGCCCTTAACACGGAGGCCATCCCTTCCGTGCCCATACTGGTCAAGGGCGGCCCCGCCTCAATCGCGGCGTCGCTGACCGCCTGCATGGAGCGGGACGGGGATTTCCGCGTCATCTCGGCGGGGCTGGCCATGAAGCGCGAAGGAAGCGTGGCCCGGGCCGGCGTGCTGTGCGCGCTGCCGAACGAGCTGGCTGCCAGGCTGGAACCCGGGACCTGAAACCGCCTCCGCCGGACGTTCGCGGGACGTTAACCGCCCGCGGAGAATTCCAGAACTCCTTCTTTGCCGGCTCCCGCGACTATGCGGGAGCCTGTCTTTATCTCCCCCTCCAGCAGCTTTATGGCCAGCGGGTCCTGCACCAGCCGCTGTATGGCCCGCTTCATGGGCCGCGCGCCGTACTGCGGGTCGAAACCCTCGCTGAAGAGCAGGTCGCGCGCGCTCTTGTCGAGCTCCAGCGCGATGTTCCTGTCGGAGAGGACTTTGGAGAGCCGGGCGAGCTGGAGATCGACGATGCGCGAGATCTCCTCTTTGCCCAGCGCGTTGAAGACCACTATCTCGTCCACGCGGTTGATGAACTCCGGCCGGAAATGTTCGAGCAGGCTGTCCTGCACGGCCTTCTTCACCTTCTCCTGCGACTTGCCGGCCTGCTCCAGTATGAGCCGCGAGGCGATATTGGAGGTCATTATTACCACGGTATTGCGGAAGTCCACCGTTCGGCCCTTGCCGTCGGTAAGCCTCCCTTCGTCCAGGACCTGCAGGAAGATATTGAAGACGTCGGGATGGGCTTTCTCTATCTCGTCGAAGAGCAGGACGGAATAGGGCCGCCGCCGCACGTGCTCGGTCAGCTGGCCGCCCTCGTCGTAGCCGACATAGCCGGGAGGCGCGCCGATGAGCCGCGAGACCGAGTGCTTCTCCATGTACTCGCTCATGTCGATGCGGGCCATGGCCTTTTCGTCGTCGAAGAGGAACTCGGCCAGCGCGCGGGCGAGCTCGGTCTTGCCGACGCCCGTGGGGCCCAGGAAGATGAAACTGCCTATGGGGCGCGCGCCTTCGCTCACGCCGGCGCGGCTGCGGCGCACGGCGTTGGCGACCAGCGACAGCGCCTCGTCCTGGCCGACCACGCGCGAACGCAGCTTCTCCTCCATCTTCACCAGCTTGGCTATCTCCCCCTCCATCATGCGGGTGACGGGCACGCCGGTCCACTTGGAGACTATGCGGGCGATATCGTCCTCGTCCACCTCTTCTTTGAGCAGCGCGCCCTTGGCCTGCAGGGCCGCGAGTTCCTCCTCCGCCTTCTCCAGTTCTTTCTTAGCCCCGGGCAGGCGCCCGTACTGTATCTCGGCGGCCTTGTCCAGGTCGCCGCGGCGGCGGGCGCCCTGCTCCTCGATATTGAGGTTCTCGATGGTCTCCTTGAGGCCGCGGGCCCTGGAGATCAGGTCCTTCTCCCCCTTCCAGCGGAGTTTGAGGGCCGAGGACTTCTCCTTCAGGTCGGCGAGTTCCTTCTCCAGCGCTTTCAGCCGGTCCGCCGAGGCGGCGTCGGTCTCTTTTCTGAGCGCCTGCCGCTCTATCTCGAGCTGCACCACCTTGCGCTCCAGGCCGTCGAGCTCCGCCGGCATCGAGTCTATCTCTATGCGCAGCGAGGAGGCGGCTTCATCGACCAGGTCTATGGCCTTGTCGGGCAGGAACCGGTCGGTGATATAGCGGTGCGATAGCCGGGCGGCCGCTATGATGGCCGCGTCCTTGATGCGCACGCCGTGATGTATCTCGTACTTCTCCTTGAGGCCGCGCAGTATGGCGATGGTCTCCTCCGGGCCCGGCTCGCCGACATAGACCTGCTGGAAGCGGCGCTCGAGAGCGGCGTCCTTCTCTATGTATTTCTGGTATTCGTTGAGCGTGGTGGCGCCCACGCAGCGCAGCTCGCCGCGCGCCAGGGCCGGCTTGAGCATGTTCGACGCGTCGATGGCGCCCTCCGCGGCGCCCGCGCCGACGAGCGTGTGCAGCTCGTCGATGAAAAGTATCACGCCGCCCTCGGCCTTCTCTATCTCTTTGAGCACGGCTTTCAGCCTGTCCTCGAACTCGCCGCGGAACTTGGCGCCGGCCAGCATGGCGCCCAGGTCCAGCGCCACCAGCCGCTTGTTCTTGAGCCCCTCCGGCACCGCGCCGCCGGCTATGCGCTGGGCTATGCCCTCGACGATGGCCGTCTTGCCCACGCCGGGCTCGCCTATTAGCACCGGGTTGTTCTTGGTGCGGCGGCTGAGCACCTGTATGACCCGCCTCACTTCTTCGTCGCGGCCTATTACGGGGTCCATCTTCCCCTTGCGGGCGAGGTCGGTCAGGTCGCGCGCGTATTTCTGCAGCGCCTGGTACTTGGCCTCGGGCTCCTGGTCGGTGACGCGCTGGCTGCCGCGCACCGACATCAGGGCCTTGAGTATCGCGTCGTGGCCGACGCCGTGGCCGGCGAGAACGGCCTGGGCAGGGTCGCCGGAAGCCTTGGCTATCGCCAGGAAAAGATGCTCGGTGGAGGCGAACTCGTCCTTGAAGACGGACATTTCCTTGAGCGCGCCTTCCAGGACTTTCTTCAGGCCCGATGAGAAATACCGCTCGCCCCCGCTGACTTTCGGCAGCCGCTCGCAGGCCCGCTCCGCCTCGTCCGCCAGCGCCTCGGGCCGGGCGCCCAGCTTGCGTATTACGTCGGGGATAAGACCCTCGTGCTGTTCGAGCAGCGCCAGCAGCAGGTGCAGCGGTTCCACCTGCTGGTGGCCGCGCTTTTCGGCCTGATGCTCCGAAGATTGAACCGCTTCCTGGGCCTTTATGGTGAATTTATCGAATCTTATGGTCATATTGCCTCCCGGCGGGGATCCGGCGTATATGTGAGCGGGAAAGCCGGCCGGCCGCCCGATGATATGAGGATATATATAGTATAGATAATTAGCAGTCTATTGTCAAGACTGCCAGTTATAAGCCGCACCCCCCTAATTGATATAATCTAAGCATGGCTAAATACCTCATTACAAGCGCTCTCCCCTACGCCAACGGCCCCATACACTTCGGCCACATAGCGGGGGCCTACCTGCCGGCCGATATTTTCAACCGCTTCCTCCGCCAGAGCGGCGACGAGGCCCTCTATATCTGCGGCACGGACGAGCACGGCGTGGCCATCACCATCAACGCCGAGAAGGCCGGCGTCCCCTACAAGGAATACGTGGACAGGTACCACGCCGAGATAAAGGCCTTCTTCGACAAGCTCGACATCAAGTTCGACCATTTCTCCCGAACCACCATCCCCGCCCACTTCCCGCTGGCCCAGGAGTTCTTCACCGACCTCTACAGGAAGGGGCATATCGCGGCCGCCGTGGAGAAACAGTTCTTCTGCGCCAAATGCGACCGCTTCCTGGCCGACCGCTACGTCTCGGGCTCCTGCCCCAAGTGCAGCGCCCCCAATGTGCGCGGCGACGAATGCACCGTCTGCGGCGAGTGGCTGGAGCCGTCCAAAATAATCTCCCCCTCCTGCAAGGTCTGCGGCTCCAAGCCCGAGATACGCGAGGCCACGCAGTACTTCCTCGACCTTCCCGCCTTCGAGCCCAAGCTCAAGGCCTGGCTGGAGTCCAAGACCGACTGGAAGCCGAACGTCCGCAACAAGGCCCTGTCCATGATAAAAGAGGGGCTGGTCAAGCGCGCCATAACCCGCGACCTCACCTGGGGAGTGCCCGTGCCGCTCCAAGAGGCCAGGGGCAAGGTGCTCTATGTCTGGTTCGAGGCCCCGATAGGCTATGTCTCCGCTACGATGGAATGGGCCGAAAAGCAGGGCAAACCGGAAGCCTGGAAGGACTGGTGGTTCGACAAGAACTCGAAGCTGGTCCATTTCATCGGCAAGGACAATATCGTTTTCCACACTATAATCTGGCCGGCGCTGATCATGGGCCAGGACAAGCCCTACATTCTGCCCGACAATGTCCCGGGCAACGAGTTCTACAACCTGGAAGGGCGGCAGTTCTCCAAGTCGGAAGGCTGGTACATAGACACGGCGGACTTCTTCTCGAAGTATTCCGTGGACGCGCTGCGCTACGCCATAGCCTCCAACGCGCCCGAGACCGCCGACTCGCAGTTCACCTGGGAGGGCTTCCAGTCGGCCAATAACGAGCTGGCCGACACGCTGGGCAACCTGGTCAACCGCTGCTTCTCCTTCATGAAGAAGAATTTCGACGGGAAGATCCCGGCTCAGGGCGAACTCAGGGACGAGGACAAGGCGCTGCTGGCCCTTTTCGCACCCGCCTTCGCCGAGACCGGCGGGTTCTACCGCGATTACAAGGTGCGCCAGGCCGCCTCGCGGGCGATGGCGCTGGCCATAGCCGCCAACAAGTACGTCAACGACACCGCGCCGTGGACGCTGCGCAAGACCGATATAGCCAGGTGCGGCACGGTGCTCAATGTCGCCTCGCGCGCGATAATAAACGCGGCCGTGCTGCTCTACCCGATAGTCCCGTCCACGGCCATGAAGATACTGGCCAAGGCCGGCCTGCCTGCTTCGGACGCGGCCCCCGCCTTCAAACCGTTCGAAGGCCCGCTCGACGGCGTGACGCTGGGCGAAGACGCCTCGCTGCTTTTCGCCAAGATACTGCCCGAGCAGGTCAAGGCGGAAGTGGAAAAGATGCGTGAGATGTCCGAGGCCGCGGCCAAGAAATAAGCGCGCTCCCATGAAAAAGAAAAGCCGGCTGGGCGGACCAGCCGGCTTTCTTTTTTGCGCCTATCGCTTTACAGGCCGAAAGGGGTCTGCTGGGCGGTGGGGGCGCAGGGGGTATGTATCGGGCCGACCCACTGGTTGGGGGCCGGTATCGGCGGGAAGGGATTGGGGCGTGAGATATAGTTCCCTTCCGGGCAGCGGTAGATGCAGGTATTGCCGGCATCCATGGCCAGCGTGCAGCGGCCGGTGCTGACGGACTTGGCGGTCTCGATGAGGCCCTTGGGGGTCATGTAGATGCCGTCGAAAGTGACGCGGCTCTTGTACTTATAGACCGATTCGACCGGCTTTATGGTGAGGAAGGGCCCCCACAGGCAGACCTCGAACACTTCCTTCTGATCCGGCTTTAGTTCGCGCGGCTCGGTGATTATCACGCGGGTGGTCTCATTGTAATACTGCGGGCGCGGAGTGCAGATCTGGCCCACGGGGTAGCCGATATTGTGGCAGTCCTGGTACATCTCCATGCTGCTCAGCTTGATATCGGCGGAGGTCAGCGGGCTGTCGGCCTTGAACTCGACCTTTTTGCAGTCGCGGCTGCTGTAGGTCGGAATGCCGGTCATTTTGGACTCGGGCAGGGCTATCTCCGCGGAGGAGGCCTCGGCGACGAAGGCCTTGACGTCCACGCCCTGGTCGAAGTTGACCTGGGCGCTCAAAGGGAAGGCGAACGACATCAGTACGGCTATGGCTGTCAGTTTTTTCATTATTCCATTGTCTCCTGTATATCTGCCGCGTCGCGGCGTTTTTAGAGGGCCCAAACCCGGCCCATGATCAAAGTGTATCGAAAAATTGACCGGACGGTAAGGTACGGAGGTCCCGGCTGGAAAGTTTTTGGACCTACGGAAAAGCGGGACCGTTTATCCGTGTTTTAGTGCCCCCGGAGGGCACCGCTCAGAAATCGCGGATCTTTATGACCCGGCCTTCCACCGCGAAAAGGGCGGACTTGGGCGTCTTCTCTTTGACGGCGTATACATGAGAGGAAGAGATGTTAACCGCCATCAGCGGATAGAAGTCCCGCAGGGCGTCGGCGTCGGCCCGGAAGATTCCCCTGCGGTGATAGGCCTGCAGGCCGCTCATGACCAGTTCCTGCTGGCGCCGCCTGAGCAATTCGAACACTTCCGGCGCCGCGGCGCGCGGCGGCATCTCCGCCATGGCCCCGGCCAGCGGGCATTTGTAGGCGGCCCCGGCCTTGCGCAGCAGCCTGGCCGCGAAGAACTTCCTCAGCGTCGCCGCGGCCTCCGGCTTCTTAAGTCCGGCCGCCTCCGCCAGCCTTTCCGGGGTCCACGGCCCCGCGTCGTTGGAGAGCAGCTGGAAGCAAAGATAGTCGGCGGCGGTTGCCGTGACCAGGCGCAGGTGGTCGGGCGTCAGGTAGAACTTCCTGCCCGCCACGGCGTCGCCCAGCACTTTCTGAGAAGGCGAAAGGCGCAGTTTCTCCGGATGTTCGGCCAGCATCGGCTCGAGTATCTCGCCGTAGAGCTCGTCGCCGGCCATGGTCCTGAGCCAGGCCCTCACCAGCTCCCGCGAGGCCGCGCTGCGCCGCACCAGGCGCAGGCCGAAGATGAAACCGCGCAGGTGTTTGAACTGCGGCAGTATCCGCCCCTGTTCCATCATCAGGTACTTGCGGTAGCACATCCCCAGCACCTTATCCCCCCCGTTGTCATGGAAGAAGCGGTAGGCCGTGGCGAAGCCTGCCTCCCTGCGCAGCCTTGTAAGGGTTTCGGAGAAAATGGTGGCCATGTCGAAATTCTACTTTAAAGCGGGCTCCGGATTGAACAAAAAAAAGGCCGGCTCGCGGGAGCCGGCCTCTTCTTTTGTCGGGACGCCGCTCAGCGGACGAAGACGGCGGCGGAAACGACTGTGGTCCAGACGCCCTCGCGGCCGATGGCGCTCTGGGTCATGTTGAGCGTGCGGACTATCTTGCCGCTCATCTCCCAGACCTCTTCCTTCTTGTCCCAGGTGGCGTCGGAATCGAATTCTATGCCCAGCGTGGTGGACAACATCATGGCGGCCAGGTCCTCGGCGTACTCGCCGGCCTTGCTGTCGGTCTCGCCCCAGCTGTGATGCTCGGAGATGTAGCCGTGGTTCTTCCTGTCCTTGGGGATGGCCATGCCTATGGAGGCGGTCACCAGGCGGTGGTTCTCCTGCACGGCGTTGCGCGCCAGGACGGCGTGGACGATCTGGCCGCTCTTGAGATGGGCCAGGCCCCTGGCCGGGGAGATCAGCTTGCACTTGGGCGGGAAGATGCTGGACACGTGGACGAGGTTAAAACGGGCGATCTTGGCGTCGCGCAGCGCCTCCTCGAAGCTGGCGAGCTTCTCGACGTGGCGGCCCACGCCCTTGGTCAGGAATATCTCTTTGGGAACGAATTGCATTCGGCCTCCAGGCTCATGACTTCAGCATATGATCCGCTACGGCACGGTAAAAAGTCGTAGAAGCGAGTATAGCACAATGTCTATGGTCTTCGGAAACCTCCCCGACGGACGCCAGCACGAGCCCCGGGGAGATGAACAAGGCCTCCCCGAGAGCGCGGCCGTCCGCGTGAAAGGCTACGACCGCGCCGCAGGCTTCCGTCATCCGGCAGCCGTCCGCGTGAAAACGGACCTCGCGTATCCTTCCCCCGGGGTCTATATCCAGGTAAAACTCCATCGTGTCGCCGCAGGGGCCGGTGACGCGGGAGGACGCGGAAGGGTCGTTCAGCCTCCCGGAATACTTCCTGACGGCTTCCTCCAGATTCGTCTTAGACATGGATATCCCCCGCCATGAATTTAGCCTCGGCGCGCACCCGCACTTCGCCGTCCTGCAGCAGTTCGGCCTCGACGACGTAAAGCGGGGAGTGGTCCGCTTTCACCCTGGAAGTCAGCTCCGCGTACCGGCCGATGCGGACGGGCGACCTGTACTTTAGGGACATCTCTGCGGTATAGGCGGTCACACCTGCCGCGAAGAGGCAGCTGACCATGGCGCTGTCGAGCATCAGGGCGGCGACGCCGCCGTGGAGCAGCCCGTCGTAGCCGGTCAGTTCCTTACGGCAGAACGCCGAAGCCCTGACCGACCCGTCCGGCTGGCGCCGGAAACGGAGATTGAGCCCGGCCGGATTGCCCTCCCCGCAGGCCACGCAATTCCCGTGGGACGGGTGCCTAATGACAGCCATGCCCCTGGCAGCAGTCGGAAGCGGTGAGCTCGGGCAGTTCGCCTTTTTTGAACAGCTCGAGCGCGGCGGAGAGCGGCCCCTGCGGCGAGCGGTACACCTTCAGGCCGCTGTCGTTTAGGCGCTGCAGCGCGCGGGCGCCTATGCCGCCTACCAGTATCCCCCCGACTTTCCGCCCGGCCAGCGCCCCCACCGGGTTGCACTGCCCGTGCTCATGGTGAAGGTTGGCGTTGTCCATGAACTCTATCCCGCCGCCTTCCGTGTCGCAGATAGCGAAGAAAGGCGCGCTGCCGAAATGGCCGTAGACCTTCGACTTCAAGCCCTCGTTCTTTTCGACCGGTACGCAGATGTTCATTTCCCGTCTCCTCCGCAGTAAGGGCGGACCAGGCCGTCCGGGCCGCCCTCGATCTTAAGGGCCTTGCCGTTGACGACGGCGTCGGCCAGCTTCCGCCTGGCGGAAGCGAGTATGTTCCCGAAAGTCTGCCTCGATATCCCCATGGCGGCGGCGCCGGCGGCCTGCTCCCTGCCGTCGAGGTCGGAGAGCTTGAGGGCCTGGAACTCCTCGAGCAGGAGAACGCTCTCCTCCAGCTCGCAGAGAGGCACGGCGCGGGGCTTGAAGTAATAGGCCCTGGGGGAGTCCTTTATTCTTCTGCATTTTCTGGGTCTGGGCATAGTTATTGGCATATGCCAATAACTAGATGGTAGCAATACGGGCGGCGGCTGTCAACGCGGAAGGGAGCGGAGAAGGGTTTCAGGGGAGACGGTGGGCTCGAAAATGCCGGAAGGGACCAGGCCCCATTTTCCAAGCACCCGCGGCAGCAGGTAGTCGCGGACCGATATGACCAGGGGGACGCGGGCCTGGCGCAGGAGCCGTTCCAGGGCCGGGGCCCAGCCGTCGCCTTCCAGTTCCAGAAAACCGACCTCGTCGATAAAAACAGCGTCGGCGCCGGCGGTCCGTTCCGCCGACAGGGCCGCCAGGCCGGCGGCCAATCCCTCTTTGAAAAAGCCGAATTCCCCCGCCTTCACCGCCGACGGGGCGCCGCGCCGGCAGAGAGAAGTCCGCTCGCCGGTTGCGAGGTCTACCAGGTCGAAGCCGGAACGGACGCCGTTCTGCCATAGTCCTTCGGCCAGTATGCCGGCGGGCTTTTTCCCCGCCGCGCGCATAAGGGCGGCGAGTTCCGCGACGAGCGAACTTTTGCCGGAGCCGTGACCGCCGGTTATGAAGATCACCCGGGGGCGGGCGCCTTCCAGCAGTTCCGGCGCGCGTGAGATCAGCGTGCGCAGCGAGGCGGCGGGCCGCAGCGCCATGTCGCGCCCCGACGGAAGCGCGCCCAGGACCAGCGGCAGCGAGGCGAAGGCGTATTCCAGCGTCTCGAAGAAGACCGGTCCCGCCAGGCGCTCCAGCGCGCGCCTCACGCGCGGGTTCATGAGTTCCTGCGCCACGGCGGCGAAGCCCAGGGCCAGGGCGAAGGCGCGCGAGGCCATGCGCAGGCCCGAGCCCCAGTCGCCCAGCAGCCAGCCGGCCAGCACGGAGACCAGCGCCACGCCCCCCCAGAGCCCGGTCCTCGACATGAGCGCCGCGGAGCGGGAATAGAAAACGGCGCAGACGAGGCCGTAGGAGACCGAGAGCCCCGCCGCCAGCGGCAGGGGCAGGCGGCCGGAGACCATGAGGCCCGCGACGACGAGAATATGCGCTCCCAGCAGCGCGGCCGACCGGTAGCCGGGAGTCCCCCCGGCGCGCGGGCGGAACAGCCCCGCTTCGCGGCGGCGCAGCGGGACGGTCCCGCCCGGAGAACCGGCCTTCATGCCGATCAGTGCCGCGGCCGCGCCGGCCGCCCCGTAAAGCCCCAGCAGCAGGAGCACAGGCCCCCATACCCCGCCGGGCTGGCCCAGCCAGTCCCGCAGTTTCTCTATGCCTTTCACGTAAATGTCCAGCGAAGCCGGGCCGTAGAATATGAGGAGTTTCCCCACTTTATGTACAAGGCCCCAGGTCATGGCGAGGACCCCGGCCAGCAGGTAGCCGGCGGCATTGCCTCCCAGCAGCCGAACGGCGGCTTCGGCCAGGAGGCCTTCGGCGAGGATGGCGACCATGGGGCTGAGAAGCACGGCGCTGGGAGAGACCGACTTCATCGCGGCGCAGACCAGCCCGGCCCGCCAGAGAAGTCCCCTCACGGGCCAGAGCCGGTGGCCGGCCACCAGTATCGCTATACCTATACCGGTGAGCAGCAGGCCGGCGAAAGGGATACGCGCGTTCTTTAAAAAACTGCCCAATATTATCTCGGAGGCCGCCCAGAGGCTGCCTATGACCGCCGCTTTGCGCCAGAGAAGGATATCGCGGGCCGGCATAGTTCAGAGCGGGAAACCACGGCGGTTTTGTTCAGGATGGAAGGCGCGCTTTTTCATTCTTGTATATTCCCGGGCGAAAGCCGCGCCCTGGCCCAAAAAAATCCCCGGGCGGCCGCCGGGGCGGGCTCAGAAGGACCAGGTCAGCCCGAGCGAGAAATAATTATCCATCGCGGAGCCGCCGTGGCTCAGCCCTTCCCAGGAGGCGGAGACCTCGGCGGGGCCGGCCGGCAGGGAGAGGCCGGCCATGAGGGCTTCGCCGGAGGGCTGGTCCAGCAGGTAGCGCGTGCGGGTGTACCCGGCCCAGGGCGAGAGCGTGACGGACGGGAGCGACGCCCTCAGGGAGAGGGAATGGTCCGGGAAACCGCTGGAGCCGATGGCGCCCAGGTCCGTCGGCAGGGCCCTCGCGTCGCCGGCTATGTCCTTGTCATAGGAGGTCAGCGTGAACCTGGCCGAGAACCTCACCCCGCCCGACCGGGCGGAACCGGAAAGACCGTAATCGTACTGCGCGAGGCGGAAAGGGGCGCTCCTGGCGGCGCCGGGCTGGCGGCGCCCGGGACCTGACGAGGCCGCGGAGGCGGCGTAAAGGTCCTCATGAGCCGTGAAGCCGGCGAAAACCCCCAGGTAGAGAGCGTCCAGTGAAAAGTCGCCCGGAGGGTCCCAGGTCAGTTCCCCCTGCAGCCCCGTGGCGGAGTACCCGCCGGTCTCGGGGGTAACCGAGAGCCCGGCCGAAACGGCCCATTCCCCGCGGTCCGCTCCGCCGAAAAGGGCGAACGAAGAATAGCGCTCCGCCCCGTCGCTCGAATAGGTGTTCAGGGAGGGCCGGAGATGGTAAACATCGTCGCCCCATTGCGCGAACAGGTTCAGCCCGGAATAGCCGCCCGGCCCCGCCGTGAGCGTCAGCCCCGCGTCCGTGTACGCCTCCCCGTCGGGCGCGGCGGCGGCCGCGGCCGGAACGCAGAGCAGGAGGCAGGCGAGCAGGCAACTCATAGGACGCGGTCAGAGCCAGGCTTTTATGGCGGCGCCTTCCATATCAGAACCTTATGGTCAGGCCGGCGACAAGGCCGAAGTCGTCGGCGGAGTCGTTGAGGCCGAACCTGGCGCCGGCGGAGAGGTCGAGCGAAGGGGTCGTCTCCCAGACAAGGCCGAGCACGGTCTGCACCGGGTGCGAGGCGGCGCCCTTGTCGGCGTTGGTCTCTATCGCCAGTTCCGCCGCGGCGAAAAGACCGGGCAGCACCTTGTGCGCCGCCATGGCCGAGGCGCTGAAGATGTTCCGCTCCTCTCCGCCGGAATTGCTGTTGTTCTTATAGCCCGCGTTCAGATAATATTCCCGCGGGCCGTCGACATGGCCGGCCACGCCTATGACCCAGGCCTGACCCTTGCCGGCGCCCAGGCCTTTGGCGTCGTCCCCTGCCGGAAGGGAAAAGCCGGGCTTGAGGGCCAGGTCCCAGCCGCCGCGCGAAGCCACCCAGAACTTGGTCTCCAGCGAGACGTCGCCCAGGCCGCTCTCGGAAAGGCCGCCGGAATTCCAGCCCTGAGGGAGCGCTTATCATGATCTCCAGCTTGTCCCAGAGGCCGTAGGAGAACTGGGCCGCCAGTTCATTGGTGAAAGTATCGGGGCCGCTGGTCTTCTCGGAATGGTCGAAGCCTACCTCGGCCTGTATCTCGTCGCGGTCGAGGAAACCGGTGTCCTCCGTAGACATCGGGTGGAAAGCGGCGGCTCCGGCCGGCAGCGCCAGCAATATGGATAAAGCAAAATGGGAAACGCGCATGATGTTCTCCTAATACTCGTTCACGGACAGTGTTTTCGCGGTCAGAAGCGCCCTGACAGCCCGCTTAATTCTATCAAAAGACGCGCGGGATGAACCCTTTCCGGAAAAAATTTCCGACAGTACCCTGAGCCCCTGTACATCGTCCGCTTTGACGGTCAGGACCACGGAGCCGGGGGCGAGTTCTCCCGCGTGCAGGCCGTCGCCGTCGCCGTCCACTATGCCGATCACCGGGACGCCGAAGCGGCGCAGTATATCGCCGGCTATCGCCGTGGTATCGTCTCCGACAGTCACAGCCCCGGCCACGCCCGCCGCCAGTTCATAGACGTGCATGCCGGCGTGGTCGATGAAGGCCACGCCTTTTCCCGCGCCGCGCACGGGCCTGGCCTTCCCCCCGCGCCGGAGGGCCCGGGTCGAGGCCAGCTTGGCATTGCGGAGGTCCACGCCGCCCAGGCGCTCCAGCTTTTCAAGGCCGTGCGGCTTCACGCGCACGCCGCGCAGTTCGGTCAGGCGGCGGCCGGCGGAGGTCAGCACCACCTCTCCGCCAAGGGCGCGGCCGACAACTATCCCGTCGACCAGGACGAAATCCCCTTTACCGGCGGTGGTCATGCGCCGGCAGAGCCTCCCCCCCTCCTCCCATATACCGGCCCGGGCCTTCGGCGCGCGGACCGGGGAGAGTCCCAGCTTCTTAAGCGCGGCGGCGACGGAGGCGGGGCAGGCCCCGGCCTGCGGAGCGAAGACGCGGCCGGTGCATTCCGCCTGCACCAGCGGGACGCCGGGCGCGGCCCTTTCCGCTATCATGCTCCCGAAAACGAGTCCCGAGCGGCGGGATTTGCCGCGCGTGGCCAGTATAACGGCCGAACAGTCCCGCTCCAGGAGTCCGACGCAGGCCGACGGCAGCAGGCCGGGGGTTTCCACTTTTTTCAGGCCGCTGTCGTGCAGGGCGGTGCGCGACATGGTGCCGGCCAGCATGAACCTGGCGAGCGGGAAGGCACGCATTATTTTCGCGGCCCAGCCGCTGTCGAATACCTCCGGGCCGTGGAAAAGCACGCCGGTCATTTCTTTATGGACTCCAGGTAAAGTTCCGCGCGCCGGCGGCTCCAGGCCTCGTCGCCGGAATTATTTTTCTCAGCCCAGTAAGCGGCGTTGCGCTCCCACAGTTCGGCGGGGCGGCCGTAAGACGAGATATCCCGTCCCCCGGCTTTGAGCAGTTCGGCGGCGTGCTCGGCGGCGTCGGCCGCCAGGAACCAGGCGCCGGAGCTTTCGCAGAACGAGCTAAGCGCTTCGTAGGCCGCGGCCGCCCCGCCGGCGTCGCCTTCCCTTTCCAGCAGGCCGGCCAGCCGCGAGGCCAGAAAAAGCGCGGGTTCCCTAAGGGCCCCCTTCACGCAGACATCGAAGCCCCGTCGGTAGCATTGGCCGGCGCCGGGGTCCCGGCGGGCTTCCAGCAGCGCACCGGCGTTGAGATAGCCCATGGCCGCCAGCGCGTAGCTGCCCTTGGAGGCTTTCAGCTCCGCGAACTCCAGCCAGGGCGCGGCGGAATTCTCCCCCCGCGCGCGGGCCTCCAGGCGCCGTCCCTCCAGGTAACTGTCCTTGACGGGTGAACTCTCCATTTCTCCTCCTAGGAAATAAGCATGACCAGGCCGGCGAGCACCGCGCCGTAGGCCGCTATGCGCGAGGCCATGGACGCGGCGATGATCACCGTGCCGTCCGAGGCGCCGAAGATGGCGAAGTAATAGGGCACGGTATAGCGCAGGCTGGTGGCGGTGGCGGCGAAGGCCCCGGCGAAAAGCCCCAGCACCAGTTCCCAGCCCGTGGCCGCGCCGGAAGCGTAAAGGCCGCCGGCGACGGTATAGGCGCCCGCCGGGCTTATCAGCCTGGCCGCCACCACCGGCAGCACGGCCGGATTGAGCGGGATATAATCCGTCATGAAGGCCAGCGGACCGGCCGCCCTGTCGAAGAAGCCCGCGGCTATCAGGAAATAGACGAGATAGGCCACGGGGACCATGGTTTTGAGCACCTTCATTATGGTCCTGAGCGAAGGCTTGAGCGCGGAGCTGGCCGCCGCGGAAAAAGGGACCGCCGCGGCGGAGGAGGCGGCGACGGGCGAATGCGCCCGCCTGGGAAGGATCAGTCGTCCAGCGAGCAGCATTATAAGCGCCTTGAGAGCGGACGCCGCCAGGAGGACGCCGTAATACGCGGCGCCGAAAAAGCCCAGCACCGGCAGGGCCAGCGGCAGGACGCTCTTGCCGGTGGCTATCTCGCCGGGCAGATTGTTGACTATGGCGGCTATTGTCAATTCGCGCCTGTCCAGCCTGCCCGAGACGCGCAGATCGGCGAGCAGGGCGTGCCCGGCCGTCGGGGAGACCACGCTGGTGACGAAGCCCGGTCCGCAGGCGGGGCTCAGGCGCCCCAGGCGCATGACGGGCCCGGCCAGCCAGGCCAGGCCGGAGAGCCAGCCCATCCTGCCCAGCAGGTTGGCGGCGTAAACGGCCGCGGCGAAGACCGGCACGACCCTCAGCAGGAATTTTGAGCCGCCGGCGAGGGCGTAGGACAGTTCAGGGGAGAGGACCATCGGTCAGAGTTTCCAGGCGAGCTCGGCGAACCAGGAGCGGCCCGGCGCCGGATAATAGTCGTAATATTCCTTGTCGAAGATGTTCTGGGACAGCAGCGACAGGGATACCGTATCGTTTAATTTATACGCCGCTCTCGCGTCGGCGGTAAAATGAGCCCCGCGAGATCCGTATACTCCGTCCACGATGTCGGTATTGGCGTCGGTGGTCCAGCGCTTCCCGACATAACGGCCGGAGCCGCTCAGGGTAAGGCGACCGGCGCGCAGCTCGCCGCCAAAGGACCAGAGCTTATCGGGAAGATAGGTGAGCTTCTTGCCCACGCTGGCGGGGCTGGCGGCGTTCTCCCGTATCCGCGCGTCGTTGAGGGTCAGGCTGGCGTAAAGCCGGCTCCCGCCTTCGAAGAGCTGCTCGGCCTCCAGCTCCCAGCCTTTGCCGAAAGCCCGCCCGGCGTTGGAGTAGAGCCGGTCGGAGCCCGAGGCGTAACGGTAGATAAGGTCCTTCATCCTGTTCTCGAAGTATACGGCGCCGACTTTTGCTCCCCACCAGAGGCGCTGATCAACGCCGAAGTCCCAGGAAACCACGGTCTCCGGCCGGAGGCCGGGATTGCCGGCGTAAGTGACCGATCCCGAGGTCCAGGTACGGTAAAGTTCGTATACGGCAGGAGCGCGGAAAGAGCGGCCGGCCGAGCTCCGCAGCGTAGTCCGGGCCGCCGGCGACCAGACCAGCGAGGCCTTGGGGCTCAGGGCCGAGTCCGAGCGGGACGCGTAAGTTTTAGGATACCCGGCCGTGCCGGGCTGGTCGGCCATGCCGTCGTAGGTGCGCCAGCGGTCGCCGCGCAGCGAGAGCCAGGCGGTAAGAGAGCGGTGGAGCGCTATCTCGTCCTGTATATAAAGGCCCAGGTCCGCGTTCTTGCCGGAGGACATATAGGTCACGGCTCCCTTCTCTTCGGGAAGCAGCCAGTCCGCCAGCGCGCGCTCCTCGGTACCAGCCCGGGAGAAACGGAAAGAAGCGCCGACGGTCAGGGAATTGGCCGGGACCAGCGCCGGCAGCTTAACCTGGGCTTCGGAGTTATGAGAGAAGGCGGGAGTGTCGGCTATTTTCCCCGGCCCGCCGGCGCGCGTGGCGCTGGCGGCCTCGGGCGTTATATACCAGGAGCGGTCCGTATCCACCAGGCCGAAGGCCACCCTGAGACCGCAGGGATCTCCCGCTCTCTCATAAACGGCCGAGAAAGAGCTCTGCCGGCGCCCGCCGTCGCCGCCGAGGAAAGTTCCCTCCTTTACCGTGCCGTAAGTCCAGACCTCCGCGCCGGAAGCGTCGCGCAGGTAAGTGGCGGGGTCCTTGTAAAAATAATCGTAAGCGGCGCGCGAGAAGGAGAAGCTCAGTTTGTCCGAGCCGGAAAGGTCGTACCAGGCTCGCAGGGAGCCGCTGAGTTCCTTCCAGCCGTTATTCCCCTTGTCGCCGACGATATAGCGGGCCGCGCCGGTATTGCTTGTCGTGCTCTCCCAGCCCGTCAGCCCGGCCGTCGGCGCAGCGCTCTGCACATTGAGGTCGGCGGGATAGCCGTCGGTGCGCTTATATCCGAAGCTGCCGAGGAAACTAAGGCGGGAACCGACGCGGTCCCCGTACGAAAGATAGCCCTTTACCAGGTCCTCCATAGCCGGGGACGGGCCCAGCCGGCCGCCATAGCCGCCCTTTAGCGTTATCTCCCGCTTCAGCGGCCTGCGCGGCACGAAGTTGACTACCCCTCCCATGGCGCCGCCGCCGTAAAGGCCGGAAAAAGGCCCGCGGGCGACCTCTATCCTTTCGATGTCCTCCGGCTGAAGGCCGCCGTAGGCAACGGCGCCGGTATAGGCGTCGTTCATCGGGACACCGTCGAAAAGGATCAGCGTGCGCTTCTGGTCCGGGACGCCGCGCAGCGTAAGGGCCGAGGAGGTGTCCATGAACCCTTTGCCGCGGCGGTTGAAGACGCCGGGCAGCGCGTTGAGCGCCTGGTCGGCCGTCTGCGCGCCCCTGGCCTCGATCTCGTCCTTTAAGACGACCGAGACCGCGCCGGGGGACAGGCCGGAAACGGCGGTCCCCCTGGCCGCTATGCCTACTATCTCGCCTGCCCAGACCTCCGCCGCGCGGGCGGGAGCCGCGGCCGGAGGGAAAAAAGAGGTCAGAGCGATGAGCGCCAACACCTTTTTCATGCCGTCCCCGATGATGCCATGTTTTTTTAAATAGTAACACGAAAAATCAAAAAAATATTACCGCCCGGCGCTGGTGACGCTGAGCGTGGCGTGCTTGACGCCTTTGACGGCCTTGAGAGCGTCGGCCAGCAGCTTCACCTCCGCCCCGAGCCCTTTTACCGCTATGATCTCCAGGCAATTGTCGTGGTCCAGGTGCACGTGCTGGGCCGAGATTATGATGTCCCCGTGATCGTGCTGTATGTCCAGCAGGCGGTTGACCACCTCGCGCTTGTGATGGTCGTAGACCACCGTGACGGCGCCGGCCACCGTGGCGCCCTTGGCGAAGTCGTCGGCGACGAACTCCTTGCGGATGAGGTCGGCGATGGCCTTGGAACGGCAGGTATAGCCCTCGCGGGCAATATAGGCGTCGAAGCGGCCGAGCAGGTCCCCGTCCAGGGAGACGCCGAAGCGGGAGAGGGTCTTTTTGCGTGTCATCTTTACGGATATAGTAACACTTTGCCCGGAACGCCGTCAAATCCGGGGCGGGGCCCGGCGCGGCAGGATTGACCGCCGTCATAGGCCCAAAGTCCCCCCCGGCCGGGGGCCTTTTTATTCCAGGCGGCTTCCCCGAACAGCCCATAAGAGGAAAGTCATTGATTAGTAATATATGGGAGCAGTCAAAACGCAGCCGCACAGGAGAAAAGATGAGGAAAACCGAACTAGCGAAAGTATTCTCGGCGCTTTTCCTGGCCGCTTCGGTCGCGCAGGCCCGGAACGTGTCGTTCGACACGCTGACGGACCTGAATGACGTGATCGGGCAGGCCGGAGAGATAGCGACCCCCGAGGTGGCCGAACCCGCCGCGGAGACCAAGTCCGTCAAGGACTGGACCATAATGGTCTTCATCAACGGCAAGAACAACCTCTCGTCCTATGTCATACAGGACATGAACGAGATGGAGAAGTACGGCCCCACCGGCAACATCAACATAATCACGCAGTCGGCGAGGATGAAGTACACCCCGCCGTCCTATCCCTCCTATCCCGGCGGCGGCTATTACGACGACTGGAGCAATCCCGGCCCGACCGTTCCGCATCCCGGCTGGCCCAACCCCTACTGGCCCCACCACATACCCCCGATGATGATGAAGGACGCGGCCAAGGACGCCAGCACCGACTGGTCCGGCGTGCGCCGCTACGAGATAGTCAAGGACGGCGACAATTCCTCCATCAGCTCCAAGCTCATCCAGGACATGGGCAAGGTGGACATGGGCGACTGGCGTCAGCTGGCCGAGTTCGGCAAATGGGTCAAGGCCAATTATCCGGCCAAGCGCTATATGCTCGTCGGCTGGAACCACGGCTCCGGCTGGGAGATGAAGGGCGACGCCCCCGAGATCATGAAGGGCATCTCCTATGACGACGAGACCGGCAACCACATCAACACCGTGGACCTGGCCCGCGCCATCCGCGAGATGGGCGGCGTGGACATCTACGCCTCCGACGCCTGCCTGATGCAGATGGCCGAGGTCGTCTACGAGATCAAGGACACCGCCAAGGTCGTGGTCGGTTCCGAGGAGAACGAGCCCGGCGACGGCTGGGGCTACCACGAGTTCCTCTCCCGCGTGCACGCAAACCAGGACAACCTCACCCCCGAGGTGATGGCCGCGGCCGCGGTGCAGGGCTACAAGGCCTTCTACGCCTCCGGCTCCAAGGCCACCACCCAGTCGGCGGTGCGCACTTCCGGCATAGTGAAGTACCGCCAGCTGCTCGACCAGTGGGTGGACCTCGCCATGCAGGAGGACAAGGAAATGATCAAGGCGGCCCGCAACGCCTCCGTCGGCTTCGGCGGCGCCGGCTCGCGCGACCTGACCCACTTCATGGAGCTGGTCCACGAGAAGACCCAGAACAAGGCGCTGCAGTACAAGACCGTCGAGGTCATGAACCACCTCTACGACAAAGTGCTGATAGACAACGCCACCACCGGCTCGCGGTTCGAGAAGGCCTACGGCCTGGCCGTCTACCTGCCGACCTGGAGCTTCGACTCGACCTATAACCAGCTCGCCTGGGCCAATGACGGCAAATGGGACGAGTTCGTGCAGTGGATGACCGCCAAATAAGTTAAGGCGATCTTCAAGAAGCCGTCCGCCGGATCCGGCGGGCGGCTTTTTTATTTGTCGGGGGAGGTTTTAATGCCGGCAGCGGCGAAGTAGGCCTGGCCCAGGGCGATGCAGCCGTCGTTGACGGGAGAAAGGCGGTTGGCCAGCGGCCGCAGGCCGCGGGCGGCCAGCAATTCCGAGGTCCATTCCAGGAGGATACGGTTCTGGAATACGCCGCCGCAGAGTATCACATTTTTCGTGCCCAGGCGGCGGGCCATGCCGGCGAGTATTTCCGCCGCGGCCTCGGCCAGGCCGAGGTGGAATTTGGCCGATATGCGGGCAGCCCTGGCGGGGTCCTTCTCCGCGAGCGCCGCGGCTATCACGGGCCGCCAGTCCAGTTCGGTCATCCCGGCATTACCGGATATCCCGAATTCATACCCGTCGCGGTTGCGGGGGCCGCAGAGGCTTTCCAGTTCCATCGGGCCCTGCGCCTCGTAGGTGGAAAAGGAACCGAGGCCGGCAGCGCAGGCGACGGCGTCGAAGAGCCGGCCCATCGAAGAGGAGACCGGCGAGTTAACCCCGGCGGAGACCATTGTAAGCGCGGTGGACGCGGCGGAGGACGACGGGGCCAGCCTGAAAACTTTGGCCAGGGCGGCCGGGCCGCAGTCCGCGGCCATGGCCAGCAGCGGCCGCCAGGGCTCGAGGGCGGCGGCGTCGCCGCCGGGCAGGCGGAAAGGGCGCAGGCGTCCCTCCCGGCGCCAGGATCTGCCGGTGACGGAGAGGAATTCCCCTCCCCAGATAGAGCCGTCGGAGCCATAGCCCGTGCCGTCGAAAGCGGCGCCGCAGAAAGGGGGCTTGAGGCCGTTCTCGGCCGCCACCGAGAGAAGATGCGCCAGGTGATGCTGGCAGCGGTCCGCCTTCAGGCCGAGCCGGGCGGGCAGGGCGGAAGAAAAATAGTCGGGGTGAAGGTCGGCCACGGCACGGCGGGGCTTAACGCCCAGCAGCGCCGTCATCTTGCGATAGGTTTCCAGGTGGAAATCCCTGTTGCCGCTCTCTTCAAGGTCCCCTATGTACTGGGAAAGATAGGCCTCGTCGCCGCGCGTCAGGCAGAACGAGCTCTTGAGATCGGCGCCGGCGCAGTATAGGGAAGTTTTCGGCTTGAAAGGGAGGCTGACGGCGCGGGGCACGGCGCCCCTGGCCATGCGTATGTAGCGCGGCTCGCCGGCGGCGACGAAGGTCACGCTGTCGTCGATGCGGTTGTGTATGGGGCGGTCGTGGAAAAGGAAGAATTCGGCTATACCCGCGGCGGCGCCGGTCCCGCGGCCGGACAGGGCCGCCTTAGCCTCGTCGTCGTCCTTGGAGATAGGCTCGTCGCGCCTGTTGCCTGAGGTCATGACGAGCCCACCAGCGAAGCCGCGGGCGGCCAGCGCCGCGAAGAGGGCCTCGTGCAGCGGGGTATAGGGCAGCATGACGCCGACGGAGGAGAGCCGAGGCGCGGCGCCGCCGAAGGAGCCGGGGCGCAGTTTGCGCAGCGTCACGATAGGGGATAAAGGCGAGGAAAGCAGCTCGCGTTCACTGGCGGAGACGTCGAAATGCCGGACGGCCCAGGCCAGCGAGGGGGCCATTATCGCCAGCGGCTTATGCGGGCGCCGCTTGGCCGCGCGAAGGCGGGCTATCGCCGCGGCGCCGGCAGCGTCGCAGGCCAGGTGGAAGCCGCCGAGGCTTTTCAGCGCCACTATCTTTCCCCCGGCCAGCGCGGCGGCGGCCAGGGACATGGCCCTCGCTCCTTCTATCTTCTTCCCGCCGGAGAAACAATAAACGCGCGGGCCGCAGGCCGGGCAGGCGTTGGGCTGGGCGTGGAAGCGGCGGTCCAGCGGGTCGCGGTACTCTTTGGAGCAGGCGGGGCACATCTTGAAGCCGGCCATAGTGGTCTTGGGCCTGTCGTAAGGCAGTGTCTTCACTATGGTGAAGCGCGGGCCGCAGTTGGTGCAGTTGGTGAAAGGGTACAGGTGCCGCCGGTCCCGCGGGTCGAGCATCTCGCGGCGGCAGTCGCCGCAGAGGCCCAGGTCGGCCGGGATGATGGCCGAAGAACTTCCGGCGGAAGCGCTCTCTTTGATAGTGAAAGGACCGGAGGGGCCGGGCTTCAGGGCGGAGACGGCAAGGGAGTCTATCCGGGACTGGGGCGGCGACTTGTGTCGTATGCCGGAGATGAAGGCTTCTACGGCTGGGGCGGGGCCCTGGGCCTCTATGGTGACGCCGCCGAGGTCGTTGCGGACCCAGCCGGAGATACGGTTCTCGAGGGCGAGCTTATAGACGTTCGGCCTGAAGCCGACGCCCTGCACCACGCCTTTTACGATTATTTTCTTCCTGATGTCAGCCATTTAAAATCGAGAACTTTCCGGGCTACCGGCCGGTGACGACCCGGCCGGTGGAGTAATCGAGCTGGCTGCCGTACATGCTGTGCGGGATGAAATAGACGAGGAGGGTGGCGGCGAAGGCGGCGACGAGCCAGGGCCGGGGGTTCTTCGCTTTGAAAGAGGCCCACAGGGCGGCGAGCCAGAAGAGCAGCAGCGCCAGGGTCTTATTGTCGGTGAGGTCGTGGCCGAAGGGCCAGCCGGTCCAGTAATGTCCGAAGGCGTGGTACTGGGTCAGCGGGCCGAAAATAAAACCGCCCAGTATCAGGAAGGCCGTGTTCCAGGCCACGGCGTGGCGCACGACCAGGTCTTTGGTGAATAGGGAGATCATGACGCGCACGGAAAAGACCATGAAGAGGAACATCAGAAGGACGTGCGGGACAAGTATCCAGGCCGGCACGTCGCCCTTGAAGCGTACGACTATGAGTTCCGGGCCGAGCCGCATGGTCTCGCCGCCGCGGCGCAGCGTGACATGATATTCCAGCTTGCCGGCGGGAGGCTGGTCGGGCAGGCGCGCGGAATAGAGCGGCCCTTCGGAGGCTATCTCAGTGCCGGAAAAAGGCTCGCCGGTACCCAGGCGGCGCCAGGCAAGGCCGGCCTCAAGTGGAGCCCCGCTGACGATCTTGACCAGGCAGTCGCCGACGGTGCAGCTGCGCGGCAGGCGGTAGGACGATATCTCCGCCCCGGCGAATTCCAGGTTCTTGCCCTTTATCGGGTAGGTGGGGCCGGTCGCCCGCTGGAAGACGGCGAAGAAAAGCGTGACCAGCAGGGCTATGCCCCAGTAGGATACTTTTTTCATCAGCAGATGCGCGGCAGCTGCTCGCCTTCGAGCATGCGGAGGAGTCGCGAGCCGCCGACGGCGGTGCGCAGCGAGACGTCGCCGCCCTTTCCTAGGACGCGTCCCGCTATGACGGCGCCGCGGCCGTAGCGGTGGGAGCGCAGGGCCTTGAGCACTTTCGCGGAAGAGGACGGCGGGCAGAAGAGCATAGCCCGGCCCTCGTTGGCCGAATAGAGCGGGTCCAGGCCCAGCAGGGCGCAGGCGTTGGCCGTGACAGGCGAGACCGGGACCTTCTCCTCGTCGAGCTCGATCGAGAGCCCCGAGGCGGCGGCGGCCTCGTTGAGAGAGGTGGCCAGACCGCCGCGCGTCAGGTCGCGCATGGCGCGCACCGCGCCGGCGGACAGGGCTTTCTCCAGCATGGCGTTGAGCGGGGCGCAGTCGCTCCTGAGGCCGCTCAGGCCGAGGTTATTGCGGGCGTTCATTACGGCCACGCCGTGGTCGCCAAGCGGGCCGCTGACGATCAGTTCGTCGCCGGTACGCAGGCCGGAGAAAGAGAGGCTCCTGCCGGCGGGGATAAGTCCGACGCCGGCGGTGGAGATGAAAAGACCGTCGGCCTTGCCCTTGTCCACCACCTTGGTGTCGCCGGTGACGATATCGACGCCGGCCTCGGCGGCCGCCGCTTTCATCGACAGGACGGCCTTCTTGAGCAGTTCCCCGTCGAAGCCTTCTTCGATTATGAAAGAGGCCGACAGCGCCAGCGGGCGCGCGCCCTTGACCGCCAGGTCGTTGACGGTGCCGCAGACGGCCAGCTTGCCGATGTCGCCGCCGGGAAAGAAGAGCGGGCTGACCACGTAGCCGTCGGTGGTGAAGGCCAGGCGCTCGCGGCCGGCCTTTATCTCGGCGGAGTCGGCCAGTTCGGCGAGGGCCTTGTTGGCGAAGGCGCGGGCGAAAAGGCCCGAGACCAGCTCGTGGGTCAGGCGGCCGCCGCTGCCGTAGGCCAGCGCTATCTTAGCGGGGACTTTCAGGCCGCTTTTTCCGGGCATAGTGGTTTTCCTTTTTCGAAGACGGTATTGAGGAAATGCCGCGCGGCCGGGCTGAGCTTGCGCGTGCGGGAACGGAGCAGGTAGACGGTGCGCCTGAGGTCGAGGTCCCGGAACTTCACGGCCTTTATGCCGCGCGAATCCCCCCCGCCGAAGGCGGAGACCGGCAGTATCGAGGCGCCCACGCCCGAGCGCACGGCGGTCTTTATGGTCTCGATGTCGTCGAGCTCCATCTTCACCCTGAGAGGCAGGCCTTCCCTGCCGAAGAAATCGTCTATGAACTTCCGGGACGGGTAGGCCTTGTCGAAAAGGACGAAATCCAGCGAGCGCAGGGCGTCGCGGCCGATATCGGCGGAGCGCGCGGCCTCGGAATTCTCCGGCGCGGCCAGCATCATCTCCTCCGCGCAGACCGGCAGGTAGGAAATGTCGCCCTGCTTTTTGGGGGCGCAGGCCAGGAAACCGAAATCGGCGCGGCCGGCCTGCACGTCGCCGGCCACCTGTTCCGACTGCCTGTACTCGACGCTGACCTTTATCTCGGGGCGGGCCGACATGAAGCGGCTAATGTAGCCCTGCAGGAGGTAGAGCCCCGTGCTGTAGATCGTGGAGATGCGCACCGAGCCCGCGGACTTGCCCGGGTGCGACTTGACGATGGAGGCGAGGACGGAGGAATAGAGGGAGGAGATCTTTTTAGCCGCCTCGTAGAGCGAGGCCCCCTCGTCGGTGAGCGTGACCCCGTCGCGGCCCCGGTTGACGAGGGGGCAGCGGAACACCGTCTCCAGTTTCCTGAGCTGCTGGCTGACGGCCGACTGCGTGACGCCGTTGAGCTCGGCGGCGCGCGAGAAGCTGCCGGTATCGGCCAGGTCGCGGAAGAGCTTGAGCGTCTCTATCGTCATCTCTATCCGCCGTACTTGAACCAGGCGGCGCAGGCGCCTTCGGAAGAGACCATGCAGGGGCCTACCGCCGACGACGGGGTGCAGGCCTTGCCGAAGAGGCGGCAATCCGGCGGCGAGGCCTTGCCGGTCAGCACAAGGCCGCAGATGCAGCCCTTCGGCTCGGGGGCTTCCCGCTCTTTCACCCCGAATTCGGCGAAGGCGTCGTAAGCGGAGTAAGCCCGGGACAGCGCCAGGCCCGAACCCGGGATCTTCCCGATGGCCCGCCAGGAGGCGCCGGCGGGGGCGAAGACCTCCGACATCAGCTTGAGCGCGGCGGGATTGCCCCCCGCCTTTACCACGCGGCTGTACTCGGTGTCGACTTCCGGGCGGCCGGAGAGCATCTGCCCGAGCAGGGCGTCGACGCCGCGCAGTATATCCAGCGGCTCGAAGCCGGCTATGACGCAGGGGACCTTGTACTTCTCTGCCACGAAACGGTAGGGCTCGGGGCCTATTATCGCGCTGACATGGCCCGGCATGATGAAGCCGTCCACCTCGGTATTCCCGGCGGAGAGCAGCGCCTCCAGCGCCGGCGGCACCAGCTTGAAGAGAGGGGCGACGAAAAAATTCTTAAGCCCGGCGGCCCTGGCGCGGACCAGCACGCCGCCGATGACCGGGGCGGTGGTCTCGAAGCCGACGCCTATAAAGACGACCTTGCGGGAGGGCTCCGTCCGGGCTATCTCCAGGGAGTCGAGCGGGGAATAGACCACCCGCACGTCGGCTCCTTTCTCGCGGGCGGCCTGCAGGTCGAGCCCCTTGCTCCCCTTTACCTTCAGCATGTCGCCGAAAGTGGCGACCGTCACGCCGCCGATGAGGGCCAGTTCTATCAGCCGGTCTATGTCGCCCTGCGAGGTGACGCAGACGGGGCAGCCGGGACCGGAGAGCATCTTTACAGGGGGCGGGAGGAGGCGGCGCAGGCCGGCTGCGGCGATGGACATGGTGTGGGTGCCGCAGACCTCCATGAAGTTGGCGCGGCGGCCGGCGGCGGCCAGGCTGGCGGCTTTTTCCGCGATTGCCGCCACCATCCGCCCGGCCAGGGCCTTATCGCGGAAAAACGGGGCCGTATCGGCGGGCAGTTTAAGGCCTGAACCCTTTTTCATAGAGCTCCTGGAATACGTCGAGGGTCTTTTTCGCCTCGTCCGGGTCGAGCACCTGTATGGCAAAGCCCGCGTGGACCAGGACATAGTCGCCTTTTTTGGCGGCGGGCACAAGGTCCAGCGCCACCTGGCGGCGGGTACCGCCGAAATCCACCTCGGCGGAAGCGTCGTTCTTAACCATTATTTTTCCGGGAACAGCCAGACACATGTGACCTCCGAACGGGGGCGCTGATGCCTAAATTATACTATTTTTGGATTTTTCAAATTTTGATATACTATTGGCGTGAACATGGCGGTACCGCGCTTCGCCGCGGCCGTCTTCGACACTGCGGTTGGGTGGCTGAGCGGTCAAAAGCAACGGTCTGTAAAACCGTCGGGCTACGCCCTACAGAGGTTCGAATCCTCTCCCAACCACCAGATTTAAAGGAAGTCACACGGAGCCGGGCAAGGCTCCTTTTGCTTGAAAGTAAGGAAGGGTGGCCGAGCGGTTGAAGGCGCAGACCTGGAAAGTCTGTAAGCTCCAAAAGGGCTTCGAGGGTTCGAATCCCTCCCCTTCCGCCAGATTCCAAGGGCGGATAATAAAGAAGAGCGCGCGAACCGCGCTCTTTTTTATTGCGGAAGGGGTGTATACCGGACACATCGGTAACACATTATACCGGATACATAGGTAACACTTT
>JAVHLJ010000015.1 GCA_031082205.1 Elusimicrobiales bacterium
CAGTCGTTTTCCACTTTCAGCTCGCCGATAATCTTCATGAGATCATCGGTTTTGTGTTTCTGCCCGTCCGACTGGTGATTCTTGCCCTTTTCAAACAGCTCCGGCAGTCGGGCCAGCGCGTCCTGCTTCCAACGGCTTATCATGTTGGAATGCGCCCCGTACTGGGCGCTTAATTCCGCCATTGTCTTTTCGCCCTTCAACGCTTCCAGGGCTACCCGGGCCTTAAACGCCGGGTCAAACTTCTTACGCATCATAACGGCCTCCTACTGGTGTATTTTACTGCTTTTTTACACCTTAGGTCGGCCTAAAAAGTGGTCCAGTTTTTCCCGCCTATTATACTTGTCCTCCGCCGGCGCGGCGTCGTAAAGCCAGCGCACGTTCTCCACCTCCATGCCGCTCTTGCCGTCGGCCACAAGGCGGGCGACCCGCCGCTTGTCCTGGCGGGGGGGAAGCTGAATATCGTGCTCGGCGGGGTCATAAAGCTCTATCTCGTCGACCTTGAGCGTGCCCAGGTCGTCGGCCGCTATGGCCTTGGCGCGGATATTGACGGTGCGGCCGTCGAAACCGCGCGCCTTGCGCAGGGACATATCGAGGCTGAAAACCCGGCCGTCGGCGGTATTGAACCTTACATCCTCGCCGTCGACGGTCAGGACGCCGTTGAGCCTGTAGGTGACGCCGTATTTGCGGGAATCGGGGATCTGGTCGGCCGGGACGGATACGGCCAGGTCGGCGGCCGTCATGCCCTCCAGCGCGCTGAAATCGGGCTGCTGCGCGCAGACCGGGGCGGTGAAAAGTATCATGGAGATCATGCCGGCGAAATAAGAGGTGTTTATTCTCATATATATATGATAGCCCTCGGCGGGCTCCCGCGGCAGGGGCCAAGGTCCCCCGGGGGGCCGGTTTATGGGCCCACGCCCCACTGGGCCCCCGGGTCCCAGGCAGTTATTTTTTAAGTATACTTTCCATTGGGAAAACAGATCGGAGGCAATTATGGCGGAACAGGCTGGGACCGAAAAGAAAGAAACGCTGGCGGCGATATCGGAGCAGAACCTCCGCGCGCTTTACAAGAAGACATTCGGCCTCGAGCCGGAAGCGGCCGAGCCGCTCAAAGGCGACGGCTCCGCCCGCACCCTGATCCGCCTGCGCGCCGCCGGCCGCAGCGTCATAGGCGCCATCGGCCCCGACAAGCTGGAGAACGCCGCCTTCCTGGAATTCTCGCGCCACTTCCGCAAGGAAGGACTCCCGGTGCCAGAGATCTACGCCGCCGACCCCGCCAACGGCGTATACCTGGAAGAGGACCTCGGCGACACCACGCTGTTCGGCTTCCTGCAGAAAGAGCGTACCGGCGCCGCCTTTCCCGAGAGCGTCAAGGCCGAGTACAAGAAAGCGCTGGACTGGCTGCCCAAGTTCCAGTTCAAGGCCGGCAAGGGCCTCGACTACAAGGTCTGCCATCCCCGCGGCGTCTTCGACCGCCAGTCCATAATGTGGGACCTCAACTATTTCAAGTATTACTTCCTGCGGCTCTCCAAGGTGCCGTTCAGCGAGCAGAAGCTCGAGGACGACTTCAAGACCTTCACCGACTTCCTGCTCGAGGCCGGCCACGACGGCTTCCTCTACCGCGATTTCCAGTCCCGCAACATAATGCTGCGCGACGGCGGCGCCTGGTTCATCGACTACCAGGGCGGCCGCAAGGGCCCGCCGCATTACGACATAGCCTCGCTGCTCTACGACGCCAAGGCCGACATCCCGCCCAAGGTGCGCCAGGAACTGCTCGATTATTACATCGACAGGGCCATGGAAGTCTCAAAGATGGACAAAGAGAAGTTCATGCGTCATTTCTACGGCTTCGTCTACGTGCGCATCATGCAGGCGCTGGGCGCCTACGGCCTGCGCGGCTTCTACGAGCGCAAGGAGCATTTCCTCCAGAGCGTGCCCTACGCCGTGAAGAACCTGGAATGGCTGCAGCGCAAGGCGGACCTGCCGGTGAAAGTGCCCGAACTCACCCGCATCTTCAAGGCCATGACCAACTCCTCGTACCTGCGCCAGTTCGGAAAACCGAAGCTGGGCCTCACCGCCCGCATCATGAGCTTCTCCTTCCGCAACGGGGTGCCCGGCGACGAGAAAGGCCACGGCGGCGGCTTCGTCTTCGACTGCCGCTGCCTGCCCAATCCCGGCCGCGAGGAGCGCTACATGCCGCTCACCGGCATGGACAAGCCCGTGCGCGAATACATCGAAGGCCTGCCCGAGGCGAGGGAGTTCCTCTCCCATGTCTTCGCGCTGGTGGACGCCGCCATAGATAATTACCGCTCGCGCAACTTCACCGACCTGATGATCTCTTTCGGCTGCACCGGCGGCCGTCACCGCTCGGTCTACTGCGCCGAGCGGCTGGCCGAGCACCTCAAAGAGAACGGCAAGGCCGAGACCGAGCTGACCCACCGGGAGCTCGAGCGTAAATTCACCGGCGCCATAGCGGTGGACAAGTGAAGGCCTTCATACTGGCGGCCGGCCTGGGCACCCGCCTGCGCCCGCTCACCGACGAGAAACCGAAAGCCCTTATAACGGCCGGCGGGAAAACCATGCTGGAGATAACCATGCGCCGGCTGATGGCCGCCGGCGCCGACGACTTCGTCGTCAACCTCCATCATTTCCCGGAGCAGATAGAGGAGTTCCTGCGCGCCAATAACAACTTCGGCGCGAAGGCATCCTTCTCATACGAGCGCGAGAAGCCGCTCGAGACCGGCGGCGGACTCAAACACGCCGCCCCGCTGCTCGACGGCCCGGAGCCTTTCTTCGTACACAACGCCGACGTCTATACCGAGATGGACCTGCGCGCGATGTACAAGGCGCACCTGGAGAACGGCGCGGTGGCCACGCTGGCCGTCATGGACCGCCCCACCACGCGCAAGTTCCTCTTCGACAACGAGGGCCGGCTGCGCGGCTGGCGCGGCAAAGAAGAGACCCGCTGGGCGCATAAGCCCTGCAAGGCCGACGCGCTCGCCTTCAGCGGCGTGCACGTTATCTCGCCCGCCATCTTTCCCAAGCTCACCGAGGAAGGCGTTTTCTCCATGACCGACGTCTACCTGCGCCTGGCCAAGATAGGCGAGCGCATACGCCCCTTCCGCGCCGACGGCACCTACTGGGCCGATATCGGCACCCCGGAGAAGCTGGCCGCCCTCGAGGCCCGCCTCTCCCGCACCGGCCTGAAGCTGGATTAAAAGTTTTCAAATAAGGGAACGATGCCGAGGGCCGGGTCCGCGGCGAGGAACATGAGGAGCTTTTTCCCCGAGCGGAGTGAGGGCACCGGCACTGCCGGACGACCAAGAATGTTTGAGGCCTAGCGCGCTATGCGCGCAGGCCGAGTTCTTGGTCGGCTGAACGAAGCGAAGGTGTATCCCGGAAAAAGCGAACCGTGACGAGCGCGGGCTCGGCCATCGGCAGAATAGATCACCTTATGAAAAAAACAAAGCACACCATACCCGACGGCACCCAGGTCTACTGGAGCGGCCTCCACTACGACCGCGACAACCACCTCACGCAGCCCGGCGACGAAAAACATTACCTCGCCCTGGCTAAAGCCGCCCGCGGCCCCGTATTGGAACTCGCCTGCGGCACCGGCCGCCTCGCCATACCGCTCAAAAAAGCCGGCGTGGACATCACCGGCCTCGACGTGGCCCTGCCGATGATAGAACAGGCGCGCGCCAAAGCCAAAGAAGCCGGCCTGCGTATGGACTTCATACACGGCGACGCACGCAAGTTCCGGCTGAAGAAGAAGTTCAGACTCATCTTCATCGCCTACAACTCAATGCAGCATATCCATTCCATCGAGGACCTGGAATCGTTCTTCGCCTCGGTAAAGGCTCACCTGGCCCCGGGCGGCAGATTCGCTTTCGACGTCTTCAACCCCGACCCGCGCCACCTCTCGCGCGACAGCGAGGAACTCATACCTATAGGCTGCTACGAAGATCCCGAAGGCGGGGGCGAGATACTGGTCAACGAACAGTATTTCTATGACCGCCACCTCCAGAGCACCGCCGTGGTCTGGCATTATTCCAAGAAAGGGAAAAAGATCTACTCCCGGCGTCTGCGCATGAGGTGCTTCTTCCCGCTCGAACTCGACGCCCTCTTGCGCTACAACGGCTTCAAGGTGCTGGCCAAATACGGCGATTTCAAACACCGCCCTTTCGGCCCCGCCAGTCCCAAGCAGATACTGGTAACAAAACCGGCCGGGAGTTCCAAGGGCCGTTGAGATGCACTCGTTCCTCTTCTACGCCGCGCTATTAGCGGCCCTCTTCATAGCCGGACTCTATATCCTGGAACTGCTCAAAACACAGGGCCTTAAATGACGACCGATGTCCTCGCGCGCAATGTGATGCTGATGGGCGCCGCCGAAGAGGTCTTCGCGGAGGCCCGCAAGCGCGGACTGCGGCCGGCGCTGCTCAAAGGGGCGGCGCTTCTGACGCTGGGCGTTTTCCGGCCGGACGAGCGGGCGATGTCGGACGTCGACCTGCTGATAGCCCCGTCCGAAAAAAATAAATTGGAAAGCGTCCTGGCTGACCTGGGTTTCGTGCCGATGCCCGACAGCGACCAGGCCTGGTTCCGCGACACCGGCCCGGCCTCGCCGCCGGTCATCGCCGATATTCACACCGGCCTCTGGCACGCGAGAGCCAGGGCCTCTCATTTCCTGAAAAGTTCGGTGCTGGCCGGCGAGGGGATGAGGTGTCTCTGCCCCGAACAGCTGTTCCCCCACCTGGCCTGCCACCCGCTGCTTCATCACGGGGAGTTCGGCGGGAAAGCGGCCGCGGACCTGGCCCGGCTGACGGAATGGGCTTCGAAAAAGAGAGGCAGGGCGATCTTCCTCAAGGCCGTGCAGCTGGAGGCCGACAGGTTCCGACTGCGCCCGGCCATGACGGCGGCGCTGGAGGCGACGGTCAGGCATCAGCCCGGTTCTTTCACGGCGGCCGAGCTGGCCGCCTTCGCGCCGCGGGGGCTGGGCAGGCTACAGGCGCGGTTCTTCCGACGGGCGGCGCAGCGCCATTCCCCGGCGCTCGAATATTTCCTGCCGGTACTGCACCGACCGGAACTGCTGGGGCTGGCCTTCTTCCCCGACAGCGAATTCCTCAAACGCCGCTACGGCCGCAGCGGCCTCCTGACCCGCCTCCTCCGCCCGTTCAAGATACTCAAAAAAGTGATCGGCAAATAATCCACCCCCGCTTTCAAGGAACATCCATGAGGTCCTGTCGGCTCACGGCAGGAATACGCGGCGAGGAACATGAGGAGCTTTTTCCCCCGAGCGAGAGAGGGAACCGGCACTGCCGGACGGGCATGATTGTCTGAGGCCCGAGGCGCTATGCGCCCGGGCCGAGTTCGTGCCCGGCCGAACGAGCGAAGGGTGTGTTAGGAAAAAGCGAACCGTGACGGGCGCGTATCCCTGCCGTGAGACAATACCGCATGTCCTGCGTGCTGACACGCCGACATCCCCCGGAATAATTATTCCTTATTGATTGAACTTCAGGTAGAGCTTGAGCAGGCTGGCGATCTTGTCGAGCGAGGGCGGCTTGATGACGTAGTCGTAGGCGCCCTCGGCGACGGCCTTTTTTGCCAGTTCCTCGTTATCCACGCCGCTTATCACTATCACGCAGCACTTCGGGTTGGTCTTGAGCGCGCGGTGGGACAGCTCCAGCCCCGAGGCCCCGCGCACATAGATGTCGGTTATCACTATATCGTAGGGATTATCGGCGAGCAGCAGGCGCGCCTCTTCGGCGTCGCCGGTGCGGCTCACCGCAAGCCCGGGAAAACCGGCGAACATCTCCTCCAGCCGGGAGACGACGTATCCTTCCTCTTCGATGAGCAGCAGTTTCCTTTCCATACCGGGGGAGGTCTTACCAGTCGCGCCACCAGCGCGCCAGCTCGTAGCGCGCCGCGAAGGCCGGCGCTTTGGCGGCGAGCTCGCTCCACGGCACCTCGCGCTCGACGGCCGTCAGGGGATGCTCGGCCAGGTCTATCTCCTGGGGCGTCATCTCGGCCAGGTCGGCGTCGAGCAGCACTTCCACCGCGGGGCGCGTAAGCGACCTGCGGTTGACCATGATGACGCGGGCGGTCTCGCCGGTGGAGAGGCGTACGAAGGAATTGGGGGGATACACCGTCAGCGCCGAGACCAGGCCGCGCACGGCGCGCTGGCCGAAAGCGCTGGCGTAGCGGTCTATCATCTCCTTCATCGCCGCGTGCGGGTCCATCGGGCCGCGCCAGCCGCGCGGATGGGTCAGCGCCTCGTAGACGTCGGCGGCGGCTATTATCTGCGCCAGCGGGTCTATCGCCTCGGCGCCCAGCCCGGCCGGGTAGCCGGCCCCGTCGGCGCGCTCATGGGTCTGGGAGACGATGCGCTTGAGGCGCTCCTTGTCCCTGTGATCTATGTCCAGCAGGCGGTCGAGCTTGTCGGCGCCCAGCTCGGGATGCAGACGCAGGCGGTCGCGCTCGGAAGAGACCAGTTTCACGTCGCGCGAGACCATCTCCTCGAACTCGGTCATACCGGCGTCATGCGCCAGCGCTCCGAACGCCAGCAGCCGCAGGTCCTCGGCGCCCAGGCCCAGCGCCAGGCCCGCCGCCTGGGCTATTATCGCCGTATTGGCGGTGTGGCCGTAAAGATAACTGTCCGCGGTGGCGTGGAAAGTGTATTTGAGAAGCAGCGGGCCTTCGGCCAGCAGCGCGTAGTTGGCGTCCAGCGCGGCCATGGCCCGGGCGTAGCCGTCGAGGAAAGGGCCGTCCAGGCCGTTTATCAGGTCGCGGGCGGCCTTGAGCGTGCGCGCGTAGGCCAGCGAGGCGTCCGCCTCCAGGGCTTCCAGCGGCCGGCGCGGGGCTTCGTTGGACTGGCCGCGGTTCTTTCTCTCCCTGGGGGCCGGGCCGGCGGCCCTGGCGCTCCCGGGTCCCGCGGCGCCCTCGGGCGCGCCCATGTTCTCTTCGGCGCGGGGGGCGGGGCGTATCATGCGGCCGGTCTCGGAAGGCGGGGCAGCGGGCCTGGCCGCGGGGACGGAGGACCCCGGAGCCTCGGCCGTTTCCGAAGAAAGACCGGCCTCCTCCGGTCGCGCGGGCGGGGCCGGCGCGGGATCCTGGGGGCGGGGGGCCGCGGCGCGCGGGGGCGCGGACAGCCGGGCCGGCCGCTCCGGTTCCCGGCCCTTGAGCTTCTCCAGGTCCGTGAATTTCATGAATATATTATAACCCGCGGGGGTTAAGGATTCTTTGCGGAATGATTACAGGGCTTTTCGGTAGATCCGGTGCCGCCGGTACACCCGGCCGCCGACCATCTCGATTACGGAGTTGATCTTCTCGTTGTCCTCGAGCGTCCAGGACAGTTCGCCGTACTCCCAGCCGACCTTGCGCGACGAGAGTATGGCCTGCTTTATCAGCAGCATCTCGAGGCCCTTGTTGCGGAACTCGTTCTTGACCCCCAGCGCCACCAGCCGGCCGGACTTTATCTTCAGCATACCCAGCAGGAAGCCGGGCAGCGTCAGCGGGTTGGACAGCGTGCCGCGGGCGGCTTTGAGCGGCACGTTGAAATCGGGCAGCAGCAGGCAGAAGGCGGCCGGCCGGCCTTCGACCTTGGCGAAGAAAAGATAATCGGGCTTGAGGAGCGGTCTCAATCCCCGCGCCAGTTCGTCTATCTCGGCGTCCGTCATGGGCACGAAGCCCCAGTTCTTCTCCCAGGCGGAGTTGTATATCTCCTTGAGGTCGGCCAGGGCCGCGTCTATATTCTTGACGTTCACGAACTCCAGCTCGACGCGGCCGTCGCGCATGACCCGGGAGACTATCCTCTCGAAGCGCCTGGGCAGGTCGGGAGCAGAGGGGCGCTTCCAGGCCAGCAGGTCCTTCTCCTTTACGAACCCCGCGTCCTCCACCAGCCGCAGATAATAGGGCGGGTTGTAAGGCGTCATTATGGCCGGGGGGAAATCGAACCCTTCGCAGAGCATGCCGCAGGTCTCGTTTGTCGAGGGGTTCATCGGCCCCCTGACGAACTCCATCCCCTTGGTCGCCAGCCAGGAACCGGCGCCGGAGAAGAGCAGGCGCGAGGCCGCCAGGTCGTCCTGGCAGTCGAAGAAGCCGAAAAAGCCGCAGCGCTCGCCGTGGAAGTCGTTGTGGGCGCGGTTGATCACCGCCGCGATCCTGCCCACCGGGATGCCGTCGCGGAAGGCCATGAACAGCCGGCGCTCGGCGTGGGCCCAGAAAGGGTGGGCGGGCCCGAGCAGCCGGGTGGTGTCTTTCTTGAGGTCGCCGACCCAGCAGGGATGGCCGCGGAAAAGGCGGAAAGGGAAATCCACGAACTCGGCCAGGCGGCCCTCGTCTATTACCTGCAGGGTCAGCGGCATTACTTGGCGGCGGCCGGCCGGCCGTTGAGGACTTTCCTGGCGCAGTCTTCCAGTATGTTAAGCGCGCGGTCGAGCTGTTCGCGGGTATGGGTGGCCGAGACCACGACGCGCAGCAGCGAGCGCTTGGGCGGCACGGCCGGGCTGACGACCGGGGTGGTGAACAGGCCGGCCTCGTAGAGCGCTTTCCACATGGAGAAGGTCAGGGTATCGTCGCCGATTATTATCGGGATTATGGGGGTCTGCGTCTCGCCCGTATTGAAGCCGAGCTCCTTGAACCGTTTGAGCAGGTAATTGGAATTGTCCCAGAGCTTCTTTATCCGCTCGGGCTCCGACTCTATGATGTCGATGGCCTTCGAGATGGAGGCGACCGAGGCCGGCGGCAGCGCCGCCGAGAAGATCATGGAGCGCGAGACGTGCTGTATGTAATTGATGACGCGCTCGTCGCCGACGACGAAGCCGCCTACCGAGGCGAAGGACTTGGAGCAGGTGCCGACCACGAGGTCCACCTCGCCGTGGCCCAGGCCGAAATGTTCGCAGGTGCCGCGGCCGCCCTTGCCCAGCACGCCGGTGGCGTGGGCGTCGTCCACTATCACGCGGGCGCCGTGCTTCTTGGCGACCTTGACCATCTCGGGCACGGGGCAGATGTCGCCCTCCATCGAGAAGACGCCGTCCACTATGACCAGCTTGCCCGGCTTGGGGCCGATATCGGCCAGGACGCGGTCGAGGTCGGCGGGGGAATTGTGCTTGAAGCGGCGCACTTCGCCGTTGCTGAGCTTGCAGCCGTCGAGTATGCTGGCGTGGTCGAGCTTGTCCACCACCGCCACGTCGCCCTTGCCCACCAGCGCGCTGACGACTCCCAGGTTCATCTGGTAGCCGGTGGCGTAGATGAGCGCGGCCTCGCGGCCCTTGAAGGCGGCGAGCTTCTTTTCCAGCGCCGCGTGCATGACGGTATTGCCGTTGAGGAAGCGCGAGCCCGCCACGCCGGTGCCGAACTTCTCCACGGCCTCGGCGGCGGCCTTCTTCATCCGCGGATCGTTGGCCAGGCCCAGGTAGTTGTTGGAGCCGAACATTATGAACCGGCGGCCCTCTATGGTCACCTCCGGCGCCTGCTCGCTTTCCAGCTGCTTGAAATAGGGGTAGATGCCGGCGGCCTTGAGCTGGTCGACTATATCGAATTTCCGGCACTTTTCGAAGATGTCCGTCATTGTTACCTCGGGGAATTGAGTAGAGATTGTATTAAATTGACCGGCCGGCTTACCAATGAAAAACCGTTATTTCAGCCTCTTGATGAGCCCCGTGGTCGAACGGCCCTTGAGCAGCGGCACCCGGACGGTACGGCCCGCGTATTCCCTGCCTATTATCTCGGAACGGCCGTAATCGGCGCCTTTTACCAGTATGTCCGGCCGCAGGGCCTTAAGGGTCTCCGCGGGCGTGTCCTGGCCGAAGGGCACTACGGCGTCCACGCAGGCCAGCGCGCAGAGGACCCGCGCCCGGTCGGCCAGCTTATTGACGGGCCGGGTCGGGCCTTTGAGCCGCCGCACCGAAGCGTCGGAATTCAGGCCCAGGACCAGCGCGCCGCCCAGCGAGCGGGACTTCTCCAGGAGGGTCACGTGGCCGGCGTGGAGGATATCGAAACAGCCGTTGGTGAAGACGACCTTCCGCCCGGCGCGGGCCTGCGCGCGGCGCCAGGCCAGGGCGCTTTTAAGGCTTTTCAGTTTGCCCGAGGTGTTCATCTATTTTGCGGAGGCCGGTTCGGCGGGGACCCTGGGTTCCAGCATCCTGGCCATGAAACCGGTGTCCACCGCGCCGGAGGCGAAGTCCGGGTGGTCCAGCACCAGCTTGTGCACGTCCACGGTGGTGCTTACGCCGCTGACGCGGAACTCTCCCAGCGCGCGCTTGGAGCGGGCTATGGCCTGCTTGCGGTCGGGCGCCCAGATGATCAGCTTGGCCAGCATGCTGTCGTAGTAGATGGGCAGCTGGTAGCCCTGGTAGATATGGGTGTCGAGCCGCACGCCGGGGCCGCCGGGGACGGACCATTCTTCGACCCGGCCGACGGTAGGCGCGAAATTGCGGCTGAAATCCTCGGCGTTTATGCGGTGTTCGATGGAGTGGCCCTCGAACTGCAGGGCGCGCGCCGGGGAGATCGAGATCTTCTCGCCGGCGGCGATGAGCACCTGTTCCTTGACCAGGTCGGTGCGGGTTATGTACTCGGTTACCGGGTGCTCCACCTGCAGGCGCGTGTTCACTTCCATGAAATAGAAGTTGCAGTCCTTGTCCATCAGGAACTCGACGGTGCCGACGCCGACGTATTCCGCCGTGTGGGCCAGTTTTACGGCCGCTTCCGCCAGGCGGGCGCGCAGGGCCTTGTCCACCGCGGGCGAGGGCGATTCCTCTATGAGCTTCTGGTGGCGGCGCTGGACGCTGCAGTCGCGCTCGGGGAAGGCGACGGCGTTGCCGTGCGAGTCCCGGGCGAACTGCACCTCGACGTGGCGGGGGCAGTCGATGAACTTCTCGAAATAGATCTCGCCGTTGCCGAAAGCGGCCTGCGCCTCGGAGCTGGCCATCTCGGCCTCGTGCTTAAGCTGCGACTCCTCGCGCACGATGCGTATGCCCTTGCCGCCGCCGCCGGCGGCCGCCTTTATCATCACGGGGTAGCCGATGGCCGCGGCCTCTTTGACCCAGGCGCCTTTCTCTACGCAGCCCTTGGTGCCCGGGGTGACCGGGACGCCGCCCTTCACGGCTATCTTGCGGGCCATGGCCTTGTGGCCGAGCTGCTCGATGGAGTCGGCCGAGGGGCCGATGAAGACTATCCCGGCCTTGGCGCAGGCCCGGGAGAATCCGGCGTTCTCGCTGAGGAAGCCGTAGCCGGGGTGCACCGCCTCGGCGCCGGTAAGCTTCGCGGCGGCCAGCACGGCCTGCATGTTGAGATAGCTCTCCCGGCTGGGGCCGGGTCCTATGCAGACGGCCTCGTCGGCCTCGCGCACGTGCATCGAGGAACGGTCGGCCTCGGAATAGACGGCCACCGATTTTATGCCCATCTCGCGCAGGGTGCGCATGACGCGCACGGCTATCTCGCCGCGGTTGGCTATCAGTACTTTCTTGAAAAGGCTCATTTATCCTCCGATAAGCCGCATAGCGGCTTTTTCCGGTCCCGCCTCAGCGATCGCGCTTGCGCAGGCGATCGCCTCCGGCCTTGCGGCCCGCACGCGGCTTCCACCGGAAGCCGCTCTAAGGGGCGGGCCTCACCTCCGCCGACCCCGGGGCCCGCTCGGCCGAAGCCGTGCCGGTCCAGAGGTTCACTTTGAAAACGTGCAGGTTCTTTATCTGGGGCCTGCGCCCCCTGGGAGCCGGCAGCTCCTCGCGCAGCATGACCCGGTACTCGGGCCCGCCCGCGTGCTCGGCCAGCCAGCTGTCCTGCGGCAGCGGGCGGATGCCCCTGGCGCGCATCAGCGACACCTCGGCCGCCCTGGCCTGCAGCAGCGTCGGACCGCCGGACTTGAAACGGGAGTTCTTCACGTATTCGACCGCGTCGTTGAGGGCCTGTCCGCTTATGTAGCGCAGGCGCCTGTCGGCCTCGGCCGCGTCTATGCGGCCCAGGCAGTGTATCTGGGCGTTCCTCGCGTCGGCCAGGGCTCCGTCGTAATCCCCCAGGCGCACCAGCGCGTCGGCCCGGCCCATGTACAGCGGGCACTGCTCCTTGGACGAAAGTTCCTTCTTGACCATCAGGTTCCCGTATATGTCCACGGCCTCGCGGTAGCGGTTGAGGAAGCGCAGGCTGTCCGCCTGGTAGAACGTGTACCAGAAAATGTCCTCGGGGGAGAAGCCGACCGGATAGAAGCGCGAGGACTCCACGGTGCGAGAGCAGGAGTCGGCGGCGTTGTCGTACATCTTCATGAAGAACTGGGCCGCGCAGAGGTAGCCGGAAGTGCGGGGATCCATCGGGTCGGTCTCGGCCAGCTTACGCGCCAGGGCCAGGGCCTGGGGGAATTCGCCCCTCTCCAGCGCGGCCTCTATCGGGGCGAAGAAATTCCAGATATACGGCCTGGCCCAGCCCCCGCCCTCTGCCACGAAAGAGATATAGTCGTCCTTCCAGTCCGAGGCCCCCTCTTTAAGGCGGTATTTAAGTACGGCCGCGTTCTCCTCCATCAGGAAGACTTCGAGCCCGTCGAATTCCCACTTGCCGGCCTTTTTCGCGTAATCCTCGCTGTTCTTCCGGTATTCCTCGTATGTGCAGGATTCCCTGGAGTTGGCGGAGAGCAGTTTGTAAGAGGTCTCGTAATCCCCGCTCGACAGGGCGGACAGGTAGCGCCTGGCGGTGAGCATCAGCTTGAACTTGGGGATATAGGGGTTCAGCAGCAGTGCCGCCATGCCGGCCAGCCCGGCCGCCAGCAGGACGTACAGTACCGCCATCCTGGAGCTGAAGAACCTGAAGGGCTTCGCGGCGGATTTTCGCGCGGAAGCCTGGCGC
The DNA here is from genome assembly GCA_031082205.1 of Elusimicrobiales bacterium. Taxonomy (GTDB): domain Bacteria; phylum Elusimicrobiota; class Elusimicrobia; order Elusimicrobiales; family UBA9959; genus UBA2231. The sequence continues at coordinate 12,826 of JAVHLJ010000015.1, forward strand.
TGGCTGGAGGAGCGCCCGGAGACCGAGGGCTTGGGCGGGGCCTTCTCCTGCTGGGGCTGGGGCGCCTTTTCGGCCCCGGGGGCTGGCGCGGGGCCGGCGCCCGGAGGGCCGTAAGGCTGCGGCTGCGACGGGGCCGAGCTCCTGAAAGAATTGGAGTCGACGGTGTCGCCTATGGACTGGAACACCACGGTCCTGCCCGAGATGCTGGGCCCGGTCATGGGCCGCAGTTCCAGCATGGTGCCGCAGCTGTCGCAGTATTTCTTGTCCGTGGAATTGAGGAAACCGCAGGAGCCGCAGGCCTTCTGCGTCGGGCCGCCGCATTTCGGGCAGACCTTCTCCTGCCCGTCCGGCTCATGGCCGCACTTGGAGCATTTTATGTGGGAGTACTTGAGAGACATCCGGAGGATCTTAGCGCGGCTCTATGAAGAACAGGGGCTGGCCGTACTCGACGGTCTTGCCTTCCTCCACCGACATTATCTTGACCGAGCCGTTCTCCGGGGCGAGCACCGGCTTGTGGTCCTTGCCCACCTCCACCACGCCGAGCTCCTGGCCCTTCTTCACGGGCGAGCCTTCCTTGACGAGGTTGCTCTTGCCGGCCGGGGCGAAGCGGAATATCCCGATGGAGGGGGAATTGACGGCGATCAGCGAGGAGCCCGGCAGCATCTGCCCCTGCTGCGGGAAATTGTTGATCTTCAGGCTTATTTTTTCGCCGTTGCCCTTCCACGTGATCTCTTCGAGATCGGTGGTTTCCATCCACTTGGTCAGCTTTCCGAGAGTCTTGATATCCATGTCACCTCCGATAATCCGCATAGCGTCTTTCTCCGGCCACACCCCGGCGATTCCGCTTACGCAGGGAATCGCCCGCGGTCTCGCGGCCCGCACACGCCTTCCACCGGAAGGCGTCCCGGAGGGCGGGCCTCACCTCCAGAAAATTAAAGGCCCGCTTCGGACGGGTCGAAAGGCCTGTACATCATTCGCGACACCTTCATGCAGGTCACTTTTTCCTTCTTCTCCTGCGGCTGCCAGTCCACGCAGATCATCTCGGCGTCCCTGGCGGCGAACTCGACTATGACCTGGCGGCAGGCGCCGCAGGGCGTGGCCGACTTGGCCGCCACGCAGACGGCCTTGATCTTCTTCTCGCCGTGCATGACGGCGTTGAAGATGGCGGTGCGCTCGGCGCATATGGAGAGGCCGAAAGAGGCGTTCTCCACGTTGCAGCCGGAATAGATCCGGCCCGATTCGGCCAGGACGGCGGCGCCGACCGGGTAACGGGAGTAGGGGCAGTAGGCCTTCTTCTGGGCGGCCTTGGCCGCCTCCACCAGCCTGCGGCGCATCGCTCCCGCGCCGCCGGATCCGGTGTTTTTCGTTCTTTTCGCCTTGCTCCTGGCCATTAGCCCTCCAGTATCAGTTTGAGCTTCTTATAGGTCTTCGGCGGGAAATTCTCGCGGTGGGTGAGGAGGGAGCCCTTTATGAACCCCGGGCAGTGGTTCCGGCAGCCGGCCTTGGCCGCCATCGGCAGAACTTTCACCAGCAGGCGGCGTATATTCCCTATATTCTTGGTCATGGTCTGCGAGACCTGGTGCTGGTCCACTTCCTCGCCTTCCTTCCAGCAGTCGTAATCGGTCACCAGCGAGACGGGAGCGTAGTGGAAGCCGGCCTCGCGGGCCAGCTTGGCCTCGGTGGCCATCGTCATGCCTATGACGGAGTACCCCATCTTGCGGTGGAAATTGGACTCGGCCTTGGTGGAGAAACCCGGGCCCTCCATGCAGCAGTAGGTTCCGCCCTTATGGGCCTTTATCCCCAGCTTCACGGCCTCCTTGTACATCATGTCGGAAACGGCCATGCAGAAGGGCTCGGCCAGCGGCACATGGCCGACTATGCCGCCGCCGAAGAAGGTGGAGGGGCGGCCCTTGGTCTGGTCGACGAACTGATCGGGGAAAACGAAATGAGTGGGGGGCAGCTCCTCCCTCAATGAACCCACGGCGCTGACCGAGATTATGGTCTTCACGCCTATGGATTTGAGCGCCCACATATTGGCACGCTGGTTTATCTCGCCGGGGAGCAGGCGATGCTTGCGGCCGTGGCGGGGAAGGAAGGCCACCTTAACGCCGGATATCACGCCAAGGATTATCTTATCGGAGGGGTCGCCGAAGGGGGTTTTAACCTTTATCTCCCTTAAGATCTTCAGTTCCTGCATGGCGTAAAGGCCGGTGCCGCCTATAACGCCTAGTTCAGCCAGTGTTTTAATAGCCATTATGTCTCCCGGGGGTGCAAAAATCCAGCGGCCGCGGCGTACGGGGCCCGCCAGGCCGTTAATATGTATATTTTATAATAAATAAAGGGCTTGAAACAGGCTTTTTTGGCTTTTTTTTGGCCTTTTCCGGTCCGCCTGTTGATTCTCTCACCGCCAAAGCGTAGAATCACTTGTGCCCGAAATATGAAGATCTCCGTGGTGATACCGGCTTACAACGAGGAAAAGCTGCTTGGCGCCTGCCTGGAGAGCGTGAAAGACGCCTTCGGAGGGCCCGCGGGAAGCGGACTGCCGCATGAGGTGATAGTCTGCGACAACAACTCCTCCGACTCCACGGCCCGGATAGCGGCCGCGGCCGGAGCCAGGGTCGTGTTCGAACCGGTAAACCAGATAGGGCGGGCCCGCAATGCCGGCGCCGCCGCGGCCGCCGGGGAATGGCTGTTGTTCATCGACGCGGACTCCAGGCTTTCCGTCTCCACCCTCGAACAGCTGAGGGCGGCGATAGCGGGCGGGGCCTGCTGCGGCGGAGGGGCGCGGGTGGGCCTGGAGAGCGCCCCGCCGCTGCCGGGCCGGGCGGCGGCCTGGCTGTGGAACCTTATTTCCAGGACCTTCCGGCTGGCAGCCGGTTCCTTCATTTTCTGCCGGGCGGACGCCTTCCGGGATACCGGCGGCTTCAGCCGGGAACTCTACGCCGCGGAGGAACTGGATCTGAGCAGGCGGCTGACCAGGTGGGGGAAAGAAAAAAAGCTCTCTTTCGTCATACTGCCAGGCCCCCATATGAGCTCCGGCCGCAAGCTCCGCCTCTACTCCGTCACCGACTTCCTGGTCCTCCTCTTTTTCCTGGCGTTCCGGCCAGGGAGAACCCTGCGGGATCCCGGCAGGCTGAAATACCTGTACGACGGTCGGCGATGACCTCCGGCGACGAATACGCTCCGCGTCCGGGCGGGGGTTCCGCCAGGGCCGGCTGAAGTACTGATATTCCGATTGAAATGGAAAGACTGGCGGCTGTTTCCTGCATCTGGGCCTTCTCTTTCGGCATCAACAAGCAATGGGTCGCCGGCGCCGATCCGGTGTTGGTCAGTTTCATCCGCCTGGCGCTCGCGCTGCTGGTCGCGCTGCCCTGGCTGCGCCGGCCCCGCGCCGGACTGGCGGCCGTGCCGGAACTCATGGGGATAGGCGCCGTTCAGTTCGGGCTGATGTACGTGGCCCTGAACTACTGCTTCGTAGTCCTGCAGGCCTACCAGGTCGCCCTCTTCACCGTCTTCACGCCCCTCTACGTAGCGGGCTTCTGTTCCGTCCGCAGGGGCCGCGCGCCGCTGAGGCTCTTTGCCGCGGCCCTGGCCGCGCTGGCCGGGGCCGCGCTCGTAGAGGGCTGGGCGGCGGAGCGCCGCGCCTTCTGGGCCGCTTTCGCCGTGATGCAGATCTCGAACCTGGCCTTCGCCTGGGGGCAGGTGGCCTACCGGGACTGGCGCCGCAGGCACCCGGGAGAGAGCGATCTCTCCCTCTTCGGCTGGCTCTACCTCGGCGGGACGCTTGTGACGCTGGCTTGGGCGGCTTTCGGCTCGGACTGGGGGGAGACGGCCGGGTACCCGCCTTCGCGCTGGGCCGCCCTGCTCTACCTCGGCCTCGCGGCTTCCGGGGCCGGCTTCTACCTGTGGAACACGGGGGCCCTGCGCGCCGGGCCCGGCGCGCTGTCCGCAATGAACAATCTCAAGAGCCCGCTCGCGGTGCTGGTCTCCGCTGTTTTCTGGGGCGCCTGGGCAGGCATGTCGCCTCTGGACTGGGCCAGGCTGGCAGCCGGCTCGGCGCTGATCCTGGCCGCGGCGGTCTTCTCCCGGCGCGAGGCGGAAGACTGAGGCCGCCAGGGACAAAAGAAAAAGGCCGCGCCCGCCGCGCGGCCTTTTTCTTTTTCAAGGCGGTCTCCCTTAGTTCTCGAAGCCCGGGTACATCGGGAAGCCGGAGCAGAGCAGTTTCACCTGCTCCTTGATGCCCTTGAGCGCCTTGTCGTCGGAGGCGTGCGTTATCGCCTCGTCGACCAGGCCCGCTATGACGGCCATCTGCTTCTCCTTCATGCCGCGGGTGGTCACGGCCGGCGTGCCTATGCGGATGCCGCTGGTGATCATCGGCTTCTGCGGGTCGTAGGGTATCGTGTTCTTGTTCACCGTGATGCCGGCCTTGTCCAGCGCTATCTCGGCGTCCCGGCCGGTGATGTTCTTGGCGCGCAGGTCCACGCTCATCAGGTGGCAGTCGGTGCCGCCGCTGACGATGCGGTAGCCGCGGCCCTGCAGTTCGCGGGCCAGTTTGCGGGCGTTCTTGAGCACCTGCTGCTGGTACTCCTTGAACTTGGGCGAGAGCGCCTCCTTGAAGCAGACGGCCTTGCCGGCTATCGCGTGCATCAGCGGGCCGCCCTGGTTGCCGGGGAAGTTGGTGCGGTCCACGTTCTTCGCGTAGACGCCCTTGGAGAGTATCAGGCCGCCGCGCGGGCCGCGCAGCGTCTTGTGCGTCGTCGTGGTGACGATGTCGGCGTATTCCACCGGCGACGGGTAGATGCCCGCGGCGATGAGGCCGGCGTAGTGGGCGATGTCGGTGACCAGGAAGCATTTCCAGGCGTCGGCGGCGCGCTTGATGCGGGCCCAGTCCCACTTGCGGGAATAGTTGGAGGCGCCCGCCATGATGAGCTTCGGGCGGTGCTTCTCTATGTCCTTCTCCATCTTCTCGTAGTCGATGAGCTCGGTCTCGGGGCTGACGTCTATGGTGACTATCTTGAAGTACTGGCCGGAGAAGTTGAGCGGGTGGCCGTGGCTTAGGTGGCCGCCGTGGCTCAGGTTGAGGCCCATCACGGTGTCGCCGGGCTTTATCAGCGAGAGGTAGGCGGCGATATTGGCCTGGGTGCCGGAATGCGGCTGCACGTTGGCGTGCTCGGCCCTGAAGAGCTTCTTGGCGCGGTCGATGGCGAGCTTCTCCACCACGTCGACGTGCTCGCAGCCGCCGTAATAGCGCTTGCCGGGGTAGCCCTCGGCGTACTTGTTGGTCAGCACCGAGCCGAGCGCCTCGAGCACGGTGGTGGAGGTGTAGTTCTCGGAGGCGATGAGCTCGAGGTTGTTCTGCTGGCGCAGCACTTCGCCGCGCACCGCGTGGTAAAGCTGGGGATCGTTCTTCTTTATCTGTTCGTACATTTTCCTCTCCTTGGGGCGGTCCCGCCGCCGTCAGTCAATCTTACTATTTTTTATTCTTTCCAGGACGGCCGGCAGAGCCCTCTTCAGGACGCCCATGACCGAATCGTAGGCGGCCTGGCCGGCGCCGTAAGGGTCGGGGAGGTCGCCATCGAATGTCCCGGCGTATTCCGCCAGCGTGAAGGTCTTTTTACGCGCGTCCGGGAAGGCGGCCAGCAGCGCGGTCTTATGCGCCGCGGTCATGGCCAGGACCAGGTCCGCGTCCTCCACGGCTTCGGACTCCGCGGGAGAGGACTCATGCCCCGGGTCCTCCACGCCCTCGGCGGCCAGGGCCGCGAGGGCTTCGGGCGGCATGCCGGCGCCGGGCGCGGCGGAAATGCCGGCCGAGGAAAATTCGACATCCAGATCGTGCTCCGCGGCCAGCCGGCGGGCGTAATGCTCGGACATGGCGCTGCGGCAGGTGTTGCCGGTGCAGACGAAAAGGACCCTGAAAGGAGCCTCTTTTCCCCGGCCCTCCGGCCGCAGGACCAGGACGATCTCTCCCTTGACCTGGCCCTTCTTTTCGAGAGCGGCCAGCACTTCCGCAGGGGTGCCGCGCAGCCATTCTTCGTACACCTTGCTGAGCTCGCGCGCGAGAGCGGCTTCCGTGCGCGGGAATTCCTGCGCGACCAGCGCCATCAGTTTCTTTATCCGGAAAGGGGATTCGTAGACTATGACGGGCCGGCCGAGCGCCAGCGCCTGGCGCAGGGCTTTTACGGTCTTGCCGCGCTGGCGGGGCAGGAAACCGAGGAAAACGAAGGAGTCGACGGGAAAGCCGGAACCGGCGGCGGCGCAGGCGACGGCCGAAGGCCCGGGCAGCGACTCCACACGCCCGCCGCGCGCGGCCACGGCCGCGGCCAGCTTCCAGCCCGGGTCGGAGACGCAGGGGGTGCCCCCGTCGGTGACCAGCGCCGCCTTCGCGTCCGAGGCGGCCAGCGAGACGGCCTGCTCCAACGAGCGCGGATCACGCTCGTTGTAGCGGATAAGTTTTTTCTTGATGCCGAAATGGTTGAGGAGGTTGAGCGTGCGGCGGGTATCCTCGCAGAGGACGGCGTCGGCCTCTTTGAGGACCTCCAGCGCGCGCAGCGTTATATCCTTGAGGTTGCCTATCGGGGTGGGAACGAGGTAGAGCACGGGCCGGCCTCAGGCCTTCGCGACTTCCTGCCAGTCGCGCTCTTCGAGCCGCAGGAAGGCCTCGACCACCCTGGGGTCGAACTGGCGGCCGGCGCCCTTGCGCAGCTCGTCCTCGGCCTTCTCGCGGCTGAGCGCCTTGCGGTAGGGGCGGTCGCTCATCATGGCGTCCCAGGCGTCTATCGTGGCGACGATGCGGGCGCCCAGCGGTATCTCCTCGCCCTTGAGCCCCTCGGGGTAGCCCATGCCGTTGAACCACTCCTGGTGGTAGAGCACCATCTGCGCGACGGGACCGAGGAACTGTATGGGGGAAAGTATCTGGTAGCCGATGGCCGGGTGCTTCTTTATCTCGGCGTATTCCTCGGGCGTCAGCCGGCCGGGCTTGGAGAGGATGCCGCCGTCTATGCCGATCTTGCCGATGTCGTGCAGCAGCGCGGCGTACTCGACGTAGCGTATCATCTGGTCCGGCATGCGCAGCTCCTCGGCCAGGCGGCGGGCCTTGCTGCGCGCGCGGCCGGCGTGGTCGCCCGTATAGGCGTCCTTGGCGTCGATGACGCGGGCCAGCGTCTGCACCATCTCGAGGTAAAAGTTCTCTATGCTCTCGTAGAGCTTTATGTTCTCCAGCGTCACGGCCGCCTCGCCGGAGAGCAGCGTCAGGAACTTCAGGTCGTACTCGGTGAAAGCGCCCTTCTCGCGCGAGATGTGCAGGTTGAGCACGCCGAAAGGCTTGTCCTTGACCTTGAGCGGCATCGCGATGAACGGGTCCTTCTGCTCCTCGTGCCCGATGAAATCCTTGTACTGGTCGCTCTGGGCGGGATCGGTTATGAATATGGTCTCTCCGGTCTGGAAGGCCCGCCCGGCCACGCCCTGTCCCGGCGGGATGTGGGTGTGTTCGATGATCTCGCGGGAAATGCCGCGCGAGGCCACTATCCTGAGCTCCCGGCCGGACTCGTCGTACACCATCAGGGAGCCGCGGTGCGAGCGCAGCAGGTCGCAGGCGCTGTCGAGGACGGCCTGGAAGAAATCCTCCTTCTTCACGGAGCCGACGTTGACGACGCCTATCTCGTGTATCGTCAGCAGGCTGGTCAGGAGCTCGTCGAACTTGTTCCAGGTCTCCTTGAGCGAGGCGCCCTTCTCGCGCGGAGCGTCGGCGGCCGGCTCCACGCTCATGGCGTAGACTTTCCTGAGCAGGAAGCCCACTGCGAAGAGCAGTACGGCGATGACCGCGGATAGTATGTATGTCACCGGCCTAAGAATAGCAAAAAACCGGAAAAACAGGCAAAGACGGGGCCGGGGGCGCGGCGCGGCCTTGGACAGGACGGGACTTTAAAGAATATAATTGATTCCCGCGAGATGACAGACCCGGTGATAAAAATAGCCGTCAACGGCGGACTCGGCAGGATGGGGCTCAAGGTCAGCGAGAGGCTGGCGCTGCGCCGCGGCGCCTGCCCCGGACCGATATTCGACGCCCTGCCGGGGCGGACTTCCCTGCGTCCCGAGGCCGCGCCGGCAGCCCTCGAGGGCTGCGGAGCGGCCATAGATTTCAGCTCGCCGGCTGGCGCCGTCTCCTTCGCGGAAGCCTGCGCGGCGGCCGGCGTCCCGCTGGTCACGGGGACCACCGGGTTCTCGGCCGCGCAGCTTGAGAGCCTGCGGGCCCTCTCCTCCCGCATCCCGGTGTTCGTCTCTCCCAACATGAGCCCCGCGGTGAACCTGACCTTCGCGCTTACGCGGCTGATGGCCGAAAAGCTGGAGGGCTTCGACATACACGTCAGCGAGGTCCACCACAGGCTCAAGAAGGACGCCCCTTCCGGCACGGCGCTGCGCTACCTGGACGCCGTCCGGGCCGCCGGCCGGGAGGCGGCGGTTTCCAGCGCCCGCGCCGGCGACATCGTCGGCGAGCACACCGTCCTGTTCGCCGGGCCTCACGAAAGGGTGGAGCTCACGCACCGGGCCCATTCCCGCGACGTTTTCGCCGACGGGGCGATAACGGCCGCCCTCTGGCTGGCCGGTAAAGAAAAAGGGTTCTACGACTACGCCGACCTGCTCGGACTCAAAGGGGTTCTCAAATGACCGCACAGGAGATCTTCTACTGGCTTCTCTTCTCTCTTCTGGCCATCTCGGCCGGCGCCGTCTGGCTGGCGTACCTCAAGAGCTTCTCGATAATACAGCCTGCGCGGATGAAGCTGGCCCACCTGCCGGACCAGTTCCGGCTCGCCTACGAGCCGGTGGTCTTCCCGTCCACGGACGGAGTGGCGCTGCGCGGCTGGTTCATACCGGCCGAGGGAGAGGCGAGCTCCCGGACGATAGTGTTCTGCCACGGCTGGGGCTCCAACAAGGCGGAGCTGATGCGCGACACCAGCTTCCTCGCGGGGCTGGGCTACAACCTCTTCTACTTCGACTTCCGGGCCTCGGGCGAAAGCGCGGGCGACACGGCCAGCGTGGGATACCTGGAGACCCGCGACCTGGAGGCGGCCTTCGCCTGGCTTCACGCGAACCGGCCCGAAGCCTGCGGCCGGCTGGCGCTGTTCGGCCTCTCCATGGGCGCGTCCGTGGCCATGTGGGGAGCCTCCCGCAGGCCGGAGGTCAGGTGCCTTATCGCCGAGAACGTGTTCCTCTCCTATACCCGCGTCGTGGCCAACTGGGGCTGGCGGCGCCTCAAGGTCCCGTTCTACCCCCTGATACCCATGATCCTCTTCTTCGTGCGCATGAAGCTCGGCGCCGACCCGGAGTCCTACAGCCCGGTCCACACGGCCCCGGCGGTGAAGCAGCCCGTCCTCTTCATACAGGGCGACCACGACGAACTGGTGCCCCAGCCCGAGGCGCGGGCGCTCTACGAAGCCTGCGGCTCGACGGCGAAGGACCTCTGGACCGTGACGGGAGCGGGCCACGCCAAGTGCGCCGAGGTCGGAGGAGAGGCCTACCGCCGCAAGGTCGCGGAGTTCTTCCAGGCCCATCTGCCGCCCGAGCCCGAGCCGGCCGCGCCGCCGCCCGGGGCCGTAAAAACGGTCGGCGCCTAGAAGCCGTCCGGGAATTCACCCTTGAATTCTCCGTCGGCATAATGTAAACTTTCACGGTAATCCCAAGAGAAGTTCCCGTTAGGAGGGAAGACGAAATGGCTGAGAAAGTAATGAAACTGCATGTTAAGCGCGAGGATGGTTTCCTTTATTACATCGACAAGCAGGGCGATGTTTCCCGCGCCAAGATGGCCCGCGGCGGCAAGAAGGGCGGCAAGCCCTCCAAGGTCGCCAAGGCCGGCGTCAAGAAAGAGGAAGGCTTCCTGTATTTCCTCGACAAGGCCGGCGACATATCCCGCGCCAAGATGGTCAACGCCGGGAAAGGCAAGAAGAAGGCCAAGAAGCGCAAGTAATCCGCGGTTTTCCAAGACCAAGGAACAAAAACCGTCCGGGCCCCCGCCCGGGCGGTTTTTTTTGCGGGAGCGCCGGCGCCGGCCTTTTGCTAAAATAAGCCCATGACCGGCATAATAGAAGGAAAGACCCTCTCGCAGTCCATGCTCGCGGACGTCGCCTCCCGCGCGGCGGCCGCCGCCGCGGCGCTCGGCCGCAGGCCCTCGCTGGCGATAATAAATTATTACGAAGATTCCCCTTCGGCGGTCTACGTGAAGCGCAAGATCGCCGCCTGCGCGAAGGCGGGGATAGAGACCCGCCTGATAATGCCGGAGGAGTCGAAGGGCAGGGAGCATTTCTTCGGCCTGCTGAGGGAACTGGGGGCCGACCCCGCCGTGGACGCCATAATGGTCGAGCGCCCGCTGCCCGCGGGCTTCGACGTCCCGGAGGCCTGGGAACTGCTGGACCCCGGCAAGGACCCGGACGCGCTCTCGACGCTCAACATGGGCCGCCTTTTCCTGGCCAAGACCTGGAAGGAGATAGAGGAAGGAGGTTTCTTCGTGCCGTGCACGGCGCTGGCCGTGGTGAGGATAATGAAGCACGCGGGCATAGACCCGGCAGGGAAAGAGATAGCCGTCGTCGGCCGCTCCGCCATAGTCGGCAGGCCCGCCGCGCACATGCTCACCTGCCTGGACGCCACCGTCACGCTGTGCCACTCGCGGACCAGGGACATAGCCGCGGTCCTCAAAAGGGCGGAGATCGTGCTGACCGCCATAGGCCGGGCGCTGTGGCTCAAGCCGGACATGATAAGCCCCGGCGCTACGGTGATAGACGTCGGGACCAACATGGGGCCCGACGGGAAAATGTGCGGCGACGCGGACTTCGCCGCGCTGTCCGGCGCCGCCGGCCGGATCACGCCGGTCCCGGGCGGCGTGGGCCCGGTCACGCTGGCCTGCCTGCTGGAAGCGGCCGTCAGGGCCGCCGAACGGCGGGCCGGGGAGGGGAAATGAGAATACTGATATCCGCGGCGGCCGCGATGCTGCTCGCGCTGCCGGCGACGGCTGAAGACGCCGACCTTTCCATACCCGCGGAGAAGAAGGTGGTAGAGACGGGCGGGAAGGAAGACGCGAAGAAGGCCCCGGCCGCAGCCAAGAAAAAAAAGACGTACAAGAAAAAAGAAAGGGGCGCCGGGTATAAATTCAAGGTCCAGGACCCGAACCAGTACAAGTTCGACGGCAGCGGCAAACCGCTGACGGGCGGCAAAAAAGCGGCCCCGAAGAAAAAGTCCAAAGCCCCGGCGGACTCGGGCTACAAGTTCCGCCAGGAGGGGAGCGGGTCCGCCTACAAGCTCGACGACGAGGCCAACCCGATAGGCAAGGGCGGGGCCAAGAAGGCGCCGGCGCCGAAGAAGCCCGCCGCCGCGCCCGCCAAGAAGGAGGCCGCTCCGCCTTACGACGACTCCCTGGCCGTGGACAAGAAAGTTATCAGCCTGGAGGGCGAATAACGGCCGCCCTCATGAGAAAATGAAAGTCCCCCGCGAGTGGCATAAGAGTTTCTTCGTAAATTCGTTCTACAACCCCGCCGGCGAACTGGCCGTCGCCAGGGCGCGGCCCGAGGCGGCCTTCGTCCTCAAAAAACTGAAGCTGAAAAAGGGCGCGGCCCTGCTCGATCTCTGCTGCGGCCCTGGCAGGCACGCCGTAGAGTTCGCGCGCAGGGGGATTAAAGTCACCGGGCTGGATTTTTCCGCCGAATATCTCCGCGAGGCGGAGGCCAGGGCGAGGGCCAAAAAGGTCCCGCTGCGGCTGGTCCGCGGAGACATGCGCCGGATCCCTTTCAAAAGCGAGTTCGACGCGGCCGTGAACCTCTTCACCAGCTTCGGCTATTTCCCTGAATTCTCCGACGACATAAAGACCCTGCGCGGCGTCGCCCGCGCCCTGAAGCCGGGCGGTCTTTTCCTTATCGACGTGGTCAACGGGGCTTTCGTCAGGAAGAATTTCCGCGCCCGCGGCTGGTTCCGCCTGAAAAGCGGGGGCTGGCATCTCGAGGAGAACGTCCTGACCCGCGACGGCTGCTTCAATGAATGGACAAGGATAAAGCCGGGCGGCGGGGCCGTTGCGAAAAGGTTCTTCAACCGGCTCTACGACGCGGCCCGCCTCGCGGCGGCGCTGGAAAAGGCCGGGTTCGAACCTCTTTCTTTCTGGGGAGGGTTCGGCGGGGAAAGGCTTTCGGCGGACCGGAACCGCCTTATCTGCCTGGCCCGCAAGCCCGCCTCAGCCCGCTGAACCCCCGCGACGCGCCGCCAGCTGCCCGCAGGCCGCGGCGATGTCCGGCCCCTTTTCGAGCCTGAGATAAGTCCTCACCCCGGACGCTATCATCGCCTTCTGGAACGCCTTTACCCGCGGCGTCACTCCCGCGCCGGGACCTCCGGGAGGGTTGTGCGGTATGAGGTTCAGCCTGCAGGGAACCCCTTTTATCAGGCGGGCCAGCCGCTCCGCGTCCTCCGCGGAATCGTTAACCCCGTCGAAAATTATGCACTCGAAGAAGACCTGGGCCTTCTTGGCCGCGCAATAGTCCCGGGCGGCCGCTATCACCTCGCGCAGCGGCCAGCGGGCCTCCGCCGGCACCAGCCGCGCGCGCAGCCCGGCGTCCGCCGCCACCAGCGAAACCGCCAGCTTGAGCTTGAGCGGAGAGCCGGCCAGTTCCCTTATCACCGGCACCACTCCGACGGTGGAGACCGTCATCCCGCTCTGCGGGAAGCCGTGTCCGGCGTCGTCGGAAAGTATCAGCACGGCTTTTTTCAGGTTCTCCCAGTTGAGGAAGGGCTCGCCCATGCCCATGAAGACCAGGCTCGACAGCGGGCCGGCCGCCGCGCGCAGGCAGGCCTCGTACTGGGCGACCATCTCCGAAGGACGGAGGTCGCGGATGAGCCCCATGGACCCCGTGGCGCAGAAAACGCAGCCGCAGGCGCAGCCCGACTGGGAGGAGAGACAGGCCGAAAGCCTGCCCTTGCCGGGCAGCACCACGCTCTCGGCCGGGGCGCCGCCCGGGAAGGAGAAGAGCAGCTTGCGCGTGCCGTCGGCCGCGGAGACGAAAGTCTCCGGTTCCCCGAAACCGCGCAGAGAGAACTCCTTCTCCAGCAGGCGCCGGACCCGCGCGGGAACGCGCGTCATCGCGCCGAACGAGGCGGCCCCGTCCCTGTACAGCGCGGCGAAGACCGCCGCGGCGTGGACCGGCTTCTCCCCCAGGCGGGAAAGCCTCGCTTCCAGTTCCCCGCGCGCAAGGTCCCTCAGATCCGGCTTCATAGGCCTTTAATGTTACAAAATCGGCGGCGGGCGCCTCCGCGGGATTTAACAAAGATTTAACACGCAGGACATTGCCCCGTACGCCTCCGGCCGCTAAACTATCAGCAAGGAGAAGCCTTATGCGTATACTAGCTATCATAACGGCCCTGATGACGGCTTTCGCCGCGCCCGCCGCGGCGGAGATGCTTTCCGTCACCTCGAAGATGGCCAACGTGCGCGGCGGGCCCGGGGGAGGAGGAGAGCCTCTCTGGCAGGTGCTGCGCTTCTCCCCTTTCGAGGTGCTGGGCCGCAGCGGGGCCTGGGTCCATGTCAGGGATTACGACGGCGACGAAGGATGGGTGCACGGCTCCATACTGTCCAAGGTCCGGACCGTGGCGGTCAAGACGGAGAAAGCGAACCTGCGCGAATCCCCCGGCGGGGAGATAACCTGGGTCCTGGACAGGGGCTACCCGATGAAGCTTATCAAGGCCGAAGGCGGCTGGCTGCAGGTGACCGACGGCGAGACGACCGGCTGGCTGCACAGCAGCGTCGTCTGGGGTCTAGAAGAAGAAGAGGAGTGACGGCTAGGCCGCCAGCTCGAACATGCGGTCTATCGCGACGCGTGCCCGCCCGGCTATGCCGGCGGGCACGGTCACTTCCGGAGGGGAGGGGTCCCGCAGCAGCGCCAGCACGCTCTCCAGCGTGATGGATTTCATGTAGGGGCAGAGGCGGCACATGCCGATGAAGTTCTTTTCCGGGAAGCGCAGCCGCGCCAGTTCTCCGAATCCGCATTCCGTGACCAGCAGGTAGGCCGGCGCGTTCGTGCTCTCCACGTAGCGCATCATGTCGCCGGTACCGCCCATGAAGTCCACGGCCTTTATAAGCTCGGACGGGCATTCGGCGTGGGCCAGCGCCACAAGCCCCGGCCAGCGCTCCCTGTATATCTTTATGAGACCGGGGTCGAATTTTTCATGCACCAGGCAGGAGCCGTTCCAGAGGACGATGTCCTTCCCGGGGGTCCTGCCCAGTTCGCGCGCCAGGTTGGCGCCCATGAACCTGTCGGGCAGGAATATGACCTTCTCGTGGTCCTCGTACATCCGCCGCAGGATCTTCGCCGCGTTGGCGCTGGTGACTATGCAGTCGGACTCCGCCTTTACCTCCGCGGTGGTGTTGATGTAGGTGACCACCGGCGCGCCGGGATGCTCCGCCTTGAGGCGCCTGACGTCGGCGGCCGTCACCCCCTCGCTCAGAGAGCAGCCGGCGTTGGAGGAGGGCACGTAGACCTTCTTGGAGGGGTTGAGTATCTTGGCGGTCTCGGCCATGAAATGGACGCCGCAGAAAACTATGGCTTCGGCGTCCGTGCGGCGGCAGTCGTCGGCAAGCTTGTAGGAATCCCCGGTGAGGTCCCCGACGCCCAGTATTATCTCGGGCGACTGGTAGACGTGCGCGGCTATGACCGCCCGGCGCTCGGCTTTGAGCCTGTTTATCTCCAGAGTCAGCGCGGCGGCCCGCTCCAGGCCGCCCGGCACGCAGCGGCGGTCGAGCCCCAGCGAGGCCAGGCGCCGCACCTCGTCCCTTAGTTCCGGGGTCACGCTTCCTCCTCCATTATATCGGGGTAATTGCTGAACACGCCGTCCGCGCCGGCCTCCTTCATGCGCAGCGCGTCCTTTTTCGAGTTCACGGTGTAGACGCGGACGGCGAAGCCGGCTTTCTTTATCAGGGCCACATTGGGCCGGAAAGCTATGCGAAGGGCGAGGTGAAAGCTCTCGGCCCTCACCGCGCGGGCCTTCAGGACGGCCGGGGCCAGCAGTATCTCGTTCAGCCCGTGGCCCAGCCAGCCCAGTTTCAGTTCCGGCGACAGCTCCCGGAAGCGGCGCAGCGTATCGTGGTCGAAGCTGGAGACCAGGGACTTTTCGAAAAGTCCGGGGCGGGATCCGAGCGCCGCGAGGACCTCCGCCTCTATCCCGGGATAGACGCCGCCGTCGTTCTTCACCTCAAGGTTAATCCAGTCCGCGGCGGGCCCGACCATGTCCAGGACCTCTTCAAGGAGCGGGACGCGCTGAAAGGCGGGATCGGCCGCGAAATGGGCGGCGGCGTTCAGCCTGGACAGCTCCGCGTAGTCCAGCTCCGCTATCCTCGCGGGCGAGCCGGCGGTATGGGACAGGTCGTAGTCGTGATGGACCACCAGCCGGCCGTCCCGGGTCCGGTGCACGTCGAACTCGAAATCGCGCGACCCCATTTTCACGGCCAGGTCGAAAGCCTTGAGCGTGTTCTCCGGGGCGTAGCCGGAGGCGCCGCGATGGGATATGATCTTCATGACCAGTACCGCCCCAGCCAGCCGAAATTGGCCTCGTCGTAGTCGAAGCCGCTCATCTCCTCGCGGCCGGTGCCCGGGCCGTGGAAGTCGGTGCCGGCCGTGACGCCGAGGCCGAAGCGGCGCGCGAGCTCCAGGAACTCGCCCATCTTGCGCACGGTGTGGCAGGGATAGAAAGCCTCTATGCCGTCGAGCCCCATGTCCTTCCAGGCGCCCAGGTCCAGCACTTTCTCTACCACGCCGGGATGGGCGATCACGGCGGCGCCGCCGGCGGCCTTTATCGCCTTTATTGATTCCTCCATGTCCGGCCCGCGGGGCGGGACATAGGCGGGGCAGCCGTAACCTATGTATTTTTCGAAAGCGTGCCTGCGATTCTTCACGAAACCCCGCTCTTCCATAAGGTCCGCGAGGTGAGGCCGGCCGTAGGTCCTGGCGGCGGGCGCTCCGCCGGCGGCCGGCGCCGGGCCGGCGGCTTCCAGGTCGGCCAGCGTCGCGGAAAAACCCAGCGGTCCAAGCAGGGCGAGTATCTCTTCCACGCGGGAAAGGCGCCTGCGCCTGAACTCCTCAAGGGCGGAGGCCAGCGACGGGCTGTCCGGGTCCACGCCGTAGCCCAGCACATGCAGGCTGTCGTGAAGGCGGGTGCTCAGTTCCACCCCGCGGCACCAGCGCAGGCCGCGCGCGGAAAGCAGCGGACCCAGGCCGCGCCAGCCGGCCGTATTGTCGTGATCGGTAAGGGAAAAATATTTCACCCCCGCGGCGGCGGCCGCCGCCGCCAGTTTCTCCGGCGGCAGCGTGCCGTCGGAGAAGCTGGAGTGGGTGTGCAGGTTTATCAGGGGCATGTACGGCCGGTAAAAGGCGCCGGGGCGCCATGCTGACGGCGTCCCGCTCTGACGCCGCTGGCGGTCAGCCGACCGTGACTTCCTTGACCTCGGGGACCTCTTCTCTAACCATGCGCTCCACTACGCCCTTGAGCGTCATGGCGGCGTGGGGGCAGCAGCCGCAGGCTCCGGTCAGGCGCACGGTCACGACGCCCTTCTTCTCGTCCACGGATATGAGCTCGACGGAGCCGCCGTCGGCCGCCAGTATCGGCTTTATCTTCTCTATGACCTTCGCAACCTTGTCTTTCATGGTCTTCTCCTTCAACCCTCGCCTAAATTATAGCAATTGGGCCGGATCAGGGCGGCACTTGTCCCCGCCTTGCGGGGATCGCCGCTGTCGGTGCACGGGCCGGGCCGTCGGCATAGCCTCCGGCACCCGGGGCGGCAGTGCCGCTGTTCCGAGGCTCGTTGTTCCGAGTTCCGAGCTCCGCGACGGGCCTTTGGTCCCGGCCGGGGAAGGGGCCTTTTCCGGCGCGGCCCTGGGTCCCCGGACACTGCCATCCCGGCCCGGCCCGGGGTATACTTTGACACTATGGCTAAAAAAAGCGGGGGGACCAAAAGGATTTTCAAGCCGGCGCAGGGCTCCGGGGACGGAGGGATGACGGCCCTGCTGTCCGGGCGCCGCGTAGCGAAGACCGATCCGCGCGTGAAGGCCAACGCCCTTATTGACGAGCTGTCCTGCCTGCTGGGGCTGGTGAAGTCGGGCGGCTTCGAAAAGGCCGCCCTGTCCCGGGCGCAGGCGGCCCTGTCCGCGGCCGCGGCGAACATCGCCGGCATGAAGAACGGCGGCGCGCTGAGCGAACTCGCCTCGGACGTCGAAAAGATATCCTCGGACCTTTCGCGGCGGGCGCGTCCTCCGGCCAGGTTCGTCCTGCCCGGGGAGAACCCGGTCGAAGCGACCCTTCACCTGGCGCGCGCCAGGGCGCGCCTCTGCGAGATATTATGCTGGGAACTGAAAGCCAAAGAGCCGGCCGTCCTGCTCAACAGGCTGTCCGACTGGCTTTTCCTGCTGGCCCTGTCCGCCGGAACGGGGCGGCACTTGTCCTCGCCTTGCGGGGATTGCCCGCAGTCGGTGGCCGGGCGACATAGCGCCCGGCACCTGCGGAGCCGGAGGCTCGTTGTTCCGCCGCGAGCTCTGCGAGCGGCCGGCGAAAAAAAGAACCGGAGAAATAAATGACCAAAAAGAAACTTCTCGTCCCTCTGCTTCCCGCCCTGCTGCTGGCGGCGCTGTTCCCGGCCGCGCTGACGGCGGAGCAGCCGGAAGCGCTGCGCGCGCGGGCGGCGGCGCTGTTCGACGGCAGCGGCGCGGCGCCGGCCATAGAGATACCTCGGCCTCCGGAAAAAAATTCGGCGGCGGCCGAATTCCTCCTGGAGACGAAGCAGGTGCTCTCCGCCGGCGCCTGGGACGGCTCCACCCCCGAGATGCGCCACTTCCTCTTCCGCCATCCCGCGGGCTGGACGGCCCAGGCCCAGGGAGTGGGGCTGGAGGGCTTCCTGTGGACGAAGAAGGAACTCGAGGGCCGCTTCGGCGCGGGGACCTTCCTTCATCACGTCCCCGACTATTTCAGCTACCTCGACGCCCTGCTGGCCCCGGTGGCCTGGACGGGCGAGCTGCGCTCGGCGCTCAAAGAACTCGGCGGCTCGACTCTGTCCGCCGCCGAGAAGAACGCCCGCCTAAACGAGATGCTGGATTATTACGTCGCCGGCCTGCAGGACAACGTTCGCCGCTACGACGCCGCCCTCTGGTCGAAGAAGGCCCGGGTCTACCAGATGTTCCCCCGCGCCTACAACCTGGCCGGGCGGCGCGAGGCGGGAGCGAAGTCCGGGGCCGCGGCCGGCGGGACCCGTTTCTTCAGGGATTTCCGGCCCTCGGACTTCGAGGCGATAAAAAGGATGGGCTTCGACGCGGTCTGGCCGATGGGCATACTGCCGATAGGCGTGCGCGGACAGACCGGCACCGGCGGCGGCTCGCCTTATTCGATAAGCGACCACTCGACGATAAACCCCGACCTCGGCACCGAGGAGGATTTCCGCCGCTTCGTGCGGGACGCCCACGCCGCGGGGCTGCGGGTCATCGTGGACTTCGTGGTCAACCATACCTCGATGGACGCGAAGCTCCTGTTCGAGGACCCGGCCTATTTCATAGGGCACAGGCGGCCGTCCGGCGCCTGCCCCAACCAGCACTTCGAGCAGCAGCACCGCGGCGAGCGCTGGTGCGTACACCACGGCGGCTTCGAGTACGGCGGCGGCGTATCGGACTGGATAGACACCGCCCAGGTCGATTATTCCAATATCCGCCTGCGCGCCAGGATGACGGAGATAGTAAAGGGCTGGGTGACGAAGTTCGACGTGGACGGCTTCCGCGTGGACATGGCGCACCTGGACCTCAACAACGTCTTCGGCCGCACCTGGGGCCGGACCATGCCGCGCGACGAGTTCTACCGCGGCCTTATAGCGGCGGTAAAGGCGGCCAAACCTTCGGCCGCCTTCATGGCGGAGGCCTACTCCTTCCAGGAGGACCTCTCGGCCTGCGGCTTCGACGTGATATACAGCAAGTTCGAGACGGGCCGCGAAGAAGGGCAGACCGGCTGGTACCAGGCCATGGAGCACGGCAGCCCCCACGAGCTGGCCAGCTCGATGAACCGCCTGGCCTTCCTGGCCTGGCAGTCCGGCGGCGCCGGGGCCGTGGCCTTCACCGGCAACCACGACGAACCCGCCCCCGAGCGCGTCTACGGCGAGCGGCTGCCCGCCGCCCTGGCGCTGACCTTCCTCTATCCCGGTTCGACGCTGATGTACAACGGCGCCGAGATAGGCTACGACGCCTCCGTGCCCGCCGAGCACAAGCCTCTGCCTTTCAGCGTGCCCTGCTCCATAGACTGGCAGGGCGGCAAGCCGGAAGTGCGGCGGACTTACTCGGAGGTGCTGGCGCTGGCCGCCTCGGTTCGGGCGGAACTCGGAGACTACGCGATAGAGCCGCTCTGGGCGCCTCAGGGCCAGGCCTGGACGGGCTATGTCATGCGCTCGAAGACCTATCCCGGGCGGTCCAAAGCCGTGGCGGGGAACATCTCCCGTTCATACACTTCGTTCTCCGCGCCCGGAGTCTCCGCCGGCGGCCTGCGGCCCGGCGAATACAGGATCTTCGACCTGCCCTGAACTTTCTCCGAGGCAAAAAAAGAGAAGCCGCCCCGCAAGGGCGGCTTCTTTTTTTCGGCGGCGCCGGGCGGGGGGGCTACATCCGCTCCGGGGCGGAGACGCCGAGCAGGCCCAGCGCGTCGGCTATGACCTTGCGCACGGCCCTGAGCAGGAAGATCCGGAAAGCCGCGACCTGCGGGGCCGCCGGGTCCAGGACCTTGTGCTTGTCGTAGAAGGAGTGGAACAGGGCGGCCAGTTCCACCAGGTAGGTGGTCAGGTGATGCGGCGAATAATCCCTCGCGCAGTCGGAGAGGACCTTTTCCAGCCACAGCAGCTTCATGGCCAGCGCCCGCTCCTCGGGGTTGAACTTCACGGCCGCGGGATCGAAGGCGGCGGCCGGATCGACGCCTTTCTCCGCCGCGTTGGCGAAGATGGAGCTGATCCGGGCGTGCACGTACTGCACGTAGAAGACCGGGTTCTCGTTGGACTGCTTCTTGGCCAGGTCCACGTCGAAGGTCAGGTGGGTGTTGGGACCGCGCGAGGCGAAGAAGAAGCGGCAGGCGTCGGCGCCGACCTCGTCCACCAGCTCCTTGAGCGAGATGAACTCGCCGGAGCGCTTGGACATCTTGACCGTCTCCTCGCCGCGCTTGAGAGCGACCTGCTGGTGTATGACGACCTTGAACCTGTCGCCGGCCCCGGCCAGCGCGCCGACGGCGGCCTCCATGCGCGGCACGTAGCCGTGATGGTCGGCGCCCCAGACGTCGATAATGCGGGTGAAGCCGCGCGAGAGCTTGTCGAGGTGGTAGGCGATGTCGTTGAGGAAATAGGTGTTGGCGCCGCCGGATTTGACCAGCACGCGGTCCTTGTCGTCTGATTCCAGCTCCGAGGCGGCGCCGAACCAGACGGCGCCCTCCTTGTCGTAGGCCATGCCGCGCCGGCGCAGTTCGGCCAGCGCCTTCGCCGGCGCCGCGGCCGCGTGCAGCTCCGACTCGAGGAACCAGCGGTCGAACTCCACGCGGAAAGCGGCCATGTCGGCCCTGTGGAGCTTGAGCATCTCCGTTACGGCGTATTCCGAGAATCTACAGGCGGCCCAGGACGAGGCCTCCTTCGGCAGGCCGGCGGCCAGGGATTTTAGATAATCGCCGTGGTAGCCGTCCTCCGGGGGCTCCTTGCCCTCGAAGCGGGCCTTGAGCGAAAGGCCGAGCATCTCGACCTGGCGGCCCCTGTCGTTGACGTAGAACTCCTCGGAAACTTCCGCTCCCAGGGCGCGGAAGACGCGGGCCAGGCTGTCGCCCAGCGTGGCGCCGCGGCCCGAGGCCAGGTGCAGCGGCCCCGTGGGATTGGCCGAGACGAATTCGAGGTTGATATGTTCGGCGGCGTATTCGGGCCGGTGGAAGCGGGCGGGATCGTCCAGGATCCCCTTCAGCTCCCCGAGGAGGCGCGCGTCGGAAAGACGCAGGTTCACGAACCCGGGAGCGGCGACCTCGGCCTGGAATTCGGCTGGGACGGCGGCTTTAAGCTCCTCGGCTATCTTCAGCGGGGCCTTGCGCAGGGACCTGGCGGCCGATACCGGCCAGGCGAGCGAAATATCGGCGTCCACGTGAGGGGGCGGCACGGAAGCGGAGAGCGCGTCCGCCTGTTCGCGGGGGATATGGAACGCGGAGGCCGCCGCCTCCCGGAGGGAGCTCTCGATGTCCCGGAGGCTCATGCTACTTTTTCCGGGGGGCGGCCTTTTTGGCCTGGGCTTTTTTCGCGGGCGCTTTTTTCGCCGCCGGTCTTCGGGCGGGCTTCGCCTCCCAGTCCACCTGGCCGCAGCCGTCGTAAAGTTTGTCCAGCGCGTAGAAAGCCCGGGCGGACGGCTCGAAGACGTGTACCACCAGGCCGCCGTAATCCATCACCTTCCAGGTGCGGCTCAGCAGGCCGTCGCGGTGCAGGGCGTGGACTCCCTCGGCGCGCTTGAGCCCGACCGAGACCTCGTCCTCCACCGCCCTCATCTGCGGCTGCGATTCGACCGTCGCTATCAGCGCGAAATAGGCCGCGTCGGACTTGTCGGCTATGTCGTATATCCTTATGTCGGAGGCCTTCTTGGAGTCGGCCAGCCTGGCGGCGGCCGCCGCCAGTTTCCTGAATTTAAGCCTGTTGTCGTTCATATGGTGTTCTTCTGCTCCTTGAGCTTGCGCATGAGCGCCGCCTCGGCCTGGTGCTCTATGTTCTCCACCGCGGAGGAGATTATGGACGAGAGCGTCCCGAATATGGTGGACAGGGCGTTCTTCTCCGTATCCGTAAAATCCGCTGACCGCGCGAAGCGCATGTAACCCAGCGGCCCCTTGCGGCCCCGGAAGACAACGACGTAGGCGTTGGGCGCGGTCCAGCCGCTCTCCGCCGGCGGCGGCGCCGCCGCCTTCTCCGGGGATTCTTCGAAGGTCGAACGGGTGCCGGCCTCGTCGAATTCCTCGTTGAACTGGTTGTAAGCGAAGACGCTGATGTTCCAGCTGCCCTCGAAATGGGTGTACACCTCGTCGAGGACCTCCGCCAGGAACTCCTTCGGGGAGCGGTATTCGCGCAGGACCAGCTTGCTCATGTCGAAGAGCATGGTCAGTTCGCTGGAGGTGTGCTGCAGGCGGCGCAGCACGGACTTCATTATCTCCGTGAAGATCGAAATGCCGTTCCCGGGATGCGTCCTTATGAAACTGAAGAATTCGGCGCGGCGCACCTCGTAGAGCACGGAATCGCTCTCGGCGCGGGCCTGGGCGAAGCGCGTCTGCCCCTCGAGCACGGCCATCTCCCCGAAGAACTCCCCTGCGCTCAGGATCGCCAGCGTTTTGAAGGCCTTGCCTTCGTCGTCGAGCTTTTTCTCGATGGCGACCGAGCCCGAGACGATGATGAACAGGGTGTCGCCCTCGCTGCGCTCCCTGAAGATGACCTCGTCCTTCTTGTAGAAGGACTGCTTGAAGGCCTCCGAGAACTGTGCCAGCATCTCGTCCGAGAAGTTGCGGAAGATGGGAACGGACCTCAGGTCTCCCGCGCCGCTCATATGGCGCCTCCCGCGGCCGCGCCGGCGCCCTGGGCGCACATCTTCTTGAACATCTCCCTGTCCCGGGACTTGGCCTCGGCCACGTCGTAGGCCACTATGCCCTGCTGCACCAGCATCGCCAGCGAGCGGTCCATGGGGATCATGCCGAACTTGGCGCCGGTCTCTATGGCGCTGTAGATCATGTGCGTCTTTCCCTCGCGGATGAGGTTGGAGATGGCCGGCGTCATTATCATGACCTCGCGCGCGGCGGCGCGCCCGCGGCCGTCCTTGCGCGGCAGGAGTATCTGGGCGACCACTCCCTGAAGGCCCGCGGCCAGCTGAACGCGGACCTGCGTCTGCTGGTGCGGGGGGAAAACGTCGATGATGCGGTCCACCGTGGAGGGAGCGTCCTGGGTGTGCAGCGTGGCGAAGGTGAGGTGGCCGGTCTCGGCGGCCGTGATGGTCAGCTGTATAGTCTCCAGGTCGCGCATTTCGCCGACCAGGATGACGTTGGGGTCCTGGCGCAGGGCGCCGCGCAGCGCGTTGTTGAACGAGCGCGTATGCTGGCCGATCTCGCGCTGGCGTATGATGCAGCTCTTGGCCTCGTAGGTGAACTCTATCGGGTCCTCGATGGTGAGCATGTGGCCCTTGCGCTTCTGGTTGATGAGCTCCAGCATCGCGGCCAGCGTGGTGGACTTGCCCGAACCCGTCGGGCCGGTGACGAGGACCAGGCCGCGCGGGATGTTGGCCAGCCCGATTATGGCCGGGCTCAGGCCGAGCTGTTCGGGTGTGGGGATCTTCGACGGGATGACGCGCATGACGGCTTCCACGCCGTTGCGGGCCATCAGCACGTTGAGGCGGAAACGGGAAACTCCGGTGACGGCGAAAGAGCAGTCGAGCTCCCAGTGCTCCTCGAACTTGCCCCGCTGCTCGTCGTAGAGCGCGGAATAGACCAGCGTCTTGGTCTGCTCGGCCGTCAGGGGGGGCATCGCCTCCGAGACCGGCACCACCTGGCCGTTGAGGCGCATCATCGGCGGTTTGCCCACGCAGATGTGGATGTCGCTCGCCCCGGCCGAAACGGCCGTCTTGAGTATCGTCACCATGTCGGACATATTGAACCTCCCGCTCGTCCCGGGGCCTTCCTTATTTAAGCGTCGCGGGATCGAAGTCCAGCCCTATTATCACCCTGACGCCGGCTACCGGGTTCTTCTCGGGTTTCGAGTATATCTCAAGGCCGCCCAGGCCGAGCATCTCGCGCACCCGCCGCGCCCCCTCTATACCGCCCGAACAGTTTACAATTTTTGTCCGCGGCTGGACAGAAACATAATTGCCGAAATCTATGACGTCGAAGCCCCGGGAACGGAGGTGCCGGGTGACCTCGTCGGCGGCGCCGCGGCGGCCGGAGGCGTTGAGGACCTGGACGGTGACCGCGTTCCCGTGGCCTGGCTGCCGGAGATCGTCGTTCGCCCGGGCTCCGGCCTGGGATATCACCAGCCTCGAGGGGCCGAGCGAGAGAGCCTCGAAGGCCAGCGCGGCCGCGCAGTAAGGCCCGAAATTCGCGCGCACTCCCGTTTCGCGGAGCGCCCCGGCGAGGACCCGGGGAGAGGTCCTCCAGGCGGAGAGGTCCCGCAGCAGGGCTTCCAGCCGCGCCGGGGAAATGTCCGCGTAGAAACCGCTGAGCGGGGGTTCGCCTCCGGCCTCCGCGTAAAAAGCCTCTATCGAGGCCGCCGCGGCGGAGGCGTCGGCCCGGCGGCTTCCGGCCGAACGGCGGGGCAGGTGGGAGATCTCCAGCGTGCGGGAGGAGGGGTCGTAGACGGCGACGCCCGGGAATTCCCGGTCGGCCAGCGCGAAGGCGAAGGGGCGGCCGGAGGATACGGCCGAAGCGAAAGGAGAGCGGCTGTGAAGAACGGCGGCCCATCCGGCCGCGGCGAGGAATACCGCCAGCGCCGCGCGGGCGGGCCATTGCCGGGATGTCCGGTCCGGGGATCCTTTCAGGAATTGAGTTTCAGGCATGTCTCGAGTCCGAGGGGGTGTATCCACCTGCCGGAACGGCGCAGCCATTCCGTCTTCATCCTGGCTCCGAGGGCCGCCGCGGCGTCCAGGTCGCGCAGGGCGAGCCTCCGCAGGCGCGCCGCGCCGGGAAAGGTCCTGTCCGGGGCCGCCAGGTCGGCCACGAAGATAGTCTTGTCCAGTTCGCTCATTGACGGATGGCCCAGCGTATGCCTGGCGGCCGCCCGCAGCACGCGGGGGTCTTCCACGCCGAGCTCCGCGCGCGCCAGGTGGGCGGAGACCCAGGAATGCAGCAGTTGCGGGGCCCGGCGGACGGTCTCTTCCAGGGACGGTACGCCCAGGCCGGCCGAACGGCAGATTTTTTCCAGCCGCCGGGGGTCCAGTTCCTTGGCATAATCGTGTACAAGCGCCGCGACCGCGGCGGCGCGCGCGTCGGAGCCGCGTGACGCGGCGATGTCGCAGGCCAGCCTGGCGCAGGCCAGCGTGTGAGCCGCGCGCCCGGGACCCAGCCGCGAGAGGACCCTCTCCCTGAGACGGCCCAGGTAAAGACCCCGTTCCTTTATTATCCTGGCAGCCGCCGGCGGCACCTCGCGGGGAACGTCGCCGCGGTAAAGAGCGGCGCGCAGCCCGGTGGACGAAACTTCCGGGAAGACGCCTTTCAGGAAAACGGCGGGATATCCGCCGGCCGGGCCCGCGGGGAACCCTTTCCTCCTGCCTACGAGCAGGCGGGCCGAGGAAAGGATGCTGTCGGGGCGGCGCCAGCGTCCGAAACCGGGAAGGCAGTCGGAGCCCATCAGGAAATATATCTCCGCGGCCGGATACAGGCCCCGGAAGTGGAGAAGGGCCTGCCAGGTGTAGGTCGTCACGCCGCGGCGTTTTTCGAAAAGGCTTATCCCGGCCGGGACGCGGGCGTCGGCGGCGCAGGCCCGAAGCATGTCCGCCCGGTCGGAGAAACTTTCGGCCGGCTCCTCCTTGAGCGGGGAACGGAGGGCGGGCAGCAGCAGCGTCCTGTGCGGCCGCAGCTGGCGAGCGGCGGCGGCCAGGAGCATCATGTGTCCCGAGTGGGGAGGATCGAAAGTCCCGCCGTACACGACGACGGTCTTTTTCCGTGGGCGCTTCACAAGTGCTATAATATAATTTACCGGGCCTCCGGTGAAAATATGGCCGACAAAAGAGACAACGCGCTGATACTGCTGGTGGACGCTCCCGTGCCGGAGAAGACCGGGCAGGAGCTTAAGAAGGTTTTCGGCCCCGAACGGGCCGTGCACATAAACCTCGACCTGATGCACGAGTCCTACCGGTCGGCCAAATCCTACGGCGAGGCGATACTCATCCTTTCCTACGAGAAAAGCCCCAAGCACCCGGACCTCACGTGGCTGGACCCCGAGGACCCCGGCTTTCTGGAGGCCAAGGGAAAAAGCTACGACGACCGGGTCCGGGCCGCCTTCGCGCTGGCCTTCTTCACCGGCGCCAAAAAGGCCGTGATGATCAACCATCTCTGCCCCGCCGTAAAGCAGGAGTGGATAGACCAGGCCCTGGCGAAGACGGACGACAGGACGGTCTCCCTCGGCGCGGTGCAGGACGGTTCCTTCCACCTCCTCGGCCTCACGCAGGAGAATCTGCGCGTCCTTGAGGAGATCTCTTTCTCTTCCGGCAGGACGGCCGAGGACATCGCCGAAAGGGCTCGCCGCCTCAAGCTGACGGTCCACTCCCTGCCCGACACCTACTCGGTAAGGGACGAAGAGACCCTTCGCAAGTGGATAGATTCCAAGGACAACTCCCCCTCCCTTTTCAAGGAGCCCCCGGCGAAGGCGCCGGAACCTCACTCCAGCGGGGAGAAGAAGCACGGGCGCGGGCGGCGCCATAACAACGGCGCGCCGGCCGAAGGCCAGGCGGAAAACAGCTCCCTCTGACGCCCGCCGCGCAGCCCGGGCGGCGACGTCTCCCGAACCGGTTCCCCCGGAGGAAAAATGAAAGAACACAGGAAGACTTGCGCGGAAATATTCCGTCTGGCGGGCCGCGTGCGCGCCGAGGTCACGATAAGTTCCTCGGATTCGGCGCTGACCCGTTTCGCCGACAATGTAATCTCGCAGAACGTGGCCGAGACCTCCGTTTCAGTCTCGATAAAGCTGACCGACAAGGGCAGGGTCTTCCGCGTCTCCCTCAATCAGACCGGCGGGGCCGCGCTGGCGGACGCCGTGGCCCGGGCCCTGGCCGCACTGAAGCTGCAGAAAAAGGAAAAAGGGCTCCTTCCCCCGCCGGCGCCCAAACCCCTGCCCTCCCCCGCGCCCGGGCTCTATGTCCCGTCCACCGCCGCGCTGGAGCCTTCTTTCCGCGCGGCGAAGGCCGCGGACCTCGCCCGCCTCTGCCGCCCGAAAGGGATGAAGTGCTACGGCACGGTGGAGAACGGCGCCAGCCGCCTCACCGTGGCCAATAATTCCGGGGTATTCGCCTCGCACCGCGAAACCTGCGCGCTCTACAGCGTGACCGTGCGCAAGGGCGAAGGCTACGGCTGGGCCGAACAGTACTCGCCCGACGCCGCGAAGATAGATTACGCCGGGGTCAACGCGCGCGCCATGGAGAAGGCCGCGGCTTCGGCGCGGCCCGCGGCCGTCCCTCCCGGCAAATACACCGTGATCCTGGAGCCGGCCGCCGCCGCCGACCTCCTCCTCTTCCTTGGCTACAGCGGCCTGGGCGGCAGGGCCTGGCTCGACGGGCGCAGCTTCGCCTCCGGCGCCCTGGGCAGGAGACTCATGCATCCCTCCATAACGATAACGGACGACGCCCTGACGGGGCCAGCCGCCGGCGCGCCCTTCGATTTCGAGGGCATGCCCCGGGAAAAAGTCGTCCTCATAGAAAAGGGCGTCGCGCGCGCGGTGGTGCACGACCGCCGCACCGCGGCCGAGGCCGGGGCGCGGCCGACGGGACACGCGCTGCCGCAGCCCAACCCCTACGGCCCCCTGCCGCAGAACCTGGAGATGGCGGCGGGCGATTCCTCCCTCGGGGAGATGATACGCTCCACGAAGAGAGGCATACTCGTGACGGCCTTCCACTACACGAACCTGCTCAGGCCGAAGCCGGTGGAGATGACCGGCATGACGCGCAACGGGACCTTCCTGGTCGAGAACGGGCGCGTGACGAAGGCCCTGAAGAACCTGCGCTTTACCCAGAGCGTCGTGGAGGCCCTCGGCCGCGTGGAGGCCCTCTCGCGCGAGCGCGAGGTCGTCTACGGCTGGGGCAGGATGTGCGTGCCGGCCATGAAGATAAGGGATTTTAATTTCTCGTCGTCAACCGGGTTCTGAGGAGAAAAAAATGTTCGAACTCTGCGAAGAAGCCATCGACGTACTCTCCTCCCGCCGGGCGGATTTCGGCGACATCCGGGTGGTCCGGACCAGGACCCAGGCGCTGGGGGTCCGCAACGGCGAGACCGGGAGCGTGGACGATTCGGAGACCCTCGGCTTCGGCGTACGGGTGCTGCTCGGCGGGGCCTGGGGCTTCGCCTCAAGCGGCCTGCTGACGCGCTCCGAGATCCGGCGCGTGTCGCTGCTGGCCGTGGAAATAGCGCGGGCCAGCGCCGCCCTGATGGAACGCAGGGTCCGGCTGGCCCCCGAGCCCGCCTACCGGGATTTCTGGCAGACGCCTTTCATGAAGGACCCCTTCTCCATACCCATAGACGCGAAGTTCCGCACCCTTTTCGAAGCCGACCGTCTCATGCGCCGCGACCGCAGGATCAAGTCCGCCACGGCCTCCATGCGCTTCGTCCGCGAACATCAGTGGCACGCCACCACCGAAGGCTCCCGCATAGAGCAGGTCCTGCTCTCCAGCGGCGCGGACTGCCGCGCCACGGCCGTCGAGGGAGCGCAGGTGCAGGAGCGCGGCTGGCCCTGCTCGCACGGCGGGCAGACGCTGGCCATGGGTTACGAGCTCATCGACCAGCTCGACCTGCCCGGCCACGCGGAGAAGACCGCCGCCGAGGCCGTCGCTCTGCTCAAGGCCCCCGACTGCCCCTCCGGAGAGATGGACCTCATCACCTACGGCAACCAGATGGCCCTGCAGATACACGAGTCGGTCGGCCACGCCAGCGAGCTCGACCGCGTGCTGGGTTACGAGGAATCCTACGCGGGCTCCAGCTTCGCCACGACCGAAAAGCTCGGGAAGTTCCGCTACGGCTCCCCCATCGT
Source organism: Elusimicrobiales bacterium (assembly GCA_031082205.1). Lineage (GTDB taxonomy): Bacteria > Elusimicrobiota > Elusimicrobia > Elusimicrobiales > UBA9959 > UBA2231. Next base: position 41,573 of record JAVHLJ010000015.1, read on the forward strand.
GAACCTGGTCGCCGACGCCACGCTGCCCGGCGGTCTCGCGACGGCCGGATACGACGACGACGCCGTGAAGGCCCAGCGCTGGCACATAGTGAAGGACGGGGTGCTCTCGGGCTACATGACCAACCGGGAGTTCGCGCCGCGCATAGGACTGAACCGCTCCCAGGGCTCCTGCCGGGCCGACGGCTTCGCCAATATCCCCATAACCCGCATCTGCAATCTCAGTCTCATGCCCGGCTCCGCGGGCTCGCTGGACGACCTGGTCCGCGACACCAGGCGCGGCGTCATAATGGAGAACAACAAGTCCTGGAGCATAGACCAGCGGCGTCTGAACTTCCAGTTCGGCTGCGAGATCGGCTGGCTGGTGGAGAACGGGAAGATAAAAAAGATGGTGCGCAATCCCACTTACCAGGGTATCACCCCGGCTTTCTGGGGTTCCTGCGACGCCATCTGCGGCCCGGAGGAATGGCGACTATGGGGGGTGGCCAACTGCGGCAAGGGCCAGCCGCCGCAGACCGCCGCGATGTGCCACGGCTCCAGCCCCGCCCGCTTCAAAAAGGTTAAAGTGGGGGTAAAAGCGGGTTAAAACCCCCTGAGCCGCTTTTGAGGGGCTTTAAGACGGCCTTTTAAAAGCGTCTGCCTGATTTTCGGCCTCTTATTGACACACTATATATATTTAAAGTAATATTTTCCTTAGGTCTGGCGTCTTTTAAAAGGCAAGAAAGTCTGATTTTTCCGGTTTTGAAAATCACCCTTGCTAAGTCAAGGCCTGAAAGCTTAATTAACAAATAAAACCCTTGTTTTATATGTGTTTTTTCATCAAAGGGCCGCTATATTAACACTTGTGGATAAGTTGTGGATAACTCAATAAACAGCAAAGAGATCTGGCAGAACGCCTGCGTCAAGATAGAGCAGGAAATAGGCAAAGACCCTTTCGACCTATGGATGAGGCCGGTCACTCTTCTCGTGATCGAGGGAGACACGGTCAAGCTGGAAGTGCCGGACCCGCTCATCTTTGAAACGATAAAGAAGCGATACGAGGAAGTGATCATCCGCGCGCTCTCGGAACTCCTGGGAAAGGAATACAAGATAGATTATTCGCTCTCTCTGGCCCCGAGGGAGCCCCGGCCCTCCCCGCAGCCCGAACCGGCGGCGCCGGCCCCGAAACCGCAGATATTCGCGCACTCCAATTTCAACCCCCACTACACGTTCGACACCTTCATAGTGGGGCCTTCTAACCGCTGGGCCTATAATTCGGCCAAGGCGGTAGCGGAGAAGCCGGGGCACCTTTCCAACCCCTTCTTCATCTACAGCCCGCCCGGCCTGGGAAAGACGCACCTGATGCACGCCATAGCCAACGAGATGCTGAGGCTGAACCCTTCGGCCAAGGTCATCTATACCCCCAGCGAAAATTTCGTCAACGAGTATATCGACACCATACAGAACAAGAGCAACTCCGCGGAACTATTCCGCAACAAGTACCGCAAGCTCGACTGCCTGCTGCTCGACGATATACAGTTCCTGATGGGCAAGGAGCGCAGCGAGGAGGAGTTCTTCTACACCTTCAACGCCCTCTTCGAGTCCAAGAAGCAGATAGTCGTCACCTCCGACCGGCCGCCCCGCGAGCTCTCGCTGGCCCAGCGCCTGGTCTCCCGCTTCCTCTCCGGCACCATAGCCGACATGAAGCAGCCGGACCTGGAGACCCGCATCGCCATCCTGCGCGAGAAGCGCGACCAGTACAAGTTCGAGATCCCGGACGACGTCATAAATTTCATCGGCGAGAACGTCAAGACCAGCATCAGGGAGCTCGACGGCTGCCTGCTGACGGTCGGCAACTACTGCGTCAACATGCGGCTGCAGCCCACCATAGACGTCGTCCGCGGCATAATCACGGACCACATGGGCATAAACCAGGACGACGGGGACAAGATCAGCATAGAGACCATAATCAGCGTGGTGGCGGAGAAGTACCAGCTGGACACCAAGGACCTGCGCTCCAAGGGCCGCCGCGACGCCGTGGTGCTGCCCAGGCAGCTGGCGATGTACCTGGCCTGCGAACTGACGGAGATGTCCACCACCAACGTGGGGGACGCCTTCGGCAAGGACCACACCACGGTCATCTACGCGCGCAACAAGATACAGAACATGGTGCACACCGACCCTTTCATCAACGAGCTGGTGAACACCTTGATAACCAAGATAAAATCTGTCAGCAACAAGTGAAACCTGTGGATAAGGGCGGCTTTTGTTAGTATTGTCAGCCGGTTTTGGCGGGGTGTGGAGAACCTCCCCCGGGGGTTTCAACAGTTTTAACAGGATTAACAGGCTATATATAGAGGGTGATGATGATGAAAATAAACAGTAATCGCGAGAACCTCATCAGGGGAATACAGACCATACAGGCGGGTGTATCGGCCAAGACCGGGACCCTGCCCATACTCCAGAACTTCCTTATGGAGACCGAGGACCAGGGGCTCAAGGTCGTTTTCACCGACCTCGAGATGGCCATAAAGCACCACATAAACGTGGAGGTCAAGGGGGACGGCAGCATAACCGTCCCGATAAAGAAGTTCCTCGAGATAATACAGAACCTCGGCCCCGACGCGGACGTGAACGTCAACGTGGACGACGGGAACAAGGTGTCCATCCTGTCCGGGAAGACGAGGTTCAAGATAAGCGGCGCCCCCAAGGCCGACTACCCCGTAATCCCCGACCTGGACGAGAGCAATTCGTTCAAGGCGCCGGCCTCGCTCATCGCGGACATGGTCTCCCGGACCGTCTTCTCGGCCTCCACCGAGGACGAGCGGCACTTCCTCAACGGCCTGCTCTGGAAATACGAGAAGGGCGTGTTCTCCGTGGTCGCCACGGACGGCCGCCGGCTCGCGGTCGCGACCAGCCAGGCCGTCAAGGCGAAGAAGGACTTCAAGGTCATAGTGCCGTCCAAGATACTCGGGGAACTGGTCAAGTTCATCAGGTCCGCGGACCTCGGCGACAAGGAGGAACTGACCGTGGGGCTGTCCTCCAACCAGATAGGCTTCCGCCTCGCGAAGACGGTGTTCGTCTCCAGGCTGATAGAGGGGAATTTCCCGGCCTACGAGCAGATCATTCCCAAGACGCGCGAGACCTCCGTCGAGATAGACACCGCCAGGCTGCTGGCCATAACCAAGCGAGCCTCCCTCTGCTCCAACGAGCGCAGCGGCGCGGTCAAGTACACTTTCAAGAAGGGTGTCCTCGTGGTGAACTCCTCGTCCCAGACCATGGATTTCGAGGACGAGACCGACGTCGATTACAAGGGCAAGGACCTGCAGGTCAGCTTCAATCCAAAGTTCGTCATGGACGTGCTCCGGAACATAGGGGAAGCCAAAGCCCTCATGGAATTCAACGCCCCCTCCACTCCGGCGCTCATAAAGCCGGTGAAGGGCGAGGATTTCCTTTACATAGTGATGCCGCTCAGGGCGCAGTAAGGCGGCCCGCGTGTTCCTGGTCAGGAAAAGCCAGAACTGGAGCCGGATAGGGCATTCCGGCGGCCAGCGCCCGTTCCGCGGCTTCCCGCTGGACAGGCTGCCGCTGCTGTCCTCGGTCTGGGACCGCGAGATAGGGCCGCTGGGGGCCCATTGCAGGCTGGAGGGAGTGGAGGGGGACCGCCTGGTTGTATCGGCCTCCTCCGCGGCGGCGGCCAACGAGCTCAGGCTCAGGGGCCGGTCGCTGGTCCGGGCCCTGAACAAATATTTCAGCCGCGCCTGGCTGCGCGACATAAAAGTCACGGGAGAGCCGGGCCGATAGCGAAGAAAAGGAGAGATTAAATGTCTTCCAAGGAGACCGCAGCGATGACCAAGCCAAAGTCGGCCAACTACGATTCCTCAAAGATACAGGTCATGGAGGGCCTCGAGGCGGTGCGCAAGCGCCCCGCCATGTACATCGGTTCGACCGGCGTGCAGGGCCTTCACCACCTGGTCTACGAAGTCGTCGATAACTCCATCGACGAGATCCTGGCCGGCGGCTGCAACAAGATAGAGGTCGTCATCAAGGACGACAATGTCTGCTCGGTCTCCGACAACGGCCGCGGCATCCCCGTGGACCCGATGAAGGAGGTCAAGGACCCCAAGCTCAAGGGGAAGTCCGCGCTCGAGGTGGTCCTGACCGTCCTTCACGCCGGCGGCAAGTTCGACGCCGGCGCCTACAAGGTCTCCGGCGGCCTGCATGGCGTGGGCGTCAGCTGCGTCAACGCCCTCTCGGAGTGGCTCGAGGTCACGGTCCACCGCGAAGGCAAGGTCTGGAAGCAGGAATACCGCCGCGGCAAGCCGCAGTACGAGGTGAAGTCCGTCGGCACCACCCAGGACCACGGCACCACGGTCGTGTTCAGGCCCGACGTCGAGATCTTCGGCGACGCGGTCTTCTCCTTCGACGTCATTTCCAACCGCCTGCGCGAACTGGCCTTCCTCAATCCCGGCGCGCGCATAACCATAATAGACGAGCGCGAGGAGGGCAAGAAGCACACCTTCTTCTTCGAGGGAGGCATCAAGCAGTTCGTCAAGTTCCTTAACACCAACAAGCAGGTCATCAACGCGGACCCCATCTTCGTCTCCAAGTCCGAGGGGGACGTGATGCTCGACCTCGCTATACAGTACAACAGCGACTACTCCGAGACCATTTTCTCGTTCGTGAACAACATCAAGACGATAGAGGGCGGAACTCACGTGTCCGGCTTCCGTTCGTCCCTTACCCGGGTCATAAACGACTACATAAAAAAATACGACCTGCTCAAGGACAAGAACTTCAACGTTACCGGCGACGACTGCCGCGAGGGGCTGACCGTCGTGATCTCGGTCAAGATACCCCATCCCCAGTTCGAGGGTCAGACCAAGACCAAGCTGGGCAACGGCGAGGTCGAGGGGATCGTAAAGACCCTGACGGGGGAAGCCCTGAGCGTTTTCTTCGAGGAGCATCCCTCCGTGGCCAAGGCCATCTGCCAGAAGGGCCTGGGCGCCGCCGAGGCCCGCGAGGCCGCCCGCCGCGCCAAGGAGCTCGCGCGCCGCAAGGGCTCGCTCACCGACTCCGGCCTGCCCGGCAAGCTGGCCGACTGCCAGGAGCGCGACCCCAAGAAGTCGGAGCTGTTCATCGTGGAGGGAGACTCGGCCGGCGGCTCGGCCAAGCAGGGCCGCGACCGCGTGTTCCAGGCCATCCTGCCCATACGCGGCAAGATACTCAACGTGGAGAAGGCCCAGCTGGTGAAGATCATCTCCTCCGACGCGGTGCGCACCCTTATCAGCGCCATCGGCACCGGCATCGGCGAGGGAGAGGACGGCTTCAACCTGGAGAAGCTGCGCTATCACAAGATCATCATCATGGCCGACGCAGACGTGGACGGCCAGCACATCCGCACGCTGCTGCTCACCTTCTTCTACCGGCAGATGCGCCAGCTGGTGGACCAGGGGCACGTCTACATCGCCCAGCCTCCCCTCTACAAGGTGAAGAAGGGCAAGTTCGAGGCCTACTTCGAGAACGAGGAGAAGCTGCAGAAGTGGCAGATGAAGGAGGCGGTCAGCGGCATAACCGTGAAAGCGAAGGGAAAGAAGATCGAGACCGGGGAGCTGGCGGAACTGCTGGACCTGGTGGTGTCCATCGACAATATCGGCCGCAAGCTGGAACTCAAGAACCTCTCGCTGAAGGATTATCTCAACTTCCAGGCGGAGGGGAGGGTGCCGCTCTACCGGATAGAGACCGGCCCCGAGACCTACCGTTATTTCTTCACCGAGAACGAGTGGCTCAACTACGAGAACGAGTATATCGCCAAGCATAAGGCCGACCTCGCCAAGGAGGGCCTCGCCGAGGGAGAGATGGACGACGAGGACCTTGGGCCCGAATTCCAGCCGCTGGGCGAATTCACCCGGCTTAACAATATCTCGGCGAAGCTCAAGCCGCTGGGGTGGACCGTGGCCGATTTCCAGGCCGACGAGACCAAAAAACCCGCCGACATGTTCGAGATCGCCACGGAGAAGGCCATCACGGGCGCCAGGGACCTCAAGGGCCTGCTGGACGCGGCCATGAAAATAGGGTCGGCCGGCGCGCACATACAGCGGTATAAGGGTCTCGGTGAAATGAACCCGGAGCAGCTCTGGGAGACCACCATGGACCCCTACAAGCGCAAGCTCCTCAAGGTCTCGCTGGAGGACCCGGCCGAGGCCGAGAAGATGTTCACCACCCTCATGGGAGACAAGGTGGAGCCGCGCCGCGTGTTCATCGAGCAGAACGCGCTGGCCGCCAGGAACCTGGACATCTGAGGATAATTCTTTAAGGAGACGGCTTTAAAATGACAGCGAACAAGAACGACAAGAACCAGCCGGTGGACAACATCTTCGCCAATATCGTGGACCGCGATATCAGCGAGGAGATGAAGGCGTCCTACATAGACTACTCGATGAGCGTCATCGTGGGCCGCGCGCTGCCCGACGTGCGCGACGGCCTCAAGCCCGTGCACCGCCGCGTGCTCTACACGATGGACGACATGGGCCTGCAGCACAACAAGCCCTTCAAGAAGAGCGCCCGCATAGTCGGCGACGTGATGGGCAAATATCACCCGCACGGCGACTCCGCCATCTACGACACCCTGGTGCGCATGGCGCAGAACTTCTCCCTGCGCTACCCCCTGGTGGACGGGCAGGGCAACTTCGGCTCCGTCGACGGCGACCCGGCCGCGGCCATGCGTTACACCGAGGCCCGCCTCTCGGGCATAGCCGGCGAGCTGCTGGCGGACATAGAGAAGGAGACGGTCAAGTGGGTGCCCAACTACGACGGCTCGATGACCGAGCCCAGCGTGCTGCCCGCCAAGCTCCCGAACCTGCTGGTCAACGGCTCCTCGGGCATAGCGGTCGGCATGGCCACCAATATCCCCACCCATAACCTCGGCGAGGTCTGCGACGCCACCATCGCCGTCATAGAGAACCCGGACATCGACTCGAAGGAGCTGATGAAGGTCCTCAAGGGCCCCGATTTCCCGACCGGCGGCATCATCCGCGGCCGCAAGGGCATCAAGGATTACTTCGAGACCGGCCGCGGCTCGGTCAAGATACAGGCCCGCACCGAGATAGAGGAGATCAAGGGCAACCGCGAGGCGATAATAATAACCGAGATCCCCTACCAGGTGAACAAGTCCGCCCTGATAGAGAACATAGCCGAGCTGGTCAAGGACAAGAAGATCACCGACATCTCCGACATCCGCGACGAGTCGGACCGGCGCGGCATGCGGGTGGTCATAGAGATCAAGCGCGACGGCAACGCCCAGGTCGTGCTCAACCAGCTCTACAAGCACACGCAGATGGAGACCAGCTTCGGCGTCATCATGCTGGCCATCGTGGACGGCCGTCCGCGCGTGCTGCCCGTCAAGGAGGTCATGAGCCAGTACGTGCGCCACCGCCGGCTCATGGTCGTCAACCGCACCAAGTACGACCTCAAGAAGGCGCTGGCCCGCGCCCACATACTGGAAGGCTACCTGATAGCCCTCAAGAACATCGACGCCGTGGTGGAGATAATCAAGAAGTCCAAGGACGCGCTCGAGGCCAAGGGCAAGCTGATGGCCAAGTTCGCGCTGAGCGACATACAGGCCCAGGCGATACTGGACATGCGCCTGCACCAGCTCACCCGCCTCGAGGCCGGCGCCATCGAGGAGGAGCACAGGGCGCTCATGAAGCTCATCGGCGAGCTGCGCGCCATCCTGGCCGACCCGAAGAAGGTGCTGAAGATAATCGTCGACGAGCTCAGGTACATGAAGGAGAAGTACGGCGACAAGCGCAGGACCGACATAACCGGCGAGGCGCAGGAGCTCGACATCGAGGACCTGATCCCCGAGGAGAAGGTCGTCATCACCATGAGCCACGGCGGCTACATCAAGCGCATCCCGGCCGACACCTACAAGGTGCAGGGCCGCGGCGGCAAGGGGATCATCGGCTCGGACGTGAAGGAGGAGGACTTCATCGAGAAGCTCTTCGTCACCTCCAGCCACGCCACCATCCTGATGTTCACCACCCGCGGCACGGTTTACGCGCTCAAGGGCTACGAGATCCCCGAGGGCAACCGCACCTCCCGCGGCAAGGCGATAGTGAACCTGCTGCAGATAAAGGACGAGAAGGTCACCTCGGTGCTCGCCGTGGAGTCCTTCGAGGAGGCCAAGGGGAAGGAAAGCTTCATCGTGATGTGCACCCGCAAGGGCAACATCAAGAAGACCCCGATCGCGGACTTCGCCAACATACGCCGCAGCGGCATACGCGCCATCGGCCTGGAGGACGGAGACGTGCTGACCAGCGTCGAGCATACCGACGGCAAGCACGAGATAATCATCGGCACCCGGCAGGGCATGTCCATCCGCTTCAGCGAGAGCGACGTGCGCGCCATGGGACGCGGCGCGATGGGCGTGCGGGGCATAAGGCTGGACAAGGACGACCAGGTCATCGGCATGGAAGTGGCCGAGCAGAAGACCAGGAAGACCCTGCTTACCGTCTGCGTCAACGGCTACGGCAAGCGCACCGACCTGGACGAATACCGGCATCAGGGCCGCGGCGGCTCGGGCGTCATCACGATCAAGGCGACGGACCGCAACGGCGCCGTGGTCGGCATCCACCTGGTGGAGAACAAGGACCACCTGATGGTCATGACCGAGAAGGGCAAGATAATACGCATGCCCATCAAGGACCTGCGCGTCATCAGCCGCAATACCCAGGGCGTGCGCCTGGTGAGGCTCGAGGAGGGCGACAGGATCGCCTCCGTCGAACCGGTCGTGGAGGAAGAGGAAGGCGGGGCCGCGGCCGAAGAGGCCAGGTAGCCCGCGCGTCCGTTCCGGACGGCCGGCGGAGGGAAACCTCCGCCGGCCGTCCGCTTTCCGGGGAGGGCCGCCTTCCCGGCCCGGATTTTCCGCTATAATTATCCCGACCCGCATGAAAGTCTACGAAGGGACCATAATCTCCTGCGACCGGGCCGGCCGCGTGCACCGGTACCTGGCCGAACACAAGGGGCGCATAGCGTACGCGGGCGAAGCGCTGCCGGCGGAGTACGCCGGCGCGCCCAGGGAAAAGCTCGGCGTCCGCGCCCTTGTCCCGGCTTTCGGGGACACCCACGCGCACCTGCTTTCCCACGCCTTCTTCAGCGCGGGCCTGGACGTCCGCGGGGCGCGCACCCTGGACGAGCTGGCGGGCGCCGTGCGCGATTTCGCCCGGGACAGGGATGACGGGGTGCTTGTCGGTTTCGGGGCCTCTCCCCACAGCGTGGCCGAGCGCCGGATGATAACCCGCGCCGAACTGGACGGCGCCTGCCCGGACAGGGCGGTGCTGCTGGTCAAGTACGACGGCCACGCCGCCGTCGCCAACAGCCGCCTGCTGGGGATGCTGCCCGGGAGGGTCCGCGGCCTGCGGGGGTTCGACCCGGAGACCGGGGCGCTGGGACTGGAAGCGTTCTACGCAGCCACGGACTTCGCGGCGAAGAAGGTGCCGCTTCCCCGGGCCCTGGCCGGCCTGCTGCGCGCGGTGGACGGCATGGCCGCCAGGGGGATAGGGCTGGTGCACAGCGCGGCCGGCGTCGGATTCCCGCTCGATCTCGATGTATCGATGGAGACCCTGCTCTTCAGGGGCCTCGACAGCGGCTTCCAGGGCCGCGTGTATTTCCAGACCATGGATATCGGCAAGGTCCGGCGGCGCGGCCTGCCCCGCGTCGGCGGCTGCTTCGCCGCGGCGCTCGACGGCTGTTTCGGCAGCGCGGACGCGGCGCTGCTGGAGCCCTATTCGGACGACGCGCGCAGCAAGGGGACGCTCTTCTTCTCCGACCGCCAGGCGGCCGATTTCGTGAAGAGCGCCAACCGCGCCGGCCTGCAGGCGGCCATGCACGCCATCGGCGACGCCGCGTTCGAGCAGGCGGTGCGCGCCATAGAGGCCGCCCTCGCCGACTTCCCCCGCGGCGACCACCGTCACACCATAATACACGCCTGCCTCCCCACCGACGAGGGGCTGGAAAAATGCGCCAGGCTGGGGATACACCTGGCGGTGCAGCCGGCTTTCCTCGGCTGGGAACAGGAACCGTGGGAATACCTGGAGCGGATACTGGGAGGCAGGGCCGCCGGATTCTGCCCGCTGCGCCGCGTGGCGGACATGGGGATAACGATGAGCGGCGGCTCGGACGCGCCGTGCACGCCGCCGGACCCGATGCTCGGAGTTCACGCGGCCTGCAATCACCCGGTGCCGGGGCAGTCGCTGACGGCCGCCGAGGCTCTGCGGCTCTTCACCTATAACGCCGCCTGGGCTTCCTTCGACGAGGGCGAGAGGGGAAGCCTGGAGACGGGCAAGATCGCCGACATGGCGGTGCTGAGCGGCGACCCGCTGACGGTGGAACCGGCGGCGCTCGCCGGGCTGAAAGTCGAGAAACTTCTTCTGAAAGGCGAGCCCTACCGGGGCGGACAGGGAGTCCTGGGCGCGCTGGCCCGCGGCCTCCTGGGCGGCGGCAGGGCCTGAATCCCCGGACCCTTCCTTACTTCTTTCTTCCGATGCACTCGAGATAGCGGAAGGTGACCGTGAGGCCGCCGCGTTTTTCCATTTCCCCGGCGACGGCTGCGAAGAATTCCCCGCGGCGCTCCGGCTTCAGTGCCGCGGCCAGGCCGGCCGCGGGGCCGGAATCGTTCAGCCATTCCGCGAGCGAAGAGGCGTTCCTGAAAGAATGCGTCAGCGCGCGCTCCTCCAGCCTTTCGACGCTCAGCCCGCCGCGCCCGGCGGCGGCGAGGAAAGCGGCCCGGCCGGGCGGGAAATTTATCGGCGGGAAGCGCCGTATGGACCCGGGGCGCCGCAGCAGCAGGGGAGCGACGGCCCGCTGCAGCTCGGAGAGCGACTCCGCGGTGCTGACCAGCATGGCCGCCCTGCCGCCCGGGGCCAGGGCGCGGGCGCACAGGCGCAGCAGCGGGCCCGGCCGGCAGTACTCGGCCGACCAGAGCGCGCATACCAGGTCCGCCGAAGCCGCCGGGCGGCCTTCCAGGAATTCCGTCATGCCTGCGCGGGCGAAGGAGACGGGGCAGGGGGCGCCGGCCGCCGCCCTCTCCGCGACGGACAGCATGCCTGCCGAGATGTCGCAGGCGTCCACCCGCCCCGACGGCCCCGCCGCGCGGGCCAGCAGGAGCGCCGAGTGGCCGGTGCCGCAGCCGAGGTCCAGGCAGCGCGAGCCGGGGCGCAATTCCAGCCGCGCGATGAGATCTTCGGAGGCCCGTTTCGTCAGCGGCCGTGTCTCGGCCAGGTCGTAGGTCCCGGCCCGCAGGTCGTAATCCTGCCTGTAAAGGTCGTCTCCGCCGGAGAGCCGGCCGGCCAGGCCGAAGAGGGCGCGTACCAGCGCGTTCACGGGCGGGAGGCCTCCCCGCCTTTCGCCGCGCGCGGCCGCTCGCGGTCGTTGCCGAACAGGGCCTCCCAGAAAGGAAGTTCCTCTCCCCTGTTGCTGACATGTCCTATCGGGAATTTCCGTATCTCCTCCAGGTCCGCCCCGCCGGCGGCCGGCCAGGAGAAGATCTCCAGGTTGAAAGTGGTGCGCTCCTCCGGCGGCATCTCCGGTTCCAGCGCCATGCGCAGCGCGCCGGCCAGGCCGGCGCGGGAGGCCGCCTCCAGCCAGAAGGCCGGGCCCGGCGCGGCCGCCGTCCGGGCGCGGCGGCGCAGGACGTTGAAGAAGTTCATCACGAAATAGTTCACGGTGGCGCCGCGGCGGTTGGAGACGGCGTTCTCGCCGAACATCTCTTCCAGCGTGAAGCCGGTGGCCGACGAGACCAGCCGCAGCAGGTCGCTCATGTAGATACGCTCCCGCGGGCTGTGGACGCCGATATCGGAGACGTTGCGCAGCCGCAGCTGCCGCACGAAGTCCATGTTCCGGAGTCCGAAGCGGACCACCGCGGCCAGTTCGTCCTCGTTGACGCCCCGCGCCAGCGTCATGGACAGGATGGTGCGGACCTTCAGCGCTTTGAGGTTGCGCAGGGCCGCCGCTTTCTCGGCGGAGAGGTCCCGCCCGTTGAAGAACTCGTGGGTGGCGGGCCGGAAGCCGTTGAGCGACAGGATGCAGTAGTCGAGGCCGCTGTCCTTTAACAGCGCGGCGAAGGAGCGGTCGGCCAGCCGCAGGCCGTTGGTGAGCAGCACCGAGCGCTTCTCCGGGTGCGCGCGCCTGACATGGGCTATCAGTTCCGGCAGCTCGCGGCGCAGGCAGGGCTCGCCGCCGGAGAAGACGATGTGCCGGGCCGGCGTAGCGGCTATCATCTCCCTGATCCTGTCCGCGCCGAACTCGCGGCCCCGCTCGGGCAGGTAGCACCAGCGGCAGGACAGGTCGCAGGCGTAGCTGACCGGTATCACCAGGCCGTAACGGACCGGCCTGTTATGGCGGGTGGAGGCGCAGCGCAGGTAGATCTCCGCGTCCCGGTCGGCCGTTTCGGAGGACCGGCCGTGGGCGGGGCAAAGGGTATCCATCACCGCGCGCCCTCCCTCCTCGTAGAGCTCGGCGTCGGTCTCCTCCAGGCAGGAGGGGCAGAGCCCGCGCGTCCTCTTTATAAGCCGCCGTTCCACGGTCTAATCCCAGCCCAGCTTGCGGTACAGCTTCGGCACCGGCCGGGGCCCCATGGAAGACAGGACCTTCTCTATGGCCGCCGGGTCCTTGAGCGGCAGGCGGCCGCCGGAGAGCGCGTCTATCTCCCGGTAGACCAGCTGGCTCACGCAGCCGTGCGAAGGGGAGGGGAAGCTTTTTGTCATCCTGGCGTAGACGTCGCCGAAGGATTCGGAGGCTATGCTGCCGAAACCCATGGGCACGAAGTCGCAGGGGCAGACGTCGCCGTCGGCGCTCACGTAGACGTGCGTCCTGCCGGCGCTGCAGCCGAAGTTGTTTATCGTGCCGATATGCGGCAGGGACATTATGACCGGCAGGGAAGCGTCCCGGTTGATCTCGTACTGCAGCTCAACGAACTTCGCCACGTCCTTCTCCTCGAGGAGCTCGAAGTTCCCCTTGATGACCCGGCCGCAGGGCTTGGGCCGCAGTATCCTTATCTCGTGCACGCCGAGGGAGCCGGCGAACTTTATGAAGTCGTAGATCCTGCCCGAGTAGAGGATGTCCTTGGTGATCACCATGGAGACGGCAGAGTAGAGCCCGGCCCCTATGGAGTTCTTCAGCGCGCTCACGGCCTCGGCGTGGGCCGAGGCCGAGTTCCTGTTGGCGTTATGCTCGGCCGGGACGTGGCTGTCGAGGCTGACCACCACGGCCGTCAGGCCCGCCTTCTTCAGCGAGGCGGCGCGGGCGGCGTCGAGCCCGCGGCCGGAGGTGAAGAGCAGCTTGTACGACCTGTCGTCCGCGCCGGAGACCAGGCGCTCCAGGTCGCCCCTCAGCAGCGGCTCGCCGCCGGTGAAGCCTATGCACGCCGCGCCCAGGTCCTGCGCCTGGCCGATGGCCCGCGCCAGCGTATCGAAGGGGAGGTCGTCGCGGCCGCTGCCCGGATTGCTGCAGTACCAGCATTTCAGATGGCACCTGTTGGTGACCGAAAAATACACCGAGAAAGGGCTGGTCTTCTTGCGGGCGGAGTTGGAGAAATAACCCAGGGCGGAGCGGAAGGCGCGGGTGCGCAGCGGGGTATAAGTGGTGTTGATGAACAGCTTTCCGTCCAGTTCCGTGGCTTTCTCGAAACGCATCTGGCGGGCCATGAACCACAGGAAGCCCGGGGGCAGGGCGGCCAGCCCGCCGTCGAGGGCGGCGGCGCCCAGCTTCAGGTATTTCATGAGACCGGTGTGTCTTTTCGCGGGCATATTCACCCGAGGATCAGGTCGGCCAGCGAAGAGAAGGCCACCAGCAGGATGTTGGCGAAGATGAGCTTCGAGAAGACGGCGTCGGGGGCCCGCAGGCCGGCGAGCAGGCAGGCCGCGGCGGCCAGGGCCCCGGCCAGGTACACCGGCCCGCACATGCCCAGCAGGTAGGGCAGCAGCGACACGGGGACGCCGGCCAGGGCCAGGCCGGCCGCCAGCCGCCGCGCGCGCGCCGGGCCGGTCTTCATCGGCAGCGTGCTGCCGCCGCCGGCCCTGTCGCCCGGCAGGTCTATCACGTCGCGCATGATCTCGTAGGCCATTATCTCCAGGAAGAACCAGAAAGGGAAGACGTAAAGGCTGTCGCGCCGCGGCGAAGGGGCGCCGCCCGAGGTGAGCGCCAGCGACAGCGGGTAGATGGAGGTCACTATCAGAGAGATGGCGGCCGCCTTGAAGACGCCCAGGCGCTTGGAGCGGAGGTTGTACAGGGCCAGCGCCGCGGTGAGCGGCAGCGCCACGGCCGCGAACCAGCTGTTGACGAAGAACGCCGTCCCGGCTCCCGCCGCCAGGGCGGCCCGGCTGCCGCGCGGCCCGGCCCTG
>JAVHLJ010000016.1 GCA_031082205.1 Elusimicrobiales bacterium
GAACCGGACGGTGGCAAACGACTATACGCTGCGTTACAGGAACAAGTTCCTGCAGCTGGCGCCTGAGCAAGCGGTGCGGGTGCGGCCCGGGTTGGTCGTGGTGGTGGAGGAAAGGCTGGACGGTAGCCTGCATCTGAGATTGAAAGGCGTGTATCTGCGATACAAGGCCATTGAAAAGCCCCCGTACAGGGGTTACTATGCGACCAACAAAAGCAAACTGCGGGAGATGGAAAGGCCGCCGAAGGGGTCCTGTGTTCCCGGCAAAGATCACCCCTGGAGACGGTTCAATTGGCCTGGAAAGAACGCGCCGCAACAAACAGCGACGGCCAGGCTACCCTGACATTTCTAAAAAACGAAAACCATGACATTTTAACTTGCTTGCAACACCCCCGGGAAAACCCGGCGCGGCCGCCGGGAGCCTTGAAAATCGGGGGGGCGTCAGCTATACTTTAAAAGGCGGGCGGAAGGGGTCGTCCTTTTCAACTCAATGCCGGAGGGAATTTTTATGAAAGGCAGGAACGAGGCGGTCAACTGGAAACTTGTGCTGGTCCCGGTGGCCGTTCTTAGCGTGGCCTTCGCGGCCGGAACGAAATTCTTCTTCGGGGACGGGCAGCCGGCTGAAGCGCCGGGAACGGCGTCAATAGACTTCGGCGCCGGCCGCGGAGAAGAGCCCGAGGCGCTGGCCTCGAGGAAGATATCGGTCTCTCCCGGCGCTCAGGGGTCCTCCCTGGAAATGTTCCAGGAGGTGAACAAGGAATACTCTTCCGACCGCGCGAAGGATTCCGCCGCCGCGCGGGCCCGGCTGGCCCAGGCCGGGGCGGCCTCCGGGGCCGCGCCGTCCGCGGCCGGGGCCGTGGACGCCTACGGGCAGTACGCCAGGGCGCAGATGGGGGAACTGGACACCCCTGCCGTCCCGGACCTGCCCAAAGGCCCCGCTCCCTGGATGAAAGGCGCGCCCGGAACGGGCTCGCCCACAGACCCCGCGCTCTCGATGAAGACCGCGGTGGCCCCCGCGGCCCCGGAAGCCAGGAAGTCGCTTTCCTCGTCCCGCAATTTCGGCAGGGCCGGGTTCTCCTCCGGCGCCGGCCAGACCATGGGAAGGGACAGGCTGGGCTCCGGCAGGAACGCCGACCTCGCCCGGGGCTCTGACGGGCGTTTCTCGGCCAACACGGTAGCCAATTCCAGGACATCCTCTCCCGGCTTCGGCGGCGAAGGCGGCGGAGAAGGGGGCCTCTCCTCGGGCTCGGGCTCCTCCTCCGCCGGCGGCGGCTCCTCCGCCTCGGGCAGTTCGTCCGGCGGCTCCATGGGGGGCCCGCTGACGACCGCACACAAGGAGAAGCCGTTCCCGTTCCTTGCGATATGGCCCAACCAGGTGCATTTCGGCACGCTCAAGAGGTACGAGACCGCCTACAGGGTGATAAACGTGATGAACACCGGCGGCGCGGCGCTGAAGATAAAGAAGGTCTCCAACCTCGACCCGGACGCCCCGTTCAGCCTGGCCAACAACACCTGCGACGGGAAGAACCTGGCCCCCGGCGAAGGCTGCTCCTTCCGCGTGAAGTTCAGCCCCCTCGGCGTCAAGGACTATATAACCGGCTTCGAGGTCGAGACCGACGACAACGACCTAAACTCCTACTATGCCGGACTGATAGAGGCCAAGGGCGTATCGGTATACAACTACTGGGCCTACCTGCTGCGCTACAACGGCCTGAGCGGCACGCTGGGCAAGGCCGATTTCGGGCAGATGAGCGCCGGCGCCTCCAATACGCAGAACATCTACGTGATAAACACCTCGGACACGGAGTGGCGGGACATAAAGCTGGACAAGAGCGGCCTGCCCGCCGGCTACTCGGTGACCTCGGAGACCTGCACCGGCAAGACCTTCGGCGCGTGGGGCTACTGCCGAGTCACCGTCAAGTTCGCCCCGACCGACGACACCATGAGCGGCCTCAACCGCAAGTACGGGAAATACAATACCGTCAACGTCAACACCAAGGCCTCGGGCCTCAACGCGAATCCCCGCTACCCGGAGGTCATAGACAGCCTGAACTTCTCCAGGCCCAAGGGCGTGATAAAGCTCAAGGGCAGGGGAGGGATATTCAACAGGCAGTTCTACGACCGGGCGGCCGTCACCGTGGAGGCCGAGGCCTGCTCCAGGTTCCCGGTCAAGGGACTTTTCAAGTCGGGACGATACTGGTACTTCAGGTAGGCGCCTTTACCGGGAAAAGGCCCGTCCGCCTCAGGCGGGCGGGCTTTTTTCATTCGGAAAGGAAGGAAACCCGGGCCCCGGGCCTCGCTCCGCAGGCGGCGGCCGCGCCGGAGGATATCTCCAGCACGTAAGCCCCGGAACCGGAAACCCTGGCGACTTCCGAATCGGCAGCTCCCGGCCGGGTGCGCGGAACCCCCGCGGCGACGGAAGATATCCGCAGCGCACCGTCGATGAATACGATATCCAGGTCCACCAGGGTGTTCTTCATCCAGAAAAGCCGTTCCCCGGTCGAGGGGAAGACGAAAAGCATGCCGGAATCCGGGGCCAGGCCCGGCCTCTCCATGAGGCCCCGCGCGTGCTCCTCCGGGGTCAGCGCCAGCTCGACGCTTATCTTTTTTCCGCATGGGAGCACCGCGTATTTTATTTCCGAGGAGGCGTCGGAACGCGCCGGCGCTCCGCCGTGGGGCCCGCCGCAGGCCGCCAGCGCCAGGAGCAGGGGCAGCGCCCGTCTCACGGCGGTGTCTCCCCGCCCGCGGCCGTATCGCTGGAGGAGGAGACCTCCTCCTCGGGGGGAAGCGCCGCCTCGGCCGCGTCCAGGCGGCGCTTTATCTCTCCCGCGCGTCGCCAATAGTAAGGGAGATCGAGGCCGTAGACCCGGAAAACCCCGGCCAGGCCGCCTGTCTTTTTATAGAGGGCGGCGGCCTCTTTCAGGGCTATATCCCTCTCGAGGGCCAGCTCGGCGAGGGCTATGACCTCCTGCCGGTGGAAGCCCCTCTCGCCCAGCGAGAGCAGCTCCCTCACCGGCTCGCTGCCGCCGAAAAGAGAGTACGCGGAGGCCGTTCCGAGCTCCACGGCGTAAAGCCCGGCGAAGCGCCGGAGATGGTTCTTGGGAAGGACCTCCCCGTCCTCCCGTACCAGTCCGCCGGGGCTCACCTCGGCCCCCATGTAGACCTGGGCCGAGGCCGGCGCCGCGAGGGCCGGCGCGGCCAGCAGGACCGCGAGGATGGTCGCTTTCACGGACGGGGCCGTCAGATGGATGTAGTGACCAGCGTCTCGGTGCTGAGGACGCCGGGGATGGGCCGGATCTCCTGCACTACCGTGTTGGAAAGGGCGGGGAGATCGTCGGTCTCCATGTCGAGGACCAGGTCCCAGCGGCCGAACACTGCCGACATGTGGACCACGCTCTTGAGCGCCTTCAGCCTGGAGAGCGCCTGCTTCTCCTTGCCGGGCATGAGCTTCACAAGAACAAGACCTGTAACCATTTTTTTCTCCTGACCGCGGGGTGTTTCCCTTTCACAGATTATATCAACGAAAAGCCGCGCCGCGAAAGTCCAGGGAGAATACGCGGCCTCCTATTATTCTATAATGTCGGTTCCTATGAGGGCACTTCTGCAGCGCGTGAGCGAAGCGTCGGTCACGGTGGACGGCTCGGTCGCCGCCTCCATCGGGCCCGGCCTGCTCGTCCTGCTCGGCGTGGGCCGGGACGACTCGGCCGACGACGCCGTCAGCCTGGCCGGGAAGACGGCCTCGCTCCGGATATTCTCCAACGCCGCGGGGAAGTTCGACCTCTCCGTGCTGGACGCCGGCGGCGAGGCCCTGGTCGTCTCCCAGTTCACGCTCTACGCCGACTCCTCCAGGGGACGGCGCCCGGACTTCGCCGCCGCGGCGGGGCCCGACAAGGCCGAAGCCCTGTACCTGGATTTCGCCGACGCTCTTCGCGCAAGGGGCGTCACCGTGAAGACCGGCGTGTTCGGGGCCGACATGGAAGTGCGGCTCGTCAACGACGGGCCCGTCACGATCTGGCTGGACACGGAACAGCCGTAAGTCCCGGGTACCCCGCATGAACATCGACATAGACCGCCGGCGGCTCAAAACTTCCTTCATGGAGCTGGC
Source organism: Elusimicrobiales bacterium (assembly GCA_031082205.1). GTDB lineage: Bacteria > Elusimicrobiota > Elusimicrobia > Elusimicrobiales > UBA9959 > UBA2231. The sequence goes on from JAVHLJ010000016.1 coordinate 4,103, forward strand.
CCGCATCCCTTCGCCCTGCGGCGGGGAAGGCGCGCTGGCGCGCCGCCTGGAGAGGGAGCTGAAAGCCCTGGGCGCCCGGGTCATGACGGACGACGCCGGCCGCATGACCGGCGGAGCCTGCGGGAACCTGCTGGCTTTCCTCCCCGGCACGGTGCCGGCCGAGCCGCTGCTGCTGGCCGCCCACATGGACACCGTCGGTCCCTGCTCCCGGATCACCCCGCTGGACAAGGGGGGGCGCATAACCTCGGACGGCACGAGCGTGCTGGGCGCCGACTGCAAGGCCGGCATAGCCGTCATGCTGGAAGCCGTGCGCTCGCTGCGCGCCTCCGGCGCCCCCGTCCCGCCGCTCGAGATGGTCTTCACCGTCAGCGAGGAGATGGGTCTCCTGGGCGCCAGGCACCTGGACTACTCCCGGCTTTCCGCCAGGCGCGGGCTGGTCCTGGACAGCGAACGGCCCCTGGACCAGGTGACCGTCAGCGCCCCGGCCGCCGACCGGGTGGAGATAAAAGTTTACGGCGTCGCCGCCCACGCCGGCGTAGCGCCGGAGAAGGGGATCTCGGCCATAAAGCTGGCCTCCGAAGCGCTGGCGAAGATGAGGCTCGGACGCATAGACCGCGAGACCACGGCCAACATAGGCGTTATACGCGGCGGCGACGCCATCAACGTGGTGACGCCGCTGGTGGAGCTGCAGGGCGAGGCGCGCAGCCACCGGCTCTCCAGCCTGAAAAGGCAGACCGGCCACATGGAAAGCTGTTTCCGCCGCGCGCTGGAGGGGAAATGGGTGGAGTCGGGGTCCGGCAGGCTGAAGCCCTCTTACGAATTTTCGGCGGAAAGGAAATACACCGGCATGAAGGTGCCGGCCTCCAGCCCGGTGCTGAGACTGGTGTCGGAAGCCATGAAAAAACGGGGCATGACCATGAAAAGGACCGCCTCCGGCGGAGGCACCGACGCCAACGTGATGTACGGACACGGCATAGAGGCGCCCGTTATGGCCACCGGCATGCGGGAAGTCCACACCACCTCGGAGTACCTCATCCTTGATGAATTCTACGCCTGCGCCGGGATAGCCGCGGACGTGATCGCCGGCTGGGCCTCGCGCGGACCGGGCACGCCGTGAACGGGTTCCCGCAGCCGGGACCGCGGGCCCTCCGCCCGTTCCGCCGATGAGCTCCGGCGCGGCCCGGCCGGGGAGCATGAGGGAGGTGGTGAATACCGCCTACCCGCTTATACTCTCCACCGCATCGTCCACGGTGATGCAATTCGTCAACCGGATCTTCCTGGCGCATTACGGCCCGGACGAGCTGGCGGCCTGCGTGCCCGCGGGCCTCCTGGCCTTCGTCTTCGCCTGTTTCTTCGTCGGCACCGCCTCCTACACCAACGCCTTCGTCTCGCAGTATCACGGCAGGGGCAAGTACGCCAGCGTCTCGGTGGCCGTATGGCAGGGCGTCCTGCTCGCGATAGCGGCCGGGCTGCTGCTGATGGCGCTCACGCCGCTGGGCCACTACCTCATCTCCGTCTCGGGCCACCCGCCGGCCGTGATAGAGCTGGAAAAGCGGTACTTCCTGATACTGAACGCGACGGGCATCATCTTCCTCTGCAACGTCGCCCTGTCCTCCTTCTTCACGGGACGGGGCCTGACCAAGATACCGATGGCGGTGAACATGGCGGGCAACGCCTTCTGCGTGCTCCTCTCCTGGACGCTGATCTTCGGCAAAGGCCCGGCGCCGGAACTGGGGATCGCCGGCGCGGCCTGGGCGATGGTCGGGGGCCAGCTTCTCATGCTGGTCCTCTACCTGCGGCTGATCCTCTCTCCCTACAACAGGGCGCGGTACCGCACAAGCCGGCTGGTCAGCTTCCACCGCCCGCTTTTCCTGCGCCTGATAAAGTACGGCGCCCCCAACGGCGTGGGCTTCTTCCTGGACATCGCGGCCTTCGCGGCCTTCATCTTCATAGTGGGGGCGATGGACAAGGTGTCGCTGGCGGCCAGCAACATAATCGCCTCCCTCAACCAGCTGGCTTTCATGCCGATGATAGGGCTGGGCATGGCGGCGCTGACGCTGGTCGGCAGGTACGTGGGAATGCGAAAGCCGGAACTTTCGATGCGGGTCGCGGCCAACGCCGCCCGCCTCGCGGCGCTGTACGGCGCCGCGCTGGGGGCCGTCTTCTTCGCCTTCCCCGGGCTCTTCGTGAACATCTTCGGCTCGGGGCAGGAGGCGCTCTACGCGGCCATCCTGGCGGAGAGCCGGCCGGTAATGCGCGTCCTGGCCTTCTTCATCTTCTTCGACGCGATAGGGATAGTCTACGCCGACGCGCTGCGAGGGGCGGGGGACACGCGGTTCCAGATGCTAGGCGCCAGCGCGGCGGCCTGGATACTGTTCGTGCCCGGGATCTGGTACATCACCCACGGCGGAGGCGAGCTGATACACGCCTGGGCCTGGGCCGCCTTCTACATCCTCCTGCTGGCCGTCTTCTTCTGGCTGCGCTGGCGCTCCGGCCTCTGGCGCCGCATCGACATCCTGAAGAAATAAGGAAGAACTATGCCGGGGGCATGTCGGCGGTTCGCTTCAAAAAAAACGTTTCAGTCTCCCTCGCCTGGCCTTCGCTCCGCCACGGGTTCGGCTTTCTAAAATACACCCGGCGCTTCGCTCGGCCGGGCACGAACTCGGCCTGCGCGCATAGCGCGCCAGGCCTCGGACATTCATGCCCGTCCGGCAGTGCCGGTTCCCGAGCTCCGCTTGGGCAAAGCCTCCGATGTGGCTTCGGAAGGCCCGGCGAGGGATACTTCCCACTGCGCGACCCTGGTTTTGCGAGGTGAGGGCACGCCGTGCCCCCGGAATAGTTCTTCCTTATTTTTGCTAATATTAAATCCCGATGAAGCTGCCGAGAGTGAAACTGTCCAGCGCGCCGGCGGGCCCCAACGCCTTCCGCCGCATGATCGAGGCCGCCGACCGCGAACTGCGGCCGGGCGACCTGGCCGCCGTCTACGACCGCAACGGCCAGCCCTACGGCGTGGGCCTCTTCAACCCGCGCAGCCAGATAGCCCTGCGCATCTTCACCCGCGACAACCCCGAGACCTTCGATATCGACGCCTGGCTGGCCGCGCGGGTGGGCCGCGCCGTGGAGTTCCGCCGCGAAGTGCTGCGGCTCCCGGAGACCACCGACGCGTACCGCATGGTCCACGACTACGGAGACGGCCTGCCGGGCCTGACGGCCGATATCTACGGCGGCCACATCGTTCTTGAGTTCTATTCGCTGGGCATGTTCAAGATGGCCGCTTCGATAGAGAAGGCCTTCCGCCTCCATTACCCGGACGCCGTCTTCCATCACCGCGCGACCTCTTTCACCCAGGAAATGGAAGGATTCGAACTGCAGCCGGAGGCCGCGCGCCCCAGGGTCAGGATAAAAGAGAACGGCGTGCTCTTCGAAGTGACCCCGTCGGGCGGCTACAAGACCGGCTTCTTCTGCGACCAGCGCGAGAACCGCCTGCTGGCCGCCGCCCTGGCCAGGGGCAGGAGCGTGGTGGACCTCTGCTCCTATACCGGCGGCTTCGGCATCTACGCCGCCAGGCTCGGCGGCGCGAAGGACGCGACCTGCGTGGAACTCGACCCCGAGGCCTCGGCCCAGTGCAAGCGCAACGCCAATATAAACAAGGTCAAAGTGGACTCGGTCTGCGTCGACGCTTTCGCCTACCTGCGCCAGATGCAGGCCAACAAAAGAAAGTTCGGCCTTGTGGTCCTGGACCCCTACAAGGTCGTCTCCTCCCGCGAGGAAAAAGAGAAGGGCCTCTACAAGTACAAGGATTTCAACCGCCTCGCGATGGCGCTGGCCGACGAGGGAGCGGTGTTCGTCACCTGCTCGTGCAGCGGCATGGTCTCCATGCAGGAATTCTCGCAGGTAGTGCGGGCGGCCGCGGCCTCCTCGGGCAAGCGCCTGCAGATCTTCAAGAAGACCGGCGCGGGCTCGGACCACCCCGTCGCGGCCGACTACCCCGAGGGGGAATACCTCAAGGCCATCTGGGCGAGGGTGTATTGAGGGGGAGGGGGAAATGAACAGGGCCCACAGGATACTCTGCGTCGACGACGAGGACTTCAACCTCGACCTGCTGGAAAGCCTGCTGGTCCCCAACGGCTTCGAGACCTTCACCGCGCAGGACGGCAGGCGCGCCATGGAGCTCATCGCCCAGAAGAACATCGACCTCGTTCTGCTGGACATCAACATGCCCATCATGAACGGCCACGAGGTCTGCAGGGCCATCAAGTCCAATCCCGAGACCAGCCATATCCCGGTCATCATGATAACATCCCTGGACTCCAAGGAGAACAAGATGAAGGGGATGGAGGCCGGCGCCGAGGAGTTCCTGCCCAAGCCGATAGACCTGCCGGAGCTGCTGCTGCGCGTCAAGAACATCCTGCGCGCCACCGAATTCGAGGACGCCTTCAACTACGTCATCCGCGCCCTGGCGCGCGCCGCCGAGGCCAACGACGTGGACACCGGCAACCATATCCTGCGCGTCGGCGAGTTCGCCGCGCTGCTGGCGCGGGAACTGGGCCAGTCGGAGAAGTTCATAGAGGACATCCGCTCGCAGGCCACGCTGCACGACGTCGGCAAGGTGCACATCCCGAGCCACATACTCAAGAAGCCCGGCAGGCTCGACGAGTCCGAGATGGCCGAGATGCGCAAGCATCCCACCTTCGGGGCCATGATAATCGGCGACCACCCGCACCTGGAGATGGGCAGGCGGATAGCGCTCTGCCACCACGAACGATGGGACGGCACCGGCTATCCGAACGGCATCAAGGGCGAGGCGATACCGCTGGAAGCGCGCATCTCCTCGGTGGCCGACTGCTATGACGCCCTTCGCGCCTCGCGCGTCTACAAGCCCAACTACGACCACGCCGGCGCCGTGAAGACGCTGCTCGAAGGCGACGGGCGCATGATGCCGGCCCATTTCGATCCCCGGGTGCTGGAGGCCTTCTCCCGCCTGGCGCCGCATTTCGAGACCCTCTACGACAAAATGAAAGACCCCGCCTGACGGCGGGGTCCGGATAAAGAGAGCCGCTCGGCGCGCGGCTCTCTTTTTTTTCAGGCCGCGGCCTTCCTGCCGCGCAGCCACTTGTCCAGTTCCACCACCAGTATCACGGTGGAAGCGGTAAGGATTATCCTTATCCACTGGGCCTCGGTCAGGTCCGTGGTCTGGAAAAGCTTCTGCATGTTCGGCTCGTAGACTACCAGTATCTGCGCCACCAGCGCGGCCAGCATGCTGAAGGCCAGGAACGGGTTGGAGAGCGGGCTTATCCTGAATATAGATCGCGTCTCGGACCGCGAATTCCAGAGCTGGAAGAACTGGAAGAATACCATGGTGGTCATGGCCACCGTGCGGCACTGCTCCACCGAAAGGCCTTCCGCCAGCGCCGCCTTGAAGTTATATAGGACGCCGACCGCTATCACCGAACCCACGATGAAGGTGCGCTGTATCATCAGCCTTGAAAGGATGCCTTCCTTCGGATCGTTCGGCGGCCTTTCATAGACCGACGGCTCGGCGGGCTCGAAGGCCAGGGCCAGGTCCTGCAGGCTGTTGGTTACGACGTTTATCCAGAGCAGCTGTATGGCGGTGTAGGGCAGCGGGAGCCCGGCGAACATCGTGACGAAGATCGACAGTACCGCCGAGAGGCCGGTCGGGATGAGGAAGAATACCGCCTTGCGGATATTGTCGAAGACCACCCGCCCCTCGACCACGGCGTTGTAGATGCTGGCGAAGTTGTCGTCCGTCACGATCATGTCCGCCGCTTCCTTCGCGACGTCCGTGCCGGTTATGCCCATGGCCGCGCCGATATGCGCCGCCTTGAGCGCCGGGGCGTCGTTGACGCCGTCGCCGGTCACGGCGGCTATCTCGCCGCGCTTCATCAGCTGGCTGACTATGCGCAGTTTATGCTCCGGAGCCACGCGCGCGTAGATCGACACGTCCTTCACCGCGTCGTAGAGCGCCTCGTCCGTCATGGTCGAAAGTTCGCGGCCGGTTATTACCCGCGGGGATTCGCCTCCGATACCCAGCTCGCGGCCTATCGCCTGGGCCGTCACGGCGTGGTCCCCGGTGATCATTACGGGGCGTATGCCGGCCCTGCGGCAGTTGGCGATAGCCTCCACGGCCTCGGGGCGGGCCGGGTCTATCATGCCCTGCAGGCCGGTGAATTCAAGGTCCCTGAGGCCCTCCCTCTTGAGCTCCGCCGCCCCGGAAAGCGCTTTCTGGGCGGTCATCAGGACGCGCATGCCCGATGAAGCCAGGTCCTCGGCCGTCGCCATTACCTCCCTGCGGCGGGCCTCATCCATGCCGCACATCTCCGAAACGAACTCGGGCGCGCCTTTCACGAAAAGCAGGCTTCCGGAACCGGCCCGGTGCAGCGTGGCCATGTAGCCGTACTCGGACTCGAAGGGCAGTACCGCGGTCTGCGGGTAGTCCTTCTTTTCCTCTTCGGCCTTGAGCCCGCCTTTCGCCGCCGCCACTATCAGCGCGGCCTCGGTCGGATCTCCGGTCACCTTCCAGGCCGCGCCGTCCCGGTAAACCGAAGACTCGTTGCAGAGAAGGCCCGCACGCAGGACCTTCTCCAGCCTGTCACGGCGTCCGCCCTCGCAGGCCTCCTTTCCGCAGAAAACCTCCCCTTCCGGCGCGTAGCCCGTGCCGGACACCTGGTAAAGCTCCTCGCCGTCGTAAACCGCCTTGACCGTCATCTCGTTGCGGGTCAGCGTGCCGGTCTTGTCGGAACAGATGACGGTGGTGCTGCCCAGCGTCTCGACGGCCGGCAGTTTCCTGATTATCGCGCCGCGCCTGGCCATGCGGGTCACGCCGATCGACATGGCGATGGTCACCACTATCGGCAAGCCCTCCGGTATGGACGCCACTATGACGGCTATGACCGTCATGACCATCGTCTCCAGTGATTCCCCGCGGGCCACGCCCAGCGCGAGTATGACCGCGCCTATACCCAGCAGCGCCAGCCCCAGCACCTTCGAGAACCTCTCGAACTTCTCCTGCAGAGGGGTCACTGCCGAGACCGTGTCCTGCATGAGGCCAGCTATGGTCCCTATCTCGGTAGACGTGCCGGTGCCGGTAACGACGGCCTTCGCCCGGCCCGAGACCACGGAGGTGGCCATGTAGAGCATGTTCAGCCTGTCGCCTATCTGCGCCTTCTCCTCCGGCCTGGCGCCGGCGTCCTTGGAGGCGGCCACCGATTCGCCGGTGAGCATGGCCTCGTCCACCCGGAGGCTGTTGGATTCCAGCAGCCTTGCGTCGGCCGGCACCTTGTCGCCGGAAGAGAGCAGTATTACGTCCCCGGGGACCAGGTCGGCGGCCTTTATGGATGACTCGGCGCCGCCGCGTATCACGCGCGCGGAGGCCACTACCATCTTCTTGAGCGCGCGGACCGACTGCTCGGCCTTGTATTCCTGGTAAAAGCCTATCGCGGCGTTGACAAGCACGATGAAGGCGATGACCGCGGCGTCCGAAACTTCGCCCATTAAAAGGCTAAGCAGCGCGGCGCCAAGCAGTATCCAGTTCAGCGGGCTGCCGAACTGCGAAAGGAATATCTTGAGCGGCCCGGCGCCCTCCTTCTCCGGCAGCGCGTTGGGGCCGTATTCGGCCAGCCTCTTCTCCGCTTCGGCGGCGGACAGCCCCGCGGCCGAGGAGGACAGGCCGGCGAGAGTTTCTTCAGCGGTCCTTAGATGCCAGTCTTTTTTCATGAGCCCTCCCTGTCTTGTATCGCTGATATTTTACCACAGCCTGCCGCCTCCTTTGATATAATGATTCCCTATGAACACCCATTTCAAGGACCTCTATTCCGGCCTGGCACACGTGGCCTCGCAGGAACCCGAGAACACGGCATTCATAACCGGAGACAAGCGCACCACCTACCACGAGCTGCTCTATTCCACCGACAGGGCGGCCGACATGTTCTGGCAGCTGGGCGTGCGCAAGGGCGACCGCGTGGCGATAGCCATGCGCAATTCCGTGGAGTTCGTGGTCTCCTACTACGCCCTGGCCAAGCTGGGCGCGGTGGCCGTGCCGATAAACTTCATGGTCTCCAAGGAAGAGGAACTCTTCTTCATCCTGGACAATTCCCATACCAAGGGCGTGGTGACCGAAAAGGAGTTCGCGAAGAACTACCTGCGCGTGCGCCCGCGGCTGCCGGAGCTGAAGTTCATCCTCTCTACCGACTTCACCGGCCTCGACGGGGTCGACGATTTCTGGCAGAGCCTCAAAAAAGCGCATTACCACCCGCAGACGCAGAAGCCCTGGGCCGACGAGCACGACATAATATCGATACTCTACACCTCGGGCACTACCGGCAATCCGAAGGGAGTTCTCCTCTCCCATCACAACCAGCTTGAGAACGCCAGGGCCGCCGCCGAGGGCCTGCAGCCGGGGAAGAAAGACGTATTCATGTGCCTGCTGCCGATGTTCCACACCTTCGCCTGGACCGGGAACGTGGTGGTACCGCTGCTGATAGGGGCCAAGACCCTCATCGTGAAGAACCTGACCCCGCCCAAGCCCTGGCTGCAGGCCATGGGCCGGGAAGGCGTGACCATCATGATCGCCGTGCCGCAGATATACGGCGTGCTGGCCAAGGAAGCCAAGGGACTCAAGAAGTTCTTCCTCAAGTACTGGGCGCTGCGCAGGGTCCGCCTCTGCCTCTCCGGGGCCGCCCCGCTGACGCACAGCGTCAAGAACCTCTTCGAAGAGGCCTTCGGCATACCGATACTCGAGGGTTACGGCCTCACCGAGACCAGCCCCGTCGTCTCCATCAACCTGCCCAAGGCCCGCAAACACGGCTCGGTCGGACGCCCCATCCCCGGCGTCCGCGTCAAGATAATCGACGAGCGCGGCGCCGAACTGGCCTGCGGCGAGGAGGGGGAGATCTGCGTGCACGGCCCCAACGTCACGCGCGGCTACCACGCCAATGAGGACGCCACCAAGGCGCTGTTCACCGACGACGGCTGGCTGCGCACCGGCGACATCGGCGTCGTGGACCAGGAAGGATACATCTTCATCCGCGACCGGAAGAAGGACATGATCATAGTGAAGGGGCTCAAGGTCTTCCCCGCCCAGGTGGAGCAGGTCATCTGCCACCATCCCAAGGTGCAGGAGGCCGCGGTCATCGGCATCCCCGATGAATTCGGCAATGAGACCATCAAGTGCTTCTGCGTCGTCAAAACCGGCGAAAAGCTCGACAGGTCGGAGCTCAGCCAGTACATGAAGGCCAACCTGGACGGCTACAAGCGCCCGCGCGACATAGAGTTCGTGGAATCGCTGCCCAAGAACAGCCTCCAGAAGGTCCTCAAGCGCGAACTGATACGCATGGAGCTCGAGAAGCGGCTCAAGACCAAACTCTCGTGAGACAGGATCCCGCCGCCGGGGTCGAAAAGGTGTTCGGCCCCTCCTACCTTGTCGGAGGGGCGCCGCGCGACCTGCTGCTGCGCCGCCCCGTCAAGGACCTGGACTTCGCCGTCCCGCCCTGCCGCGACTTCCGCGCCAGGGCAGGCGCGCTGGCCCGCCTGCTGGGCGCCGCAGTTTTCCCGCTCGACGAAGAACGCTCCATCTACCGCCTCTCTCCCCGCGGCGCCGCGGGAGCGCAGATAGACCTGGCGCCCATGGAGGGCGGATCCATACTCCCCGACCTGGGCCGCCGCGACTTCACCGTAAACGCCATGGCCGCCCCGGCCTGGAAGGTCCGGGCCAGCTGGACCGGCGGAGCCTTCGCCGTGGCCGGCGTTAAGCCGGATACGCTCATCGACCCTTTCGGCGGGCTCAAGGACCTGCGCGCCCGCCGCCTCAGGCTGGCCTCGCCCTCGGCCGTGAAGGACGACCCGCTCAGGATGCTGCGGGCCTTCCGCTTCGCCGCGGAACTCGGCTTCGCCCCCGACAGGAAGCTGCTGGCCGAGATCGCCGCCCGCGCGGCGCTCATCAAGTCCGCCGCCGCGGAGCGCATACACGAGGAACTCTCTCGCGTATTCGCCACGGCGGTCTCCGCGGACACACTGCGCGCCATGCACAAGGCCGGGCTGCTGCTGGAGATCTTCCCCGAGCTGGCCCCGCAGGTAAAATGCGCCGAGGTCTATTACGGAAAAGGCGGCGTCCTCAAGCATACCTTCAACGTGGTGGAGAGGATGGACTATCTGCTCTCCCACCTGGGCTCGGCCATCGCGGGAGGAAAAGAGATCGCGGCCGCGAACCCGCCGGCGCGCGCGCTCAAGACGGCCGCCCTGCTCCACGACATAGCCAAGCCGGCCCGCGCCAAAGTGGTGGGAGACCGCCTCCGCTTCTTCGGCCACGAGGAGCACGGCGCCGGCATGGCGGAGAAGGTCATGGAGCGCCTGCGCTTCTCCCGCGCCGACATACGCCTGGTCTCGGCCGTTACGGCCCAGCACCTGCGCGTCGGCAACCTGGCCCACAACGACGAGATCTCGGACCGCGCCATCTACCGGTTCTTCCGCGAGATGGGGGAATATTCGCTGCCGCTGCTGCTGCTCTCCTGGGCCGACCATTCCAGCTATGTCCGGCCGGGCGACCTCCTGCGCGCCCTGCCTGCCACGAAGAAGCCCCCTTTCCGCATACCGCCCAAGGGACTGCCGCGCACCGGGCTGAAAAAAACCCTGCGCTTCCTCCAGGCCGTTAACATGCTCTTCAGGACCTACCTGTCCAAGGGCATAGCCCGGCGCACCGACCGCCTGCTCAACGGCACCGAGGTGATGAAGGCGTCCGGCCTGCCCGAGGGGCCGGAAATCGGCCGCCTGCTGGACCAGGTCAACCTGCTGCATTTCGAAGGCCGCCTCAAGACTAAAAAAGAAGCCCTCGACTGGCTCAAAAAGCGCCGCAAGTAAGGCTCCCCTGAACCTGCCCTAAAGTCCTACCGCGGCCTGGGTCCTTTTAAGGCCCGGACCGGGGAAATATGGCCCGTGAAAGCCTCCGCCCGAACCTGTAAACTATATCCGCGGAAGACTTTGCCACGGAGGCTTGAGATGAAGATAAAGCGCAACCACCTGATACTGGCCGCAGCGGCCTGCTTCATTTTCTCATACTCCCCCGCGTCGGCCGGCGAAGCGCCCTCCGGGAAATCCGGCGAAGCGGCCGCGGTCCCGGCCCCCGCCGGCGACCTGGCCGGCCTCAAGGACGTGCTTTTCAAACTGGTGCGCCAGGACGAGATCCTGGACGAGGCCATCGAGAACCTCGAAGGCGCCAACGGCCCGGTGACGGTAAAGGAACTGGCCGGGATAAAGAACACCCTCGGCGTAGTGCGCAAGAACCTCGACCACGTCTCCTGGCTCAACAAGAAACATTTCGCTTCGGTGGAGCCCGGCTCGGAGACCGAGAAATACACCCGCACCATACTCAGTTACAGCGACAAGATAAGCCGCAAATCCGCGCGCATAAGCGCCATCGCCGCGCGCGCCGCGGCGGCGAAGACCAAGTCCGCCCTGCGCGACGCGCCCTCCTCCAAAAGGTCCGGGGCCGCCAGGTCCAAGAGCGTGCGCCAGGTGCTGGCGGAGAAGGACGCCTGGACCGGCATAGCCGCCGAGACCAGGCAGCTGAAAGGCTCGTCCGGCAAGCTCAAGGCCACCAGCCGCTGGCTGCACGTGGCTTCCAAATAGAACCCGCCGCCGCTTCGCCTCAAAAGCCCGCCCCCGGCGGGCTTTTTTTTGTAGAATTATAACGATATGGCCCTCAACATAGAACCTCTCGTGGAAACCATACTCAAAGAGATAGGGGAGGACCCCGCGCGCGAGGGTCTCAAGCGCACCCCGGCCCGCGTGGCCAGGGCCCTCGAGGAGATGACTTCCGGCTACCGGGCCGACATAGACGCCATCTTCAACGGGGCCTTCTTCACCGTGCCCTACCGCGAGATGGTGGTCGTCAAGGACATAGCCTTCCATTCCATGTGCGAGCACCACATGCTGCCTTTCACGGGCAAGGTTCACGTGGCCTACATCCCCGACCACACCATAGTCGGGCTCTCCAAGATACCGCGGCTGGTGGACGCTTTCTCGCGCAGGCTGCAGATACAGGAGCGCCTGACAATACAGATAGCCGAGACGCTGGAACGCAAGCTCAAACCCAAGGGCGTGGGCGTGATCATAGAGGCCAGGCACATGTGCATGACGATGAGGGGCGCCAAGAACGAGACCTCCCTGGCCGTTACCAGCTCGCTGCTGGGCTGCTTCGGCACCGACCCCAAGGTCAGGCAGGAATTCCTGGCGCTGGCGGGACGCCGCGGCAGTTGAAACTTATTTTATTTTTACTATAATAGTCTGGCGGATTTGCGCGGGCGTAGTTCAATGGTAGAACGAGTGCTTCCCAAGCATTAGACGTGGGTTCGATTCCCATCGCCCGCTTAAAAACTCCCGTTTTTTAAACGGGCGATGGGAATGTTCCCGATGGAAGAGGCTCGCTGACGCTCGCGGTCGCCCGCTCCGAAGATAACAGGGGATTAAGGATATAATTTTCTGCCAGCCAGACTGACCAACAGCAAATCCTTCTGGGCCGTTTCGGCCCTCCTGGGCCTTTTTGTCCTGGCCGCCTCGGCCTGGTCCCTCTACGACCGCGTCAGCCTCTATTTCAGCGAGGACGTCGTCAGCGTCTCGCCCAAGCCGGTGCCCCTTCCGAAGTTCGACGAAGAAGAGGAGGAGGAGACGGCCGAAAAGCCGGCCGCCAAGGCTCAGGAACAAAAAACGGCCGCAGCTCCCGCGAAGGCCGAAGCGGGCGAAGCCCCCGCCAAGCCCAGGGCGGTGAAGACCGTCTTCGAGTACAAGGGCGCGGGGAAAAAGGTCACCCTGGCCGGCAGCTTCAGCGTCTGGCGGGAGCTGCCCATGAAGAGGCAGAACGGCTCCTGGCGCGCCGAGGTCTATATACTGCCCGGCACCTACACCTACCATTTCACCGTGGACGGCAAAAAAACGGCCGACCCGGGCAAGCCCAAGGCCCCCACGGGGGACTCCATAGTGGCCGTTGAATAAGGGTAAAGTTTAAAAAATCGTTAACATTCCCGTAACAGGCTTCGGATAGACTAGTATTGGACGCGGCTATATGAATTTCAGCAAGATCCTGGCACTGTCCCTGCTGGTCCCGGCCCTCGCGGCCGCGGACGCTTTCGCCATGAACACGGCGCGGCACAACCACGCCGTCACGCTGCTGCCCGACGGCAACATCCTGGTCAGCGGCGGCCGCACCGGCGTGAACGCGGTGACCGGGTCCATCGAGATGTACAACATGCGGACCAACGAGTGGCAGGACATGGCGACGCTCGCCGTGCCCAGGTCATCGCATACGGCCACCGTGATGTCCGACGGCCGCGTCCTGATAGCCGGCGGCTTCACCGGCGCCGGCGCGCCCACCGGCAGCGTGGAGATATACGATCCCAAGGACGGGAGCCTGACCAACGGGGGGACTCTCAACCCCGCTCGCGGCGGCCATACCGCCACGCTCCTCACCGCCGGCGACCACGCCGGGGAAATACTCGTCTGCGGCGGCCAGAGCGGCGGGGGCACTACCATAACGGCCGACTGCGACTACGTTGATTCCTCCGGCGCGGTCGCCGACGCGCCCGACATGGCCAGCGCCCGTGTCGGCCACGTGGCCACACTGCTGCATTCCGGCCGCGTATTCGTCAGCGGAGGCCGCCTCTGGAGCGGGACCGCCTGGGTCTACGCCCCCATGGTCGAGTTCTACGATCCGGCCACGGACGAATGGACGCCCGGCGGCGCCATGCTGCAGGGCCGCGCCGACCATACCGCCACCGTCCTCAACAACGGCCTGATAATGATAGCCGGCGGCTACAACGCCTCCAACAGGCTGCGCTGCATGTACGGCGAAGACAGCCTTGAGGAGGACTGCTGGCATATCAAGTACTATACCCTGGGCGCGAGCGCCCAGAATCCCGGCAGCCACGGCTACCTCGACGGGGCCGAATTCTTCGACCAGAACGGCGCCAACCTCACGCTGATGGAGAGCACTTTCAACCTGATGCCGTACAGGACGGCCCGCCATACCGCCCTGCTCGAGACCGACGGCCGCTGGCGCTCCCACCGCGGCTACGGCAACATCTACCCCACCTTCTTCAGCAACGCCCCGGACCTGGCCGACACCAGCACGATAATACGCCTCACCGCCACCGGCAACACCACCGCGAACATAGCCAACACCAGCAGCATCAATTTCCCGCTGGAATTCAAGCTGGTCCGCCCGGTCTCCGGCCGCCTGGTGGACGCCGACATCTACCTCTCCCCGTCGCCCAGCCCCGAGACGCCCTCCATCTCCGTGGAGAACGTGGAATTCACCATAGGCGCCAGCACCGCCATCGTGGACGGCAAGGCCGTCGGCCTGCTGCTGGGAGACGACTATGAGCCCGGCGATTTCGACGCTTTGGTATCGCTGGATAATCCGGCCGGCACCGCCATCTTCGAACCGCGGGGCGTCACCTCCAACGGCACCGCCGTGTCCTCGCAGTTCACGGCGGGCGGGGCGGAGATACTGCCCGGCGAGAGCGGCCAGATCACCGGGCAGCTCGTGACCGGGGTATCGTTCCGCCTGCCCGACATCTACCGGGCCAGCATCGTAGGCCAGGCGACCATACTCTCGGGCTCCATCTCCCATGACGGGGGGGATTACCAGATCACCATAAACGAGGGCGCCACCGCCGCTCTCAACCTGGCGGCGGGAGCCTGCGACGACAACGAGGATTACTGCACCTTCGCGGGCAACCTCACCTTCAACGGCGTAGTGGCCGAGATAGCCAACTTGACGCCGCTCGAGGACTACACCACTTTCTTCGTGACGGCGCCCTACAACACCGACCCGTACAACATCGGGGCGCAGCCGGTCAGCCTTCAGCTCAGGCTGGATTTCACCGCCACCGAGGTGCACATCAGGGACAAGAACGTCTCCTACGTGTTCAGCCAGTCCACGGCGGTGGTGAGGGAGATGATCTTCTCCAACCACCTGGCCTACACCCCTTCCACCAACCGCTGGGAGGACCTCAACAACCCCGAGGCCTCCGGCCTGCACTCCCTGCCGACTTTCGACCACACGGCCCTGTACACCCCGGCCGGCGACACTTTCATCCTGGGCGGGCGGGACTGCGAAACGGACCCGGCCAATCATTGCGGCGCCAGGACTTTCAATCCCAATACCGTGGACTTCGGCCTCATACCGGTACTGGCGGGCAGCTGGACCGACGGCCCCAAGCTGGGCTCCAGGCGCGGCTTCCACACCAGCACGCTGCTGCCGGACGGCAAGATACTGACCTGCGGCGGCACGGACGGCGCCAGGCCTCTGGCCACCTGCGAACTGCTCGATCCCGTAACCGACAAGTGGACCGCCACCGGCTCCATGACCACGGCCAGGGCCAACCACACGGCCACCCTGCTGCCCAACGGCAACGTGCTGGCGTCCGGCGGCGTCACGCCCGGCGGCGCGGCCTCCGCCGCGGCCGAGATCTACTATCCCGACACCCGCACCTGGGTGCCCACGGGCTCCATGAGCTCCGCCCGCCAGCTGCACACGGCGACCCTGATGCCCGACGGCAATGTCCTGGTTGTAGGCGGCGACACCTCCGGAGGCTACTCCAACACGGCGGAGATCTACATCGCCTCCGCCACGCACTGGATATCCGGCGGCACCGTCAGCCCCGGCCGCGCCCAGCATACGGCCACCCTGCTCAAGAACGGCAACGTCCTGATAGCCGGCGGCGTCAACGCCACCGGCCCCATAAACGGGGCGCTCATATACAACTACCAGACCAGGACCTCCGGCAGCCCGACCACCATGGCCATGGCCCGCTACGACCACACGGCCACGCTGCTGCGGGACGGCAACGTCCTGATAGCCGGCGGTTCCAACGGCCTGCAGAGCAGCAAGAACTGCGAGATCTTCTTCACCACCGGCACCTGGGGGAGCACCGCCCTGATAAACTATAACCGGGCCAGGCACCGCACCGTCCTGCTGCCCAACGGCAAGGTGATGCTAACCGGCGGCGAGATCTCCGGCGTGGTGCAGAGCGTGCCGGAGAGCTTCGATCCCGACCTGCGGTCCTGGAGCGAGCAGGGCGAGGCCGTCTCCCGCTCGCGCCACACCTCGGTGATGACCAGGGGCAACAGGGTGATCAACATAGGCGGCTGGAACGGCGGCCAGTACCTCGACACCACCGAATACACCGACTTCCAGTTCTGGCCCGACTCACAGGGCCTGACGGCCGGCACCACCCGCCAGCCGCTCATCTCGACCGGCACGGCCATGTTCGACCACGGCTGGCGGGCCACCCTGCTCAGCAACACCTCCAACTTCCACGGCGTCACCGAAGCGGCCGGCGGAGGCTCGGGTCCCATGACCTCCTCCCACTCCAACCCGCGCGTTTACCTGCAGCAGATAGACAATACCAGCGGGTTCATGATAGACCTCTCCACCCGCGTCTATTCCCATTACGGCGGCCCCAACACCGACTGGAGCAAGACCCTTTCCTCCATAACCGTGATCACGCCTTCGCTGCCGGCCGAGATGCCCCGCGGCTGGTACCACATGCGCGTAGCGGCCAACGGCGTCTTTTCCGAAGGCTTCACGGTGCAGGTCTCCACCCCCAGGCCCCGCGTGGAAGCCTCCACACCGACCGCTACCGTACAGGGCACCAGTTCCGTGACCTGGACCTGGAGCAACGCCACCGCCCATAACGACGCGGACGGCTTCGCCATCTATTCCGCCAGCACCAGCGTCTTCATCGCCACCGTGGCCTTCGCCGTCTCGGGCGACATCACCTACACGCAGACCGGCCTGGCGCCTAATACGCCGGCCTCCATCATGGTGGCGGCCTACAACCAGGGCGGCTACGGCCCGCTGGTAAGGTCCGGGACCTATTACACGCTCGCCGCGCCCCCGGCCCACCTCACCATCAAGGACGTCAGCTTCGAGACGGTCACGCTCACCTGGAGCGCCAACGGAAACACCCCTATCACCCGCTACGAACTTAGCATGGCGGAGGAGAGCCCCGATTTCTCGGTCCGCGTCTCGACCCCGGTCGGCTTCGACGACGCCTTCACCTCCACCACTTACACGGTCGTGGGAATAGAAGCCAACTCCCTCTACTATTTCCGCGTAAGGGCCCGCAACGGCGGGGGGGTGGTCACGGTCTCGACCCCGGCCGCGCCGCCCTACATCTCTACGGTGACCGTGGCCCAGGTGCAGAACCTGCAGGGGACTCCGCTCAGCGGCCACGAGATAAGCTGGTCCTGGATGCAGTCCGTCGGCGCCGATTATTACGAGGTCTACGACATAACCGACAGCACCGTCAATCCTCCGCTCGTAGCCTCGACGGCGAACAATTACCTCACCCAGACCAGCCTGTCCACCAACACTGTGCACCAGGTCATCGTCTACGCGCTCAAGAACACGCCCAGCGGGCCGGTGCGCGGCTCTCCCGGCTACTCGGGCAGGGTGTACACCCTGGCCAACCCTCCCGAAGCCCGCAACTTCACCGCGGTCAGCACGGGGACCATGACCCTTAACTGGGGCCCCAACGGCAACCCCGTCAATACGGATTATCTCATCCACTTCTCGTCTTACGCCTCCTACTCTCCCTATTACAGCAGCGCCACCGTGCGGGCCGGCAACAGCTACACGGCCGCAGGCCTGAAGCCCAATACGGTCTACTACGCCAGGGTTTACGCGCTCAACGGCAATTCCGTGCCCACCGCGCCAGCGAGCCTCGGGAGCAAGTACACCCACGCCCAGGCCCCTTCCGGAGTGACGGCCGTCACCATAGCGATGTCAGGCGTTACGCTGGTCTGGAACACCGGCGCCAACCCGCCCGATACCTATTACGAGGTGCGCAGCAGCACCAATAATTTCGTGACCATCTCCACCCACGTGCTCTTCGCCCAGCTGTTCACGGAAAGCACCGTGACGGTCTCCGGCCTGCTGACCTCGACCACTTACCAGTTCGACGTGGCCGCCAAGAACGGCGAGAACATAGTGACCGCCCGCACGCTGGTCGTACCGGCCGTCTTCACGCTGGCCGGACCCTCCGGGACACCGTCCGGCGCCATCGGCGGCACCGGCGTCCCCGGCCAGACCTCCGTCATAGCCGGCACGCTGCCCAACGGCCACACGGTGTCGATGTCCATACCCCCGGCCGCCTTCACGGCGGAGACGGCGGTGGCCATATCCTCACACTCGGTGGGCATCGTCCCCTACAGCGCCAACCCCTGCAACGTCAACACCGGGGCCGGCGGCATCCCGGTACTGGCCGTGAACATTTACAGCGACAACGGCACCCAGCCCTATGACCCCGTCTCCTTCACCATCGGGTACGGCAACATGACCTCAGCCCAGATCGCGAGCATAAACCAGAACATACCCAAGCTGGTCTGGGCCAGGTACAACCCCGTCAACGGCCAGTGCCTGCCGCTGGAGACCAGCGTGAACACCGGCAACAGGACCATCACCTCCTCGCTGAACCATTTCAGCATCTTCCAGCTGATAATAAAGGAGCCCGCGTCCAACCTCGCCGGCGTGCTGATCTATCCCAACCCCTTCTTCCCCAACAGGGGCCAGGGCTTCGTCACTTTCAACAACCTGCCCGCCGCCGCCAAGGTCAACATCTACACGCTCTCCGGCACCAAGGTCTGGGAAGGCTCGGCCACCACTTCCGGCGTGCTGACCTGGCGCGGCGTAAACGAAAACGGAAACCCGGTAGGCAGCGGCGTCTACTTCGTCTCCGTCAAATCCACGGGCGGGGACAAGATCTTCAAGCTGGCGGTGGAGAGATGAACGGGACCCGGACCATCCTCTTCAGGGGCTCCTCCGCCGCGCTGGCGGCCGCCCTGCTGGCCTGCGCGGCTCCCCGCACCGCGCTGGCCGAGACCGACTATTTCACCTCCAGGGCCGCTGGCATGACCTCCGGCGACTTCCTCAACCTCCCCGTCGGAGCCCGCGCCGCGGCCATGGGCGGCGCCTACTCCGCGATAGCGGAAGAGGCCTCGGCCATATACTGGAACCCGGCCGGCCTGGTGCAGATACCCAAGCTCTCCGCCGTCTTCATGCGCTCCCAGTACGTGGCCGACACCAGCTACCAGTACGCCGCCTACGCGCACCGCCTGGGCTTCGACTCAGTGGTGGGCGGGTCGGTATTCATGACCGACATCGGTTCCATAGACCAGACCGACATCTCGGGCACCCGGGTCGGGGCCTTCACGCCCAAGGACCAGGTCTACACGCTCTCCTACAGCAAGGCCGTGCTGGAGTTCTCCGACAAGGACATGGACGTCTCCATCGGCGTCTCGGGGCGCTACGTCTCGTCCAAGATACTCAACACCGCCAAGTCCTACTCGGCCGACATCGGCGTGATGACCTACAATTTCACGGCCATCCCCTACAGGCTGGGCGTGGCGCTGACCAACCTGGGCAACGGCCTGCGCTACGACACCGAATCGTCCCCGATCCCGCTCACGCTGCGCCTGGGCGGCGCGGTCAACCCCTTCCGCAACATGCTGGTCTCGGCCGACGCGGTATTCCCGAAGGGCGACGAGCCGTACATGTGCTTCGGCGGCGAACTCTCCACCGAGCCCAACGAGCTCACCCGCCTCTCGCTGCGCGCCGGCCTCAACACCTCGAAACTGCAGGACGACCTCAGCGGCTTCTCCCTGGGCGCCGGCGCCACGCTGCACTTCTTCAGCCTCGACTACGCCTTCGTCCCGATGGGGGAGCTCGGCACCGCCCACAATATCTCCCTGACCTTCGACTTCCCGTTCCGCAGCCCCATCTTCAACCGCAGGGACCGCTCCATCTTCACCAGGGTGCAGGATATCTCCATCAACCAATAGCCTCCCTTGCGCCGGGGCCCCCTTTTTTTATAGATTTTCTGACCGGACTTGAGCGTAGGCGCTGGCTTCCTGGCAGCGCCTGCTGAATTTATACGGACCCCCGATGCCATGAAATCCCTCGGACAGCACCTGGTAGTGGAACTCTACGACTGCCCCCCGGACCGCCTCGCGGCGGTGGACGGCGTGCAGGAGACCATGGTCAAGGCCGCGAGGGCGGCCAAGGCTACCATCATCGATTCCATCTTCCATCATTTCCAGCCCCACGGCGTCTCGGGCGTAGTGGTGATAGCCGAGTCCCATTTCGCCATACACACCTGGCCCGAGCACGGCTACGCCGCCATCGACCTGTTCACCTGCGGGAATTCCACCAGGCCATGGGAAGCGTTCAAGGTCGTCAAGCGCCTCTTCAAGGCCGGGCATTTCAGCGTGATGAAAATGGAACGGGGGCTGCTCCCCAGGTAAGGGGCGGGCTTTCATGAAGAAGAAATTCGACTGGATAAAGGATTCCCGCGGCCTGCTGCCCCGGGGCCGCTGGTTCACGGAGTTCTTCTCGGCCGGGGAGATGCACGCCCACAGGATAAAAAAAGTGCTGGCCGCCTCCAGCACGGCCTTCCAGGACGCGGTCCTGGTCGAATCGTACGCTTTCGGGAAGATCCTGGTCATCGACAGCGAGACCCAGTCCTCCGAGCGGGACGAGTTCATCTACCACGAGGCCCTGGCCGTGCCGCCTCTGCTGCTCCACCGGGACCCGCGGTCGGTACTCGTGATGGGCGGGGGGGAAGGCGCCACGGCCCGCGAGTTCCTCAACTGCCGCGCCCTGCGCTCGGTCGTGATGGCCGACATAGACCACAAGATACTGCGCTTCGCCCGCGGGCACATGCCTTCCTGGCACCGCGGCGCCTTCGACGACCCCCGGCTCCGCCTGCTGGTCCAGGACGCGCGCCTGCCGGTGCTGGAGTCCCGCCGGCGCTTCGATATAATCTGCTCCGACCTGCCCAGCCCGATCGAAGGCGGCCCGGCCTTCAAGCTCTACACGCTGGAATTCTACCGCCGGCTGAAGGCCAGGCTGGCCCCGGGCGGGCTTTTCGTGACCCAGGCCGGGCCCGGCCTGCCCTCCCAGTTCGGCCTGCACGCCGCGCTGGCGGCCACGCTGCGCCGGGTCTTCCGGCGCGTCCTATCCTATCACGCTTTCATACCTTCCTACGACATGCCCTGGACCTTCCTGCTCTGTTCCGACGCCTCCGGCCCGGACCCTCTGGGCTCCTGCGCGCGGGAGCTGGACAGGCGGGCGCGGGCCAGGCTCGCCCGGAAGCCGCTTTTCGCCGACGGGCAGGCCGTGGAGGGCATGTTCAGGACCCCGGCTTACTGCAGGGAAGCGATGAGAAAGAACCGCAGGATAATAACGGAGAGGTCGCCGATGTACTTCACGACCTCGCAGGGCTGATCTCAGCAGGAGGACACATGAAAACCAAGAAGAGCGCGCCGGCGAAGAAAGCCGCCAGGACGGCGAAGAAGGCGGCGCCGTCGAAGGCCGGAAAGCCGGCGAAGAAGGCCGCGGCGCCGGCCAGGGAACAGGCCGGCGTGGGCCGCAAAGAAGCCGAGATGATAAAGAAGCAGCTGCTGGTGCAGAGGGAGACCATCTCCCGCACCGTCGAGGCCAAGAAGAACCTGGACCTGAACGAACCCGAGGTGGGGGACTCCATAGACCAGGCCACTCAGAGCCTGGACAAGGAGATCCTATTCGAGCTCTCCGACAACGAGAGGCTCATGCTCGAGGACATCGAGGCGGCCCTGCGCAAGATCGACCGCGGCGTCTACGGCCTCTGCGAGCAGTGCCAGAAGCCGATCGCGCCCAAGCGCCTCAACGCGCTGCCTTCGGCCCGCTACTGCCTGACCTGCCAGGCCGGCGCCGAGAAACGCCGCTCCTACTGAGGGTCCGGCCTTAAAAAAAGGGAGGCCGTCCGCGCCCGCGGACAGCCTCCCTTTCGCGCGCCCCGCCGCCCGGCGGGGCCTACTTTCTATCCCTGCTGGATACGGCCACCTCGGTCTTTCGCCAGTTCTTCGCCTTGGCCGTCACCACGTATTCGCTGCCGTCGGTGGCTATGACCAGCGAGGCGGGGTCGATGCAGTCCATCAGCTCCCGCCTGAACCGGTTCACGTCCCCGCTCATCGCCGCCAGCCGCCTTATGTCGTCGGTGTAGACGCCGTAGGAGTTCATGTGCATATCCTGCAGCTTGGCCACGGCGTTGACGCCGCGGCGGGCCTGCGCCACCAGGCGCTTCTCCGAGGGGGTCATGGCCAGGAAGGTCTGGTTGAGCCAGGTCACGCCGAAGAAGAGCATCAGCGCCCAGGAAACGGCGAACACGGCCCCCTGCGCGAAGTCGCCGCGCTCCTTCACGCTTATCACGCGGCTGCCGCCTATGTAATCGTGGAGGGCCCGCTTGTCGGGGGTGAAGAGAGCCAGCACGTAGCCCAGGTTAAGCGGTGTGGCGCTGGCGAAATAGCCCAGCGAACGGAAGAAGGCCTTCGGCACGGAGAGATTCGAGCCGTCCTTGTTCCTGACCCTTATGCCCATTATCAGCTTGCCGACGGTCGCCCTGCCGCCTGAAGAGAGCCAGGTCTCGTAAACCAGGTAAAGCGCTATCCAGGCCAGCTTCCACCGCAGCTGCCCGCCGGGCGTGTTGGCCAGGTTGCCCGAGGCTATCATCATTCCCATGGTCCAGTAGGCGGCAAGGACGAAGGGCAGGGCGTCTATCACATAGGCGATGAAACGCTCGTTGAAGCCGGCGGGCCTGGGACCGGTCTCCTCCGGGGCCGCCCCTATGGGGGCCGCCGGGGGCAGAATGTCTTCTTGCATAGTCTCTCCTCCCGTGTACGCCGCCGCCGGTCTGGGCGCGGCGCCCGGATTTGATTATATCAAAACCCGCCGCTCGCGGCGCAACCCGCCCCATTGATATCTCCGTTGACTCCTTGAAGCGGCCCGAAAAAATTGATTAAATAGACCCGGACTATGTGCAGAATGGCGGCTTCGCTATCGTCGGGAAAGCGTGACCTCGCGGCTCTTTTCGCCGGAGGGCCCCTGTCCCTGCCCGCCCAGGCCGCCGCCGACCCTTCGAGGCCGCAGGCGGACGGCTGGGGCGTCGGCCGCGTCGCCCCCGGCGGGCGGATAGCCGCGCTGGAGCGCAGCGCCTCCCCGCTGGCGGACGGGATACCCGCTTTCACCCGGGCCCTGCGGCGGGCGGCCGGCCCCGGCGCGCTGATAGCCCACGTCAGGGACGCCTCCAATCCCCTGGGCCTGCCCAAGGCGAAGCTGGTCCGCCCGGAGAACAATCATCCTTTCGCCGGAGAGGGGCTGCTTTTCGCCCATAACGGCACGCTCAATATCTGCCCGGAGATACGCGAGAACCTGGGCGCCTACGCCGCCCGGCTGCGCGGCAGCAGCGACAGCGAGGTGCTGTTCTGGCAGATCGTGAAGATGCTCGACGCCTACGGCGACCTGGCCCTGGCCGTGGAGATGGCCCTCGACGAGATCTGGACGGTCTGGGGCTCCTGCGCCGGCGACAGGCCCGGCGTGGAAGCGCCCTACCGGGGGCTGAACGTTTTCGTTTCCGACGGAACCCGGCTTTGCGCACTCTGCCATTACCCGCTCCGCAAGAAGAAAAGTTCTCTCATGACCCCGGGCTGGGACTGGGGGGAGATAGCGTGGAGGGCCTCGCCGGAAGGCGCGGTATTCTCCAGCGAACCCCTCGACGCGGGCCCATGGCGCAGGCTCAGGGAAGGCGAGTTGGCGGACGCCGTCATATCGGGCGGCAAAATCAAGGTATCCGTGCGCGGCGCGGCGGCCGCGCGCGGCAAGGCGGCTCTCAAATGAAATGGGTCATACTGCTCCTGGTCTTCATCGGCGGCATCTACTATCTCGTCCAGCAGGACAAGCGCGAGAAGGAGCGCGTCCAGCAGGCCGAACAGCTCAAGAAGGACCAGTCCACCGAGGCGCTGCCGGTCAAGACCGAGAAGGTCTACAACCTGAAGTTCTCCGTCGACACCGTCAAGACGCTGCGCGGCCTTACGCAGGACGCCAACTCCAAGGTCCGCTACGCGGCGGCCGAGCTCCTCTGGCAGCTGCAGGACGAGCACGCCCCCTCCATCATCAAGAAGATGCTCCAGGAGGAGACCGAGGCGGCGACCAAGCAGGACCTCATAAAACTGCTCTCGGCCGACAAGACCCGCATAAGCCTGGCCCTGCTGGCGGAGGCCCTGAACGACTACGACAAGGACACCCGCCTCAAGGCGGTCGAGGCCATCAGCGGCTTCACCAACAAGGAGGCTATCCCGGTCCTCGGCCGCTCGCTCAACGATTACGACGAGGAAGTGAGGCTCAAGGCCCTCGAAGCCATAAACAAGATCCGGAAGAACCTGGAACTGCAGAAAGAACAGCAGATAAAAGAGCTCAAGCCAGAGCCTCTATTCAACACCAAATAAGAAGTTTCGCCGGCCGGGGCGCGGGCCCCGGCGAAGGGGCCTGAAAACCCCAAAGGAGTCATCGGATGGAACTGGATATAACCCAGCTTAACAGGCAAGTCCGGGAGGAGAGCCTTTTCCTCCAGGACCTCCGCAAGGAGATCGCCAAGGTCATCGTCGGCCAGGAGGACCTGGTCAACGGGCTGATGGTCGCGCTGCTCGCCAACGGGCACGTTCTCGTGGAGGGCCTGCCCGGCCTGGCCAAGACGCTCACGGTCAAGACGCTCTCCGAAGCGGTCAACGCCCGGTTCCAGCGCGTGCAGTTCACGCCGGACCTGCTGCCGGCCGACATCGTCGGCACGCTGATCTTCAATCCCAAGGAAGGGACCTTCTCGGTCAAGAAGGGCCCTGTCTTCACCAACATACTTCTCGCCGACGAGATAAACCGCGCGCCGGCCAAGGTGCAGAGCGCGCTGCTGGAAGCCATGCAGGAGCGCCAGGTCACCATCTCGGACTCCAGTTTCAAACTGCCCGAACTGTTCCTGGTGCTGGCGACGCAGAACCCGATAGAGCAGGAGGGCACCTACCCGCTGCCGGAGGCCCAGGTCGACCGCTTCATGCTCAAGATAAAGATCACCTACCCCAGCCGCGAGGAGGAGGGGAAGATACTCGAGACCATGTCGCGCAGGGAAGCCCCCAAAGTCGGCTCCTCCATACCGGTGGAGACCGTACTCAAGGCGCGCGAGACCTGCGACCGGATCTATATAGACGAGAAGATCAAGAAGTACGTCCTCGACCTGGTGCTGGCGACGCGCAACCCGGGCGACTACGGGCTGGAGAAGATAAAGCCCTGGATACTCTACGGCGGCAGCCCGCGCGCCACCATCTTCCTGGTGCGGGCCGCCAAGGCCTACGCCTTCCTCAACGGCCGCGGCTACGTGACGCCCGAGGACATCAAGGCCGTCGGCTACGACGTGATGCGCCACAGGATACTGGTGACCTACGAGGCCGAGGCCGAGAACGTGAAATCGGAGGACATCCTCAAGACCGTCTTCGAGACCATAGAGGTGCCGTAAGGGAGAGCGGGTCCGTGAACACAGCCGAGATCCTCAAAAAGGTGCGCCAGATAGAGATCCGGACCGGCAAGCTGGTCTCGGAGACCTTCGCCGGCGACTACCTGAGCGTCTTCAAGGGCCGCGGCATGGAGTTCGCCGAGGTGCGCGAATACACGCCCGGCGACGACGTGCGCTCCATAGACTGGAACGTCACGGCCCGCTTCTCCAAACCCTTCGTCAAGCGCTTCATGGAGGAGCGCGAGCTGACGCTGATGGTGCTCTGCGACCTCTCGGGCTCCCAGTTCTTCGGCAGCCGCGGCCGGTTCAAGAACGAGGCCGCCGCCGACCTGGCGGCTCTCTTCGCCTTCGCCGCGCTCAAGAACAACGACAAGACGGGCCTGATGACGTTCACCGCGGAGCCGGAGCTCTACATCCCGCCGCGCAAGGGCCGCACGCACGCGCTGCGCATCATCCGGGAAATGCTGGCGCACGTCCCCAAAGGCAGGGGAACCGATATCACCGCGGCGCTCGACGCCGCCAACAAGATACTCAAGCACCGCAGCATCCTCATACTCATCTCCGACTTCGACGGCCCCGACTACGAGAAGGCCGCCAGGCGGGCCGCGCTGCGCCACGACCTGATACCGGTGATGGTCAACGACGAGCTGGAAAAAGAGCTGCCGGCCCTGCCCGCGGTGCTTACCGCCAGGGGGCTGGAGGACGGAGCGCTCTACACCGCCGATCTCTCCGACCCCGGGGTACGCCGCGCCTACGCCGAGGAACGACGCCGCAGGATAGAGCGGGCCGAACAGGTTTTCCGGCTCTGCGGCGTCGAGCCGATACGCATAAGCACGGCGGGGGAGATCTTCGACCCCGTCGTGAAGTTCTTCAGGCGAAGGGAGAAGAAGAAGTAGCCGATGCGCGCTCCTATCCTCGCCGCCCTCCTCTTCTGCGCGGCGGCCGCACAGGCCGCCCCGACCGTCTCCTTTTCGGTCTCCAGGCCGAAGGAGAACCCCGTGCTGGGCGAGCCCTTCCGCCTGGAATTCGAGGCCTCCTGGCCGGCCGGTTATTCGCTGGCGCTGGACACGGCCTCGCTGCCGACGGCCGACTTCGGCGTCCTCGAATATTCGTTCAAAAAGCGCGGCGGGAACGCCGGCGTATTCCGGCTCAAGGCCGTTCCCTTCGCGCTCGGCGTCTCCACTTTCTCCGCCGTCTCTTTCAGACTTTCCGGGGCCGGCGGGGAATTCCTGGCGCGGGCGCCGGAAGTCCCCGTGGAAGTAGAGCCGTTCATAAAAGAGCAGACCCCTCCCAACGAGATAAAGGACATCTACCCTCCCTTCAGCTTCAGCGTGCCGCGCTGGGCCTGGTGGCTGGCCGGGCTGCTGGCCGCGGCCGCCGCGGCCTGGTACGCCTGGCGGCGCCGCCGTGCCGGTCCCGCCGGCTCTGAGGACGGAGGGGAAGGGCCCCCGCTGCCGCCGTACGAGAACGCCCTGCGCCGCATCGACCGCCTGCTGGCCTCCGGCACCTGGGACGAGGCGGCCCCCAAGGGTTTCTACGCGGAGCTTTCCGGCATCTACCGCGACTACCTCTCGGACGAGTGGGGGATAGACGCCCAGCTCATGACCACCTCCGACCTGCTCAAGACGCTCAACAAGAAGAAGCTGCCGGCGGACCTGGTGGCGGGATCGCGCGCGTTCATGAGCAAGGCCGACCTGGTCAAGTTCGCCAGGCTGCCAGTCTCGGGTACCGAACGCGACTCCGATATCGCAAGGCTGCGCGACCTGCTCGGGGGGCTGCACAACTTCTTCGCGCCGCCCGCCCCGCCGCCCCCGCCGCCGGGCGAAGGAGGCGCGCGGTGAAGGACGTTCCCCGCTATCCCGGGATCTTCGCCTGGCTGGCGCTGTTAATTTTCGCGATCCTATTCTTCCGGCTGGCCCAGGGAGCTTTGACGGACATCTCCTTCCGCGACCCCGTCTTCCTGCTGCTGGCGCTCCCGGCCCTGGCCGCGGCGGTCTACGCCTGGCGCGGCGGCCGCGCGCGCCCGCGGGGTCGGCCTGGGCGGGAGCGCCGGTCCTGCTGCTGCCGGTGCTGCTGCGGTTCATGGCCGCGCTGCTTCTCATAGTCGCCCTTGCCCGCCCCCAGAAAATGACCCGCGGCAAGCTGCCGCCGGCCCAGGGCATAGACATCCTGCTTACCATAGACACCTCGCTGAGCATGGCGGCCACCGACTTCAGCCCCAACCGCCTGGGAGCGGCCAGGAACGCCGCGCTCGAGTTCGTCTCCCGCAGGAATAACGACCGCATAGGAGTGGTCGTCTTCGGCGGCACGGCCATGCTCGCCTGCCCCCTGACCCTGGACTACGCAGCGGTCACCGAATTCATCGAGGCCATAGACTTCAACATGACGCGCGTCGACGGCACGGCCATAGGGGACGCAATCGTCACCTCCGTCAACCACATAAAGGACAGCAAGGCCAAGAGCAAGGTGGTCATACTGCTCACCGACGGGCGCTCCAACTCGGGCATGATCACGGACCCGGCCGCGGGGGCCAGGGCCGCGGCCGCCTACGGAATAAAGGTCTACACCATCGGCACGGCCGGCAGGGGCCCCGCCCAGATCCCGACGGGGGACCCGACGATGCCGGTTGTCACCATAGACGAGGACCTGGACGAGCCGACCCTGCTGGAGATAGCCCGCCTGACCGGCGGAGAGTTCTTCCGCGCCAAGAACCAGATGGAGCTGCAGCGCGTCTACTCTCAGATAGACGCCATGGAGAAGACCGAGTTCCAGGCGCGCAGCCTCTCCTCCTACCACGACGCCCACATGCCCCTGCTGGCCGCCGGCGCGCTGCTGCTGGCGCTCTGCTTCGTGCTGGAAAAGACCTGGCTGAGGAGGCTGCCGTAGCATGATGGACCTCTTCCGCTACCCCGGCCTTTTCGCCTGGCTCGTCCTGGTCCTGGGAGCCCTCTTCTTCTTCCGCCTGGCGCAGGACAAGGTGCGCTCGGAGCTTCTCGCCAGGCTGGCCCGCACCGGACTGGACCGCCTGGTGCCAGCCGAAGAGCTGGCCCGGACGCGCCGACGGGACAATATCCTGCTGGCCGTCTTCGCCCTGCTGGCGCTTTCCCTGGCCGGCCCGCAATGGGGCGTGGAGCTGGAGCCGGTCGGGGAGCTGAGCGGCAACGTGATGATAGCCGTGGACACCTCGCGCTCCATGGACGCCCGGGACGTGAAGCCCTCGCGCCTGGAGAACGCCAAGCTGATGCTCAAGGCCCTGGCCGAGGACCTCTCCTCTTACCGCATCGGCATAGTCGCCTTCAGCGGCGAGGCCTTCGTGCAGTGCCCCCTGACCACCGACACGGAGGCTATAAAGTATTTCGTCAACGCGCTGAGCACGAGCATGCTGATGACCCAGGGCACCGAGATCGCCGGCGCCGTGGAGACCGCCGCGGCCGCCATGGAGCGCTACCCCGGCGAGAAGACGCTCATCCTGATAACCGACGGCGAGGACTTTTCCGACCACATGGACCGCGCCGTGGAGCGCGCCGCCGCGGCCAACCTGAGGATATTCGCGGTCGGCATAGGTTCGCCGGAGGGGGAACTGATCCCGGACGGCGAGGGGGGGTACCGCAAGGACTCCTCGGGCCGGCCGGTGGTGACCCGCCTCGACGAGAACACCCTTATCCGGCTGGCCCAGGCCACGGGCGGCGAGTACATCCGTTACAGCGGCCCCGAGAACGTAAGCGCGGCGCTGCGCAAGACCATCTCCGGCCTGGAACTGGGCGGCGCCAGGCTCAAGGGCCGCTCGACCTTCAAGAACCGCTACCAGTTCACCCTCGGCGCCGCCCTGCTCCTTCTTTTGATAGAATTGACCGTCATGGCTCGACCTTTCGGCTGGCGTGGGATCTTCGGCCGCGCCGGCGGCGCCCCGGCCCCGCTGGCGGGGCTGCTGCTGGCCGCCCTGGCCGCCGGGGCCTGGGCCGGACCGGCCGAGAAAGAGGCCAAGATCGGCAACAGGCTCTACGACAAGGGCGAATACGACACGGCCCTGGAGCACTTCTCCAAGGCCGGCGAACTCGCTCCCGGCGACGCGCGGATGAAGTTCAACGCCGGGGCCGCCCTTTACAGGCTCGAAGACCACGAGCGCGCCCGGGAAGCCTTCGAAGGGGCCGCCGGCGAAAAGGAGAAGTTCCGCCCCCGCGCGCTCTACAACGCCGGCAACGCCCGTTTCAAGGCCGGGGATTACGCCGGCGCCGTCGAAAGCTACAAGCGGGCCATACTCGCGGACCCCTCCGACGACAACGCCAGGTACAACCTCCAGAAGGCGCTGGAGATGAAAAAGATCCAGCAGCACGGCGGCGGCGGCAAGTGCGACAAAGAGAACGAAGAAGAGAAGAAGGACCAGAAGAAGGGCGGCGGCGAGGACAAGAAGGAACAGCAGGAGAAGAAGGACCGGCAGGAGAAACAGCAGCCGGCGGGCGGCGACAAGGAAAAAGAGAAGCGCCAGGAGCGGGAGAAACAGAACGCCGACCGCCTGCTGGAAATGATGAAAGAAAAAGAGAAGCAGGCCGCCAGGCCGGAAGTGCTCAACGCCCGCAACAAACCCTCGTCAAAATCCCCTGTCGACCTCAAGAAGAAGGAGAAGGACTGGTGAAGCTCGCCCGGGCCATGCTGGCCCTTTCGCTCCTGCTGGCAGCCGCGCCCGTCCGGGCCGGCCTGACCGTCGCCGCCTCCGTGGACCGCCACGAGGTGGACATAGACGGCAGCGTGCGCCTGACCGTCACGGTCTCCGGCGACACGGCCAACGTGCCGGAACCCGAGATACCGCGCCTGGACGCCTTCAACGTCTATTCCTCCGGGCGCAGCCAGAACATCTCCTTCATAAACGGGCGCGTCAGCAGCTCCGTGGCGTTCACCTACATCCTGGAACCCCGCTACATAGGCAAGGCCGTCATCCCGCCCATCTCCGTTTTCACCGGCAGCGAAAAGTTCATGACGCGCCAGATCGAGATACAGGTGCGCGGGGCCGCGCGCCGGCCGCAGCCCCGGGCCGGAGCCCAGCAGCCCCCGGCGCAGGCTCCCCAGCCCGCGCGGCCGCAGGGGCAGCGCCCCTCCGTCCCCGCCGGGGAGAAGGCCGAGCCCATCTTCATAACGGTGGAAGCCGACAAGAAGTCGGCCTACGTCAACGAGCAGGTCACGCTGAGCGTCAAGTTCTTCACCTCGGTGCCGCTGACCTCCAACCCGCAGTACGTGCCGCCGTCGCTCAAGGGCCTGCTGGCCGAGGACCTGCCGCCGGTGCGTTCGGGCGAAACGGAGATCAACGGGACCCGCTACTTCTTCAACGAGATCAAGTCCGCCCTCTTCGGCCTGCAGGACGGACAGGCCACGATAGGCGAGGCGAAAATAATCGCCCAGCTGCAGGGGGCCCACACGCTGGACCCGATGGACCCCGCCTTCTTCCAGAAGTTCTTCTCGATGAGCATGGGCCAGGGACGCACACACGAGGTGACCAGCAAGGCCCTGCCGCTGAGGATAATCCCGCTCCCCGAAGGGGCGCCCGAAGGCTTTAACGGCGCGGTGGGCGACTACATCGTCGCGGCCTCGGTGGACCGCAAAGAGCTCAAGGCCGGCGAGGCCCTGACCCTGTCGGTCAGCGTCAGCGGCAAGGGGCACCTCAACACCATAACCGCCCCGGCTCTGCCCGACACCAGGGCGTTCCGCTACTACGACACGGCCAGTTCCTATTCGCTCACCAAGCACCAGGACGTGGTAGGAGGGAAGAAGGTCTTCACCACGGTGATGATCCCCCGCGCCGAAGGCAGGCAGGTCATACCGCCCGTTAAGTTCTCCTTCTTCAACCCGGAGACGAAAAGCTACCAGACCGCCGAGACCGCCCCCGTCGAGGTCAACGTCCTCAGGGGCGACCCGTCGGCCAAGGCCTATTCCTTCGTCGGCGGCGGCGGAGCCGGCGGAGATATCAAGACCATTTCCAGTGACATACGCTACCTTTCCCGCAGGATGGGAATGCCCGTCCCCAGCCGGCTGGCGCTGGCCCTCACGCAGAACCCGGCCCATAACGCTCTGCCGCTGCTCCTGCTCTTGGGCGCGCTGGCCTACGCGCGGCTGCGGGACGGGCTCCTCTCCGACCCGCGGCGGCTGCGCTACCGGAGGGCCTTCGCCGCCGCGATGAAGCGGCGCGACGAAGCCCGCAGGTCGGCGGAGGCGGGGGACTATCCCAAGGCGGTCGGCATACTCTACGATTCGCTGCCCCGCTACCT
Organism: Elusimicrobiales bacterium; assembly: GCA_031082205.1. GTDB lineage: Bacteria > Elusimicrobiota > Elusimicrobia > Elusimicrobiales > UBA9959 > UBA2231. The sequence goes on from JAVHLJ010000016.1 coordinate 35,745, forward strand.
CTCGGACAAGACCGGCGACGACATAGAGTCTTTCACCCTCAAGAAGACCCTGGACCATATCAGGCGCCGCTTCCCCGGGACCGGAGATTTCTCCCTGGGCGAGATCCGCACGCTCTGGGAGCAGCTCGAGTTCTTCCATTTCTCCTCGTCGGCCATAACGAAAGAGAACGCGGCCGACCTGGTCAGCAAGTACGCGGTGCTTCTGGAGATACTGGAAAAGGAGTTCGACGGAAAATGAAGACAGCCTTCATCGCCGCCTTCCTGCTGCTCCGCGCCGCCCCGGCGTCAGCGGGGGACGACATGCGGCATGGCGCCCAGGCGCCGGTCGCCTCCGCTGCGGCGGCCGCCGTCGACCCGGACGTCATGGCCCGGGCCGCGGCCGACAAGCTCTACAACGACAGCCTCTACCCGCAGGCGGCGTCCGCCTACGAGGACCTGCTGCGCTCCCAGCCCGGCGACCCCTACCTGCTCTACAACGCCGGCAACGCCCAGTTCCGCGTGAAGCGCCCCGGCAGGGCCCTGCTCTACTACGCCAGGGCCTGGCGCCTCCTGCCGCGCAACTCCGACATGCGCTACAACCTGGACTTCGCCCTTAAGAGCACAGGCCAGTCGCTTGTGCCGGAGGGCGTGCCTCCTTTCCTGCACAGGCTCTATTACTCCGCCTCCGACCGGGAGATAGCCGCCCTGGCGTCGCTGGCCTTCTGGGCGCTCTGCCTGCTGGGCGCCGGCGCCGCGCTCAGGCCCGCGCTGAAGGACCGCCTCCTGCCCGCCGCCGGCGCGGCCGCCGGGCTGCTCCTTTTCTTCGGGGCCTGGGGAGCGGCGCGGCTGTCGGCGCCGCTGCGCAACGCCGCCGTGGTGGTGCAGCACGAGGCAGTCCTGCGCAGCGGCCCCAACGAGACCTTCAACGCCTACGCCACCCTGCCCGAGGGCCGCGTGGTCAGGATACTCGACGATTCGCGCGACGATTTCTGGGAAGTGGGCGTCCAGAAGGAAGGAATAAAGGGCTGGATCACCCGCGACGAACTCGAAAGGATATAGGAGACGAAATGAAAATAGCCATCGCCAGCGACCACGCGGGCTTCCCGCTCAAGGCGGCCCTCATCCACAAGCTTAAAATGCTGGGCCACGAGATCTCCGACCTCGGCACCAATTCGCCCAACGAGTCCGTGGACTACCCGGACTTCGCGGCCGCCGTGGCCCGCGCGGTGGCCGGCGGCCAGGCCCGCCGCGGCATAGTGGTCTGCGGCAGCGGGGTGGGCGCCTGCGTGGCCGCCAACAAGTTCAAAGGCGTGCGCGCCGGACTCTGCCACGACACCTACTCCGCCCACCAGGGGGTGGAACACGACGACGTCAACGTCCTCTGCCTGGGCGCCCGCATCATAGGCGAGAGCCTGGCCCTCGAGGTGGCCTCGGCCTTCCTGGGGGCCGAGTTCAGCAACGAGGAGCGCCACGTCCGCCGGCTCAACAAGGTCAAGAAGTTCGAAGAAGGCCTCAGTTCCTGACATAAGGGAACAACCGGGGTCTGCCGGGGCCTCACCACGAAAAACGTTTCAGGCTCAAGCGCCCGATTCCTTTTTCATTTGACAGCGGCGGGCGGAAAAAGTTATACTCTTCATAGGGGAAAATACGACTTCCTGAGTACGGAAGAGCCCGGCGGCCGGACAGTACCGGCACCCGGGCCGTCCCGAACAGGCGCTGACCATGGAAAAACCGAAAAAATCCCGGAAAACGGAGATCCGGCCGGCCGTCGCCGCCGAAGAAGCCGTAAAAACATCCCCGGAGGACAAGAAAATGCTGAAGTTAGCCAACCGCAAGACCGCGCCCAAGACCGCGGCCAAGACCAGGACCGCCGCCGCTCCCGCGACCGAATACGTCGTGCTGGACTACCCGAAGAACCTCGAGACCATAACCTCTAGGCACTACGCCGTGCGCATCGGCTCCTGCGACTGCGTCGGGATGGACATCTCCATCGACGACCAGCCCTGGCAGCCCTGCCGCTGGGCCGTCGGCTACTGGTGGTTCGACTGGAACAACTTCGCCCCCGGCACCCACCAGCTGGTAGCCCGGATGCACAAGAGCAACGGCGACTACGTGCTCTCCAAGCGCCGCCGCTGCAAGGTCGTCTGAGCTAAAGAGGTAAAATTGCGCCGCCCACGGGCGTCCGAGAGGACAGGCCCGCGGGCGGTTTAATTTGTAAAATACAGTCTGACCCAGGCCATATGCCGCGAACCAGGATAATAGCCACGCTGGGGCCCGCCAGCGCCGACTCCGCCACGCTGAGGAAGATGATGCGCGCCGGCCTGGACATGGCGCGCTTCAACTTCTCGCACGGCGACCACGCCGGCCACCTGAGCGCGCTGGACCTGCTGCGCTCGCTCAACGGCAAGGAACGCCGCGCCGTCAAGGCGCTTCAGGACCTTCAGGGCAACCGCATAAGGATAGGCGGCCTCAGAGCGCCGCTGGAGCTGAGAAAAAGACAGCGGGTAGTCCTTTTTCAGGGTACCGGCCGCGGCGGCGACGGACACATACCCTTCGACTACCCGGGCTCCCTGAAGCCGGTCAAAAAAGGCCATTCGATATATATAGACGACGCCCGCATAGCCCTCACCGTAGAAAGCGCGGGCCGGGGGGAGATACGCGCCATCGTGACCGAGGGCGGCACGCTCAAGGCCCGCAAGGGCGTCAATATCCCGGAGGCCCGGCTGGAATTCCCGCTGCTCAACGACGAGGACCGGCGCGACATACAGTTCGGCGCCTCCTGCGGCTTCGACGCCGTCGCCCAGTCCTTCGTCCTCTCGGCGGAGCAGGTCGAGGCCGTACGGGCGCTGATAAAGCCCCGGTCACCCAAGTGCCTGGTCTTCGCCAAGATCGAGCATCCCGACGCCGTAAGGAACATCGACTCCATACTCGAGGCCGCCGACGGCATCATGATAGCCCGCGGCGACCTGGGCATAACCATGCCGGTCTGGCAGGTCCCGGTCATGCAGAAGCGGCTCATCCGCAAGGCCAACCTGGCCCGCAAGCCGGTCATCACCGCCACGCAGATGCTGGAATCGATGACCGACAATCCCCTGCCCACCCGGGCGGAGGCTTCAGACGTGGCCAACGCCATCCTCGACGGCACCGACTATGTCATGCTCTCGGGCGAGACCGCGGCCGGCAAATACCCCGACCGCGCCGTCCGGATGATGAACGAGATAATCAAATACACAGAAGCCCACGAGAACGGACTATGCTCTCACCGGAATACCTCAAGAAAAAGCTCCCCGCGGCGTTCCTGATATCCCTTCTGCCGGCCGCCGCGGCCGCCCAGTGGGGCGCGCCTCCAGCCGGCACTTTCGTCGAGCCCTCGTTCAGCCTGTCCGGCGGGGACCTGCGTCCCCGCAGGTCCGGGCTCGGAACGGCGGTCTCTCTGGGCAGGTCGGGAGACTACGCCTTCCACTTCTCCGGCGGCCTGGAGCACATTAACACCTCCGGGCGCGGCTATTTCCCCGGCGAACTTTACAAGGCCTCGCTCGGCCTCTCGGCCGTCAACGGGGGGATAAGCTTCTCGCTGGGCGCACGCTCCGACTCCGACCGGCCGTACAATTCCTCGTCCGAGACTGACCTCGGCTTCAATTTCGCCAAAGAGCTGGGCGCCAACGGCGCGCGCGGCGTCTGGCTGGCGGGGCTCAACTATTCCAGCCGCCGGTCCTTCCTGCGCGGCGTACCGATACCCTTCGTCTCCTACCGGTATATCTCGGAGAAGTGGACCTTCTTCGCTCCCTTCATGGTCCAATGGCGGCCGGGCGGCGACATGCACTACTCCTTCCGCTGGCGGCCCGTCAGGTATTTCAGTCTCTCCGCCGCCTGGCGCCCGCCCGGGCCTTTCTCGGCCGAGCTGGAGGGCGGCGTGGGCCTCGAGCAGTTCCTGCTCGCCGACCGGCCCGATACCGGCGATTCTCTTTACCTGGAGACGCCATACCTGGTCTTCCGCCCGTCCATCCGCCTGCCGGGCCGCTTCACGCTGACCGCCGAAGGCGGCTGGCATTTCGACGGCCGCTATTACACGGGCAGGGACTACGACGACTACGGGCTCAGCACGGATACCGACGGCGGCGCCTTCGCCGGCCTGGCCCTTAAAAAGTCTTTCGGCGCCGCGCCCGCGGGCCGCGGCCGCCCCGGCCGGCCGCAAAATTAATACAATAGCCCCGATGGACGACAAGACCATACACATCTACACCGACGGCGCCTGCTCGGGCAATCCCGGGCCGGGCGGCTGGGCCGCCGTCCTCATCTTCCCCGACGGGCGCCTGCTGGAACTGGGCGGCGGCGAGCGGGAGACCACCAATAACCGCATGGAGATGGCCGCGGCCATAGCCGCGCTGGCGGCCGTGCAGGAGCACGCCGAACCCGTGAAGCTCCACACCGATTCCGGCCTGCTGGTCAACGGCATAAAAGCCTGGATACACGCCTGGAAGAAGAAAGGCTGGCTGACGGCCGGCGGACAACCGGTATCCAACCGCGGCCTCTGGGAGCGCCTCGACGCGCTGACCTCGGCCCGGCACGGCCGTCTCCGCTGGGTGCACATGAAGGGCCACGCCGGCCACGAGGTCAACGAACGCTGCGACGCCATCGCCGTGGCCTTCTCCAGGGGCCTGCGCCCGAAGCTCTACGAAGGCCCGGCCGTGGGCTGCGGCTATTCGCTGCTGCCGCCCGGCGAGGAGCACCTGCACGCCGCGGGAGGCAAAAGCTCTTCCGGAAAGTCCTCGAAGCCGAAGCCGAAAAAAGGCGGCTACTATCTCTCTTTCGCGGGCGGGGCCGTCCACCGCGACGCCGACTGGGAAACCTGCAAGTCCCGCGTGCACGGCGTCCCCAACGCCAAGTTCAAGAAAGTCTCGTCTCCCGACGAGGAAAAAGCCGCCCTCCAACTCTGGGGCGCCGCGCGCTGACCGCGCGGCCGCGCCCCCTCCATCATCGCCCTGTTTTTTTGTATAACTTATTTGCAGGGGGTAGGGACGAAAACATCGGTATATTCGTTCCTCGATCAAACATGATGAGGAGGGTATTATGAAGACTGATAAGACGGTCATTCTGCTTGCCGGCGTTTTCATGTTAGCCTCGGCCGTTCCGGCCCTGGCGCAGGAAAAGGACATGGAAAGAACGCGGGTAAAGGCTCAGGAAAAGAAACAGGAAATGACGCAGGAGATGACCCAGGAAATGACCCGGGAGCGGACCCGGGAGATGACCCAGGCGCAGGAAGATAAAGAAGTCGAAAAAGCCGCGGACGAGATAAACTCCGCGGCCAAGGGCGACGCGGAAAAGGTGCGGGCCAGGATAATGACCCAGTACGGCGTCGACGAAGGGCGCATACGGACCATGCGCGACGAGGGCGGGATGAACTACGGCGAGATCTCGCTGGCGCTCAGCCTGGCCAGGGGCATGGAAGGCGGGATCAACGACGAGAACATCGCCAGAATAACCGCGCTGCGCCAGGGCGAACCCAAAATGGGCTGGGGCAGGATAGCGCAGGAGCTCGGCCAGAAGCTCGGCCCCGCGATAAGCGAGTCCAAAAGGATGTCGGCCGAGCTGCGCAAAGAGGCCAGGGAAAACAAAGGCGGCAAGGAAGGCAAAAAAGATAAAGAGATGAAGAAAGAGAAGGCCAGGGAAAAAGCCCGCGAAATGAGGGAACAGGGCGCCGGCAAGGGCGGCGGCGCGCCTAAAGGCGGGAAAGGCGGCAGATAGACCCGTAGGATAAAAGCGGGCCCGCTCCGGCGGGCCCGCTTATTTTCAAGGAGAAAAAATATGCTCAAGGACTTCAAGGAATTCGTGATGCGCGGCAACGTCGTCGACATGGCCGTAGGCGTCATCATAGGCGGCGCCTTCGGCAAGATCGTGACCTCGCTGGTCAACGACGTCCTCATGCCGCCGATAGGCAGGCTGACCGGGGGAGTGGATTTTTCAAGCCTGTTCATAGACCTCTCCGGCGCCTCCTACGCCACGCTGGCCGAGGCGCAGAAAGCGGGCGCCGCCACCATCAACTACGGGATGTTCATAAACACCGTCATCAACTTCCTGATAGTGGCCGGAGCCATCTTCCTGATGATCAGCCAGCTCAACCGCCTCAAGGCGCGCTTCGACAAGCCCGCCCCGGCGGCCGAGCCGGTCACCAAGGAGTGCCCGCTCTGCCTGTCCGTCATACCGGTAAAGGCCGTCAAGTGCGCCCATTGCGCCTCCGACCTCGGATAAGGCTAAAGAGGAATCGGATGTAGGGCTCCCGCGGGGGAGCCCTTTTTTCATCGCGCCCGCCAAATGTTAGAATTCCATACGCGATGAACGCCGGAACCGCCATACTTCCCGTAGCCGGGGCCCTGCTGGCCGCCCTCTTCTTCGGCGTCTCCACGCCGCTGAGCAAGCCGCTAACGGGCTCTCTCGGCGCCTTCACGCTGGCCGGCCTGCTCTACCTGGGGGCCGGGCTGGGACTGGCGGCGCTGGAGCCTTTCAGGCGGCGGCCGGCCGTCCCCGCGGGGCGCCGCCTCAACCGCAAATATGTCGCCGGCATGATAGTCTTCGGCGGCCTCCTGGGCCCGGTATTTCTGATGCTGGCGATAAAGCGCGCCCCGGCGGCCTCGGTCGCCATCTGGCTCAACATGGAGCTCATCGCCACCGCCCTGCTTGGCTGGCTGCTTTTCAAGGACCACCTGCACGCCCGCGGCTGGCTGAGCGTCGCCATAACCCTGGCGGCGGGCCTCATGCTTTCCTATGACGGCGGCGCCGCGGGCCTGGCCGCCGGCGGCCTCACCGCGCTTGCCTGCCTCTGCTGGGGGTTCGACAACCATTTCACCGCCCTTATAGACGACCTCTCTCCGTCGCGCAGCACCATGATAAAAGGCCTGGCCGCCGGCGGCACCAACCTGCTCATCGGCCTGGCGCTGGCCGGCTGGACCCCGCCGCCCGCCGGGCCGGTCATCAAGGCCCTGCTCGTCGGCTTCGTCAGCTACGGCCTCAGCATAACCCTCTACATCGCCTCCGCGCAGAAGCTGGGCGCGGTACGCAGCCAGCTGGCCTTCTCCACCGCCCCGGTGTTCGGCGTGGTCCTGTCGGTGCTGCTGCTGGGCGAAGGGCTTTCCGCCGTGCAGATCGTATCGGGGGCGCTGCTGTTCGGCTCGGTGCTGCTGATGATGTCCGAGAAGCACGCCCACGCGCATATCCACGCGGCGATGGACCATTCCCATTCCCATACTCACGACGACCTGCACCACGGCCACTCCCACGACGGGGCTCCGGCGGGGGAACATTCGCATTTCCACCGCCACGAGCCGGCCGAGCACGAGCACCCCCACTGGCCCGACCTGCATCACCGCCACGGGCACTAGGACGGCACTTATGGGATCTTTCCTTACCGCGGCGATACTGCTCTCCCTGGCCGCGCCTGGCGCTGCGGGGGAGACCTGCCTGCTCAAAATGATGGCGGTCAACGGGGGGGTCTCGTACTCGCATGACCTGCCGGTGGAGCCGGGGGAGCGGGCCTCTTATCACGGTCCGGCCAGGCGGCGGGGCCGCGGCCCGCTGCGCGACATAATATTCAACGCCCTGCTCAACGAGGCGGGAAAAGGCGGGTTCCGCCTGGACTACCAGGTGGAGGTCGCCGAGGAGAAAGGCCCCAGGCCGCCTTTCCAGGCGCAGGGCAAGGCGCTGCTGCGCCCCGGCAGCCAGCTGCTGGCCGCCTCGGCCGGCGGGTGGAAGTATTACCTTAAACTGGAGGGGGAGGCCTGCGGGGAAGCCTACGAGGGCAAAAGGCCGGGCACGCTGACGGCGGCCCTGAAATGCGGCCGCCACAGCTACCCGGTCGGCTTCTCCTACCTGACCAACGAACAGTACAGCGCCGTGCTCTATTCCGAGGACGGCGACAAGGTCACCCGCTTCATGATAGGCCTGCTGCCGGGCGGCGCTGCTTTCGACGGGACCTTCCCGGTGCAGTACGTCGTGCAGCTCAAAGAAGGGGGAAAGACCATCGCCGACAATTCCGGCGGAGCGATTCTCTCGCCCGGCGGCGGCGCGGCCAAAGCTTCCGCCGGCCCCGGCTGTTCCTTCACCGTCAAGGCGGGCAGATGAGGAGGCGCATCGTGAAAGGACTGACGCTGCCGTTGATGCTGACCGCCCTGGCCGCGCCCGCCTCGGCGGGCGTGTCCTGCGCGGACCTGGAAAAGCAGTTCTCGGAGCTCTACCGCCACGTCGGGACCTCCTGCGCGGAACACCGCGACTGCGTACTGGGCGATTACGACTGGGACCCCTGCGTCGCGAAGGCGGTCTCGAAAGAGCAGATCATCGGCAATTTCGCGGAGACCCGGGCCGGGATGCACCGCCTCTGCGGCTACGTGGCGAAGCCCTGCCCGGCGGTCATCGAGCCGGTCTACTGCGTCAAGAAGAAGTGCGCGATGAGCGGAGAACTGCTCAAGCGGCACCCCGTGCTGCGATTCCGGGTCCCTTCGGTAAAGAACGGAGAATTCACCCTGCACGCCGATACCGGTATACGTTGCGCTACGGCCCCCTGCCCGGCCTCGGAAGAAATATACAGGGGCCGCGTAAAGAACCACCGCTTCACCCTGCCGCTCACCCTCTTCCTGACTGAGGAGCCGGGAAAAAAGCCGGAGGACGGCAGGCCCGCGGCGCGCCGGCAGTCCAGGCCGGGGCCGGAGACCAGAAGGTGGTTCATGATAGGCGGCAAGGCGGCGGGCGCCGACATAAGGGCCTGGATAAAGGACCTTCCCGACGAGATAACGCTGAACCCCTGAGACGCCCTTTAAGGAGAAAGACCATGAAAGAATGCATACTGCTCATAGTGAAGCCCGACGGGATGGTGAAAGGCCTTGCGGGCCACGTGCTCCGGCGCTTCGAGGAGACCGACCTCCGGCTGGTCGGCGCGCGGCTGGCGAAAGTGACCAGGGAACTGGCCTCGACCCATTATCATCATCTCCGCGAAAAACCTTTTTTCGAGGAACTTATCCGCTTCATCATGGGCGAGCTCAACGGCGGCCAGGACACCGTGCTGGCCTTCGCCTATACCGGCGAGGACGCCGTACGCAAGGCCCGCGCCATAGCCGGCGCGACCAACCCCGAGGAGGCCGACTACCGCTCCATACGCGGCAGCTTCGGCCGCGTCACCACCAAGGGCGTCTTCGAGAACGTCGTGCACGTCTCGTCCGACTCCATCGAGGGAGAGCGCGAGATAAAGCTCTGGTTCCGCCCGGAAGAGATAACCGCCGACCTGTTCCCGTCCGTCGCCGCGGACGGCCGCCGCGAATGGGCGGAACCGGCCGGCCCCAAGACCCGCACCGGCCCCTGGCCTTCTGAAACCCCGTAGCCGGCGGTATCGCCTGCGACGGCGCCCGGCGGCCGCGGGTTGACAGCGCGGGAGGGCACGGATATACTAGCCATAGCGCCGACTTACAGGGCCTCACGCAAGCACGTCAGGAGTGGCTATGCCCAGAACCAACCCTTCCGCCGCCGCCAGGATGCTTCCTCTCAACACTTGGGAGAGGATAAAGGCCCAGCTCGCCGCCTCCCGGGAAGAACCGGACCAGGAAAAGAAGATAGACCTGCTGGTGGAACTGCTGGTCAACCTCCGCCTCCTCGACAAGGAGGAGCGGGTGCCCGACGCGCGCGAGGCCAAGGGCGACATAGACGCCATCCATAAGGACCTCCTCGAAGAGACTAAGCGCACGCTCGACGCCGTGCGAGATCCCTCCGACGAATATCTCTACTACGCGCGCGAGCTGCTCAAGAAACTGCCGGTGCGCGGAGGCGACGGCGCCCTGATAGACGACATCCGCGGCGCGGCCGAATATTTCGAGGAAGGCCGCGACGGCGACGACCCGCTGCTCTCCTTCGCAGGCGACCTGCGCAAGGAGGTGCACCGCAAGCTCTCGCCCCGCATACTTACCCGCTACATCGGGCCCTACCTGGCGCTGATACGCGACCGCGACCCGGACCCGCTCTTCAAGGCCGGCTACATGGCCCTGGCCACCACCTTCGACCCCTCCGCCGAGGACCCTCGCTTCATAGAGCTGGCCGAAGAGATGGAGGAGAAGCTCTCCTACCTCTGGGATTACCGGACCGGCGACATCTCCGCGGTCAAGGAGAACCTGCGGCGGAACCTGGACCTCTTCGGGAAGTGCTTCCTGCGCAAGGAGATGGAGACCTTCCTCTCCATCTGCGAGCACGGGCGCATAGCCGACACCGACAACCTCATAGACTGCCTGCGGCGCCTGCGCAGCTTCAAGACGCTGATCAAGAAGTCCTACTTCGAGGGGCGCATCAGCCTCTACCATTTCCTCGACCTGGACCTCTACCTGGGCCGGCTGGTCTTCATCTTCACCAACGACCTGACCAACAGCCGCTACGAGACGGTCGATTACGCCAATCTCAAGGACTGCGTGGCGCTGGTCAGGGAGCTGGTCTCGCTGATGGCCCTCAAGGGCATGCTGCCGGGCAAGGCCGACGAATTCTCCGCGGAACTGACCGCGATCTGCGAGATGGAGACCGTCGACATCATAAAGACGAAGCGGGTCCTGCAGGGCGTCTCGATGGAGCTGCAGCATTTCATGCGCGGCAATATCTTCAAGCGGCTCAGCCGCATGCTCAACAACGTCCTGGAGGTCTACAAGATCCCCACGGCCAGCGCGGCGCCGGTAAAGGACCGCTTCTTCAATAATTTCTTCCGCACAACCGAGTTCCACGCCGTCGACGAGTTCATCGAGAAGACCATAGGCTTCCTCAACCGCGAGCTGGCGGCCCGCGGCGCCGAGAACAGCCTCTACGGCCGCTACAGGATGGCCAGCCTGCCGCCGGTGGAGGGGAACTACGACGCCTTCATCGCCTCCACCTGGACGCCCGCCGACGACCGGCTGCGGCCGTTCCTGGGCGGCAAGGGCAACGGCATCATAGACATGGCCTCGCTCGGAGTGAAAGTGCCGCCGGCCTTCATCCTGGGCCTGCCCATCTGCGCGGAGCTTTTCAGGGAGAACGCAGACCGCCACGCCTTCAGGGAGGCCGTCGGCCGCTGGCTGGGCCAATTGGAGGAAAAGACGGGGCGGCGGCTGGGCTCGCCGGAGAACCCGCTGCTGGTCTCGGTGCGCTCGGGCACCACCATCTCGCTGCCCGGCTCCATGTGCACCATACTCAACGCCGGCCTGACCCCGGCGATACGAAAAGAACTGGCCGGGAAGCACGGCGAGGCCTTCGCCTCGGCCGTCTACCTGCGCTTCCTGCGCAATGTCCTGGCCGCCCTGGAGGCCGACGGGCCGGCGCGGCCCGGGCAGCCCGAGGCCGCCGCGGACCAGGCGGAGCGGCTGGTCAGGGAGAAGCTGGGCGCCGCTTTCCTGGAAGACCCCTTCGAGCAGCTGCTCAAATGCGTGGACCTGGTCTTCGCCTCCAGCCGCTCCCATAATGTCCGGGAGTACCTCAAGGAACTCTCGATAGAGGTCAACTTCGGCACCGCCGTGACCGTGCAGCAGATGGTCTTCGGCAACAGGAGCGCCGCCTCGATGAGCGGCGTCATCTTCACCCGCAACCCCATCAACGGCAGCGACGAGCTCTTCGGCGAGTACCGCGAGATGACGCAGGGCGAGGACGTGGTGATGGGCAACGTCGTCACCCGGGGCATAGCCACCATCCCGCCGAAGATACGGGCGGGCCTGGAGAAGTACAAGGCCCTGCTGGAGCGCCATCTCAAGCACGAACTGGACCTGGAGTTCACCGTCGAGGACGACGAGCTCTACCTGCTGCAGGCCCGCCGCGCCACGGTGAGCACCTACGCGCGGCTCGTCATCGACACCGACCTGATGAAGAAGGGCGTCATCAGCGTCTACGAATACCGCGGCCGCATAGACCGGCTCTGCGCGGGCAACGCCTACGTCTCCGTGCCGCGCAACGACAGCGGGGCCCGCGAATGGAAGCCGCCGGTGGGCACCGGCGTGCCGATAAACCACGGCATCGCCTGGGGCCGCCTGGCGCTGACGCCGGAGCGTTTCGAGGAATTCCGCGCCGGCCGCGAGAACATCATCTACCTGGCCGAGACCACCAAGCCCTCGGACTTCAACTTCATAAACAACTCCCAGGGCGTAGTCACCGTCTTCCCCGGCCGCACCTCGCACGCCGCCATCACCTCCATCACGCTCAACAAGCCCTGCGTGGTCGGCTGCGCCAACGCCGTCATAAACCCGGAGCAGGGCACGGTGACCTTCAAGGGCGAGCCCGACGTGACGCTCAGGGAGGGAGAGCTGGTGACCGTGGACGCCAACGGCGGCTACGTCTACCGCGGCGCGGTGCCGCTCTCCGACAGCTTCATCAAGACCCACAACATCCTCGAGACGCTCACGCACGCCATGTCGCCCGAGTCGGCCGCCGCCGAGGTGGAGCGCATACTGCGCGAGCGCATCGAGATAATGACGCGCGAGACCGGCATACGCAAGAAGAACATCTCCGGCGCGGACAAAGCCCTCTTCGCGGGGAAGAACGTGCTGGTGCGCCTGGACCTCAATGTGCCGTTCGCCAAGGGCGGGGTGGCCGACGCCGCGCGCATAGAGGCCGCGCTGCCGACGGTGAAATACCTGCTCGAGGCCGGCGCCACGCCGGTGCTCTGCTCCCATTTCGGCGAGCCCGACAAGCAGGAGAAGAAAGGCAAGTCGCGCGAGGAGGTCTACGAGCGGCACAGCCTGCGCCCGGTGGCCGACTACATGCGGGCCCGCCACCTGCCGGACCTGGTCTTCCACGAGGGCAGCATCGCCTCCTCCGGCGTCCTGGTATCGAAGGCCGCCATAGTGAAGGGCAGGCCCAACATGCTCGAGAACCTCCGCTTCGCCATAGGCGAGAAGGAGAACGACTCGGTCTTCGCCCGCGGCCTGGCGGGGCTCTCCGACGGGATCTACGTCAACGACGCCTTCGGCACCTGCCACCGCCGCCACGCCTCCATCACGGGCGTGACCAGGCATGTCGAACACCGGCTGGCCGGCCTGCTGATAGAGAAGGAACTCAGGTACCTGGGCGGCGCGGTCAGCGAGCCCAAACGCCCCTTCGTCGGCATAACCGGCGGCTCCAAGATCTCGAGCAAGCTGGGCGTCATCGAGTCGCTGCTGCAGAAGATAGACACGCTGATAGTGGGCGGCGGCATCGGCTACACGCTGCTCAAGGCCAGGGGCTTCGACGTGCAGAAGTCGCTGGTGGAAGAGGCCATGCTCGACACGGCCAGGAAACTGCTGCAGAAGCACGGCGACAAGATAGTCCTGCCGACCGACTTCGTCGTCACCGATAAGTTCGATTTCGCCGCCCAGAAGGTGGGGGAACTGCGCCGCGACGTGAAGGTCATCCCCGAAGGCTGGGAATCGTTCGACCTCGGCAAAGAATCGCTCGACCACGCCGTGAAGCTGCTCTCGGAGGCCGGCACCGTCCTCTGGAACGGCCCGATAGGCGCTTTCGAGATAAAGGAAGGCTCGGAGGGGACCATGCGTCTGGCCCGCGAGCTGGCCGTCATGGCGGAGAAGGGCAAGACCGTCATCATCGGCGGCGGCGACTCGGCCTCGGCCGTGCGCATCGCCGGCGTGGCGGACAAGATGACCCACGTCTCCACCGGCGGCGGCGCGAGCCTGGAGTTTTTGGAACGCCTCACGTTGCCGGGTATCTCGGCGCTGGACTCGGAGTAAAAGATGCAAAAGATGTTAGAAGCGTTCCTGACCTCGCTGCGGCTGGGGCTGACCTCTTTCGGCGGGCCCATAGCGCACCTGGGCTATTTCGAGCGGACCTATGTGCGCGAGAAAGGCTGGCTGACGCCCGAGGAATATTCGCAGACTGTGGCCCTCTGCCAGCTGCTGCCCGGGCCGGCCAGCAGCCAGGCGAACTTCCTCATCGGCGTGCGGCGGGCCGGCCTGGCGGGCGGGCTGCTGTCCTGGGCAGGCTTCACGCTGCCCTCGGCGCTGGCGCTCTACGCCTTCGCCGTCTTCGCGCCGGCCGCGCACGGGCCGCTGATGGCGGCCGCGCTGCACGGGCTCAAGCTGGTGGCCGTGGCCATAGTGACGCACGCCGTCTGGGGCATGGCGCCCAAACTCTGCCCCGACCGCGAACGCACCGGCATAGCCCTGGGGGCGCTGTCGGCCCTGCTCCTTTTCGGCGGCGCCTTCATGCAGATAGCCGTCATAGTCCTGGGCGCGGCCGCGGGCTCGCTGCTCTGCCGCGGCGCCGCGCCGGTGTCCGGCGCGCAGAGTTCCTCCATAGGCGGGAAAGCGGCCTGGGCCGCCGGCGCCGCCTTCGCGCTGCTCCTGGCCCTGCTGCCGCTGCTGGCGGCGGAGCGGCCCGGCGGACTGACGGCCATAGCCGACCTGTTCTACCGCGCGGGCGCGCTGGTCTTCGGCGGCGGCCACGTAGTGCTGCCGCTGCTGCGCGACGCCCTGGTGCCGCCCGGCCTGCTCACCGACGACGCCTTCCTGGCCGGCTACGGCGTGGCGCAGGCCGTGCCGGGCCCGCTGTTCACGCTCTCCGCCTACCTGGGCGCGGCCGCCGCCCCGCAGGGCGCGCCGCAGGCCCTCTGGGCCGCGGCCGCGCTGGCCTTCATCTTCCTGCCCGGCCTGCTCATAGCCGCCGCCGGGGCGCCGCTCTGGCGCTGGCTGTCCGGCCACCCCGCGGCCCAGGGCGCGCTGGCGGGCATAAACGCCGCCGTGGTGGGCATACTGGGCGCCGCGCTCTACGATCCCGTCTGGGTCACGGCCGTGCGCGGCGGCGCGGACCTGGCCGTCGCCGCCGTCGCCTTCTTCCTGCTGGAGAAATGGAAAGCCCCGCCGCTGGCCATCGTCGTTTTCTGCGTGGCCGCGGCGGCCGCCGGAATATATTTCTGATATCTCCGTCCCGCCGGAATGCGGCGGGACTTTATTTACTGATCGGCCCTGAGCAGGGAGACCGGGCGGGCCGCGAGGGCGCGGCGGCCGGCCAGCAGGCCCATGACGCCGCAGAGCAGGCCGGCGGAGAGCGTTATCAGCAGCGGCGGCCAGGGCGAGAAGACCAGTTCCGTGTCGAAGACGAAGCGGGCCAGCACCGCCGAGCCTATGAAGCTCAGGCCCGCGCCGGCGGCGGCGGCCGCCAGGCCCAGCAGCGCGAACTCCAGCGCCGCCATCGCGGCCACGTCGGAGGGCCGCGCCCCCAGCACCTTCATCAGCGCCATGCCCGCCACGCTGCCCGCGGCCTGGTGGCGCGCTATGGCGAAGAGCACGGCCAGCCCCGCCAGCAGAGTGGTCCAGGCCATGGCCGAGAGCGCCGTAGAGATCTGGCCGGTTATCTCCAGGCCGCGGCGCACCGTGGCCTCCACGTCTATCACCGACACGTTGGGGAATTTCTCGGTCAGCGCGCGCTGCAGCGGGTCGCGCCGCTCGCGCGGCAGGCGGCCGGCCGAGGCCACGAAGGTCTTGGGCGCGTCCTCCAGCACGCCGGGCTGGAACTGCATGAAGAAGTTCGGCTGGAAGCTGGTCCAGCTGACCGACCGCAGGCCGGCCACGCGCGCGGTTATCTCCACGCCCTGTATGTCGAAGGATATCGTATCGCCGGGCTTCACGCCCTCGCGGCCCAGCCGCCAGGCGAAGCGGCGCTCGAGCGAGATCTCCGGCAGGCCTTCGCCGGACCAGGGGCCGAGGAAATGCCTGCCCTCGACCACGCGCTCCGAGGGGGCCAGTTCCGCCCTGTAAGACAGGTTGTACACGCGCTGGCGGCCGCGGCCGCGCCAGTCGCCTTCTTCGTCGTCGTCGCGGCCCAGGCCCCGGCGGGCCGGCCGGGCGCGCATGGAGAAAGGCTCGCCGTTCACCGCCGTTATGCGCCCCCTTATCATCGGCGACATGAAGTTGGCCGGGGCGCCGGCCTCTTCGAGCAGCCGCCTCAGGCCGGGCTCCTGCTCCTCCTGTATGTCGAACATGAAAAGCCCGGGCAGCGCCCCTGCCTCGCCCGCGTCCAGCTGGGAGTCGAGCGTGGCGCGCAGCGCGGGGATCAGCGCCACCAGGAAAACGCCCAGCGAGACGGCCAGGAAACCCGCCAGCGCCGCCGCCCGGCGGCGGACCAGCGAGCGCAGCGCCATGCGGGGGGCGAAAGGCAGGCCGCGCGTCCGCAGGCGCTGCGCTCGCT
>JAVHLJ010000017.1 GCA_031082205.1 Elusimicrobiales bacterium
GCCAATATATGCTTTTGGGCAGGGGAAGGTGTAAACGAACTGCCTGAATAGCTCTACGCGTATAGGTCCAAAGTCCTATGCCGGGATGGTAACATTTGCCCTTAACATCTCGGGCGTTTCCTTATATAATATGGGCATGAAACTCAAAAAGTTCATCGTTTTCCTGCTGGTCATACCTTTCCTGGTCTCTTCCTTCAATCTGGCCGCGGCCGGCCAGGCGCTCGATAATTTAAACGCGGCCTCCGTCAACGCCGACCGCTCCTTCGACGGCGCCGGCACGCATTCAGGAAGGATACCCGTGGTCCTGAAGAACTCCCCCAAGAGTTCCGTCTGGACCACCCCCGACCCCAAGCCGGTGAAAGAAAAGACCGCCGGCGAAAAGATAAAAGAAACCCTGAGCGAGAAAAAGCCCTATATAACCGCCGGCCTCTTCTGCGGCTTCGTGGGCTTCCTGCTCTTCGGCCCCGCGGGAATAATCGGCGGCGCGCTGATAGGCATAGCCGCCACGATGTACACCAAGCTTATCTGACGGGAAGCCGGCTGGAGCCGGCTATTCTTCGAAAGAGTCCACCGTGTAGACGTAAAGCGCGGTGGACTTTTCTTTCCAGGCGCCGGGCGAGAGACCGGCCTTTTCCGAACAGAGGGAGTCGAGGAAATCTTTCTTCGACCTGAAATGCTCCCAGACCTGCGGCAGGTAGGTTCCGCTCAGGCGGCCACGCTTGAGATATACCCCGTGCCGGCCCGGCTCTATGGCGTCGGCCGAATCCACCTTCCTCAAAGGCGACAGCGCCGAGATCTCTATCTTCACCTTGCCGATCTCCTGGGCGGAGAGCGGGGCGAAGCGCGGGTCCTCGAAGGCGGCGGCCACCGCGTAATAGGCCACCGAATCGGCCAGCGAGCCGCGGGGCTCCATGGTGCCGATGCAGCCTCGCAGTTCGCCGCCCAAGGTCAGCGTCACGAAGACAGCTGAAGGGAGATTGTACCCGTGGCGGGGGAAAAGCCCCGGGACCTCGGCCTTCACCCCGCGCAGCCGGGCGACTATCGCCTCGCGGGCCAGGTTCAGCAGGCCCTTCCGGGCGTCGCCGTCGAGCGCTATCATGCCGGCCGGCGGGTTCACCGAGCGCAGGAAGAGACCGGAGCCGTAGCCGACCACGCCCGAGTCGTCGCCCGAGACCATTCCCGAGTGGACATATTCGGCCAGGCGGAAATCGTTGGCGCCCATCTCAAGACAGGCCGCGGCGCCGGCTATCATCGCCGCGCGGCCGCAGGCCGCAGTGTCCATCTCGGCCCCGGCCTTGGATTCCAGAAGGCGCAGCGAAGTGTCGAAATAGGCGGGGTCGCCGTTGCGCACCGCTATCGAGTACGCCTCCAGCGCCGCCCGGTCGGAAATATGAGCGACCGAAGCGGGCGGATAATGCGACAGGTCCGACGATACGCAGACCAGCGCCCCGCGCCGCGCGGCGGCCCGGCCTATGACGCGGCCGGCCGCGAGCAGCTTGTCCAGGTCGTCGGTATTGAACAGCAGCGGCACTATCCGGCGCGGCGGGCGGGGGAGCCGCTGCAGGAAGGGCAGCTGCACCTCGATGGCGTGCTCGCGCTCATGCGCGCGCGGCGAGGCGGAAAAAAGTTTATCGTCGGCCAGCAGTTCGGCCGCGGCGTCCCCGTCTATCTCCAGCTCGCCCAGCGGCGTGCCGAAGGCGCCCGAAGGCAGCGTGGCTCCGCCGTCGAGCGGCATATTGTGGCCGGTTCCGAGTATATAGACCGTGTCGAAGGATGCCGAGCCCAGTTGCGCGTAGGCGGCGGCGGCGGTGGGGCCGGAATAGGCGTAGCCCGCGTGCGGGACCAGGAGGCCCTTTATCTCCCCGGCGGGAGCGGAGGACGCCTTGTCTTTGAGAAAGGAGTCCACCGTGTCGCGAAGTCCGCCGGGGTCCGCGTCGTAGAATCGCCCCGCTGCCGCGGGCTTGCGTATCTGCATATCCCGCCATTATATCCTATTGCTAAGGGGGCCATAAAATCTTAAAATAGACGTTATTGCGGCGTTTTGCCACGAAGCGCCGGAGCGGTTTTCAAGCACATTCCGGTTTGACGGTGGTTGTAGCTCAGCGGTTAGAGCGCTCGGCTGTGGCCCGAGAGGTCGGGGGTTCAAATCCCCTCAGCCACCCCAAAATTTGGTTCGAACCAGCTCATCCCCGGCGCGCGCCGGGGATTCGTATTTTTACGCACAAGGTTTATGTAAAATTAGACCATGGGAATATCCTTCCGCCCTTTTAACGGCGAGTCCGACAGTGGGCTCATCTCGCGCTTCCTGGTGGACGCCAAGGAATTGGGCGGCAATCCGCACGAGGACCCTCAAAAGGACTGCGCCGCGTACATAGAGCATGTCGCCGCTGCGCAGGCGCGCGATCCAGGCTTCGCCGCGATGATGCTCGACGACGGAGAGGTGATCGGTTTCGTGCACTGTTTTCCGGTAAAGGCAAAGCCGGAGGTCGGCTTTCTGACTTTCGACTACCTTGTGCCGGAGCGGCGCGGCAAGGGGCTCGGCGCACATTTAATGGACTATGCGGTTAGAACGCTGAAGACCTGCGGCTGCGGCCGGATAGCGCTGGAGGTGTCCAAGAACAACGCAATGGCCATCGCCTTCTACCGCAAGCACGGCTTCGAGACGGTCAAAGAGCGCGACGGCATACTGGTGATGCGCAAGCGAATCTGATTTCGGAAGGGAATCCATGCTGGATAAAGACGGGTTCGACAAGTGGTCGGCCACCTACGACAAGTCGGTCTCCTCCTCCGACGAAGAGGGGCGTTATCCCTTCGCCGGTTATACTACGGTACTGGCCGAGATGAGAAAGCTGATAGCGGAGCCGCGCGGGGCCGAGGTACTGGATATCGGCGTCGGAACCGGCAAATTCTCCGCCGGGCTTTACGCGGAGGGCGCGAATATCTGCGGGGTGGATTTTTCCGCCGCGATGCTGGAGGAGGCGCGGGCGGCCATGCCGGGAGGGGAATTCCACCATTTCGATTTCGCCTCCGGCCTGCCGGCGGAGTTACGAGGACGAAAGTTCGATTACATCGTCTCGTCCTACGCCTTCCACCATCTGGACGACGCGGGCAAGGCCTCTTTCTTGCGCGCGCTGGCCGGCAACCTGAAACCCGGCGGCCTGATCATCATCGCCGACGTCGCTTTCAGTACCTCGGTGGAACTGACGGCGTGCCGGGCGAGGTCCGGCGAGAAATGGGACGACAGCGAGATCTACATGGTGGCCGAGACGCTGTTGCCTCTCTTAAAGGACTCAGGACTCAAGCCGGAATACCGGCAGATCTCCGATTGCGCCGGAATACTGACGCTTCATTAGAAAAGGCCCTGATTCATTTAAGTAGGCACACCTCGATTCTAGAGGAACTTCATGAAATTCAATATCAAACATTTTAAAGGCGCACGAGCTATCTACTGCGTCAAGGACACGGCTATCGTGGATGAGACTTATCGTTACGCTGCGGCCGGCGTCCGCAAGGTGACACGATTCTTAGGCCTGCCGCTTGTATTACCGCTCATAAACCTATTCATCGCGCCGAACCGCCGGGAATACGACAGGTTGGTGTCACACCTCACGAAGGTCCCGACCGGCAGGGGACGGCTGGGCCAGCCGCAAGGTCATGATCTTTATCTTATTTCTCCCAACGCCTGGCCGGCCGATGTGCACCCGGATTACCTCGGCAAGGACGGCAAGTGCGACAAGAAAGTTTACCGCCAGTTCATAGAACATGAGATCGTACACATGATGGAAGAATACGGCTCGCCCAAAGGCGCGATGGAGATACGGCCGCAGTGGTGGAGCGAAGGCCTGGCCGTCTATGCCACCGGGCAATGGAAAGACCGGCTGACCCGCCGGATGCTGAAAGAGGATTTGGCGGCAGACAGACTCCCGGCCATAGCGAAAATGAAAGGCCGTGACGCTTATGTCTGGGGCTGGTCACTGGTGCGCTTTATTGAAAAGCGCCTGGGGCGCGCCGCTCTTAAGCGCGTGTTGACGGTATCATATACGGGGGATATCCTGGGTTTTTTAAAACTCGACCGGAAACAGTTTGAGGCAGATTGGCGCAAGTCTTTGCCGAAACTCGCGCACAAGATCATCTGCCGCGCATGAAAACGCCCGACCGCCCAGCCTTCAACTCGCGCCTGGCCTGTCCCTGGCCCCGCCCGCCCAGGCTGGTGAACGTGCGCCGGATGACCCCGGAGGAACTCGACGGCTGGATGATCCATCACGACGAACAGGTCATAGTAGTGAACAAGCCGGGGAACGTGGTCTGCCATCCGTCCAAGGACGGGCCCTGGTCCAGCCTCGCGGGCGCCGTGCGCGAGCGCTTCGGCCTGGCCGCGGCGCATTTGGTCTTCCGGCTCGACCGCGAGACCAGCGGCGTGGTGGTGTTCGCCAAAACCCCCGAGGTGGCGGCCCGCCTGCAGACCGCAATGCAGCGGCGGCAGGTAGGCAAAACTTATCTTGCGATAATGACGGGCGAACTTCGCGGGCCGGTCACCGTCGATCAGCCTCTGGGCGACGACGAAGAGAGCCCGGTGTACTGCAAGGCCGGCGTAAGGCCGGACGGCCAGCCCGCGGTAACGCGCTTCACTCCGCTCTCGACCGGGGGCGGGTTCACGCTGGCGCGCGTCGTCACCGAGACGGGACGCATGCACCAGATCAGGGCGCACGCGCAATGGCTGGGGCACAGCCTGGCGGGGGATAAAGTATACGGGCCGGACGCCCGCTGCTACCTGGATTTTCTCGACGGAGGCTGGACGCCGGCCCTGGCGGAGAAACTCCTGCTGCCGCGGCAGGCTCTGCATTGCGCCGGTATAGATATGCGCGGAGCGGGGCTGGAGCGCGTCTTCACCGCGCCGCTGCCCGCCGACCTGCGGGACTTCTGCCAGGCCCGCGGACTTGTATTTTTGTAGAATATTCCCGGGTGACGCGGGGAGGGTATCCGATAATGAAGATTTTTTTACGCACATTGACGCTTTTCCTCTTTTCGGCGGCTGCGGCGGCTCAGCCGGTCACCGACGAGGACCGGTTCTACAGGCTTGAGCGGACCTCGCTTGAGAAGCTCCTAAACATGGAGACCTCCGTGGCCTCCCGCGTACCGGTGGAGCTCCGCAGGACGCCGGGCGTAGTCACGGTCATAACGGCCGAGGACATAGAACTGTCGGGGGCCAGGAACCTGGTGGACCTGCTGCGCCTTATACCGGACTTCGAATTCGTCTCGGACGTGCAGGGGAACATCGGCATCAGCGCGAGGGGGAACTCGGCCATCGAAGGCAAGGTGCGGGTGATCTGGGACGGACAGACTTTCAACGAGCTCCTCTACGGCACGGTACAGTTCGACCGGTTCCCGGTGGACCAGATAGAGCGTATCGAGATCATAAAGGGACCCGGGTCGGTGATATACGGCGGGATGGGAGAACTGGCCGTCATCAACATGGTGACCAGAACCCCGGGGTCCCTGGACGGGAGCCGGGCTTACGCCGCCTACGGACACATGAAGGAAGCCCGGGGCCGGGCGTTCGGCGGCTACCAGTTCGGCCGTATATACGGCGACGCGGCTTTCTCGGCCCTGGCCCATGTCTCCAAAGCGCAGCGCAGCGACAGGACTTACCGGGATTTCTCCGGCGGCTCCTACGACATGGACGGGAACTCGGAACTGGAGTCCAGGAACCTCAACCTCTTCCTGCAAAAGAAGGACTTCAGCCTCCGCTTCATAGCCGACGAATATTCGCTGCTGGAAAGGGACCACTGGGGCACGGTCCTCTCTACCGGCGCGACGCGCATAAAGTTCCCCGTCTATTCGCTGGAGGCGAAAGGCTCCTTCGGCGCCGGAGCGGACCTGAGGGTGGAACCCAGGATCTCGTTCCAGTACTCGAAGCCCTGGAACGAGAACGACGAGCATTTCCCCTACGACAAGACCGTCCGGCATTACGCCGGCGGCCTCGCCGCTTTTTACGATACGGACTCGCCGCTGAATTTAATGGCCGGAGCGGAGTTAGAGCGCGACGAGGTCGAGGTCGGCGCCCGTACCTCGGCGGACTCCTCCTACGGGGGCGGCCGGAACGGGGCCTGGTTCGAGAACCTGGCCCTGTTCGCGCAGACCACGCTCGACCTGCCCGTCCTCACCTTCACGGCCGGCGGCCGGCTGGACTCCAATTCCGCCACCGGCTCCGATTTCTCACCTCGTCTGGCCGTGACCGGCAGGGTGGACGAATACCATTTCAAGGCCATCTACAGCGGGGGGTTCCGCAAGCCTACCGCGGAGAACCTGCGCATCACTCCCTCGATAAAGCCGGAGCATACGACCGCCGTGGAGCTTGAGGCCGGCCGCGAGTTCGGCGAAAACTTTTTCGCTTCGGTCAACGCGTTCGACATAACCATCGACGACACCATCCTCTATTACAGCGGGCCCGTGGAGGATTACCTCAATTCCGGCCGGACGGGGACAAGGGGTTACGGACTCGACCTGAAGTTCAACACGGGAAGGGCTCACCTGGAGCTTCTCTATTCGGCTTATTCCGCCTCACGGAACACCGTCGCCTACACCATGCCCCCCGACGACAAGTCGGCCATGCTGGGCGTTCCAAGGCATAAGGCTGTCCTCAACTCACGGTTCAGCCTGTCCGAAAGGGTATCGCTCTCGCCCTCGCTGATCTACCTGTCCCGGCGCTACGGGTATCACACGACCGGGGCGGTCAAAGCCTACGGCGGGATACTGCAGACGAACATCTATCTCCACGCGCGGGGGCTCTTCGCCGACGGCCTGAACCTGGGCCTGGGCGCGCACGACCTCTTCGGTTCGGGTTACAGCCACATCCAGTCTTACGACGGAGGCCACGCTCCCCTGCCCTCCGCTTCGCGCGAGATCTTCGTGAAGGCGGCGTATGCTTTTTAAGGCGCTGATCCTGTCCGGGCTGGCGCTGTCCGCGGCGGGGCCGCTGGCAGCCGGGGACACGGTGGCCGTGCTCTCGTCCGCTTCAGGCGTCTACATGGAAGCTTTCGCCGCGTTCCAGCACACTTACGGCGAGAAGGTGGAGTACTTCGACATCTCCGCGGGAAAGCCGGTCATTCCTTCCGGGACGCGCACCGTTGTGGCTTTCGGCTCTATGGCCGCCGGCCATTCTTATCCGCCAGGCCTGAATCTGGTCTACGCGCTGGCCCCGGGCTTCACGGTCGGGCGCGAGGGCCGGAGCGGCGCCATTGTCAAGATAACCATGCTCGCCGACCCCGACCTTTTCCTGGGCAAACTCAAAAAAATCCAGCCGTCATTGAAGAGACTGCGCGTCTTCTGGAAATCGCCCAGTTACGCCGGACTGGGGCAATACTACGCGGCGGCTTCCTCCCATGCCGGAATAGAGTTCACTACGGTGAGGGTGGGCAGGGAGGAGGATCTCCCGGGAATTATGCGCTCCTCCCGCGGCCAGGCCGACGCCATCTGGCTGCCGCCGGACCCGCTGCTCATATCCGATTCGACCTTCCCTTTCTTCACCGAATTCTCGCGGGCCAACTCCGTCCCGCTCTACGTGTCCACCAGGGGTCTGGCGCTAAAAGGGGCCGCCGCCGCCGTGGGAGCCGGCTTCGCCCAGGCCGGCACGGCCGCCGCCGAGGCGGCGGCCGCGCTGCGCGACGGGAAACCTCTGCCTTCGCGGATATACCCGAAAGGCTACCAGATCACGCTCAACGCCCCGGCCGCCCGGGCCTGCGGCCTGATCTTCGGGCCGGAGCTGATCCGCGAAGCCGACTACTATCTTCCCTGATCCGGCGGCAGGCCGCTGCGCCGGCAGGCCTCCCGGGGGGATCATTTCAGTCCGATGTTCAGGTCAAGCCGCGGTTTCTCAAGGTGAAACCGGGCCCTTTCGTATTTAGGCGGGCCGAATTTCCGCACGGCGTTGTTCGACGCGCCGTACTGCTCGGCGGGAATTACACCCAGGAAGCGGTTGAACTTGCCGTCCTGGTTGGCGTCGTGGAACACGGCTATGGCGTACTCTCCGTAGGGCACGCCGGGGAATTTAAGTTCCGTCCTGCCGTACTCGGCCGGCGCGTAGGTCAGCATGGAGGCGTGATCGAGCCCCGCCGGGAAACCTTTTTTGGCGGGGAACAGGGCTCCCATCACCCACCCTTTCACCTTCTTCACGTTGGAAACGCGCACGGCTATATCGCCCTTGGGGTTCCCCATCCTGTCGTCGGGGAAATTTATCCTGGAACAGGCCGTCTCGTAGACCATGGTTATCGCGAATTCCACGGCCGGTTCCTTTAGCCTGAAAGAAGCGCGGGGGAAAGTGGGCGGGCCGTAACGGAAGGCGCGGTTGCCGGGGATACCGTAGCCCTCGGCGGGAGCGCCGTTGGGGAGCAGGTCGAACCGCCCGTCCGCGCTCTCGTCGTGAAAAAGGACCAGCGCGTAGTCGCCGTAGGGCACGTCCTCGATCGGGAATTCGGTCTTTCCGTAGGCGATCATGCCGTAGGTTCGCAGGGCGGCCTTTTCCGCTTCGAAAGGAAAGCCCTCTTCCGTAGCGAACAGCGCGGCCAGCACATTACCCTTTGAATTGCGCAGTCCCTCCACCTTGACGTTGATGCGTCCGCGCGTTCGCGCCAAACGGTCGTGGGGGAAAGATATCCTGTCGGCCGCGGAGCCGTAGCGGGCTGTGACGCTTATCGTCTCCTCCGGGGAGGAGAACATGAAAGAGGAGGCGTCGAAGGAAAGGCCCGCCAGCCCGGCGTCGTAATTGTTAGAGGTCCCGTACCCCTCCGCCGGGAAGCGCGCGCGGAACTTCATGGTGTTGGAAAAGTCCTTGTCATGCGCGATCAGCACCGCGTACCTGCCGTAGGGTATATCCTTGAAGACGACCCGGGAGGCGCGGCCGCTGATATCGGCGGTGAACAGGCGCTTCGCGGTGTTCTGATCGAAGGGGAAGCTGAAAGCGTTGTCGAACAGCGCCGCTATCACCTGCCCTTTGTCGTCGGACAGGCCGCCCACCTCCACAGTCAGCGTCCCGGTCTTCTGGGCCAGGGCCGGACACGCCAAAAACAGCGACACGGATATAAATAGTTTAAAAACGCTCATTGCGCACCCCCTTGTATTTTGCGGCCGCGGCCGGGCCGGATTCGCGTCCCCGGGAGATTATATATTTTTGTTATCATATGACTTCCCGCAGTTTGCGATTTATGAAAAAGAACATCGAAGTCTCCGTTATAGGCGCCGGCATGTGGGGCAGCACGCTGGCCGCGCTGCTGGCCAGGAAAGGCTATTCCGTGCGGGCCTGGGAGCACAACCGCGTGATGGCGGCGCACCTGCGCGACAACCGGACTCACTCGGCCCTGCCGGGATTCAAACTGCCCGCCGGCGTACAGGTATTCACCGAGCTGGAAAAGGCGGTGTCCTCGCCGGACCTCATACTGATGGCGGTGGACTCGCGCCACGTGCGCGCGCTCTCACGCGCCATAAACCCGCTGCTGGAGGGGAAGAAGCTGCCTCACATAGTGGCGGTCTCCAAAGGCATCGAGGCCGGCTCTTTCCTGACAGTCTGCGAAATAATGGAAGAGGAGATACCCCGGGCCCGCCGCAGGACGATGATAATGACGGGGCCGAGCTTCGCGGTGGAACTGGCCGCCGGGGCCCCGACCAAGGTCGTGCTGGCCGGGCTGGATCCCGCCGAAGTTAAGAAGACCCTGAAGCTGATGGAGGGCGGGCCGCTGAAGCTGGAGCCCTGCGGGGACAGGCTGGGCGCGGAACTGGGCGGCTCGCTCAAGAACGTCTACGCCGTGGGCAGCGGGATAATCGACGGCCTCTCGAAGGCGGCCAAGAACAGCGAGGCGGCCTTCCTCATAGAGAGCGCCTCGGAACTGCGCCGCATCATCAAGTCGCTGGGCGGGAAGAACCGCACGGCCTGGGGCCTGAGCGGCATGGGAGACCTGCTGCTGACGGCGACCTCCGCCAAGTCGCGCAATTTCCGGTTCGGCAGGGAGATAGGCCAGGGCGTCGCTCCGGCGGAGGCGCTCAAGCGGATAAGGACCGTGGTGGAGGGCTTCGAGGCGCTGAGGACCGCGCGCGGCCTCTGCGCCAGGCACGGGATAAAGACGCCTGTGATAGACTGCATCTGGCGCATAGTCTACAGGGGGAACAAGCCCTCGTCGATACTGCGGGCGGCGGGGTTCAGGGGGGCTTAGGCGCGGAAGGCGGCGGACCCGGTAGCCGTGGCGGGCATTTTAAGTTATAATATAACCATCGCGCCGATAACGGCGCGGGCATACCGAAAGTGAATTTTGCAGCGAAAGTTCCGGATCAGTTCCTTCCGCACCGAGCCCAAAAGTTACAGGTCATGCGACATACCAGGCCCTTTGGAGGGTCCGGTTCTTATATACATGGAGAAAGACAATAAAATGAACAGACATTGGCAGAAAGGCCGCGGCAACGACAAGCGGCGCGGCGGACAGCGCGGCGGACGCCGCGGGCAGAAAAGCGTTCCAGTTACCGGCGGAGGGGGCGAGCAGCGGGCCCGGCAGGGCGGCCGCGGAGAACAGCTGGCCGAGGGCACCATACAGCATCACGGCAATTTCGCCTTCCTTATCTCGGAGAAGGAAGGACAGGGGGACGTGTTCCTGCGCGGCAGGACCCTCGACCTGGCCATGGACGGGGACAGGGTGCAGGCGCGCACGTTCAAGGAGCGCGACGGGCGCCTGGCGGGAGAGATAGTAAAAGTCCTGAAGCGGGCGCGCAATTCCATAGTAGGCGTCCTGCAGGTGCAGGGCACCGTCTGGGTGCTCAAGCAGGAGAAGGGCTTCGCCCCGCCCACGCGCGTGGACGGCTTCGCGGCCGGCATAAAGCCGGCGAGCGGCCAGCTGGCCGCGCTGGAGATAAAGCGCTGGCCGGAAGAAGGCCGCGCCGCGTCGGGCGTGGTGACCGAGCTGATCGGCGACCCCGGCGACCTGCGGGCAAGGACCACCGCCATCGTGCGCTCGCTCAATATCAGGGAGGCCTTCCCGCCGGAAGTGCTGATGGAGGCCGCCTCCTTCGGCGAGCGGCTGGAGCCCAAACATTGGAAGGACCGCGAACAACTTTTCGGGGTCCCGGTGGTGACAATCGACGGCGCCGACGCCAAGGATTTCGACGACGCCGTCTCGCTTGAGGATATCGGCGGGGGAAAAATGCGGCTGGGCGTGCATATCGCCGACGTGGCCAATTACGTCAGGACGGGGACCGCGCTGGACGCCGAAGCCTACGCCCGCGCCACCAGCGTCTACCTGCCCGGCCGCGTCATACCGATGCTGCCGCACGCCCTTTCCGACAATCTCTGCAGCCTGGTCCCCGACCAGGAGAGGCTGACGCTCTCGGTCTTCATGGACGTGGACCAGTCCGGCAGCGTGGTCAAGCGCCGCATGGCCGAGACCGTCATCAAGTCCTGCCGCCGCCTCACCTACGAGGAGGCGCAGGAGATACTGGAGGGGAAGAAGATCCCCGCCATATCGCAGGCAGCCTGCGCCGCCGTCAGGAAGATGGGCGCGCTGGCCGCCAGACTCTACGCCCGGCGCATAAAGCGCGGGGCGCTGGACTTCGACCTGCCCGAATACAAGGTGGAGACCGACGAACGCGGCCTCCCCGTGAAAGTGGAGCGCAGGCCCCGGCTGCAGAGCCACCGGCTGGTGGAGGAGTTCATGCTGCTGGCCAACGAATCCATCGCCATGGAGCTCAACCAGGCCAAGTCTCCGTTCCTGCACAGGCGCCACGACGACCCGGACCCGGCCAAGCTGCTCGCCCTGTCGCAGACTCTGGGGGACCTGGGCCTGAGCGCCGGCCACATACGCGGCTCCAACGCGAGGCGCGGCCTGCAGGACATACTGGCAAAAACCGGCACGCATCCGCTCTCGGCCACGATAAATTCGCTGATAGTGCGCAGCATGCGGCAGGCGGTGTATTCGCCGGAATCCAAGGGGCATTTCGGCATAGCGGCCCGCTACTACGCGCATTTCACCTCGCCGATAAGGCGCTACCCGGACCTGATGGCCCACCGCGCGGTCAAGGCGCTGCTGCACGGCATGAAGCCCAAGCCAGGGCATATCGTGCGCGCCTTCAACGCGATATTCCCCGGCAAGAAAGAGGCGGCCCAGGTGCCGCTGATAAAAGCGGGGGAACATTGCTCGGAGCGAGAGCGCGCGGCCACCGAGGCCGAGCGCAAGGTCTCGGACCTTATGAAGGCCGAGCTGCTGCGGACCATGGTCGGCCAGGTGATGGACGGCGTGGTGACGGCCGCGGCCGGCAGCGGGGCCTTCGTCTCGCTGGCCGAGAGCGGCGCCGACGGGCTGCTGCGCGGGGCGACCTGGCTCAAGCCGGGCGACCGCGTACGCGTCAAGATAGAGTCGATCAACCCCATCGACGGCAAGATCGATCTTTCAGCCGCCGACCAGCCCGGCCTTCCGCCCCACTGGGCGGTAAAGAAGCGGCAGGGCAGGCGGAGATAGCGTCTCCGGACGCCTTTAAAGGCCGGGCGGGAGCATCCCGCCCGGCCTTTTTTCAGGCCCCGGGAGGGGTGTGGACAGAATTACCTAAATATTCTATTTTGTATATATAAAGATTTGCGCGCGCGGGCGCGCTTCGTACGAAAGCACCACGGAGGAAAGACATGGAAAAACCGACAGTGAAACCCAAGTGTCCCAACTTCTCGTCCGGCCCCTGCGCCAAGCGCCCCGGCTGGACCGTAGAAGCCCTGAAAAACGCCCTGGTCGGGCGCTCCCACCGCTCCAAGGAAGGCAAAGCCCGCCTCCAGGAAGTCTCCGACCGGATGAAGAAGGTGCTCAACTTACCACAGGATTACCGCATAGGCATAGTCGCCGGCTCCGACACCGGGGCGGTCGAACTGGCGATGTGGACGCTGCTGGGCCCGCGCCCGGTGGACATCTTCGGCTGGGAATCTTTCAGCAAGGGCTGGATCACCGACGCCGTGAAGTACCTCAAGCTCAAGGGCGTCAACGAGTACAAGGCCGACTACGGCAAGCTGCCGGACCTGGGCAAGGCCAACGCGCAGAACGACATAGTCTTCACCTGGAACGGCACCACCTCCGGCGTGAAGGTCCCCAACCTCGACTGGATCCCCAAGGGGCAGGAAGGCCTGGTCATCTGCGACGCCACCTCTGGCGTCTTCGCGATGGACATAGACTTCACAAAGCTCGACGTGGTCACCTTCTCCTGGCAGAAGGTGCTCGGCGGCGAAGCGGCCCACGGCGTGATCATACTCTCGCCCAAGGCCGTCAAGCGCATGGAGGAGCAGAACTCCAAGGTCTCCTGGCCGCTGCCCAAGATCTTCCGCCTGGTCGACGAGAAGAAGCTCCTGCCGGGCGAGCTGGAATACAGCACGATCAACACGCCCTCGATGCTCTGCGTCGAGGACGCGATAGACGCGCTCAAGTGGGCCGAGACCGTCGGCGGGCTGCCGGGCCTGGTCAGGCGCTCGACCGCCAACCTGGCCGCCTTCGAGCGCTGGGTGGAGAAATCGTCCTGGATAGACTTCCTGGCCGAGAAGAAAGAGACCCGGTCCAGCACCTCGGTCTGCTTCAGGATAAAGGCCGACTGGTTCCAGAAGCTCTCCGACGAGGACAAGGCCGCCGCCGCCAAGAAGCTCACCTCCCTGCTGGGCAAGGAGGGGGTCGCCTACGACATCAACTCCTACGGCAAGGCACCGGCCGGCATCCGCGTCTGGTGCGGCGCCACCGTGGAGACCTCGGACATCGAAGCCCTCATCCCCTGGCTCGACTGGGCGCATGAGCAGGTAGCAAAGGAATATTCCAAGGAGGCCGTGAAATGAGCAAGGTACTCATAGCCGACAAAGCCGATCCCCTCTGCGAGAAGACCCTCAAGGACCGCGGCATAGAGGCGGTGGTCAAGACCGGGATGAAGCCCGAGGAGCTAAAGGAGTTCGCCAGGGACTTCGACGGCATCATCGTCCGCTCGGCCAGCAAGATAACCCGCGAGATAATCGAGGCGTCTAAGAACCTCAAGGCCGTGGCCCGCGCCGGCGCCGGCGTGGACAATATCGACATCCCCGCCGCCACCGAGAAGAAGGTGCTGGTCATGAACACGCCGTTCGGCAACACCGTCTCGACCGGCGAGCACGCCATAGCGATGATGTTCGCGCTGGCGCGCCTCATCCCCCAGGCCCACGCGTCCACGCACGCCGGCAAGTGGGAGAAGAACAAGTTCGAGGGCGTCGAGATCACCGGCAAGACGCTGGGCGTCGTCGGCTGCGGCAATATCGGCGGCGTCGTCGCCGACCGCGCGCTGGGCCTCAAGATGCAGGTCCTGGTCTACGACCCGGCCATGACCACCGAGCGCGCCCGCGAGCTGGGCGTCAAGATGGTCACGCTCGACGAGCTCTACGCCAAGGCCGACTTCATCACCTACCACGTCACCATCAACCCCGCCACCAAGGGGATGATCAACAAGGACGCGATAGCCAAGATGAAGAAGGGCGTGCGCATAATCAACTGCGCCCGCGGCGGCATAATGGTGGAGGCCGACGTGAAGGCGGCGGTCGAGAGCGGCCACATAGCCGGCCTCGCCGTGGACGTCTACGCCGAGGAGCCGGCGACGGCGCACATGTTCTTCGGCATGGAGAAGGTGATCTGCACCCCGCATATCGCCGCCTCCACCAAGGACGCGCAGGTCACGGTGGCGCGGCAGGCCGCGGAGCAGATAGCCGACTATCTCCTCTGCGGCAAGCGCACCCACGCGGTCAACGGCGACAAGATATAATCCCTGTCGCCCCGGCCCGGGTCCCCGAGGGGGGCCCCGGGCCTCTTTTTAAGACACCGAGGAAACCATAATGGCAAAACTACCGCTTTTCTCCCCGATATACGGCATACGCCCCGCGCCCGGCAAGGCGCAGGAGATCATAGCCCCGCCCTACGACGTCCTGGACTCCGAAGAGGCCAGGGAACTCGCCAAGGGCAAGCCCAACAGTTTCCTGCACGTCTCCAAGGCCGAGATAGACCTGCCTCCCGGCACGGACACCCACGACGAGTCGGTCTATAAGAAGGCCGCCGAGAATTTCGAGCGCATGATGAAGGAAGGCCTGCTGATACGGGAGAAGAAGCCCTGCTTCTACGCCTACCGCCTCAAGATGGGCGAACACGTCCAGACCGGCCTGATGGTGGGCGCCTGCGTGGACGATTACGACGCCGGCCGCATACGCAGGCACGAGTTCACCCGCCCCGTCAAAGAGGACGACCGCGTCAACCAGATAAAGTACGTCAAAGCCCAGACCGGCCCCGGCATCATCGCCTACAAGCAGGTGCCCGAGATAGACGCCGTCATAAAGAAGAACACGGCCAAAGAGCCGCTGTTCTCCGCCACCGGCACCGGCGGCGTGGTCCACACGCTGTGGCTCATCGACGACGAGGCGGACATCAAGGCCGTCTCCGACGCCTCGGAGAAGCAGAAGACGGTCTACATCGCCGACGGCCATCACCGCAGCGCCGCGGCCAGCCGCGTCAAGAAGTTCATGGTGGAGCAGCGCGGCGCCGCCCACAAGGGCGACGAGCCCTACAATGTCTACCTTGCCGCCGCGTTCCCGGTGAACGAGATGAAGATCTGGGACTACAACCGCGTGGTGAAGGACCTCAACGGCCTCGCGCCGGAACAGTTCCTGGCGAAAGTAAAGGAGAGCTTCTCCGTGACCGAGACGAAAGGCCAGGCCAAGCCGGCCGCCCGCCGCGAGTTCGGCATGTACCTGGGCGGCAAGTGGTACACGATGAAACCGGCGGTGAAGACCCCGACGAAGGAGGAGGACCCGGTGAAGGCGCTCGACGTGAGCGTGCTTTCGGACCTCGTCCTCGACCGGATACTCGGGATCAAGGACCTGCGCAAGTCCGACCGCGTCGACTTCGTCGGCGGCATACGCGGGCTGGGAGAACTGGAGAAACGCGTCAACTCCGGGGAGATGGCCGCGGCCTTCGCGCTCTTCGCCACTTCGCTCGAGGAGCTCATCTCGGTGGCGGACGACAACCAGGTCATGCCGCCCAAGTCCACCTGGTTCGAGCCCAAGCTGGCGGACGGCGTCGTCTCGAACCCCCTGCTCTGATGAAGATACTCGTAACCAACGACGACGGGATCTACGCCGACGGCATCTACGCCCTGGCGACGGCGCTCGCGAAAGTGGGCGAAGTCACGGTGGTCGCCCCGGACACCCAGCGCAGCGCGGTCGGCCACGCCATAACGCTGACCGACCCGCTGCGCGTGGGCAAGGCCCGCAGGAACAAGAAGTTCTTCGGCTACGCCACCAGCGGCACGCCGGCGGACTGCGTCAAGCTGGCGATAAAGTCGATAATGAAGGGCAAGCCGGACCTGGTGGTCTCGGGCATAAACCTGGGCGCCAACTCCGGCATGAACATCCTGTACTCCGGCACGGTCTCGGGCGCCACCGAAGGCGCGCTTCTGGGGATAACCTCGTTCGCCATCTCGCTGGACACCTTCGTGAACCCCGACTTCTCCGTCGCGGCGGAATTCGCGGCGAAGATGGCGCTGGCGCTCAAAAAGAAGAAGATACCCAGGGGCACGCTGCTCAACGTGAACGTGCCGGCCCTGCCCAGGTCCCGCGTGAAGGGGGTCAAGTTCACCAGCCAGAGCCACGAGCTGTTCAAGGACTGGTTCCAGAAGCGGGTGGACCCGCACGGCCAGACCTACTACTGGATGACGGGCAAGTTCCGCACCTGCTCGGCGGAACCGGGCAGCGACGTGGCCGCCGTGGACAAGGGTTTCATCTCCGTGACGCCCATACAGTTCGACCTCACCGACTACAAGTTCCTCAGCGAGCTGGAGACATGGGATATCTGACGGCGCTGCTGCTGGCCCTGCCCCTCGCGGCGCAGGAGCCGCCGGGGACCGGCGCCGTTCCCGGCGCCGCGGCCGCTCTTTCCTCGCGCGCCGGGCCCGGCGAGCCGCCCGACGCGCTGGCCGAGGCGGCCCTCTGCCTGGAGGCCCTCCGGAAGAACTGGAGCGCCTCGGAAGAAGGCCTGGCCGTCGCCATAAGCAGCGCGGCGGCTTTCATCGCCGCCGGGACGCCGTCGGCGCTGCCGCCGGCCGCCGGGGCCGAGCTCGCCCGGGAGCTGAAGAAGGCGCGCGACCGAGCCGACGCCTCGCGCGCAGTCAAGGACCTGGCCCGCCTGCGCCGCGCCCTTCAGGATTTTTTCGCCGACAAGGGAGGCCGCTGGCCGAATTCCCTGGAAGAACTGGTCCCGGCCTACCTGCCGGCCATACCGCCGCTCCGCCTGCCGGGACATGAAGCCGCCTCCGCCGCAAGTCACGCGGCGGGCGCCGATACCGGCGGCTGGCTCTACTTCGGCGCCCCGGAGTCCGAAAACCTGGGACTGGTCCTGATCGACTGCTCGCATCCCGACGAAAAAGGCGTCCCCTGGCGCGACCGCTGAAACACGGAGAACCGATGCTCAAGCCCGAGACCGCAGCCAAGACCAAGGAAAAACTCGCCAAAAAATATCCCGGCGAGGCCGCCCGCATAGAGACCGGCGTGGACCAGGCCGCCGCCATGTGGACCAAAAAGGACGGCGGGCCGAAAGAGTTCAAGGATTTCTGTTCCGCCAATTTCCTCATGACCGGTCCGGACCTGGACGCCCTGCTGACCCGCTTCGAGGACAAGCTGGAAGCCTTCGCGGGGGCTTTCAACGGGCTCTCCCTGAACCTGCGCCATGAAATGGACGAGGACACCGGCCCGCCGCATCCGGCCGACGGGCTTTTCGCCGCGCTTTCCCCGTCGGCGCACCTGACCGAGGACCTCTTCGCCTCGAAACTGGCTTTCATGGTCCTGCTCAATTTCCCGGTGCGCCGCCTGGCGGAATGCCTGGAGAAGGGGGAAAGCTGGGGCCGGGACGAATGGGCCCGGACCCGCCTGGCGCGACGCTTCGCCTTCCGGGTGCCGCCGGAGATAAACCAGAAGATCGCGCGGGCCTACGCGGAGGCCGACGCCTATATCTACTCCTACAATATCCATATGAACGCGGTGGTCGACGCCGACGGGAAACCGATGTTCCGCAAGGGACTCAAACTCATTTCCCACTGGGGGCTGCGGGACGAACTTAAGGGGCTTTACGCGGAAGGCGAAGGCAACCTGGACCGCCAGCGCGTCATACAGAAGATCATGGAGCGGATAATATCGCAGGAGATACCGGCGAAGGCGGTCAACTCCGACAGGCGCCCCTGGGAGCCTTTCGCCAATACGCTCGACGGCAAAGCCGCCCCGGGCGAGGCGGACGCCCGCTACGCCCGCATGCTGGCCATTTTCCGCGCCCACCGCGAAGAGGACGCGTTCTATCCTTCGGAGCCGGCCCTGATGGACAGGCGGTTCAACCTGGACCGGGAGATACCGGAAGCGGAGGTGGAGAGGATGTTCACCGGCCTGCTCACCGCGCCCGAGGGCGCCGCCGCCGGCGCGCTGATAAAGTCCAGGCTCGGCCGCGGCCTCGAGCCCTTCGACATCTGGTACGACGGCTTCAAGCCGCGCTCGGCCATGTCCCAGGAAGCGCTGGACAAGGCCGCGGCCCGCCTTTACCCGGACGCCGCCGCTTTCGAGAAGGCTATCCCCGCCGTACTGCGCAAGCTGGGCTTCGACTCGGAGACCGCCGATTTCATCGGCTCGAAGATAGAAGTGGACCCGGCGCGCGGGGCCGGCCACGCCTGGGGCCCCGGCATGCGCGGGCAGAAAGCGCATCTGCGCACGCGCGTGCCCTCGGGCGGAATGAACTACCAGGGCTTCAATATCGCCATGCACGAACTGGGCCACTGCGTGGAGCAGGTGATCTCGCTCTACAAGGTCGACCACACGCTGCTCTCGGGCGTGCCCAACACGGCCTTCACCGAGGGCTTCGCCTTCGTCTTCCAGTCCCGCGACCTGGAAATACTGGGGATGGAGAACAAGGACCCCCTGGCCGCGCATATGTCGGCCCTGGATAATTTCTGGGCCACGCGCGAGATAGCCGGCGTGGCGCTGGTGGACATGAACGCCTGGCGCTGGATGTACAAGAACGCCGACGCCGAGCCGGGCGAGCTGCGAGAAGCGGTCACCGAGATAGCCAAGGGCGTGTGGGACCGTTACTTCGCGCCGGTGCTGGGCGTGACCGGCAGCCCGCTGCTGGCGATATACTCGCACATGATAAACGCCGGGCTCTACCTGCCCGACTACCCTCTGGGCCACATCATCGCCTTCCAGGTGGAGGAACACCTGAAGAAGCACGGCCTCGCCGCGGAAATGGAGCGGATGTGCCGTCTCGGGTCCATAACTCCCGGAGAGTGGATGAGGCAGGCAGTAGGCGGGCCGATATCGCCGGAGCCGATGATAAAAGCGGCCTCCGCCGCGCTGGCGGCCATCGGAGCTGAAAGATGAACGCTTACGATCCGGCGGCGGTGAAGCGCTATTACAGTACGGCCGCGCTGGTCTCCGGCGCCATAGGCGGGGCGCTGGTCATGTACGCGGCAGTGGCGGAGATACTCCGCCTCGCCGCCGGGTACCAGCCGCCGCTGGCCGGCTCGGCGTCCGCCGCGGCCCTGCGGCCCGCGCTCTATGTACTGGCCTTCGCCTCCATCGCCGCGGCCAGGATAATACCGTCGAGGATCGCAACAGCGCGCAAGCCCGCGGACCCGGCCGGCCTGGCCGCCTTGCTGACCCGGGTCTCGATATCCCGCACCGCGCTCTACGAAGTCCCCGGCGTGCTGGGACTGGCCGGCTGGCTGGCCGCGGGCTTCTACCCCGACCTCTACGCGCTGCTGGGCCTTTCGCTCGCGCTGGTGATAAAGAACTTCCCCAGGCTGCCCGACTGGGAGCGGGAGTTCGCGGCCCGCTTCGGGGCCGTGGCCGCGCAGGAGACGAAATGAAACCCGGGGAATATTCGCTCATCGCGGTGGCGGGCGTGTCCGGCGACGCCTCAAAGTTCGGCCACCGCATCTTCCGGGACCTGCTCAAGGCGGGCTATCCCGTCGAGGGCGTCAACCCGAAAGGCGGCTTCGTCCTGGGACGGCATATACACAGGTCGCTTTCCGAAATGGAGAAGAAGCCCGACCTGGTCATAACCGTCGTGCATCCCGAAGCGACTGAGAAGATAGTTGAAGAGTGCAACAGGCTCGGCGTAAAAGCCGTCTGGATGCAGCCCGGCTCCGAATCGGACGCCGCCCTGGAGAAGGCGAGGGAATACGGCATAAAAGCGACGACGGCCTGCTTCATGGTGGTCAAAGGCGTATGGTGAAAGATGTTCCATAAGATGCTGGCCGACAAGCAGGAGCATTACTTCGCCTACCTCAGGAAGCACATGGCGAAGGAGCAGCTGGAGGCGCGCGGCATAAAGGACAAGCGCCTCCTCGACGCCTTCGTCGCCCTGCCCCGCCACCGCTTCGTCCCCGTCGAGCTCTGGACCCGCTGCCACGACGACTGCGCCCTGCCGGTACTGGACGGCCAGACCATCTCCCAGCCCTACATCGCGGTACTGATGGCCGGCCTGGCCGAAATAAAGGGCGGGGAAAAAGTCCTGGAGATAGGCACCGGCACCGGCTACAGCGCCGCGCTGCTGGCCGCGCTCGGGGCCGAAGTGTACAGCGTCGAGCTGAACGAGCATCTCTACAATTTCGGCGCCAAACCGCTGGCGCAGTACGCGCCCGGCGTGAAGCGCCTGCTGGGCGACGGCTCCAAGGGCTGGCCGGAACACGCGCCATATGACAGGATAATCTTCACCTGCGCGCCGGAAACCCCGCCGGCCGGCATAGAAAAACAGCTCAAGCCCGGCGGGCTGCTGATCGCGCCGCTCGGCAAGGGCACGCAGCGCCTCAAAGTATTCCGCCTGGACAAGGGACTGACGGAAATAGAGGACGCCGGGGAAGTGGTCTTCGTGCCGCTGCTTAAAGGGGGAAAAGAGTGACGGCCAAGATAATCCTGCGCCTCGTCGTTTACTCCGGCCTGCTGCTGGCCGTCTTCTCCGTCCTCTTCTTCCTGATGTACACCAGGCCGAAGCGCTATGTCAGCCCTTTCACCCCGGCCGAGTTCGGCCTTCCCTACGAGACGGTGGAGATAAAGTCCTTCGACGGCGTCCCGCTGGCCGCCTGGTTCATACCGCATAAGACCTCAAAGACCGCCGTCCTGGCCCTGCACGGCTACCCGATGGACAAGGGCAACATCCTGTCGATGGTCTCTTTCCTGGCGGCCGATCACAATATACTGCTGCCGGACCTGCGCGCGATGGGTGAGAGCGGCGGCCGCCTGACCTCGGGCGGCACGCTGGAGGCGCGCGACGCGCGTGACGCCGCCGCCTGGCTGGCGGGAAGGGGGATAGAGAAGATAGGGATGTTCGGCTTCTCGATGGGCGGCAACACCGCCCTCCTGGCCGATCATCCGCTCATAGCAGCCAGGGTCTGCGATTCGCCCTATTATTCGCTGCGCGCCATGCTCGATATCATCTTCGCCGGCCTGGGACCGCTGCGGCGCCCGCTTATAGGGACAATGAGCCTCTGGTACCGGCTGTCCTTCGGCGCCGGCCTCTCCGCGGCCGACGCGCGCCACGCCGCCGGCACCGGCGCGGACCCGCTGCTGCTCATACACGGCTCGTCGGACAGGACCATCCCGCCGTCTCATTCCGAGAAGCTCAAAGAGGCCTTCCCGCACGCCGAGCTCTGGCTGGTGCCGGGCGCCGACCACGGCCAGACCTCCGGAGCGGCCGGCAAAGAATACGAGCGCCGCGTGAGCGTCTTCTTCGGAAAACACCTGGGGCTATAACCAAAATCACCTAGCCGAAAGGGGTTATCTCTGCTAGAATCTACATTGCGCCGCCTGGGGGCGGCCGGGAGGAAACATAACATGAGAGCGACTCTATTATCCCTGATATCCGTATTCTTTCTCGCCGGGACGGCGGGAGCCGAGCAGTGGCAGGTGCTGGGAACGCGCCCCATGGGCATGGGCGGCGCCTTCGTGGCCGTGGCCCAGGGCCCTATAGCCCAGTACTGGAACCCGGCCGGCCTGGTCAAGACCAGCGCCAATGTCTCCGGCATGGAACTCCCGGTCGGAGTAGGACTGGAGGCCACCGGCGGAATACTCAAGAACGCCAGCCAGATAGGCGACATGGCCGACCAGCTCAACGCCATACAGACCGCCCAGGAAACCGGCGGAGCCATAACCCCGAAGCAGGCGGGGGACTTCGTAAAGACGATGTCCCTTCTGGCGGACATGAACAAACCCGGAAAGGGCATCCTGGTGGAGGCCAACGGCGGCGTGAACTTCAAGTTCTCCAAGCTGGCGCTCTCCGTCAATAACTTCACCTCGGTAGGGGCCAATCCCTTCATCGACGTCAATAACCTGAACCTGGGAGCTGCCGGGAACAGCATCTTTACTACCGGCAACGGAGACGGAAGCGGATTAACCAATACAAATGGGAACTATGCTTCCGCAACCACCGCCCTGACCGCCGCGCTGGACAGTCTGGACACTACCACGACCGAATCTGTTTACCAGTTATTCTGCGGCGGCGGCCAGTGCGACGCCAGCATAACCGACAACGATACTTTGGCTATAGCCCTCGCGAATTACGCGGATTCGCAGAACATCTCCCCGGAAGAGGTTTCCCAGGCGGCCGCCCTCATAACTCAATATTCCGACTCAGCCGCACCGGTACTCAGCGGGGCCTTGAGCGGAGGGAGCTATACGGACAATACCTCCAACCTCACGCTTGACGCCGCCTCATTTATCGAAGTCGCCGCGGGCTATGCGTGGAATATGGATAAGTATCTCAGCGGCCTCTCGCTGGGCGCCAACCTCAAGATGGTCAACGGCCGCATCGCGACCTCAACCTTCAGGTTCATGACCAATTCCGAGACGGGCGACGCCTTCGACGATATGCTCGAGGACGCCAAGTCCAGCTGGGCGCCGGCGGCCGACCTGGGCCTGCTGTGGAACGTCAACGCCAAGTACCCCGGCGTGCCGTTCCGCCCGCGCCTGGGCATAGTGGGCCGCAACCTCAACAGCCCCAAGTTCGACCGCCCCGACACAGTAGGCGGCGACTATACGCTGGACCGCCAGGTGCGCCTGGGCCTGGCCTTCAACCCGGCCAACTTCTGGACGCTGGCCGCCGACGTGGACCTGACCGAGAACGACACCCCGGTCGACGGATTCAAGTCCCGCCAGCTGGCGCTGGGCACGGAGATAAACGTGTTCAACCGCAAGGCCTTCAATATACCGCTGCGCGCGGGCATAATGAAGAACATCGCCGAGAGCAGCTCCAAGACGGCCTATACGCTGGGCACCGGCCTGAACCTGCTCTACATGCACTTCGACGTCTCGGGCGTGCTCAGCACCGAGAAGACCACGATCGACGACTCGGAGATCCCGGCCAAGGTGGGCGTTACCGCCAGCTTCGGCCTGCTCTTCTGAGCCGGAGAGAGACCTCCCCGACAACGGACCCCGCCGCGAACCGGCGGGGTCCTTTTTTCATATTTGCTAAAATCTGTCCATGCCCCCGGCGATAATCACCAAGGACCTGACCAAGCGCTTCGGCGCGCTGACGGCCGTGGACGCCATAAACCTGGAGATACGCGAGGGGGAGGTGTTCGGCCTGCTGGGCCCCAACGGCGCCGGCAAGACCACCCTCATCAACCTGCTCTCGACGCTGCTTAAGGCCACCTCGGGCACCGCGCTGGTCGCCGGGCGCGACATAACCCGCGAGCCGCTGGAAGTCCGGCGCAATATCGGCATAGTATTCCAGGAGCCCAGCGTGGACGACCTGCTCACCGGCAGGGAGAACCTGTGGCTGCATTCGCTGCTCTACGGCGTGCCGCGCGCCGAGATAAACGGGCGCATAGAAAAGATGCTGGAACTGGTGCGCCTGACCGCCCGCGCGGACAGCTTCGTCAAAACGTATTCCGGCGGCATGAGGCGTCGGCTGGAGATAGCCCGCGGCCTGATACACCGCCCCAAGGTGCTTTTCCTCGACGAGCCCACGCTGGGACTGGACCCGGCCAGCCGCAAGGACGTCTGGACCTATATCCGCGGCCTCAAGGACGCCGGCGACACCACGATAATCCTCACCACTCATTACATGGAGGAGGCGGACAGCCTCTCCGACCGCATAGGCATCATAGACCAGGGACATATCATAGAGCTCGACACCCCGTCGGCGCTCAAGCGCAAGGTGGGCCAGGACATAGTCTATCTCACCTGCCCGCCCGGCACGCTGGACAAGGTGAAGCACCTCCCCTTCGTAAGCGAAGGCGTCGAGGAGGACGGGCGGATACGGCTGACCCTGGACGATTCCGGCCGCAACCTGCAGGCCCTGCTCAAGGCCGCCGGCGACGTGGAAGAGGTGGAGGTGCGCCGCGTCACCCTCGACGACGTGTTCCTCAAGTTCGCCGGCCACCAGATAAAGGACGAGACCGAGAACCATTCCATGTTCGAACGCATAGCCGAGAGCAGGAACAGGCGCTGACCATGTTCAACTTCCCCGCCATCTACGCCCTGCTCATGAGAGAGGCCCTGATCTATTTCCGGGAGAAGGAGCGCATCGCCTCGATACTGGTCTCGCCGCTGCTGTTCCTCTTCGTAGTGGGCAAGGGGCTCTCGGGCTCCAGCCCCGTCGAGGGCTACTCCTACCAGCAGTTCATCTTCCCGGGCATAGTCGTGATGGTGATACTCTTCACCTCGATAACCTACGGGCTCTACATCATCTGGGACAAGCGGCTGGACTTTCTGAAGGAAGTGCTGGCCGCGCCCATCTCGCGCACCACGCTTTTCATGGGCAAGGCTATGGGGGGGATGCTGGGCGGGATAATAGAGACGCTGCTGCTGCTGGCCATCGGCATGGCCTTCGTGATGCCGCTGACCCTCTGGAAACTGCTCCTGTGCCTGGCGGCCTCCGTGCCCGTGGCCTACATGATCACCAATATCGGGCTCGTCATCGGGGCGAAGATGAAATCGATGGAGGGGTTCGGCCTGGTAATGAGCTTCCTGACCTGGCCGATGTTCTTCTTCAGCGGGGCGCTGTTCGACCTGGCGACGGCGGCGCCCTACATCCGCCTGGTGGCGCTCGTCGACCCGGTAACCTACGCGGTGGACCTGATGCGCTACGTCCTCATCGGCTACGGCTATTTCCCGCCGCTGCTCAGCCTGGGCGCGCTGCTGGGCTTCTGCGCCGTGACAACGGCGCTGGGCGTGGCCGCCTTCGGCGCCATACAGCAGGAAAAATAAATATTACCGGGGTTCAGGCCGCCGGCTTTCCGCGCGTGAAACGCGACAGGATGGCGGCGGCCTCGGCTTTTTCGCCGGGCAGGAAGAAGCCCGACAGCCAGAGGGCGGCGGGGAAAAGCAGGGCG
The DNA here is from genome assembly GCA_031082205.1 of Elusimicrobiales bacterium. Lineage (GTDB taxonomy): Bacteria > Elusimicrobiota > Elusimicrobia > Elusimicrobiales > UBA9959 > UBA2231. Next base: position 25,372 of record JAVHLJ010000017.1, read on the forward strand.
GCGGCGGCCTTCAGGGCGAAGGCGGCGTGGCCGTGGGCGCCGGAACCGAAGGCGTAATGGCCGGCCAGGAACAGGCAGGTCACCGCCGCCAGCCGCGAAAGCCGCCCCCACTCGTAGGGGACCGTCATGAGCCCGCGCCCGGCGCGGTACATGAGGCCGGCCATGACGGCGTAAGCGAGCAGCGCCGCGGCGGCCGCGCCCATGGCGCCGAACGGCGGGATGAGCAGGAAGTTGCCGGCGACGCTGGCGGCGGCGCCGGCCAGTGTGACTTTTAGTATCTCTCCGGTGCGCTTGGCTATTATGACCGGCGCGAGGAAATTGACGTAGACGCCGTTGAGCAGGTAGGCCGCCAGCACCACGGGGATTATGGGCAGGGCGGCCCAGTAATCGGGATGTATCAGCGAGAAGCCGCCCAGGTCGGCCTTCACGGCGTCCTCTATGAGCAGCGAGACTCCCACCAGCGTCCAGGCGGCCAGCGCCGTAAAATAGGTGAGCACCCGCGCGAAGACCGGCGGGGCCTCCGGCTTGTCCGCCCGCTCCAGGAAAAAAGGCCGCCAGGCGGCGTCGAACATGCTCACTATCAGCATCATGAAGATGCCGAGCCGGTAGCTGGCCTGGTAGAGGCCGACGGCGGCCTCGCCCGAGAGCGCCAGCATTATCGGCCGGTCTATGACCTGCACCGCCATGGCGCCCAGACCGGCGGGCAGCAGCGGCAGGGCGAACGAGAGCAGGCGGCGGGCCATGTCCCTGTCGAAGGACGGCATGGCCGAGAAGAGCAGGTCCGAGAGCATCAGCAGCGAGAGCGCCGACGAAATTATGTTGGCCAGGAAGACGCCCTCCACGCCCATGCCCCGGAAAGCCAGGAAATAGACATTGAGCGCCACGTTGAGGGCGATGGAAGCCGTCCGCACCAGCGCGTAGCGCAGCGCCTTGTGCCGCATGCGCAGCTCGGCGAAGGGCAGCAGGGCGAGCGTATCCAGGGCCAGTATGGCGGCGGCGTAAAGGACCAGCCGCCCGGAACCCTCGCCTATGCCGGCCAGTCCCGCCAGCGCGGAGGGGAAGAGCAGCATCAGCGCGGTAAGGAAGGCGGTGGAGGCCAGCAGGCAGGCCAGCGCCGAGCTCCAGGCCCGGCCGGCGTCCTCGGAGCGGTGGCGCATGTACGACTGGTCCAGCCCGTAATGGTATACGATGTTGAGGAAGGCGATGTAGGAGAAGACCGCCGCCACCACGCCGTAGCCGGACGGGGGGAGGTAATGGGTGTAGAACGGCATCAGCAGGAAGTTGAGCAGCCGCGCCGCGACCGTGGAAAGTCCGTATATCAGCGATTCCCCGCCGAGCCTGCCTATGTCCTTCTTCATGGGGTGAGGGAAAAGTTTATCATATTTGCGCTTCCCGACGGAGAAGGCGGTTAATTTGCTATAATAGGAGTGAAATACAGGCAGGGGGAAAAAGGGAAATGGATAGCTCCGTGAAGACAAAAACCAACTGTTACGTCTGCCAGTTCCGGCAGAACTGCATTTTCGACGCCCTGGAGGCGCCGGCCCAGAAGACCTGGAACGAGGGCCGCAGCGTGCTCAACCTCAAGGACGGGCAGATAATCTATTCCGAGACGCAGAAACCCACGGGCATATACGTGGTCTGCAAGGGCCGCGCCAAGGTGTACAGCACCGACGCCAAGGGCCAGCAGATGATAACCTGGATACGCCATCCCGGCGAGCTTTTCGGCCACATCGCGCTGTTCTCCGGCACCGAGTACTTCTGCAACGCCGAGGCCATGAACGCCGTCACACTCTCGCATATCGACGGGCGCAGTTTCGTCGGCTTCCTGGAGAAGTTCCCCAAGACCTACCCGCTGATGCTCAAGAAGATGGCCAACGAGGTAAAGCGCATACAGTTCAAGCTCAAGGACACGGCCTACAAGCCAGCCAAGGCCAAGGTCGCGTCCGCGCTGCTGACGCACGTCTCGTTCAAGAGCAAGAACACCGCCGTACCCACCATCCACGGCCTCAAGCGCACCGAGATAGCCGAGATCACCGGCCTGGCGCTGGAGACCGTCGTGCGCATCCTGGCGGACCTCGAGAAGAAGAAGGTCATCAAGCGCGAGACCAAGTCCCTCAGGATCCTCGACAAGGACACGCTGGTAAAGATAGCCCACCAGGCCCACTGAACCGGCGTCACACAATGAAAAAGGACGGCTGAAGAGCCGTCCTTTTTCATTATGGGGAGAACTGAAGGCAGGCCCAGGGGAAGCCGACCCTAGTTGGTGCCGAACATGCGGTCGCCGGCGTCGCCCAGGCCCGGCATGATGTAGCCGTCGCCGTTGAGCCGCTCGTCCACGGTCGCCACGTATATCGGCACGTCGGGATGGGCCGAGGCCAGCTTGCGCAGGCCCTCTTTGGACGCTATCAGGCAGACGAAGGCGATCTTCTTCGCCCCGCGGGCCTTGAGTATGTTCACGGCCTCCACGGCCGAGCCGCCGGTGGCCAGCATCGGGTCGGCCAGCAGGACGAAGCTCGACGAAATGTCGCTGGGGAACCGGACATAGTAGTTGACCGGGCGCAGCGTCTCCTCGTCGCGGTAGAGCCCGATATGGGCCAGCTTGGCCTCGGGCGCGAGACGCGTCAGGCCTTCTATCAGGCCCAGGCCCGCGCGCAGTATGGCGACGAAGACCAGGTCCTGGGCCAGCGCCTGAGACTCGCAGACGCCCAGCGGCGTGCGCACCCGCACTTTTTTAAGCTTCGCCTCGGCGAGGGCCTCGTGGCCCAGCAGCATCGATATCTCGCCCATGACGCGGCGGAAGTCGGCTACATTCGTGCGGCGGTCGCGCAGGCGCGCGACCTTATCCAGTACCAGCGGATGATCGGAGACGAATACGTTCTTCATCAGACGAGTATCTCCTTTATGAGCTTGGGCTTTGAAGGCCTGGACTTCTTCACCTCTACGGCGGACATGAACATCTTCACGCCCTCGGAGAGCTTCTTCTTATCAGAGGAATAGATCGTCGCCAGGGGCGCGCCTTTCTCCAGCCGGTCGCCCAGCTTGGCGGAGAGCGTCAGGCCGGCGCCGAAGTCCACCTTGTCCTCGGCCTTGCCCCGGCCGGCGCCCAGGACCACGCTGGCGTGGCCGATGGTCCTGGCGTCGAGGCGGTAAAGGTAACCGGCGGACGGGGACTTGGCCACGGCGGAGAATTTCGCGCGCGGCATGTGGCGGGCCGGATCGTCGGCGACGCGCGGGTCGCCGCCCTGCCACTTCACCATCAGGCGCAGCTTCTCCAGCGCCGAGCCGTCCGCGATGGCGCGGCGGGCCTTCTCGCGGCCCTCTTCCGGCGTGCGCGCCTGGCCGCCCAGCTTTATCATCCAGCCGGCCAGCACTTCCAGGACCTCGGTGAAGTCCTCCGGGCCCTTCTCGCCCTGCAGTATCCTTATGGACTGCTCCATCTCTATGCCGTTGCCTATCGCCAGGCCCAGCGGCTCCTCCATGGCGGTCAGCAGCGCCACGCAGCGTATGCCCAGCAGGTTGGCGGTCTTCATCAGCGCCACGGCAAGCTCGCGGCTGGGCCTGTAATCGCGCAGGAACGCGCCGGAACCGTATTTCACGTCCATGACGAGCCCGCTGATACCCTCGGCGTATTTCTTGGAGAGTATGCTGGCTACGATCAGCGGCAGCGACTCCACGGTGCAGGTGGCGTCGCGCAGCGCGTAAAGCTTCTTGTCGCTCGGGGCCAGGTTGTCGGTCTGGCCGAACATCGACAGGCCGGTGGCCTTAAGCTGGGCCTTTATGCGCGGCTGCGGCAGGCGCACCTTGAAGCCTTTGACGGCTTCGAGCTTGTCGAGCGTGCCGCCCGTGTGGCCCAGGCCGCGGCCGCTCATCATCGGCACTATCACGCCGCAGGCCGCGGCCACGGGGGCCAGCGCCAGCGAGACGCCGTCGCCGACGCCGCCGGTGGAATGCTTGTCGACCTTGACGCCTTTTATGGAGCCCAGGTCCAGACGGTCGCCGGAGCGGGCCATGGCCCGGGTCAGGTCGGCCGTCTCGCGCCCGGTCAGGCCGTTGAAGTAGACGGCCATCAGCCAGGCGGAAAGCTGGTAATCGGGCACGGCGCCGGTGGCCGCGCCCATCGCTATGAACTCTATCTCGGCGGCCGTAAGTTCGCCGCCGGAGCGCTTCTTTAAAATAAGGTCGAGCATTCTCATGACAGTTTTCCTTCCGGCCCTCAGGCCGCCTTGACCAGTCCTTCCAGGAGCTTCTTCATCTTGACCGAAACTTTCTCGCCCAGCGCCAGCACGTCGGCGTGATCGAGCACTTCCTTTGAGATGCCGCTGGCGAAATTGGAGATCCAGCAGAGGCCGGCGACGCGAAGCTTCAGCTGCCGCGCGGTTATGACCTCCGGCACGACCGACATTCCTACCACGCTGCCGCCGAGCTGCTTGTAGAGCTTCACCTCGGCCGGCGTCTCGTAGGTAGGGCCGCTGACGGCGAAATAGACGCCCTCGCGCGGCTTCATGCCCGCCGAGCGCATCAGCTTCAGCGAGACCCTGCGCAGCGCCGCGTCGTAGGGGTCGTTCATGTCGGGGAACATCGCGCCGAAGCCCTCGTGGTGGTTGCCGATGAGCGGGTTGGTGCCCATCATGTTTATGTGGTCGCGCAGGGCCATGATATCGCCGGGGCGCAGGTCGCGGCTCAGCGAGCCGACGGCCGCGGTGACCAGCAGGTTCTTCACTCCCAGCGCCGCCAGCACGCGCACGGGAAAGGCGATGAAGGCCATGTCGCCGCTCTCGTAGTAGTGGAAGCGGCCGCGCATGATGACGACTTTCCTGCCGCCGAGCGTGCCGAACACGAGCTCGCCCTTGTGGCCTTTCACGGTGGTCCCGGGGAAGCCCGGTATCTCGCCGTAGGGGACGGTCTTTTTGCCGGCGAGGTCCGGCAGCGCGTTGGCCAGGCCGGAGCCGGCGATGATCGCCGTCTCGGGGCGGAAGCCGCCGGTCTTTTTCAGCAGCCAGTCCGCCGTCTTCCGCACCGCGGTAAACCTGTCTTCGTTCTTCATGTCAGACTCCTGTTGTCCTTTCAGTAGTAGTAGCCGGGCGCCTCGAAAGCGCCCTTTATCAGTTCCGGTTCCGAACCCATCTTTATCGAGACCACGTCGAACCGTATCCCGGCGGGCTTGAGGCCGTTCGACTTGATATAGACGAGCGCCGCCTTGATTATCTTCGCCTGCTTGGAGCGGGTGACGGCCTCGAAGGGCCGCCCGTAGGCCTCTCCGCGGCGGGCCTTGACCTCGACGAAGACCAGGTCTCCGCCCTGCTCCGCTATTATGTCCACCTCTCCCATCGGGCAGGTGAAAGAGCGATCCGCTATCCTGTAACCTTTCCCGGCCAGCCAGGCCGCGGCCAGTTCCTCGTAGCGGGAACCGACGCCCCTGCTCACGCCGGAGCCTTCAGGGGCGCGAAGCTCAGCCGGTGCACCGGCGAAGGCCCCTTTTCGCGTATGGCCGCCATGTGGGCCGCGCTGCCGTAGCCTTTGTGGCCGGCGAAACCGTAGCCCGGGTAGAGCCCGTCGAGGCGGGCCATCCACCGGTCGCGCAGCACCTTGGCGCGCACGCTGGCGCAGGCTATGGCCAGCGACTTGGCGTCTCCGCCGATAACCGCGCGCTGGTCGGCTTCGAGGCCGCGTATCCGCATCGAGCCGTCCACCGCTATGACGAAATCGGAGAGCGGCCGGCCGGAGACCGCGGAGAGGCGGGACAGCGCGCGCCGCATCGCCAGGAAAGTCGCCGAAAGGATGTCGGTGGAATCTATCTCGGAGTGAAGCGCGTAGCCGAAACCGAAAAGCACGCCGGCTTCCCTCATGCGCGCGAAAGCCTTCTCGCGGCGGGCGGGGGTGAGTTTCTTGCTGTCGTTGACTTCGGAGAGCAGGTCGGCGGCGCCGGGGGGGACCAGGGCGGCGCAGGCGGTGACCGGGCCGGCCAGGGGGCCGCGGCCGGCCTCGTCCACGCCTATGACGGGCTTCCCGCAGCAGGCCCGGGAGAGGGAGAGGTCGAATCCGGCCAGTGGCAAACGCAACCTTCCGTTAATGGTCAAAAAGACCCGTCCCCCCGGTTTCGCGGGGGGACGGGGGGAAGCCGCCTTACTGCCGGGCTTCGGGCTGGGCGGCCGGTTCGGCGGCCGGAGCCGGGGCGGGAGCCTCCGACTGGCCGCTCTCGTCCTTGAGCTCGGCCAGCCTGGCCGATTTGCCGGAGAGACCGCGCAGGTAATAGATCTTGGCCCTGCGGACCTTGCCGGACTTGACCAGCTCTATCTTGTCGATGCGGGGCGAGTGTATCGGGAATACCCGCTCCACGCCCACGCCGTAGGAGACCTTGCGGACGGTGAAGGTCTCGGCGATGCCGCTGCCGCGGCGGGAGATGACGGTCCCGTCGAAGATCTGGATGCGCTCGCTGTCGCCTTCCACTACCTTCGTGTGGACCTTGACCGTGTCGCCGGCCCTGAAATCGAACTTGCCGGGCTTCAGTCCGAGGTGTTTCTGCAGTTGTTCCATACTTCCTCCAGTTTAAAGTAAATCGGGTCTTCGCTTCTTCGTCAGCCTGAGGGACTCTTTCGCCCGCCAGGCCTCTATCGCGGCGTGGTCGCCGCTCATCAGCACCGCCGGCACCTTCTTTCCCCGCCATACCGCGGGCCTGGTGTACTGCGGCGCCTCCAGCAGCGGCTCCGTGAAAGACTCTTTTTCGGCAGCGTCGGACTTCTTCAGGGTCCCGGGCAGCAGCCGCGTCAGGGCGTCTATCACCGCCACCGCGGCCGGCTCGCCGCCGGTCAGGACGAAATCGCCCAGGGAGATCTCGTCGTCGGCCAGCGAATGGGCCCTTTCGTCCACGCCCTCGTAGTGCCCGCAGACGAGCACGAGGCGCTTTTCCTTAGAGAGCTCGCGGGCCAGAGCCTGGTCGAACTTCCGCCCCCGCGGGGTAAGGAAGACCACCCTGGAACCGCGCTTGCTGACAGCTTTTACCGCCCGGTAGAGCGGTTCGGCCATCATCAGCATGCCGGGGCCGCCGCCGTAAGGCCTGTCGTCCACGGTGCGGTGCCTGTCCTCCGTGAAATCCCTGGGGTTGGAGAAACCCAGCTCGAGTATCCCGCGGGACCTGGCCCTCCCGACTATGCTTCCGGAGAGGGGGCCGTCCACCAGCTCCGGGAAGAGGGTGACTACGTCTACCCTCATCGTCCTAGACTATGTCGAGAAAAACTTTCTTGCCTTCTTTCTCGGCCGCGGCCTGCAGCAGGGAGCGCATCGCCTTGATGGTGCGGCCCTCCCGGCCTATGACCTTGCCCCTGTCCGAAGAGGAGACGCTGAGCCTGAAGCGCACCACGCCGCCGTCCTCCGACATCGAGAGCTTCACGCCCTGGTTGTCGTCGACCAGAGCGTTAACCATGTAAGTGACCAGTTCTTTCATTTCCAGTCTCCCTTACGGGGTCAGGCCTGGGGCTCGGTGAGCTTGCGGGCCTTGTTTATCAGGCTGCCGACGGTCTGGGACGGCTTGGCGCCGTTCTTGAGCCAGCGGTCGGTCTTGGACAGGTCGAGGGTGATCTTCTCCTTGTCCTTGTCGGCCTTGGGATTATAGTGACCGATGATCTCCAGCGGCTTGCCGTGGGGACCCCGGTTCCGCTCGATCACCACCACGCGGTAATGGGGCTGCACCCGCTTGCCGAACCTCTGAAGCCTCAAAACTACTGCCATAATACTCCTCCTGGGTCTGCGTTTGAGAAATCGTGAAAAACCCGCGGCCCGCAGGGACCGCGGTCTGTAATTATATTATATTTCCGGGGCTTTTGCGAAGGGGCGTCAGGCCGGGCCGACCAGTTTCTTAACGTGTTCCAGCAGGCGGTGCCAGTCGTAAGGCTTGTTGACGTAGATGTCGGCGCCGGCCTTGAAGGCGTCTTCCATGTCGCCCACCAGTTTCTTGCCGGTCAGCATTATGATCGGGATATGCTTGAGGGCCTTGTCGTTCTTTATCAGTTCGCAGAGGGTGTTGCCGTCTATGACAGGGATGCCGATGTCGAGCAGTATGAGGTCGGGCTTCTCCTTCTTGACGGCCTCCAGGCCCTCCTCGCCGTTGAAGGCGGAGGCGACCTCGTAACCGGACTGCTCGAAGCGGAGGCTGAGCACCTTGACGATCATCGGCTCGTCGTCGATTATAAGGACTTTCTTTGCCATTTCAGCGACCCCCGCGGCTCCCCTTGAGCGCGCGGGTAAATTCTACAAGATTGACGGCCGAAAACAAAGCGCTGCCGGCGACCAGCGAGTCGGCGCCGGCCTTGACCGCGAGCGGGGCCGTATCAGCGTTTATGCCGCCGTCCACCTGCAGCCAGACCGGCCTGCCGGACTTGGTTATCGCGGCGCGGACGGCCTTTACGCGGGGAAGCATGGCGCGGATGAATTTCTGTCCGCCGAAGCCCGGCTCCACGGTCATTACCAGGAAAAGGTCCAGCAGCGGCAGCAGCCGCAGCGGGCCGGCCAGCGGGGTGGCCGGCTTTACGGCGAGACCGGCTTTCAGGCCCAGGGCTTTTATCTTACGGATGGCGGACAGCGCGCCGAGCGATTCATAATGCACGGTTATCAGGCCGGAGCCTGAGGCGGCGAAGGCGTCCACGAGGCGGTTCGGCCGCTCGACCATGAGGTGAGAGTCGACCGGCAGGCCCGAGGCGCGGGCCACCGCCGCGCCGACATGGGGGCCGAAACTGATGTTCGGGACAAAACGCCCGTCCATCACGTCGAGCTGCACCCAGTCGGAATGGGGACGGACGCGCCGCAGTTCCGCTCCCAGGCGCGTGAAATCGGCGGAAAGGACGGAGGGCACCACGGCTACGCGTCCGTCAGGCAGGGGGAATTTCATTTGACCGGGCGCTCTTCGACGAGTATGCCGTTGACGAATATGCGGACCTTGTCGGCGCTGCCGAAAGGGATGGTGAGGTCTATCTTGGAGCCGGGGTCGCGCAGCCCGTTGAAGATCTCCTTGTCCCCGGACTTGCCGACGGAGACTATCCGTATGTGGCGCTGCACGCCGCTCTGCGGGGCCTCGTAGCGCACATGGTACTCGAGCTCGGGCTCGGCCGAGACCGAGCGGGCGCTGACGGTGAGGTTGATGCGGCTCTCCTGCGAGACCACGGTGTCCGGCGGCGGGGCCTGGTCGATGATGGTGCCGCGCGGGAACAGCGACGAGGCGTCCTCCAGTATGTTGATGTTCAGGCCGGAGGCCGCCGCCCAGGCGTAGGCGTCGTCGGCCTTCTTCTGCCGGAAGTCGGGCATAAGGTTGATGCCGGAGGGCGGGGCGCCGGCCGAGACCACGACGCTGACCATCTGGTTCTTTCCGACGCTGATCTCCGGCTTGGGATCCTGGGAGAGCACCGTGCCCTTGTCGGCCTTGAGGGAATAGGATTCGCTGACCTCGCCCAGAAGGAGCTGGCGCTGGCGCAGGAACAGCTCGGCGTTGCGCAGCGGGAGGCCTATGAGGTTGGGAACGAAGACCGACTCGCCGCCCTGGCTGAAGACCACGGTTATTATCTTGCCCTCGCGCACGGTGGTGCCGGCGGCCGGATGCTGGCGCAGCACCGTAGCTATCGGCACGCCCTCGTTGAACTCGTAGCCGCCTATGCGCATGGCCAGGTCGTTCTCGGAAAGGAGCTGCAGCGCGTTGACGGAGGACTTGCCCTTGATTTCGGGGACTATCACTTCCTTGCGGTGATGGATCACGGTCTCCATGGTCCAGGAGAAGGAGAAGTAGGTGAGGAGGAAGACGAAAAGGGCCAGCGAACTTATCTTCGCCACGAAGGCGAAATTGATCGGGATATCGTCCTGTATCTTCTTTACGCTGTCTATGACTTTTTTCATTTATGGGGACCTTCGCGTCCGGCCGGCGGCGGCATTATCAGCGCGTCGCCGGGGCCGAGCCTGGCGCCGTTCAGGAAATCGGCGGCGCCCACGGGGCCGCGGCCCTCCGGCTTGAGCTTTTCGAGGAACAGGCTCCCGCCGGTGAATCTTACAAAAAATCCTCCGCCGGGCTCAACGGGGCCGACCGTGCCGGGGGCGCCGGCCGGCGCGCCCGGGGGCAGGGGCCGCAGCGAGGCCTTCAGGACCTGCACCGCAGTTCCGGCCGGGGTCACGAAGCGGGCCCGGGGCCCGCAGGCCAGGCCGCGGAAAAGGTCGAAGGCGGATGAGGCGCTCATCGCCGGGGAGAGGAAAGAAAGCGAAGGCCGTATCTTGGGGGCGTGCGACGGCTCCCCGGACTGCGGCGTGAAAGAGGCCCGTCCCGCGGCGATGTCCCGTACGGCCGAGACCAGCAGGCCCCGGCCCAGCTCCGTAAGGCGGGCGAAAAGCGCGGGCGCGTCCTCGTCCGGGCCCACCGGCGTAGCGACGGAAGCGGCCACGGGCCCGGTGTCCATTCCCTCGTCCAGGCGGAACACGGTCACGCCGGTCTCCTTTTCGCCGTTGATCAGCGCCCACTGCACGGGCGCGGCTCCCCGGTATTTGGGCAGCAGCGAAAAATGGAGGTTTATGAAGCCGAGCGGGGGGAGCGAGAGGACTTCTTTCTTTATGAGCCGGCCATAGGCGACCACCACGCCGAGGTCCGGCTTAAGGGCGGCCACGGCCTCGCGCAGCTCCGCGCCGGAGGCCGGCTGGAGAACGGGGAGCTTGTGGGCGAGCGCGGAATCCTTGACGGGCGGGCAGCAGACCTTCATGCCTCGCCCCACGGGCCGGTCCGGCTGGGCTATGACCCCGGCGACTTCGAAGCCGCCGGCCACCAGCGCTTCCAGGAAGGGACAGGCGACGGAGGGCGTGCCGAGGAAGACCAGCCTCGGCGCGCTCATTTTCCGGCTTTCCCGCGCGCCGGCCGCGGGGCCATGCGGCTCTCGTCGGTCTTCTTCCACTGGCGCTTGAGGCGCATCAGCACGGGCTTGAGCTTGAGGCGGGTGAGCATCGGCAGGTGGTCTATGAAGACGACGCCGTCGAGATGGTCGATCTCGTGCTGCAGGGCCTTGGCCAGGAGGCCGTCGGCGGTGATCTCGACGGGCATGCCCTTCTCGTTGAGGGCGCGCACCCTGACTTTTGAAAAGCGCTTTATTTTGGCGAACAGCCCGGGGAAGGAAAGGCAGCCCTCGTCCTCCTCGACGGTATCGGAACCGGAGACCACTTCCGGGTTTATGATGACTACCCGGATCTCGCCCTCCTCGCGCGCCACCTTTATGACGGCGAGCCGCAGGTCCAGGCCTATCTGGTTGGCGGCCAGTCCCGCCCCGCCGACTATGTCCATCGTGTCGAACATGTCGGACAGGAGCGCCGGCAGGGAGGGCTTGAGCGCCTTGAAATCGACGGGCTTCGTTTTTTTGGCGAGTATCTTCTCGCCGTACTTGCAGATGCGTCGTATCGCCATATTTACCTCAAAGCTTGTAGGTCAGCTCGCGGCCCTGCCAGATGACCCGGGCCGTCACCGAGAGGCCGTCCTCTTTCTGCAGCATGCCCCAGGCCATGGCCAGCTTCTCCAGCTGCACCTCGGCGCCGACGGAGCCGGAGACGCCCATGACTATCTCGGAGACCCGCGCGTCGCGAGCGACCTGCGCTATGGAAAGGAAGGGGTCGTTGGAGAAGACCAGCATCGGCTTTACCGTCTTGCCGTACTTCTCGGCCATCAGCACCACGTTGCGGAAGAGGTCCTTGTCCTCGTCGGTGACCGGGTTCTCCTCGCGGCCGAACTCCATGTTCTTGGTGACCTTGGCCGAAAGAACGATTATGTCGGTAGTCTCGTCGTCGACGGTCTTAAGGACCTGCTTCAGGTGCACCAGGTTCTCCGGGTTCCGGGCGGGGACCAGGATACGGTTGGGCTTGGCGAGCTCCGGCAGGATGGTATTGATGTCCGCCTCGCTCTTCAGGTTGAGCTTCTCCTCGGCCTCGTCGTCCTCCAGGCGCAGCGTCGCCTTTTTCTCGTTCATCTTTTCGGAGACCTGGAAAACGGTGAAGAACACGGCGGTAAAGATCACGCCCATGACCGTGGCCGTCGGCTTTGTGATGAGGTTCATGGTCCCGGTTATGAGAAGGACCAGGAGGACGGACATCAGGCCCACCGGGACCTGGTAGCGCTTGACGCGGATATTGAACGGGAACATCCATTCGCGCTCGAACTCGGTGTCCTTGAAGCGCAGGACCACCAGGGACAGGGTGTCGAAGATAAGGCTCCACATAACGCCGAAAGCGTAAGCCTGGCCCAGCAGGAAGATGTCTCCCCTGGAAACGATTATTATGGTTATCTGCAGGAGCGCCACCATGGTTATTATCCGGGAGGTGGTCCCGTACCTGGAGTGCAGCTTGCGGAACCAGTCGTGCAGGATGCCGTCCTCGGCCACGCGGTTGAGTATGCCGTTGGCTCCGACGAAGGAGGTGTTGACCGCGCCCATAAGTATCAGGCCTCCGGAGATCACCACCAGGACCTGCAGGGCCAGCCTGGCGAAATACGGTCCGTGCAGTTCCAGCGCGAGGCCGCTGAGAAGATTCTCTGAATACTCGCCGACTATGCGCTCGGCCGGGATGATGATCGAGGAGAGGAAGGTCAGCACACCTGTAAAAAGCAGGCTGAAAATGAACACTATGGTAGCGGTCTTTTTGAGGTTCGGGACCTTGGGGTCCTCTATCTCGCGGTACACCTGCGCCATGCTCTCCAGGCCGCTGAGGGCCAGGATGGAGTGGCCGAAGGCCATGAATATACCTATCATGCCCACAGGCTTGAGCCAGGATATGTCCTTGGCCCAACCCAGCGCGTAATCGCTGAACTCCAGTTTGAAAGGCGGCAGGGTGAAGCCGCGGATGTAAACGGTAAGCAGGGACCAGACCAGCAGCACGGCCGCTATGAAGGCCACGAACAGCACGATCTTGACGTTGGTGTCGCCGGATTCCTTGACGCCGCGGATATTGGCTTTCCAGAAATAGGAGATGACCGCCACGCCGAATATAACCGCCAGCATGTTCGGCGAGAACGATGCCTCCATGCCGGCCATGCCCATGAGGCTTTTCGCCAGGTAGGATATGTAGAGGCCGGCGCTTATGGCGCTTATAGGCCCGGTCAGCACATAATCGAAAACCAGCGCTGAGACCGCTATCTTGGCCACGAACTTGCCCATGGCGTGACGGACCACCACGTAAACCCCGCCGCGGACGAACATGGAGCAGGATTCGACGTAGACGGCCAGCATCACGCCGGCGAAAAGCATGACGCCCAGTATGAACCAGGGGAAGGCCGGACCGTAGGCCTTCATGGCGATGCCGCCGGAATAATACGCGCTGGAGCCGAAGTCGCACAGTACTATGGCGGAGGCCTTCCAGAAGGAGATGAAACTCAGCATCGCCGTGCTGAGGACGAAGACCTTTTTCAGCGAAGGCCTGTCGGAAGAAGGGGGAGGGTTCATTTTTAAGGGCCCCGGCGGTACGCGATAAACGGTTCCGGCGGGGACAACGGTAATATTATATCTTTAATGGAGGCGGCGCGGAATACCCGGGCTTCAGGGCCGGGGCGGAGCGAAAAGGGCCGCGGCTTCCGCGGGCGACCCCAATGAGCAGAGTTTGTCTATGAACGGGGCCTGGAAAGTGCGGGCCATGGAGGCCAGCATGTTCAGGTGCTGCTGGAAGAAAGGCGGCTTTCCCGGGGAAAGCAGCAGGACGGCGGCCCGGACGGCGTAGGGGGAGGAAGGGTCCTTCAGGCCGGCCGGGATAACGGCCATGACGGCGTGGAAATCGGCGAGGTCGGGCAGCTTGGCGTGGGGGATATAGAGGCCGGTCTCCAGGACATTGTTGAGCTTTTCCACCTCGTTGAGGCGGTCCACCAGGGCCTTCTCGCCTATGACCCCGGCCACACGGGGATGCAGCTTCGAGGCCAGGAAGGCGACCAGGCCGGGCCGGTCATAATTACCTTCCAGGTAGACTATGTTATCGGGTGACAGCAGAGAGGCGAGGGTCGCGGAATCCTGTTGCTTCATCATATAAAGGCGACGACGAGGTTATGCTATCATTAACCCATGCCGCCCGTCAAACCCCGGAAAATACCGGCCGCGGCCGGCGCCGACAGGGGCGCTTCCTGGACACGGTTCTGCGCGGTGGACAGCCGCGGGGAAGTCATCGCCCGGGACCGCCTGCCCACCCGGGACATAAAGTTTTTTCCCGCGATGATAAAGGATTTCCTGGACCGCTGCGGGTCCCCTCCTGGCGTTCCGCTCTTCGTGGCCACACGGGGAGCCTTCTCCCAGGCCTGGAAAAAGGATTTCATAACCGCCTCACTGGCCGGGCGGGCCGAAACCGCAGGGGTTATATCGGACGCCGAGGCGGCGTACGGGTCCGCCCTGGGGAACAGGCGCGGACTGCTGCTGATAGCCGGCACCGGCTCGGTGGCCATGGCCCCGGACGGCCGCGGCGGCTTTATAAAAGCCGGCGGTCACGCGCCCGAAGGGGGCGATCCTGGTTCAGGGCTCTGGGTGGGCCTGGCCTGGCTTAAGCTGAAGAGAAAAAAGACGCCGTCCGGGGAAGGCTCCTCCGGCAGGGCGGCCTCCTTCGCGGCCGAGGCGATAAAAAAAGCCCGGGACGGCGACGCTGCGGCGCTTGAACTGGCGGAGCTGGCCTGGACCGAGCTGGCGGCCCTGGCCGCGGAACTCCGGGACGACGGGTTCCTGCCCGGCGGGCGCGGCCCTTTGCCTGCGGCGCTGTGGGGCGGCCTCACGGACGACGAGTGGTTCCGCGCAGGGCTGGTCCGGGCGCTCGAGAAGCGCCTCTCCCGTAAAATAAAAGTCTTCCGGCCCTCCCTGCCGCCGGAACTCTACTGCGCCCTGAAAGCCCTGAAAGCGGGAAAATGTGCAAAAAGGAAAGCTCCCGGCGGGGACTTGCGGCGAGTCACATGAGGAGGTTTTTTCCCGAGCGGAGCGAAGGGACCGGCACTGCCGGACGGGCACGAGCGCAAGCCCCCGTCGGGAGCTTACTACGATCATGACGCCTGAAAAACTGCTCAAAGAGATACTGCTGTCCTGCGGGAAGATACTCAAGGCCAGGTTCGGCAGGGTCGGTTATTCGCTCAAAGGCAGGGCCGACCTCCTGACGGCCGCCGACCTGGCCTCGCAGAAGAACGCCATCGCGCTCATACGCCGCCGTTACCCGGACCACGGCCTACTCGCCGAAGAGGGCGTGGACACCTTCCGCCCCGGCCGCCCCGCCTGGATCATAGACCCGCTCGACGGCACCACCAACTACGCCCACGGCTTCCCGGCCGCGGCCGTCACCGCCGCTTTCTACGACGGCTCGGAGATAAAGACCGGCGGCACCCTGGACCCTTTCCGCGGCGAACTGTTCTTCGCCGCGCGGGGACACGGAGCCTGTTTGAACGGCCGCCCGATACGCGTATCGCGCGCGGCGAAGCTGTCGAATTCTCTGCTGGCCACCGGCTTCGCCTACGACCGGGGGGAAAAGGCGGAGTTCTACTGCTCTTTCTACGCGGAGTTCCTCAAAATATCGCATGACATACGCCGCATGGGCTCGGCGGCGCTGGACCTGGCCTGGACCGCCTGCGGCCGGCTGGACGGCTACTGGGAATTCAATCTCAAGCCCTGGGACGTGGCGGCGGGTCTATTGCTGGTGGAAGAAGCGGGGGGAAAGGTCAGCGATTTTTCAGGAAAAACCTGGGGAGTTCCGACGGCTTTCGGACCGCAGACGCTGGCCGCCAACGGCAGGCTCAACCGGGCCATGCTCGAAGTTATAGGAAAAAAACTGCGTCAGGGCAGCCCGCGCAGCAGTTTGCCGGCCAGGCGCCGCGCCGCGCCCGCCAGGGCGTAGCCGTCGGCCGCGGTTTCCACCGCGGAAGAAACCGCCTTGCCGTCCGCCGAGTCCACCAGCACCGCCTCTATCCTGTAGCCGTCCTTTTCTCCGAAAAAGACGGTTCCGTGCGCCACGCGGTCCGCGCCCAGGGCCCGGCCGAGCGCGGCCAGCTCCGCGTAAGAAGGCGATTCCTGGCCGGTAAGAAGACGCCGCTCCGCTTCAGCGAAGGCAGGCGACGAGCGGGCCACCGTCCCGGCCCCGAGCCTTGAGAACTGTTCTTCCAGCTGCCTGGCCACGACGAGGCCGGCGCCGCCGCCGGCGAAAGAGGCCACGACCGTCCTGGACCGGAGACGGGCCGCGGAAGGCGGCCCCCCGGCGGGCGCGGATTGTACCGGGACACCATCATGCCGCATGGTTTCCACCGCCGATGCGGAGCCCAGCAGCCAGCTCAGCGTCACGCGGTGCGTGGCGCCCAAGTCCCCGTAAGGCACGAAAGCGTAGTCGAAAGCGGCGCCCCCCAGGCCCAGGCCGAAGCCGCCGCTGATGGCGCCGGCGGCCCCCAGGTCTTCGAGGTTCCTGCTGTTGAAACCCGCGCGAAGCGCGAAGGAAGCGGAGGGCCCGAAAGGCACGCCGTATTCTCCGCTGATTATGAAATAAGGCGCGTGGTCGGCCGGCATCCTGCCGTCGGCCATCAGCCTGAAGCCGCCGGCGTAGCGCCAGAGAAGGCCCGCGGCCAGTTCGAGCGGCAGGGGGGCGCTCTCCCGCTCGTACTTGAGCGGCGTGCCGAGATTGCGCAGCGTCAGGGCGAGGTCCGCGCCGTCGGCTCGGCGGGAATAGTTCACGTAACCGAGGTCCGCTGCGGCGCCCAGCGCAGAAACGTCTCCCAGCGCGCTGCGTATTCCTTTCAGTGAAAAACCGAAGCCCCCGTCGCGCAGCGGGAAGGCGGCGGAGACGAAAAGCGCCGCGTCGTAATGGGTGAAGCTGCCGCCGTGGTCGCCGCGCGCGTCGAGTATATCGAGCTTGCCGCCGGAGCCGAACACGGCCCCGGCCGACCAGGTGGTCCCGCCGGAACCCGGCAGGGACAGGGCCAGCGAGGCCCGGTACGCGGATTCCAGCATGGCCTCGTAGCCCGACACGGCGTAGGCGCCGCGCAGGCCGGCCAGTGCCGCCGGGTTGAGGAAAACGGAATCCGGCGCGGGCGCGGCGAGGCCTCCGCCGCCCAGGGCCTCTACCCTTGCCGCGGGAGGGGATTTGAGGAAGGCCGCGGCCGTGGTGCCGCGCGCGTCGTCGGAAAAAGCCCCGTCCGGCAGAAGGCCGGCCCGGCCCGCCGCCGGCGCCAGTGACAGCGCGGCGGTCAGCAGAAGGCGTATCTTGCCGGCGTGGGTCTTCACTTAAAGGGACTATTTCCGCTTGAGGTCGGAGACCAGGTATTCCAGCCTGGCCTTTATTTTTTCCTTGTCCAGGCTGTCGAGGTCGGAAAGGATGTCTTCGAGGAACTTCACGGTGAACTCGGAACTGATGCGCTCGGCCCCCAGGTTCCTCTCGAGCCTGCCCATCCTGGAGTCCAGCGACTTGAGGGATTCGTATATCCCCATGACGAAAGTCTCGGCGGGGGAATGCTCCTCCGGCGCCTGGCCGGCGGCCGGTTCCTGGGCGTAACCC
This sequence comes from Elusimicrobiales bacterium, assembly GCA_031082205.1. Classification (GTDB taxonomy): domain Bacteria; phylum Elusimicrobiota; class Elusimicrobia; order Elusimicrobiales; family UBA9959; genus UBA2231. The sequence goes on from JAVHLJ010000017.1 coordinate 42,859, forward strand.
TGCTCCGCGGGAACCTCGGCCTGGGCTTCGGCGGCCGGCTCTTCCTCGGCCGGCACGGAGAACAGCTCTCCCTGCGGGACGTCCGGCGCGGGAGCGGCCTCCGTCGGCTCGTCCTCCAGTTCGGAGCGGTTGGCCAGCTCCAGGTAGCGCCTTATCGAATAGATCAGGAGGAAAAGCCCCAGGCCCAGCCCGGCGGCGGCCAGGTAGAAATACGGGTCGGTCCAGAGGGAATAGACGCTGAATCTCATAGAAGTATCTCCTGTCCGGCCCTGACCGCGAAAACGGAAGAGGGCGAGGCCTCCCTTTCAGCGAGCTGGCGGCCGCAGGCTTCAACTATCGAGTCCAGTTCCGCGTCGCCGCGCTCCTGGTTATGGTGGAAGAATCCCAGCGAGCCGACTCCCGCGGCCACGGCAAGTTCCAGGGCCTGCCCGTGGGTGGAGTGGCCCCAGGTGCGGTGAACCGGGTATTCCTCGTCGGTATAGTCGGAATCGTGGACCAGAAGGTCGGCCCCGCGGGAGAAAGCGGCGTACTCTTCGAAGCTGCGGCCGCCCTCGTGCCGGTAGCCCAGTTCGTTGTCGGTGAGGAAAACGAAGCTCTTGCCGTCCTCGCTGAACTTGAAGCCCAGCCCCCGGTTGGGGTGGCTTATCTCTATGGATTCCACGCTCATGGAGCCGACGGAGAAGCCTTTCTGGCAGATGGGCGCGAAATTGAAAGAGGCGGAGATCTCCTCGAACTTGACCGGGAAACCCGGCGGGCGCATCGTCTTGCTGACTATCTCGCGCAGCGGCTCCTCCTCCGAAAAGGAGCAGCCCATCATCGTTATGGCGACTTTCTTGCGGTATATCGGGGCGAAGAAAGGGAACCCCAGGACATGGTCCCAGTGGGAATGCGTGAAGAGCATAGTGAACCTGGACAGCCCTTCCCTGATAAGTTCCTTGCCCAGCAGCCTTATGCCGGAGCCCGCGTCGACGATCACAAGTTCGCCGGAGGCGGCGCGAATCTCCAGGCAGGTGGTGTCCCCGCCGTATTTCAGGTACTTCTCCCCGGATACGGGTATGCTGCCGCGCGCGCCCCAGAATTTTATCTTCATATGCGTTCCCGGAAGAGGCCATATTAATATAAATACCGGCCTCTTTACAATAGCCCGTACGCCGCGGCCTTGCGGCCCCTTTTTCAATTTATTATCATCACCCGGGCGGGGGAAAAGATAATGGGGAAACACTGGGAAAAGATCCTGTCTTTCGCGGTTCCGGCCGCCTTCCTGTTTTTTTTCACGCTCAACGGCGGGGCCTCCGGCTTCGCCTTCCCGCTGAACGACGACTGGGCTTACGCCATTGCGGCCGAGAGGCTGCTGAAAGACGGCGTCCTGCGCCTCTCGGACTGGGCTTCGGCCACGCAGGTCCTGCACCTGGCCGGGGGGGCGCTGTCCGGCCTCCTGTTCGGCGAAGGCTTCCAGTCGCTGCGGCTCTACACCGCTCTCTGCGCCTGCGGTTCGGCCTGGCTGATGTTCCGCATATGCGCGGGACTGGGGGCCGCGCCGGGGGTGGCGGCCCTGCTCTCCGCCGCGCTGGTCTTCAACCCGCTGTCCGCCCTGCTGGGCAATTCCTTCATGACGGACATGACCTACCTCTTCTGGATGCTGCTTTCTTTCAGGCTATTCTCGCTTTTCCTGGAAAAAGGAGGGGAAGGACCGCTGCTTGCCGCGGGGGCCGCCGCCGCCTGCGCCTACCTGACCAGGCAGCTGGGGATCTTCCTGCCGCTGGCCTTCACTCCGCTGCTGCTGACGCGCCCCGACAAGGGCAGGAAGCTGGCCCTCCTCTGGGCGCTTCCGCTGGCGGCCTTCACCGGCTACCAGGTCTGGTTCAACTTTTTCCACGGCCCCACCTGGGCCTCGGTGAACTACGTCTCCGGCGCCACGCTGGGGCACCTGTCCCGGCCCGTAAATTTCCTGACGGAAAGCTTATCCCGGCTGCTGGCCCTGCTCCTGGAGACCGGATTCTTCCTGCTGCCCGCGGCGGCGGGGCTCGCGGCGGCCTTCCCGTCTTTTTTCAGCCGCAACCGCTTCCCCAACAGGATCTCCAAGTCCGCGCTGGTATTCGCGGTACTTGCCCTCGGGATTTTCGCCTGGATGGAAGGCCCGCTGCCGGTGCTCGAGAACAGCCTGCACGCCGGCGGGATCGGGACGCTGACCCTGCCAGGGCAGCCGGACAAAGCCTCCGGGGTATTCGCCTCGGGCTGGTTCTGGAAGTCCGCCACGCTGCTGTCCCTGGCCGGGGCGGCGGTGCTGGCCGGGGCCTCGGCGCTGGCCTTCCGCTCCGGCGAACCCGTTTTGAAGGCCCTGGCCTGGACTTCCCTGCTGCAGCTGGCCGCCTCCCTGGCCGGCGCCAAGTTCTTCGACCGCTACCTCCTGGTCTTCTTCCCGTGGTTCCTGGCCTCGGCGGCCTACGCCTCCAGGCACGCCAGGTTCTCGCGCGCCGCTGCGGCTGCCCTGCTGCTGGCGGCGGCCGGCCTCTCCTGGTCCGGCGTGAGGGATTACCTGTCGTGGAACAAGGCGAAATGGGATATAGCTCAAGCGGCGTCGGCCGCGGGCTACGCGCCCCGGGAGATAGCCAACGGTTTCGACTTCAACGCCTGGCATTCCTACGAAGAGAACATGGCCTCCCTTAAAAGCTTCAAGCCGCTCCGGGCTATAGGGGAATGGGACTGGCAGATGGCCGGCGGCTACCGGGCCATGGTCTCCTTCGCCCCGAACCCGGCCTACGCCATCGCGGCGGCCCTTAAATACGATACGCCCCTCTCACGGGAGGGCGGGACTCTCTACCTGCTGGCCCTGGACCGCCCGGTCCCGCGGCCCTCCCGCGGCGCTCCCTGAACTTGAACCCGGCCCCGCGGATTTAATAAACTATATAAATGGAGTTTCCCTACTGAGCAACAAGCCCGGTGCAGGGCCGCTTTTTCCCGCTCCACACCTTTTTCACCCCTGAAATGACCAAATTCCGCATTTCGAAACAGTCCCGAGTCACCGGCACCCCGCCAGCGACCCGGAGGCTGTGCCCGAAAGGCGGGGACAAGTACCGCCACGGAGGCGCTGAACAGATATGAACAATGAAAAAATAGCGGTAGTAGGCCTGGGCATAATAGCTCCCAAGGCCCTCAACAAAGACCAGTTCTGGAACAATGTCCTGGAGGGGCGCAACTGCCTCACCGAGGTCCCGGCGGACCGCTGGGACTGGCGGCTCTACTGGGACGCCGACCGCAAGGCCGCGGACAAGACCTACTCCAAGATAGGCGGCTTCGTGGAGGACTTCAAATTCGACCCCATCAAGTACAAGATCCCGCCGACCATCGCCGGCCAGATCTCGCGCCTGCAGCAGATGACAATCGAGGCCGTACGGATGGCCCTGGAGGACGCGGGCTACGACAAGAAGCCCTTCGACAACACCCGCACGGCCGCCGTCATCGGCAACGCCATGGGCGCGATGCGCAAGGAGATAACCGACCTGCGCGTCTACAAGTTCTACAACGAGGACATACTGCGAAAGACCCCGTCCTTCTCGGCCCTGCCCCGCGCGGCGCAGGAGGACATGATACGCGAGTTCGAGGCCGGCATAGACAACGGCATCATAAAGATCACCGAGGACACGATGCCCGGCGAGCTGTCAAACGTGACGGCCGGCCGCATCGCCAACGTATTCAACCTCAACGGCCCCAACATGACCCTCGACGCCGCCTGCGCCTCCTCCATGGCGGCGCTGGACTACGCCGTCATGGGCCTGCGCTCCGGCAAGTTCGACATGGCCGTGGCCGGCGGGGCCGACGAGATGATGAGCGCGCCCGCCTACGTGAAGTTCTGCAAGATAGGCGCGCTTTCGGCCGACGGCTCCTACGCCTTCGACGCCCGGGCCAACGGCTTCGTCATGGCCGAGGCCGTGGCGGTGTACCTGCTCAAGCGGTTCTCCGACGCCGTGCGCGACGGCGACAAGATCTACGCGCTGATAAACTCCGTCGGCGCCTCTTCCGACGGCAAAGGCAAGGGCATCACCGCGCCCAACCCGAAAGGCCAGAAGCTGGCCATCGAAGCCGCCTTCAAGGGCCTCGATTACGGCCCCGGCGACGTGGACTTCGTGGAATGCCACGGCACCGCCACCGTGGTGGGCGACGCCGCGGAGGGGGAGACCCTCAAGGAAGTCTTCGGCCCCCATATCAAAGGCCGCAAGCTGGGCCTGACCTCGGTGAAATCCCAGATAGGCCACTCCAAGGCCGCCGCCGGCGCCGTCAGCCTGGTCAAGACCGCCCTGGCGCTGCATCACAAGACGCTGCCCACCTCGATAAACTTCGAGCAGCCCAACCCTAAAATAGACTTCGACCTCTTCCGGGTCATAACCAAGCCGGAGAAGTGGGAGAAGAACGGCATACGCCGCGCCAACATCTCCTCTTTCGGCTTCGGCGGCACCAACTTCCACGTGACGATGGAAGAGTACGCCGGACAGAAACCGGAGGCGCCGTCCGCCATGGCGGCCTCGGTATCGATGTCCACCGCTCCCGCGGCCGAAAATCCCAAGGCGCCCTTCTCCGCCCTGCAGGGCGAGGCCGTCACCTTCACCGGCGCCACGCCGGCCGAGGTCATAAAGAACGCCAAGGCGGAAGCCGCCGCCGTGTTCTCCAAGTGGCCGGAGAACTATCCAATATCCTCCTACGCCCAGCCGTCCATGACCAGGCCGAAAGGCCCGTGGGGCGTCTCCATCGTCGCCAAGTCGCCGAAGGACCTGGTGGACAAAGTCGAGTTCATGGCCAAGAACGCCAAGGACGAGGCCTGGAGCGAGCCGCCGCTCAACTTCAAGCTCAAGGGCGTCTACACCTTCAGGACCGGGACGAACCAGGCCAAGGTCGGCCTGCTCTTCCCCGGCCAGGGTTCGCAGTACGTCGACATGATGCGCGACCTCGCCGCCAAGTACCAGGTGGTGCAGGCGACCTTCGACGAGGCCGACGTCATACTGGACAAGATGATAGGCGTGCGCCTGACCGAAGCCATCTGGTCCAGGCCCGGCGAATCCAAGGAAGACCTCGCCAGGCGCGAGGCCGCCATCAAGCAGACCCAGCTCACCCAGCCGTCGATGATGACGGCCGACATAGCGATGTACCGGCTGTTCCGCGAGTTCGGCATAAAGCCCGACATGGCCATCGGCCATTCGCTGGGCGAGTACGCCGCCGCCACCGCCGCCGGCATCTTCACCTTCGAGAACGGCCTGCGCGCCGTCACCAACCGCGCCAAGGAAATGGCCAACGTCAAAGTCGCCGACCCGGGCAAGATGGCCTCGGTCGCCCTCGGCTGCGACAAAGTGGACGCCGAGCTCAAAAAAATAAAGGGCTACGTCATCTGCGCCAACAAGAACTGCCCGCTGCAGACCGTCATAGCCGGCGAGGCGAAGTCCGTCGAGGACGCCGTCGCGCATTTCAAGGCCATGGGCGTAGAGGCCGGCGAGATACCGGTCAGCCACGCCTTCCACTCCGAGATAATCAAGTCGGCGATGGGCCCGTACCGGAAGTTCCTCGAGAGCATTCCGATAAAGCCGGCCGGCATGAAGATCCTCTCCAACGTGACCGCCGACTTCTTCCCGACGGACACGCAGGGCATCTACGACATGCTCATCAAGCAGATGACCAGCCCGGTCGAGTTCATAAAGCAGCTCGAGCGCATGTACGACGAGGGTGTGCGCACCTTCATAGAGTGCGGACCCAAGCGCGTGCTCAGCGCCTTCGCCACCTCCACGCTCAAGGGCAGGCCCGACGTCACCGTGCTGGCTTCCAACCATCCCAAGCGCGGCGGCATCACCGAGCTCAACGACCTGCTGGCCAACATGACGGCCCTGGGCATACCGGTGAACTGGGACGGCAAGGCCCCGGCTCGGGGCGGGACTTTCTTCAATCCCTACTATCAGAACTGGGCGATACAGACAGCCGGCGGGGGGAACTCCGCGCCGGCGGCGGGACAGTCCTCCTCCGCTCCGTCGGCGCTGCCGGCGGCTCAGGCGTCCTTCGCCGAGAAGTACGGCTTCAACTTCAACCCGATCGCCGTCTCCGGCATAGCCGGCGGCGCGCCGGGCACCCAGGCGGAACTCTTCCGCGAGCGCAGCCTCGACGAGATACTCGAGGGCCGCAACATGATAGAGCCCATCCCGCAGGCCTGGCGGGAGCGGCAGGTGGACAAGAACATCATCCGGGTCATCAAGTCCGAGACCGGCAACCACCGCATAGAACCGATCAGCTCCGTCGACGACGCGATAAAGCTCTCCGCGCGCAAGGGCGCCTTCGACCTGCAGAAGGACTTCGGCGTGCCGCCTACCGTGGCCAAGGCCATGGGCTCGGTGTTCAGCATGGCGCTGGCCGCCGGCGTGCTGGCGCTCAAGGACGCCGGCCTGCCGCTGATCCATTACTACAAGCGCACCACCACGGGCGGCTGGCTGCCCGAGAAATGGGCTCTGCCCGAGCCGGTGGCCTCCGAGACCGGCGTGGTCTTCGCCTCCGCCTTCCCGGTGACCGAGCAGATGATAGAGGAGATAGCCGGCTACTTCAACTCCAAGTACGGCGGCGCCTCCGCCGAGCGGATGTGGGAAGTCTACGACAACCTGATCGGCCGCCTGAGCGACCCCAAGGACAAGCGCGAGATACGCGAGTGGATGCAGAAGAACTTCCCCGCCGGCGCGCCCGCCGGCTCGCCCGCGGCCTATTCGTTCAGCCAGAACTTCCTGCTGAAGGTGATACCGATAGCGGACTCGCAGTTCGCGCAGTGGGTCGGGGCCAAGGGCCCGGCAGTGCACATGAGCGCGGCCTGCGCCTCCACGACCCAGGGCGTGCACATAGCCGAGAGCTGGATACGCTCGGGCAAGTGCAAGCGCGTCGTCGTGATAGCCGCCGACGACATCACCAACGAGACCATACAGGAATGGACGATGCCCGGCTTCCTGGCCTCCGGCACCGCCACCACCAAGGACAATGTCGCCGAGGCGGCGCTGCCCTTCGACCGCAGGCGCCACGGGCTGATAGTGGGCTCCGCCGCGGTCTCGCTGGTCATAGAGGACGAGACGCTGGTGCGCGCCCGCGGCATGAAGCCGCTGGCCCGGCTGCTGCTGACCGAGAGCGCCAACAGCGCCTACCATGTCACGCGCCTGGACACCGAACACGTCGCCTCCGTCATGGAGGGCTTCGTCTCCAAGGTCGAGCGCATCTACGGGCTGAACCGCTCCGAGATGGCGCCCAAGACCGTATTCATCTCGCACGAGACCTACACTCCCGCCAGGGGCGGCAGCGCCTCGGCGGAAGTTAAGGCCCTGCGCCGCGCCTTCGGGCCGGCCGCCGACCAGGTGGTCGTCAGCAACGTGAAGGGCTTCACCGGCCACACGATGGGCGCCTCGCTCGAGGACGCGGTCGCCGTGCGCGCGCTGAATACCGGCGTCATACCGCCGATCGCCAATTATAAGGAGCCCGACCCGGAACTGGCCGGCATCAACCTCTCCAAGGGCGGCAAGTACGACCTGAAGTACGCGCTGCGCTTCGCCGCCGGTTTCGGCTCGCACATGGGCATCTCCCTCATAGAGAACACTTACAAGGCCGGCGAGTCCCGGTTCGAGAACGAGAACACCTACAAGGCCTGGCTGGAAGCCGTCTCCGGCGACCCCCAGCCCGAGCTGGAAGTGGTGTTCAACACGCTCAGGATCAAAGACCGCAAGGCCGCCGGCAAGGGGGAGCCTTTCCGCCCGGCCCCGGTTCCGGCCAGGCAACCCGAGCCGGTACGCGAACCCGTCGGAGTCGCGGCGGCCGCGGTTCCCGCTCAGCCTCATTACGCCGAACCGAAGCCGGCTCCCTCGCCGGTCCCCGCCGCGGCCCTCTCCGGCCTGAGCGAGGACACGGTCAGGGCCGAAGTACTCGACATGATAACCGCCAAGACCGGCTATCCCAAGGACATGCTCGAGCTCGACCTCGACATGGAGGCCGACCTCGGCATAGACACCGTCAAGC
>JAVHLJ010000018.1 GCA_031082205.1 Elusimicrobiales bacterium
AATGTCTGAGGCCCGAGGCGCTATGCGCCCGGGCCGAGTTCGTGCCCGGCCGAGCGCAGCGCCGGGTGTATTTCAGAAAGCCGAACCCGTGGCGGAGTGAAGGCCCGGCGAGGGAGCCTGAGATGTTTTTCGTGGTGAGCCCCCGGCAGCACCCGGAATAGTTGTTCCTTATTTCGCTAAGGCCTGGGAGTAGAGCCGGCCGGCGCGGTAGGAGCTGCGCACGAGCGGGCCGGCCAGGGCGGCCCTGAAGCCGAGCTCGACGGCCCGGCGCTGCCAGGCCTCGAACTCTTTGGGCGTGTAGTAGCGTTTCACTTCGAAATGCCCCTTCGACGGCGCCAGGTACTGGCCCAGGGTGACAAGATCGCAGCCGGCCGAGACGGCGTCCTTCAGCGCGGCCTCTGTTTCGGCGTCGGTTTCCCCCAGCCCCAGCATGAACCCCGTCTTTACCAGCGAGGCCGGGCGGTATTTCTTGGCGTCCCCTAGCAGTTTCAGCGAGCGCCGGTAATCGGCTCCCTTGCGCACGGCGTAGAGCGAAGGCACGGTCTCGAGATTGTGACCCAGCACGTCGGGGCCGGCGTCCAGCACCGTCCTGAGCGCGGCGCCGTCGCCGCCGAAGTCGGGTATCAGCGGCTCGGTCTTAACGCCCGGCGCGGATCTTTTCAGCGCCGCCAGCGTCGCCGCGAAATGGGACGCGCCGCCGTCGGGCAGGTCGTCGCGCGTGGGCGAGGTGAAGACGACGTATTTCAGCCCCCAGCGGCGGGAGAGTTCCCCAACCCTGGCCGGCTCGCCGGGGTCCGGCGGCAGCGGTTTTTTCTTGGAGACGGCGCAGAAGGAGCAGGCGCGCGTGCAGATGTCGCCGAGTATCAGGAAGGTCGCCTCGCCTTCCGCGAAGCATTTTCCCTTGTTGGGGCAGAGGGCCTCGTCGCAGACCGTGTGGAGGCGCGCGCCGGCCAGGTCGCCGGCCGTGTCCCGGGCCGGGGCGCCGCGGAGCCCGGATTTGTTCTTCCGGACTTCCGCGACGATCCAGTCGGGGTAGGAGCCCATCCTATTCCGTTATCTTTAGATGAAGCTCTTTGAGCTGGCGCTCGTCTATCGTCGAGGGCGCGTCGCTCATCAGGCACGAGCCGCTGGCCGTCTTGGGGAAGGCGATGACGTCGCGTATCGAGTCGGTGCCGCAGAGCAGGCCGATGAGGCGGTCGAAGCCTATGCCTATGCCGCCGTGCGGGGGCGCGCCGAAGTCCAGCGCGTTGACTATCATGCCGAAGCGCCGCTGCACCTCCTCCTTCGAATAGCCCATGAGGCCGAAGATCTTCTCCTGCACGGCCCGGCTGTGGTTGCGCACCGAGCCGGAGCCCAGCTCCACGCCGTTGAGCACCAGGTCGTACTGGCAGGAGCGCATGGCGCCGGGATCGGTGTCGAGCATCGGCAGCTCCTCCGGCAGCGGCGCGGTGAAAGGGTTGTGGGTGAAGGTCCAGTGGCCTGATTCGTCGTCCTTCTCCAGCAGCGGGAAATGCCGCACCCAGAGGAAGGCCCATTTTTTCGTCCGGGCGGGCTTAAGCTTCTTTATCAGCTCGTTGCGCACCAGCCCGAGCTGCGGGGCGGCCTGGGCCGCGGGCCCGGTCACCATGAAGACTATGTCCCCCTCTCTCATCGCGAAGAAGTCCTTCACCGACGAGGTCTCGGCCTCGGAAAGGAATTTGAGAGCGGGCGACTCGACCTTCCCGTCCTTAAGCTTGAACCAGAGCAGTCCTTTCGCGCCGGCCTTCTTCGCGGTCTCGGTGAGCTTGTCTATCTCGCCGCGGGAGTAGGCGGCCGCGCCGCCCTCCCCTTTTATGCCGCGCACCACGCCGCCGGAGGCCAGCGCTTCGGCGAAGACCTTGAAGCCCGAGGCCTTGAAGAGATGCGAGCAGTCCTTGATCTCCAGCTCGTAGCGCAGGTCGGGCTTGTCGGAGCCGTAGCGCAGCATGGCGTCGGAGAACTCCATCTCGGGGAAAGGGGTCTCTATCGTCTCGCCAAGTCCGGAGAAGACCGACCTGAACATGTCCTCGACTACGGCGGCCACGTCCTGCTCGGTGACGAACGACATCTCGACGTCTATCTGCGTGTGTTCGGGCTGGCGGTCGGCGCGCAGGTCCTCGTCGCGCAGCGCGCGGGCCAGCTGGAAATAGCGGTCCATGCCGGCGACCATCAGCAGCTGCTTGAAGACCTGGGGCGACTGCGGCAGCGCGTAGAAATGGCCGGGGTTCATGCGCGACGGGACGACATAGTCGCGGGCGCCCTCCGGCGTGGAGCGGGTCAGCATCGGCGTCTCTATCTCGTTGAAGCCCTTGGAGAGCAGGTTCGACCTCACCAGGCCGGCCACCTTGCTGCGCAGGACCAGGTTCCTGGCCACCTTCTGGCGGCGCAGGTCCAGGTAGCGGTACTTCAGGCGCGTGTCTTCCAGGACCCCGGCGTGCTCGCCGAGGTCGAAGGGCAGCGGCTGGGAAATATTAAGGGTCTCGATGCTGTCGGCGACCAGCTCTATCTCGCCCGTGGGCATCTTCGGGTTGACCATCCCCTGCGGGCGCGGCGTGACCTTGCCCGTGACGCGCAGGACGTATTCCGCCTTGGAGTCCTCTGCGGCCTGGAAGGCCGCCGTGCCGGGATTGGCGACCACCTGGGTCACGCCGTAGAGGTCGCGCAGGCTTATGAACAGCACGCCGCCGTGATTGCGTTTGGAGTCCATCCAGCCGCAGAGGGTCGCGGTCTTGCCGGCGTCGGCGCCCCGCAGGGCGCCGCAGTCGTGGGTGCGGAGATGGGTCCTGTTGTTGTTCGCTTCGATGGTCATGTTTCTCCCGGGGAACCGCGCGGCCGTCTTTTCAGGCGGGCTTGACGGCCAGGCGCGAGGCCAGGCCCGCGAAGGGCACGCTCTCCTGTCCCGCCTGGCCTTTGAGGGGCTTGAGCGAGCAGGCGGCGGACTTCAGCTCGTCCTCGCCGATGATGACGGCGTAGTCCGCTCCGCTCCTGTCGGCGGAGCGCATCTGCGACTTCATGCTGAGGTCGAAATTGGAATAATCGGCCGGTATGCCGACCGCGCGCAGGTCCGACATCAGCCGGAAGGCCTCCAGGCCCGCCTCTTTCCCGGAGGCGACGAAAAAGGCCGAGGGCCCTTTCTCTTCCGGGGCCGCCCCGGCCGCTTTTATGACAAGCGCGGCGCGGTCCAGGCCCATGGCCCAGCCTACCGAAGGGGCGGCGGGGCCGCCCATGGACTTTATCAGGTCGTCGTAGCGGCCGCCGCCGGCCACCGCGTCCTGCGCTCCCAGCGCGCCGGCCTTGACCTCGAAGACGGTCCGGGTGTAATAGTCGAGGCCGCGCACCATCGTGCGGTTGACCTTGAAGTCCACGCCGGCGGCTTTGAGCAGGGCCTGGGTCCGGTCGAAATGTTCCACGCAGCCCGGGCAGAGGCTGATGTGCGGGGCCTTGTCGGCCAGCCACGGGCCGTCCACCTTGCAGTCCAGCGCGCGCATGGGGTTGCGGTCCACCCTGCGGCGGCAGGCCTCGCAGAGCGCCTCCGTATTGAGTTTGAGATAGCCGAGCAGCTGGTCGCGGTAGGCCCGGCGGCAATCGGAGCAGCCGAGCGTGTTCAGTTCCACGGTGCAGCCGGGCGCGCCGGCTTTCTCCAGCACTTTCACCAGCAGGGAGATGGACTCGGCGTCCGCCGAAGGCGAGGGGTTGCCTATGCACTCCACGCCGATCTGGGTGAACTCGCGGTAGCGCCCGGCCTGGGGGCGCTCGGCGCGGAACATCGGGCCGATGTAGAAAAGCTTGGCGTTGCGTCCTCCCTGCGAGAGGTTCTGCTCGATATAGGCGCGGGCCACGCCGGGGGTCCCCTCGGGCCGCATGGCCACCTCTCGCCCCCCGCCGTCGGTGAAGGCGTACATCTCCTTCTCGACGATGTCGGTTGTGTCCCCCGTGGACTTCACGAACAGTTCCTTCGTTTCCAGCGTGGGGATCCTTATCTCCCGGTAGCCGTGGAGCCGGAACACCTCCCGCGCGGCGTCTTCGATGGCGGAGAAGAGTTCCGAGTCGGGCGGCAGTATGTCCCGGAAGCCGCGCAGGGTCCGGTTCATCCGCGGGCCCTGGCGGCCATGGACTGGAGCCTGGCCTTGCTCTTTATGATTATGCGGCCGCGCTGGTAATCGATTATGCCGCTGCGCTTGAGCGAATTGACCGCCCGGCAGACCGGCACGCGGGTGGTGCCGAGATATTCCGCCAGCTCGCCCTGGCCTATGGCCACGGTCAGCGGGCCGGCCTTGGACTTGGCCTCGAGCTCGAGTATCGCCGAGGCCAGCCGTCCGAGGATATTGTGGAACAGCATGGACTCGACCTCTTTGTTGGCCTTGTCCAGCCGCTCGACCAGCGTGCGGATTATCTTCATGCTGAAGTCGGCGTGCCGCACCACCAGCCTGCCGAAGTTCTGCTTGGAGATGACCAGGAGCTCGGTGTCCTCCACCGCCTGGGCCGAAGCGGAACGGATCTTGCCGCCCAGCAGCGACATCTCTCCGAAGAAGTCCCCTTTCCCGAGGAAGGCGAAGGTCTTTCTCTTCCCGCCGCCCAGGGAAGAGAATATCTTTATCTTCCCGGAGTTGACGATGAAAAAGTTCTTGCCGACCTCCTCTTTGTTGAAGACCATGTCCCCGGCCCTGTAACGGCGCACGGAGGCGATCTTCACTATGTGGTTGAGGTCGGCTTTGCCCAGCCCTTTGAGAAAAGTTACTTTTTCGAGCGCCTTGTGCAGGGTCATTTCCCGGCCTTGTCTTCCTTGGCGTGGTCCATGCCGCACTTGTGGCCGCCTTCCGCGTACTTGGCCTGCATGGCCTTGACGGTCTCCGGCTTTTTGGAAGCGAGGGCGATCCTGACTCCCGTCGGGGTGTTCTCGAATTTGGCGGTGGCGTCCTTGGGCAGGCAGGAGCAGTTGCCGCCGGCGTAGTGAACGGCGGTCAGTTCCTGGAGCTTGGCTATGGCTTCCTTGCCCTTGGCGGCCAGCGTCAGTTCCACTCCGTCCCTGGTGTTCTTCACGGCCTTCTCGACTCCTTCCATCTGCTTGGGGCAGGCGGCCTTGGCCGCTTTGTCCTTGCCGCAATCGTGGGCTCCGGCCTTCTCCCCGCCCTTATGCGCGCCGCAGTCGTGTTTCTTTTCGCCGGCCGCTTTGGCGTGCGGGCAGTCGTGCTTGGCCCCTTCGGCGGCCTTGGCGCCCATGGGGCACTCTACCTTCGTTCCGGCCCTGGCTCCCTCCGCCTTCTTGTCGCCCGGGCATTTGCCGCAGTGGGCGTAGGCGGCCATTGTGACCGCGAAAAATATAGCGCCGGCAAGCAGATCTTTTTTCATCGTTGAACTCCTGTGTATTCCCTGTCTTCAATGTCTTGCGGCTGATGCCGCCCGATAATTATATAAATTAATCGCGGGTCCGATAAACCGCGCGGTCCCGGCGCGGCCGCGGCCCCTTGACAGTCGCGGCGGTATTTTGCGAAAATGATAATCGTTATCATATGGCCAGGAAAAAACCCAAAGCGAATTCATGCGACTGCCAGGGCGTCCGCCGGAGCCGGCGCCGGGACGCGGTGCTCGACGCCGTTCTCGCCAGCGGCGGCCACCTGAGCGCCGAAGAGGTTCACCGGGAGGCGAAGAAGAAGATGCCCGGGATCGGCATAGCCACGGTATACCGCTCGCTCAAATGTCTCTGCGGCTGCGGTAAGGTGGCGGAATTCATCCCCCCGGACGGCGTGGCCCGGTACGAGGCGGCCGGCAGCAGGGGCCATCATGACCATTTGATCTGTACCGCCTGCGGCTGTTTCGCGGAGGCGGTGGACCCGGAGATCGAGCGGCTGCAGGAGAGGCTCGCCGCCAGGCACGGCTTTAAACTGGAAGGGCACAGGCTGGAGATATACGGCCTCTGCGCCCGCTGCGCGAAGAAGAAGTAGGGATATATTTTTTGTTTTAAAAATGATAATGATTATCATAATCATATCATAAAGAGAGAAAAGGAGACAAAAGTACAGCATGAAAGAGAACATGAAAAGCGGTGCGATAGCGGCCTCGCTGGCCGCGTTTATGATGACGGCGGCGGCCGGCCCGGCGGAAGCCGATCCCCGGACCTTCGTCTGGACCTACGAGTACATGACGATGCACGAAGGAAAGGCGGAGCTGGAGTACTACGCGACCGCCGAAGTGGCGGACACCTCGGTGCCCGAGAACTCCGCCTGGAAGCACATGGTGGAGCTGGAATACGGCCTGACCGACAGGACCGACCTGGCCCTGTACCAGATGTTCGGCCAGACGAACACGGCGACGACGAAGACGTTCCGTTACGACGGCATGAAGCTGCGCGCCCGGCACCGCCTGGCCGAGAAGGGCGAACTGCCCCTGGACACGCTGCTTTACGCGGAGTACAAGCGGAGCACCGACCTTTCGGCCCAGGGCTCCCTGGAGGCCAAGCTGGTGCTGGCCAAGGACCTGGGCAGGCTGAGGCTGGCCTATAACCAGGTGGCGGAGTTCCCCCTGGAGAGGCCTTCGGACACGGAGCACCGCTTCTCGGCCGGCGCCGGTTGGAAGTTCACTGACGCCTTCAGGGCGGGCCTGGAGGCGACCGGCGTATACGGGGCGGATAAGTACAATCTGGGCCCCACGGTAAACTTCAGGGCTCCCGATATGAAGGTCTGGGTCAGCCTGGGCCATCTATACGGCCTGAACCCGGGCGGCAAGGACTCGCAGACGCGGCTGCTGCTGGGCGTGCCGTTCTGAACCGTACCCGCGGGCGCCGGACCGTTCCGGCGCCCGGCGGACCGGGCGGATATGAAATACCTCTCTGACCTTTACGTCTTCCAGCTGTTAGGCCTGCTCGCGGTCCTGTCGCTGGCCTCGGAGGCGGCCGTTCGCCGGGGAGCCGAACCGGCGCGGCTCAGGCTGGCATGGAACTGGCTGCTGCTGCTGTCCTTCGCCGCCTGCGTCCTGACCGGCTTCGGCCTCTTCGTCCCGATGGACAAACCGGTCTCCCGGGTGGTATTCAAACTGCATATCTGGACCGGGGCGGTATGCGGCTGGGCCGGGCTTTATCACTCGGCTAAGCGGATGAAAGCGATGCTGTGGCACGCGGCCCTTCGCGGCCGGCCCGGAAACCATGGCCGCGAAGATAAGCGAACTCGGGTATGAGGCGGCGGCCGTCACCGGCTCCGCGGCGGGCGCGGGGAATATCGCCGCCGCCGCGCGCCTCTTCGCCGGGACGGCCGACAGGTCCGGCGTCGCTGAACTCGCCGCGCCCGCGCCGCGCGAAAATATGAGGCCGGGGTTTCCGCCTCAGCGCTTTTTCCCGTCCGCCGCTTTCTTGTGCGCCTTCTCCTGCTTCTTCTCCGCCTTTCTCTCCACCAGGTCCATGCCGCACTTCGGGCAGCGGCCGGGCTTGTCGGATTCTGCGCAACCCATGGGACAGACGTATTTCTTCGCCGCGGCTTTCTCTTTGACCGCGTACTTCTCCGGGTCCTTCATGAAGGACTTGTCGCAGCCGGGGCAGCAGAAATAGTAGTTCTTCCCCTTGTAGGACATCGAGATGGTGTCCTTCGCTATCTTGAGACCTTCTCCGGTCACCGGGCAGACCGCGCTCTTGCCTATCTCCTCTTTCGTTACTTTCCTGTATGCTGCCTCCGCTTTTTTTGCGGCGTCGGGCTTCTTCTCCGCCGCGGCCGGGTGCTTGTGCCCGGAATGGTCCTTGTGCCCTCCCTGGGCGAATACCGGCGGCACCGCCAGCAGCGGCGTCAGCGCCATCGCTATCATTGCTTTCCTCATTGTTCCTCCTTGCGCGGCTATCCGCGCTGGATCTGATTTAAAGCGCGGTGCAGGTCCTTCAGCAGGTCCTCCGTGCTTTCTATGCCGGCCGACAGCCGCACCAGACCGGCGGTGATGCCGCGTGCCAGCCGGTCCTTTTCCGGTATCGCGGCGTGCGTCATCGCGGCCGGGTAACAGGCCAGCGATTCCACGCCGCCCAGGCTCTCGGCCAGCGTGAAGATCTTCAGCTTTTTAAGGAATTTCTCCGCCGCCGGTCTCCCCCCTTTCAGTTCGAAGCTGACCATGCCGCCATAGCCGTCCATCTGCGCTCCGGCCAGCGCGTGGGCCGGGTGATCTTTCAGGCCGGGATAATAGACCTTCGATACCGCCGGGTGGCGCGATAGCGCCTCCGCTATTTCGAAGGCGTTGGCCTCGTGCGCCTTCATGCGCACGGCGAGGGTCTTGATGCCGCGCAGCGTCAGCCAGGCGTCCCAGGGGCCGGGCACCGCGCCGGCCGCGTTCTGGTGGAACTTCACCTCCTCGAAGACGGCCTTGTCCTTTATCGCCAGCAGGCCGCCGATAACGTCGCTGTGGCCGCCCAGGTACTTGGTGGAACTGTGCACCACGATATCCGCGCCCAGTCCGACGGGCCGCTGGAAATACGGCGTCGCGAAGGTATTGTCCACGGCGAGCAGCGCCCGGCCCTTATGGGCTATCTCCGCCACGGCGGCGATGTCGGTGATATTGAGCAGCGGGTTCGTGGGCGTCTCGGCCCAGACCAGCCGGGTATTGCGGCGCATCGCTCTCCTGAAAGCAGCCGGGCTCCCGGAATCCGCGTAGGTTATCTCCAGCCCCCACTTGCGGAACACCTTCTCGAAGAGCCGGTAGGTGCCGCCGTAGAGGTCGTCGCCCGCCACCACGTGGTCCCCCTTTTTCAGCAGGCCGCCGACGACCGCGGTCTCGGCGGCGAGGCCGGAGGCGAAGGCCAGGCCGTGCCTCACTCCTTCGAGCGCGGCTACGCAGTCCTCCAGGGCTTTCCTCGTAGGGTTGCCGGTGCGGGAGTATTCCCAGCCGCGGTCCCGGCCCACGCCGTCCTGCTTGTAGGTGGAGGTCTGGTAGACGGGCACGGTCACCGAGCCGGTCCGCCGGTCCGCCTCCTGCCCGGCGTGTATCAGCGCCGTCTCGAATCCCATCCTCTTCATAGGAAGCCGTTCTCCTTCATCCAGCCGTCGTCGAAAAACTTGCTGAGATAGTTGCGTCCGGTGTCCGGCAGCATCACCACTATGGTCTCCGGGCGGCGGTATTTCTCCGCGTATTTGAGCGCGGCCGCGAGCGCCGTGCCGGAGGAGCCGCCGACGAGCAGTCCCTCCTCGCGGGCCAGCCGGCGGGCCGCGGCGAAGGACTCGGCGTCGCCGACGCGGAACCATTCGTCCACCACGCCCCTGTCGTAGATCTCCGGGAAGAAGTCCTCGCCTATGCCCTCCACCTTGTAGGACCTGGGCGTGTCGCCGGAAAGTATCGAGCCCTCGGGGTCCGCGCCTATCACCTTCAGGCCCGGCTTCTTCTCCTTGAGGAATTTTCCCGTGCCGGTGATGGTGCCGCAGGTGCCGGCTCCGGCCACGAAGACGTCCACTTCCCCCCCGCTGTCGGCCCAGATCTCGGGGCCGGTGGAGAGGTAATGGGCTTTCGGGTTCTCGGCGTTGGTGAACTGCCCGGGCCGCCAGGCGCCGGGTATCCCGCGCGCGAGCCGGTCGGCCACGCCGTTGTAGCTCTCCGGCGAGTCCGGCGCGACGTCGGTCCTGGTGATGACCACCTCCGCCCCGTAGGCTTTGAGCAGGCTCACTTTGTCGGCGCTCATCTTGTCGGGCAATACGAAAATCATCTTATAGCCTTTTACCGCGGCGGCGAGAGCGAGTCCCGCGCCGGTATTGCCCGCCGTGGCCTCCACTATCGTCGTGCGGCCCGGCGCTATCCGCCCGGCCTTCTCGGCCTCGGTAAGCATGCGCAGGGCTATCCTGTCCTTCACGCTGCCGCCGGGGTTGAGGTATTCCACCTTGGCGTAGAGCTTCGCGGGCAGGCCCGCCCCCGCGCGGTTAAGCCGCACCAGCGGCGTGCCGCCTATGGCTTCAAGAATGCTGTCGTATCTCATGGGAGGCCTCTATTTCCCTTATCTCCCTCTTTTTCCAAAGGTAGAACACCACCGGGTATACCAGCAGCTCCAGCGCGAAGCTGGTGAAAAGCCCGCCTATCATCGGCGCCGCTACGCGCTTCATCATGTCGGCGCCGGTGCCGAGCGACCACATTATGGGGATGAGCCCCATGAAGGCGGTCATCACCGTCATCATCTTGGGCCGCACGCGCTTGACCGCGCCGTGCACGACCGCCTCCTGCAGGTTCTTCAGCGTGAACGGCCGCCCGCTCTTGCGCAGTTCCTCGTAAGCGAGGTCCAGGTAAAGGAGCATGAACATGCCGGTCTCGGCGTCGAGGCCCATAAGGGCTATCATGCCCACCCACACCGCTATCGAGATATTGTAGTCGAGCAGCCAGACGAACCACACCGCCCCGATGAGAGAGAACGGCACGGCCAGCAGGACTATGCCGGTCTTCACCGCCGACTTAGTGTTCATGTAGATCAGCAGGCAGATGAGGAAGAGCGTCAGCGGCAGCACGAACGTCAGGCGCTCCCGGACGCGCAGCATGTTCTCGTACTGGCCGCTCCATTGCAGGGAATAGCCCGGCGGGAGCTTGACGTGGTCGGCCACCATTTTCTTGGCGTTCTTCACGTAGGTCCCCACGTCCACGCCGGCGACGTCCACGTAGACGTAGCCGGAGAGCAGCCCGTTCTCGTTGCGTATCATCGCCGGGCCCGAGCGGAAGACGATGTCGGCTATCTGGCCCAGCGGCACGTTGACGCCGTTCTCCGCCGTCACCAGCACTCGCCCCAGCTTGTCCACGTCGTCGCGGAAGCCGCGGGCGTAGCGCACGTTCACCGGGTAGCGCTCGCGCCCCTCGACGGTGGTGGTCAGGTTCTGCCCGCCTATGGCCGTCATCAGCGCCATCTGCGCCTCTTTCACGGTCAGGCCGTAGCGGGCGAGCTGGTCGCGCCTGAGCTCGAAGTCGAGGAAGTAGCCGCCGGCGGTGCGCTCGGCGTAGACGCTGCGGGTGCCTTCGACCTGGCGCACTATCCGTTCCACTTCCAGACCGGTCTCCTCTATGGTCCTGAGGTCGGAGCCGAAGATCTTGATGCCGACCGGGGTGCGCACGCCGGTGCTCAGCATGTCTATGCGGGCCTTTATCGGCATGGTCCAGGCGTTGGATACTCCGGGAAAACGCATCTTCGAGTCTATCTCCGCGATCAGCTCGTCCCAGGTCAGGCGGTCGTACCAGACCCGCCGCAGCACCGCTTTCAGGAAGTCCGGCGCCCAGGACGAGTACCAGCGGTCCCTGGGCCTCCACTGGTCCATCGGCTTGAGCACCGCGACCGTCTCCATCATCGAGAAAGGCGCCGGGTCGGTGGAGGTGTCCGCGCGGCCCGCCTTGCCGTGGACGCGCTCCACTTCCGGGAAGGATCTGAGTATCCTGTCCTGCGCCTGCATCAGCCGCTGGGCCTCGGTCACGGAGATGCCCGGCAGCGTGGTGGGCATGTAGAGAATGGTGCCTTCGTTGAGCGGGGGCATGAACTCGGAGCCGGTCTTGAGATAGACGGGGATGGCGGTAAGCACCAGGAACAGGGCTCCCGCCAGCACCTTGCGCGGATGCTCCAGCGTCCACCGGCAGACCGGTTCGTAGACCCTGAAAATCCGGCGCGATATCGGATGCTTCTCCTCCGGGTAGTACTTGCCGACGGTGACGGCGTTCACCAGGCCGGAGAACCAGGCCGGCCTGAAATGGACGTGGTCCATGCGCGTGAACATCATGCGCAGCGCCGGGTCCAGCGTGATGGCCAGCAGCGCCGCCACGAACATGGTGAGGTTCTTGGTGTAGGCCAGCGGCTTGAAGAGGCGGCCTTCCTGGTCCACCAGGGTGAAGATCGGCAGGAAAGCCACGGCTATCACGAGCAGCGAGTAGAAGACCGACGGCCCCACCTCCTGCAGGGCTTCCAGCCGCACGGCGTGGAAGTCGCCCTTCCTGCCCCCGGCCTCCCAGTGTTCCAGTTTCTTGTAGGCGTTCTCCACCTCCACTATGGCGCCGTCCACCAGGACGCCTATCGAGATGGCGATGCCGGCCAGCGACATGATATTGGAGCTGATGCCGGCCAGGTACATCGGTATGAAGGCCAGCAGCACCGCCACCGGTATGGTCACGATGGGGATTATCGCCGAGGGGATGTGCCAGAGGAAGAAAAGTATGACCAGGCTGACTATGATCATCTCCACCGTGAGCTGGCGTTTGAGCGTGGCGATGGCGCGCTTGATGAGGTCGGAGCGGTCGTAGGTGGTCAGTATCTCCATCCCTTCCGGGAGCGAGGGCTTTATTTCGTTAAGCCGCTCCTTGACGCGCTCTATCACGGTGAGCGCGTTCTCTCCGTGGCGCATAACCACTATGCCGCCGACCGCGTCCCCCTCGCCGTCGAGATCGCCTATGCCGCGGCGCATTTCGGGCGCGGCCGTGACCGTCGCCACGCTCTTCACCAGGACCGGGGTGCCGCCGGGGCCGCGGGCGGCCACGACTATGCTCTCTATGTCCTTTATCGACCGCGCGTAGCCCCTGCCGCGGATCATGTACTCGGCGCCGGAGTACTCTATCAGGCGGGCGCCGCTTTCCTCGTTGCCTTCCTGGACGGCCTTCATGACCGCCGCGATCGAGATCCCGTGGGCGGCCAGCGCGTCCGGGTCGAGGTTTACCTGGTACTGCTTCTGAAAGCCGCCGAAGGCCGCCACCTCGGCCACGCCGGGCACCGACTGCAGCTGGTAGCGCAGGTTCCAGTCCTGGAAGGAACGCAGCTCGGCGAGGTCATGCCGGCCGCTTTTGTCGACGAGCGCGTACTGGTAGATCCAGCCCACGCCGGTGGCGTCGGGTCCCAGTTCCGTCTTCACGCCGTCGGGCAGCTGCGGCAATATCTTGCTGAGGTATTCCAGCACGCGCGAGCGCGCCCAGTAGATGTCCGTGCCGTCCTCGAAGATGACGTAGACGTAAGAGAAGCCGAAATCGGAGAAGCCGCGTATGGTCTTCACCTTTGGCAGGCCCAGCAGCGCGCTGACCACGGGATAGGTCAACTGGTCCTCTATCACGTCCGGAGAGCGGTCCCACCTGGAATAGACGATGACCTGCGTGTCGGAGAGGTCCGGTATGGCGTCGAGATTGATGTTCTTTACGGAGTAGACGCCCGCCGCGACCGCGGCCAGCGCTATGATCAGCACCAGGACCCGGTTATGCGCGGAGAAAGCTATGATGTCGCGTACCATAAAGGCCTTTTTCTCAGTCTCCCAGGGCCGCGCGCATCCTGGACTCCGAGTCGATCAGGAAGTTGGCGGAGGTCACCACCTTCTCCCCCGCGGAGATCCCCGAGCGCACCTCCACGTGGTCGCCGCCCCTCCTGCCGGTGCGGACCTCCCGCGGCTCGAAGACGCCACCGTCCTTCATGACGAAGACCAGCTCCTTTTCGCCCGTGTCGAGCACGGCGCCGGCGGGCACCGTCAGCGCCGTTCCGAGTTCGGCTTCGATGCGGACCTCCACGTACATCTCGGGGCGCAGCGCCAGGTCCGGGTTCCCGGTCTCTATCCTGGCCCGCAGCGTGCGGGTCTCTCCGGAGACGATGGGGTCCAGCGAGCGCACGACGCCGCGGAAATCCCTGCCCGGCCAGGCGCGGGACCGTATGACGGCCTTCTGTCCCGGTTTCACGGCGGCGGAATCGTATTCGTAGACCTGCGCGTAGACCCACGCCGTCTCCCGCGGCAGCAGCAGGTTCTCGAAGCGCTCCGGATCCCTTTCGGCCTCCTTCAACTGGTCCTCGCCCAGGCCAAGCTGCAGCAGGCGCAGCCTGGCGGCGCCGGCCAGCGCGGCGGCGCGTTCCCTGGCGTCCGGCCAGTCGCTCTCTTTCATGCGGTCGCGCGCGGCCGCGGCCTCCCGGTATTCCGCGACGGCCCTGTAGAGGTCCGGGTCGTAGGCTACCTTGCCGGGAGCGTTTATCGTTCTTGCCAGGCGGCGCCAGGCGGCCGCGCCGGTCTTGAGCCCTATCATCCGCTGCTTTTCGGGCGTGAGGGTCACGACTCCGTGGCCGGGGACGCCGGACCCGCCGCCGTCCCCGTAGACCGGGATATAGTCCATCCCCATCTCGTCCTTCATCGGGACGGGCGAGGTGATCTCCGGGTTCATCGGGTTGCGGTAGAACTTAACTTCCCGTTCCCCGCCGGCCGCCGGCTCTTTCTTCACCAGGTGCATATTGCAGATGGGGCAGTCGCCGGGCCTGTCCGAGGTGACGTCCGGGTGCATAGGGCAGTAGTAGAGGTCCTTCCGCGGAGCGGGGGCCTCTTTCTTGACCAGGTGCATATTGCAGATGGGGCAGTCGCCGGGCCTGTCCGAAGTGACGTCCGGGTGCATCGGGCAGTAATACAGCTCGGCCTGGGCGTGGGCGTGACCGCCGGCGTAATGCCTCCAGGCGGCGTAGCCGCCTCCGAGCAGCAGCACGGCGCCCAGCGCGGCGGCGGCGAGTCCTGATCTTGAGATCATAAACTTTCTCCAGTTATGGCCATTTTGCGGGCCCGCCAGTAGGCGTATTCGGCCCGGGACCTGTAATACTCCCGCTGAACTTCCAGAAGCGCGCGGCCGGCCTCTATGAGCTCGAGGAAGGAAGCCTGCCCGGCCTCGTAGGAGGCCCGCGACGCCTTCAGCGCCTGTTCGGCCTGCAGGACGGCCGAGGCGTAGATATTTATAAGGTTGGCGCAGCAGTCCAGTTCCAGCGCGGCGGACTTCAGCTCCAGCAGCAGCGCGTTGCGGGCGGAGTCGTATTCCGCCTCCGCGGCGGCGCGCTCCGCCGCGGCCTCGTCCCGTTCCGCCTTGTTCCGGCCGAACCACAAGGGGACGGTGAGGCCCAGCGAGAGGTCGTAAGTGCCGTCCATCGCGGGATCGTCGGCGGAGCGGCGCCGCAGCCCCACCATGAGGTCCGGCGCGTAGCCGGCCCTGGCCAGGGCCGCCCTCCTGTCGTAAGCCCCGATCCTGGCCCTCAGTGCCCTTAACCCCGGATTATCGGCCAGCGCCGCCGCCTCCAGGGCCGGGTAATCTGCGGGTTCCGGCGCGAAATCCTTCTCCTCCGGTTCGCCGACGGGGGCGGCCGGCGGGCGGTTGCGCAGGGCGTTCAGCCGCGCCGCCGCCGCCCCTTTCTCCTGGGCCGTTTCCAGCAGCAGCCCCTGCGCCTTCGAAAGTTCGACCTGGGCTCTGAGCGCGTCGGCCTGTGAACCCCGGCCGGCCGCGTAGCGGCTTTCGGCGGCCAGCGCGAAACCGCGCACCAGCTCCAGGTTCTCCCTGTACAGGCGCTCCGTGCGGGTCAGGAGCAGGTAGTTCTGGAAAGCTTCCACCGCCTCCGCCAGCACCTTGTTGGTCCGGTCGCCGGAAAGGGCGCGGTAGTAGGCGCTCTCCCCTTTCGCGGCGTCGCGCGCCAGGCGGGACTTGAACGGGTTACGGAACTCCTGCTTCAGGGACACGGCCCTCTCCGCGGCCCCGGACCCGAGCGGTCCGTCGGCGTACATGCGCTCGAATTCCACCACGGGGTCCATCGGCAGCCAGGCCTGCCGCACCCGCGCCGACGCCGCCCCGGCGGCGGCCGCGGCCTCCGCTATCTCCGGATTCGCGGCCCGGACCTCCCCGAGGAAGATTTCCAGCGAGAGCGGCGCCCTCTCCTCCGCGTGGGCGGGGAGGGCCGCGAAAATGATGAAGATCGCCGCGTACTTCATATCGAACCCCTAATGAGCCAGCCTGGCCGCCAGGCCGCTGAGCCCCGGCAGATGGTATATTACGACCCCGGCCAGGACCGCGAGATACAACAGTCCGGCCGCTATGGCGGCCTTGGCCATTTTCCGGCCGCGGTCGCTTATCCCGGGGTCGCGCAGGGCCATGAGGCCGAAAGCGACCGCCAGGCCCGCCTTCTCGGTCCCGAAAAGGTGCACGAACGACAGTAAACCCATGGCCAGGGCGGCCATGGCGAGTTTAGCGGACATCATGTCCCTCCTTGATCTCGTCACCGGACCCGGCGTCCTTTTCCATCCCGCAGGACTTGCAGGGGCAGAGATGACCCTTGCCCGCCTCGTGCATGCAGCCGCACAGGTAAGCCGAGCATTCGCCGCAAAGCCTGGCCACGGCCACCGGGTTTATCATGCTGGCCGGCCGGAGCATCCCCGCGACGGCCTTTTTGGCCAGTTCGCCGCGCTGCGAACTTTCCAGCGCGCTGGCGTTGAAGGCGAAAGTCAGGACGTTCAGCAGTATGAAGGCGGAGAGGGCGACGGCGGCCGGCGCGGGCAGGCGGAGGAACCGGGCCAGGGAGAAGCGTTCCTCCCTCACGGCCGCGGCGGCGGCTGCCACTTTAGCGGCGAAGAAAGGGGGCGGTTCGGGCGCGGGCAGGGAGCGCAGCCCGGCTTCGGCGGCGCGCATCCCGGCCAGGGCCGCGGCGCAGGAGGCGCAGCCGGCGAGATGGGCCTCGATCTCGTCCGCCTCTTTACGCGGAAGCTCTCCGTCCATGTAAGCGGATAGTTTTCTTCCGTATTTGCGGCAGCTTTCGGTAAGCATGAATATGGCTCCTCCGGACCTTTTAACGCAGGAAGCGGCGAAAACTTGCGGTCTATTTTCCGAGTTTTTCGGCCAGGGTGCGGCGGGCGCGGAAGAGCAGGGATTCCACCGAGGGTACGGTCGTGTCCATGATTTCCGCTATCTCGGCGTAGGAGCGGTCCTCGTATACCCGCAGGAGCAGGGCCGTCCGCTGGGGGCCCGGCAGGGCGGCCAGCGCGGCCGCGGTCCGCTCTTCCGACTGGGACTTCTCCAGCTCTTCTTCCGGGGAGGCCCCGCCCGCCGGCTCCAGGCCGCGCTCCGCCGCGGCGTCCAGGCTGACGGCGGCTATGGAGGCGCGCGCGGCGGCGCGCCTGCCGCTGTCCACGGCGAGGTTGTAGGCGAAGCGGAAAAGCACGGTGGAGAGCGAGGCCCTGGGCTCCAGGGCCGGCGCCGCCCGGTAAAGGCGCAGGAAGGCTTCCTGCGCCAGGTCCTCGGCGGCCCCGCGGTCGCGGGTGTACCTGTAGAGGAAGTTTATCAGCCTGCCGGAATGCTTTTCCACGATGCGGGCGAAGGCGGACTCGTCCCCCTCGTTGAAGGCGGCGAGCAGGTCGAAATCTTCCGGCAGCGCCGGCTTCCGTTCTTCGCTCATCGCGGATATTCTACTTAATGGTTCCGCCGGCGGACGCGGCGAAGCCGGCCAGGGCGGCGGCGGCGGTCAGCAGCGTGCCCCAGGCGACATCGGCCAGGACCACCTGCCAGGTCCAGCCCTTGAGCAGGGCGAGGTTGGTGAAATTGTAGACGCCGTAGACGGTGAAGCCCAGCGCCGCGCCCCGCGCGGCCGCCGCCCCGGCCGAGGCCGCGGGGGAGACGGCGAAGAACCACACCGCCGCAGGATAGATCAGGTAGAAGCCTATGGCGCCGGGCCAGTATACCCGCTCCGCCATCAGGTTCCCCAGCCGGGACTTGTAGAAGGCGTTGGCGGCCCAGCCCACCCAGAAAAGGTCCAGCGCCGCCACGCAGGCGCCCGAAGCGAACATCGAAGCCAGGATCTTCATTTGCCCCCCTTATTTACCTCCGCCGCCAGTTTCTCCAGCACGCGGGCGAGCTGGTCGGAACAGGAGGTCTTCTTCCCGCCGCACTTTATGCCCTTGAGCTTGCGTACGGCTTCCTTCACCGGCATGCCTTCCAGCAGCAGGGCCATGGCCCGGAGATTGCCGGGGCAGCCCTTGTAGAATTTCACGCCTTTCAGTTTTCCCCCGGCCACGCGGAAAGAGACCGACTTGGCGCAGACGCCTTCGAGTTCGTGGTTCATGTCTTTGGTCAAGCCCCCTCCCGCCGCTATATTATAGAATCTGAGTATACGATTTTTGGGAGGTCCCCATGCCCCAGTTCATCGAAAAGCCCAAGCTGGTCAAAGCGGCCGGCAACAAGCCCAAGATCATCGAGGAGTTCATAGGCCGCGCCAACTCCGGCACCACCACCATCAGCGTCGCCCGCATGGTCAGCCCCGGCGGCTGGGAAGAGCCGGAGCAGCATCCGCTCTTCACCGAGTACACGCTGGTCCTCAAGGGCCTGCTGCGCGTGGAGACCAGGGACGGGACTCTCGACGTGCGCGCCGGCCAGGCGATAATCATGCAGCCGGAAGAGCGCGTCCGCTACTCCACGCCGGAGCCGGAGGGCGCGGAATACATCGCCATCTGCCTGCCGGCCTTTTCGTTCGAGACGGTGCGCCGCGAAGGCGAGACCGAAAAGCCTTACTGAGCCGCGGCCTTCCGCCGGGTCCCCGGCAGCCTGAGCCGCAGCGTCAGCAGCGCGTCGCCGGAGAAGAGGCGGGCCGCCAGCGTGACGAAGACGGCGAAGACTGCGGCCTGGTATATTATCCCCCATACCACCGACGCGATATCCCCGGTCATCACCGCCCGCGGCGCCAGGAAGGCGTGCGTGAACGGTATGGCGTAGAGCAGGCCCTTTATCCCCCACCCCGCCGTGCTGAGGTCGATGAAGATCGGCATCAGGTAGGAAAGCATCAGCGGCATCATCAGCGGCACCAGCATGGCCTGTATGCTCTTGACGTCCTCGGCCAGCATGCCCAGTATGAAGGCCAGCGACAGCGAGCAGAGTATGCAGACCAGCACCGACAGCCCGATGAGCAGGTAGCCCTGCGTCGTTATCACCAGTCCCAGCTTGGCCAGGGCCGGGCCCGCGGCGGCGGCGGTCGCCCCTTCGGCGGCGGCGGTTATGCCGCTCATGAACGAGCGCATCCCCAGCAGGTAGGCCCCGGAGAGTCCCGCGGCTATAATGGCCGCGGCGGTCAGCTTTGAGACCACCAGCATGCGGCGGTCCAGCGGCGAACTGAGCAGCGTCTCGAGCGTCTTGTTCTCCTTCTCGGTGGCGATAGCCGTCATTATCATCTGCGCCGAAAGTATGACGATGAAGAACACCGCTATAGGGAAGAAATAGGACTGCGACTGCATGAAGCCGACCACCTGCGCCAGCGGGACCTGCTCCGTGCGGCCGTCCACCACCACGAACTCCACCGCCGGGGCGGGGTCGCGCAGGAAGGAGGGCGGCAGGCCCGGGGCTTTGCGCTCGAGGGCGTAGGAGCTGGCCTCGGCGGCCGCCAGCGACGAGACCTTGCGTATGCGCGAGGCGGCCATCGCCGCGCCCAGTCCCGAGGCCCGTTTCCTGAACCTGGAATAGAATTCGAGACGCGAAGGCCGGCCCTCCTCGACCGAGCGGGCCAGCCCGGCCGGTATCACGAGGAAGGAGCTTTCTCCGGAGTGTTCCGGCGCCGACATGGCGGACTCTATGTCGGTGAAAGCCGAAGGCTTGAGCGGGGTTTTTCCTCCGCCCATGGCCGCCAGGAGCCGGGCGGAAAGCTCCGAGCGGTCGAGGTCCATCACCACTATCGAATTCGACGCGCCGGAGGCCCGGCTGTGGCTGCCCACCGACTTGCCGATGACGTAGAAGACCAGTATCATCGCGGCTATGGAGAAGAGGAGCTGCCGGGTGAGCAGTTCCTTTATCTCCTTTCTGAGCAGCACCATGAAGATGTTCATTGGGTCAGCCTCACGAAAACTTCCTCGAGGTCCTCGGTGCCGAACTGGGACTTCAGGGCCGCCGGGGTGTCGCAGGCCAGCAGGCGGCCCTTGTTGATAACGCCGATCCGGCCGGAAAGGAACTCTATCTCGGCCATGTTGTGGCTGGAGATGAGGAAGGTCATGCCGCCGGCTGCCAGGTCCTTTATGGTCTTGCGTATCTCGTAGCCGTTGACTATGTCGAGGCCGCTGGTCGGTTCGTCGAGTATCGCCAGGCGCGGTTTTATCATGACCGCCCGCGCCAGCAGGAGCTTGCGCGCCATTCCCTTGCTGTAGGTCTTGATCTTGTCGTCCAGCCTGGCGCCCAGTCCCGAAAGCCCGGCGCCGTAGGCCACGGCCTCCGCGGCCCGGGACTTGTCGCGCAGGAAGACCATGGCCATGAAGTCCAGGTATTCGCGGCCGGTCAGGTTCTTGTAGGCGCCGGCTTCCTCGGGGAGATAGCTGATGACGCTCCGCACGGCGTGGGCGGCGGCCACCGTGTCCAGGCCGAACACCGAGATCGAACCGGCGGTCGGGGTCAGTATCGTCGATATCATCTTGAGCGTGGTGGATTTTCCGACGCCGTTGGGGCCGACCAGCGCGAAGATCTCCCCTTCGCGTACCGAGAAATCCAGCCCCGCCACGGCCTCGAAGTCGCCGTATTTTTTAACGAGCCCGCGTATGTTGAGAGCGTCCATGACGCATAGAGCATACAATTTTTTTAAAAGGGTTGACTCGGGCTCCATGATTGACTAATATCAACGGTATGGTCAAAACACCGCTTTTCCTCGCGCTTCTGCTCGGCTCTTTACCGCCCGCGGCGGCGGCTGAATTCACCCTCGGCCGCGTCTCGGCCGCGGAAGTGGCTGCAGTGGAGACGGAACTGCCGGCCCCGGCGCATTTCCTCTCCCCGCTAAGGACTCCCGACGTGGCCGACGCCGGCTATTTCAACCGCTACATACTCAAGGCCGTGGACCGCCTCTACGCCGAATACGGCCTGCTCGGTTACGACATCAATTCGATACTTACCCACGACATCCCCTACCACACCTACGGCGTCATCAAGGCCCGCCGGCCCCCGCTGACGATGTGCGTGGCGGCCATGATGGAGGTCCTCCTCACCGCCTACGACATCTACGCCGCCGAGACGGGCGATTATTCCGTCTTCACCTACCTGCCGCAGCGCAGCTACGAGAGGCTCTCGGTGACCGACATCAAGGGCCATATCTGGGTGAACCACGAATTCAAGGCCTACGGCACCGCCGACGCCCTGATAAACTTCGGCATGGGCGAGCGCCGGCTCTTCGAGCGGCTCAGGCCCGGCGACTTCGTGAACATAAACCGCACCACCCGCACCGGCCACGCGGTGGTCTTCCTCAACTACATAGACGTCAAGGGCCGGATCCAGCCCTCGTACAACGACTCCGTCGTCGGTTTCAAGTATTTCTCTTCGCAGGGCGGCCGCGCCGCCGGCACCGGCGGCTTCGACTACCGCTACGCCGTCTTCAGCAAGTTCGGCTGCCCGGAGATGCCTTACAAGCGCGACTGCGACGTCATCTACTCCCAGCGCCAGGACTACCTCAATACCGGCACGATGTGGATGCCGGAGCGCTGGACCGGCGTCTTCCCCTCCCCCGGCCCCGCCGCCTTGAAGGAGACGGTCCTCAACGCCCGCTTCTTCGACGGCCGCACCACCGACGACTGATATCCCCCCGGGTCCTATCCGCGGCGGGCCTAAGAGCCCAGCCCGGGCTGGTCTATTTAACGCCATGCCCCTGGGCCTCCCGAACCTTGGCGTCCGTCCCGCTCCGCGCTAAAATCTATATGAGCAGAAGATTCAAGGAGAGCGCATGCACAATACCGCCATTTCCGCCGCCCTTCTCGCCTTAATACTTTCGATGCCGCGACCCTCCGCCGCCATGCCCGGCGACGGCTGCGACGCGGCCCGGGCCGCGGCCAAGAGTGCGCCGGCCGCTTACCGGGCCATGCTGTCAGCCCCCGACTCCTATTGCGCCATAAGGGCCGCCGGAGAAAGCCGCGACGCCGCCGCCTCGGAGGCCCTGCTGGCCAATGTGGCGTCCTACCTGTCGGCCCAGGCGCTAAAGGGCTCCTATGAGGACGATCTCCGGGCGCGGCTGAAAGCGCTCGACTCCATCTGGGCCCTGGGAGAGATCGGCGAGCCCCGCCTGATGGATAAACTTTCGGATTTCTACGCCGAAGCCGACGACGTGGTCAAGGTCAACCTGCTCATCAGCATGGGCAAGCTCAGGAGGAATTCCAAGGCCGGCCCCTACCTCTTCGGCGTCGCTGCTTCCCCCGCGGAGAGCGATATAGTGCGCGCGGCGGCCTTCGAACTCCTCGACAAGGTCGGCTACCCCTCCACGGTGATAAACGTCCAGCCGTCCTCCCGGGCCGGGGCGGAGAAGGGCGACCTTATCTATACCGGCGGCATAGTCGGGACGATAAGCGGCTGGTTCAATACTATGATCCCGGTCGGCCACGCGGGCATATTCGCCGGCACCGAGATAAAGGACGGGAAGATAAACGTCGTTATAGCCGACTGCGTGCCCAATAACTTCAAGCCCGGCGGGGTCCGCAACGTCCGTTCCTTCTACGACTTCACCCACCACTACATGTATCCTTACTACGGCAACCGGACGCCGAAGGTCCGGCCCACCGCGGCCCAGCGCGAGGCGATAGTCGCCCTCGCCCTGGATTACGGCGGCCGCGGCCTGCGCTACGACAACGACCACCTCTCGCAGAAAGGACCGGATACCTTCGACTGCGTCGGCTACACGGAGTTCATCTACGAGAGCGCGGGCCTCAACCCTACCGACGACAGTTACGAGACCGGCTGGGGCTGGCCGCTGACCCCCTACGAGCAGTTCGAGGCCACTGTTTCCAACGCCGGCCCGCCGGCCGCCATAATAACCCCGGTCTTCCGCCCCCTGTCCGATCGCGCGGGACTGATCGTCCGCGACGCGAACGCGCTCATGCGCTCTTTCGGGATGTCCGCCCCGGCCGTCCTGCCCGAGGTGCCCGCCGCCGAATAAAGGCCCCGGGCGCGCAAAAACAAGCCCCGCTCGCGCGGGGCTTTTTTCGTTCTCCGGCGGAGGAAGGGTCAGGCTGAAATGAACCCGAACAGGAGCCCGGCTCCCAGGGCGAACAGGAGCCAGAAGGCGGCGTATACCAGCAGCCCGCGGCGGCCTATGAGCCGCTGGGACATTATCATCGTAGGTATGCAGGTCCCGACCGAGCCGAGGAGGAAGGTGAAGGCCGGGCCCGGGCCGAGGCCGAGCTTGATGAAGGAGAGCGTCAGCGGTATCTCTTCCCCCTCGCAGACATAGAGAGGCACGCCCGCCAGGGCGGCGGCCAGGTAGGCCAGCGGGCCGGAAGAGCCCAGGTAGCCGGCTATAAAGCCCTGGGGGACGCTTACCACCAGGGCGCTGGCTATGGCCATGCCTATGGCGAAATACTTGCCTAGTTCCTTTATGATATCGGCGAAGACGGGCCAGAACTTCTTCGGCGCCTCGCCTTCGTCCTCCGCGCCGCCGGAACAGGCGCAGCCGGAACAACAGGGGCTCTTTTTCTCCTCCGCCGGCGCGGGTATGCCCAGCCAGGCGGCGTTCTTCTCCAGTTTCAGGAACACCGCCCCTATGGCCATTCCCCCGGCGAGGCCGGCCAGGGCGCGGGCGGCGGCGAACTGCCAGCCCAGCATCGCCCAGGTGAGCACTATCGTATGCGGGCTGCCCAGCGGAGAGGCCAGGAGGAAGCTCGCCACGGTGCCCAGGTCCGCTCCCTTGCGGCGCATCCCCTCGGCCATCGGCATGGTGGCGCAGGCGCAGCCCGGCATCAGCATGCCCAGCATAGAGGCCTTGGCCATCGACAGCCAGCCTCCCCGCAGATGCCTGAGGGCGAATTCCGGATTCAGCCAGACGTCCAGCGCGGCGCCGAAGGCGGCGCCGCCCAGGAACCAGGGAAGGACCTCCCAGGTGAGGCGCAGGAACTCGAAGGCGAAGGCGTGCAGCCAGTTCATGGGTATATTCTATGAAAAAACCCCGCCGGAGCGGGGTTTTTTAATGAAGGCGCGCGCGCCTACTTTTTCGCCGAGCGCTGGATGAGGACGCCGGTCTTCTTTATCACCTTGCGGAAATCCTTGCCGGAGGCTCCCCAGTCCACGGTCTCCACCCTGAAAGGGAAACGGGCGGCCGTGAATTCCGCCGCCAGTTTCTCAAGGCGGGTGGCCGGGAGCGGCTGCTCCGACATGACGGCCAGGTCCAGGTACGAGTATTTCTTGGCGGGGCCGGAGGCGCGTATCCCGTAGACCATGACGTCGAATTCGGGCAGACTGCCCGAGAGGATGTTCTTCACTTTCCTGAGATGCGCCGGTTCCAGATCTATCATCTTTTCTCCTGTCCCGAACCCGGTATAAAGTCTATCAAATATACGGAGGGCCGCGGCGGCCGGGTCAAAGCTGGTTGAACATCAGCTTGTGAATGAGCCCCTTTATCGGCATGAAGGGGATGTCGAGGTCGCGGACCTTACGGGCCTTCTTCGCCTTCGCTACCGCCTGGCCGAAAGAGGCGTCCAGCTCCGCTACGGCGGCCCTGTCGGTGAAATTAGCGGCCACCTCCATCACATAGCGTATGGAGCGGGGCTGCAGATTGAACGATCCGACAGTGCCGTAGACGCCGTCGACGGTCATCGTCTTGGAGTGGAGGCGGGTGTCGAGCCCCCCCTCCTTGAGATAGACATTGGCGCCGGCCTTGATAAGTTCCGGGAAGCTGCCCAGTATCATCGCGCCCATCATCTTGTCGCCGATGGTCTCGAGCGAGTTGGAGAGTATGTTCACTTCGACGCCGCGGGCCCGCGCGTCGAGCAGCGCCCGGTTCATCGCCGGCAGCATCACGATAATGGCGTTCTCTATGTTTATGCGTTCCGTGGCGCCGTAGACGGCCTTTAGCATGGAGAGCAGGATGTAGGGCTCGCCGCCGGGAGCGTTCCAGACTATCGAGGCCGGGACGGCGCCCGCGGAAGTCCCGTCGTAAGCCGCGGCGTCGGCCGGTAGGTTCAGGCCGTCCATGCCGGCCTGGGCGTTCCAGGCCTGTGCGAAGAAGCGCAGCGCGTCGCGCATGACCGGACCCTGGACCAGCACGTCCACGTCGCGCCAGCGGCCGTCGCCGGCCATGTGGGAGTAGACGTCGCCGATGTTCATGCCGCCCAGCACGGCGTACTTGCCGTCGGTTATCAGGATCTTGGAGTGGAACTCGTAATAGTGCCTCCCGGGCTGGTAGCGCAGCACGGGGATCCCGGCGCGCTCCATCCTGGCCAGTACGCCCTTGTCGTAGAGGCCGGCCGTGTCCTTGTCTATCATCAGCCGCACGTCCAGGCCCTGGCGCCTCTTCTCTATCAGCAGGTCGGCAGTGTGGTTGCCGGTCGCGTCGTCGTAGAACGCCCAGGTGGTCAGGAAAACGCTCTTTTTGGCGGCGCGTATGAGCTCCGCCCGCTTGCCGAAAGAGGCCGCGCCTTCTATTAGGGGCGTTATGCTGTTGCCCTCGCTGAACGGCGTTCCCTGAAGGGCGGCGAGCTCGGCCATGAAGCCGGCTTCGTTGAGCAGCGAGGGCTGGCCGCGGCGGCGCGGCTGATAGGCGCCGGCCCTGGCCATGGCAAGGTGGCGGGCCGTCATCCCGTCCCAGCCCTCTATGGGCGCGACGCCGGGCACGTGGCCGTTGGATTCCAGTTCGGCGCCGACATAAAGCGAGAACATCCGGGCGGCTTCCTCGGGCGACATCTTGGCTCCCTCGGGGAAGAAGCGGGCGAGCCGCGGGTCGCTGAGGACCCCGACTATTACCGGCTCGAGGACGCCCTGGCCCCAGGCCTCGCCCAGTTCCTTGACTATCGCGTCGTCTATCCGGGAGGGATTATGCCAGTTGGAGGTTATGTGTCCCACCAGCTTTTCTTTGAAGCCGGCTATAAGGGC
Organism: Elusimicrobiales bacterium; assembly: GCA_031082205.1. Classification (GTDB taxonomy): domain Bacteria; phylum Elusimicrobiota; class Elusimicrobia; order Elusimicrobiales; family UBA9959; genus UBA2231. The sequence continues at coordinate 25,552 of JAVHLJ010000018.1, forward strand.
CGCTTTGTCCGAGGGGGCGAGGGCGTCGGCCGCCGGGGGAGGGGCGGCGCGGTCCGGCACGGAAGAAAGATCGAACCCGCCGGAATCGCGCAGCTGGCCCAGCAGGCTCTCATAAGAGGCCTGGCCCCAGGTCAGGCCGGCGAAGCAGGCCAGGAACAGGGATATGGAAAAGAAAAGGACGGTTTTTGTCAGTATGCGTTCGTGTTTATCGGTTTTAAGGGACATGGTTCTCCTTCGGCCGCCTTCCTATATAGTCTAGCCTTTGGCGCCCCCCCGCATAAGGGCCATTTGTTCCCCCCGCGCCGATAAAAAGACCTACCGCCTATGGCGGCAGGTCCCATGCGGTGCGGGTCTTAAGGTCCCCGGCTTTACTTGTTAAGGCCTTTGTCGCGCAGGCCGATACGGCCCAGCAGCGGGAGTTTCAGGGCCGGACGCAGGAGGTCCACGCCGAAATTGAGTCCGAGGATATTGGCTTCCAGCCCGTCGGAGAGGCCGGCCGTGACCCCGAGAAGTCCGTAGGCCGAGATCTGGACCCCGGTGCCGGTCTCGGAAACGTCGGCCAGGCGGGCCCCGCCCAGCCAGTCGCGTCCCACCGCGTTGGGAGGAAGCTCCACACCTATTTCCGGTACATTGCGGAGTATGTGCGAAATATAGGTGTTGCTGTTGGGGCCGGGCCAGGCACGGTAGGCGGAGGCGTACGGATAGGAGCGGGACGCTTGGTCCAGCAGGGGGATGATCCTTTCCGCCTTCTCACCCCGTATGTCGAAAAGGAGCCCCGGCTCCTTGCCGTACCAGCGGCGGTCGGGGATGTCCGGCTCCACGACCACCGCGCTCGTCGAGCGGCGCAGACGCCAGCCTACCAGGTGATAGACCCGGTAATCCGCGGCGTCCTTCTCTTTTACCGAGATCCAGCAGTGCACGGCGAAAACGCCGCGCCAGCGCACGGCCCTGGCGGCGTAGCCCTGCACGACGGCGCCCGGGTGTTCCGCAGGAGAGGGCGCGATGCCGGCGCTGCTCCTGTCGGCGGTGCGCCAGTCCCGGCCCCCGCGGGGCGCGGACCCGGCGGCGGACGCCAGCAGCAGGATGGCCGTTCCGGCGGCTATGAAGGACATGGGGCGCGTTCTCATCGGGATATTTTAGCAGATGGGCCCGCCCTAAATAATATAGAATTGCCGGGGGCAGGTATGAAAAGAAAAATACTGCTTGTCGACGACAACGCTGAACTCAGGGCGAATTTCCGGCTCTGGTTCCCTGAATATTCCTTTACCGAGGCTTCAGGCGCGCCGGAGGCCCTGCGCGCCCTGTCCCGCCCCAACGATTTCGACCTGGTCATCATGGACGTGCAGATGCCCGGCATGGACGGCCTTACCGCGCTGGAGAAAATAAAGTCTTCGACCCACCCGCGGCGGGTCCTGATAGTGACCGGCTACAGCAGCAAGGAGACGGCCATAAGCGCGCTGACCGCCAGGGCGGACGGCTACGTGGAAAAACCTTTCGATATAAAGACCATGCGCGCCGCCATAGAGACCCAGCTCCTTTCGGTTTCCGGCGCCGCCAGCCCCGCGGACCTGGACATGGAAAGCAAGGTGGAACACGTGAAGCGTTTCGTGGAGGCCAACTGCCTCGGCCGGGTCTCCCTCAAGGACGCCGCCGCGGCCGTATTCCTTTCCCCCAAATACCTGAGCCGGCTTTTCCGCGAGCGCACCGGCATGAAGTTCGAGGATTTCAAACTGAAGGCGCGGATGGCCCGCGCCCGCAGGCTGCTCCGTTCCACTTCCATGACCGTAAAACAGGTCTCCGCCCGGCTCGGCTATTCCAACCCCGAGTCCTTCATCCGCCAGTTCGAGAAGATAGTCAAAGAAACCCCCTCATGCTACCGCGGCGGCCGCCGCTGCCGCCCCCGCGGCCGCTAAAGCCCCGTACTTCCCTGCCCCCCGCTGGGGTGGAAAAAAGTCAGTATAAAGAGGACTCCGCCAATTGTCCCGCCGTAGTCGCGGGGGCTATACTTTCTTTGAAGGATCGTGGTTCGGTAAACCAGGGCGGGCGGTTCTTTTATGGAAGAGCGAGAAGAAGGGCGGGACGCCGATATAGGCGATATGTTCAGGGACGCCGTGCCTCCTGAGGATCCCCGATCCTCGCCCGCGCCGCGTCCCCAGGTCTTCAACGGGCTGAGGAAGGCGACGGTCACTCCCCCCCTCGCCTCGCGTCAGGACCCGAAGCCGGGTCCGGCCCCGGCGGCTCCGGCCCCGCGGCCGGCCCCCTCGCCCCAGCCCCGTAAAACCCCCCCGCAGCCAAAAACGGTGCTCGTGGTCGACGATAACAAGGATTACCGGGAGCTGGTGCGCCACCTCCTGGAAGTGAATCATTACAAGGTGCTGGAGGCGGGCAACGGCATAGAGGCCCTGGCGCTGATACAGGCCTCCATGCCCGACCTGATGCTCGTCGACTTCAACATGCCCAAGATGAACGGCTACGAACTGATCCAGGAGGTCAGGAGCAACGTGGACACCCACGACATAAAGATAATAATGTTCACGGGTGCCACCAATCGCCAGCAGCTCCGCGCGCTCAACATGGACATAACGGAGTTCCTCGAGAAGCCGGTGCCTAACATGAAACTTCTCGAAAGCGTAGCCAAAGCCCTTGGGGCCCGCCCGGGCCAGCCGCCTAAGCCGGCGCCGCGTCCCGCCGAACAGAGGGATCCCCGCACGGCGCAGCCGGAGAGGGTCGTGGAGCCCGAGCCGCCCTCCATAGCCATAGAGCGTTTCGAGCAGGGCGGGCCGCCGCCGGCGCCGGCCCAGGATCATGCCTTCCCGGCCGCACCCCCGGAGGAGCCGGTGAGGCCGCTCTCCATCGAATTGCCCCGCCCGGAACCCGAGCCGCAGCCCGCGCCTCCACCCCGGGAATACTCCGCGCCCGAGCCTCCGGCCGAGGAAGTGCCTGAGATAGAGGAGACTCTGGCCGAGAACGACAGCGAACTGGAACTGGTCGACAGCGCCGCGGAAAAGAAAGAGGAAGCGATGGAGACCATCGGGCTTGAAAGCCTGGCCAAGGACTCGCCGCTCATCCAGCGCGTCAACAAGATCCTCGCCGCCGCCGTGGAGATGCGCGCTTCGGACATACACATCGAGCCTCAGGAGACGCGTGTGACGGTGCGCGCGCGCGTGGACGGGGTCCTGAAGCAGCTGACCACGCTCCCGATATCCATACATCCCCGGCTGACGGCGCGCATAAAGATAATGAGCAACCTGGTGATAACGGAACGCCGTATCCCGCAGGACGGCCAGTTCCGCGTACAGATGCGCGGACAGAAGATAGAGTTCCGGGTAAGCACGCTCCCCTGCCTCAAAGGCGAGAAGATAGTGCTGCGCATACTGGGGCAGAGCAAGCTCAACTCGGACCTGGGGCAACTGGCGCTGAACCCCCGGGAGCGTCACGCCGTGGAGGCCGCCCTTAAGAGCCCCAACGGGCTCATACTGGTGACCGGACCTACCGGCAGCGGCAAGACCACCACCCTCTACACGATGATAAACGTGCTGAATAAACCCGATGTGAACATAATGACGGCCGAGGACCCGGTTGAGTATGAAGTGCCGAACGTCAACCAGGTGAAGATACGCCCTGCCGTCGGCCTTACCTTCGAATCCACGCTGCGCGCCTTCCTGCGCCAGGACCCTGACGTCATGCTGGTCGGCGAGATACGCGACCTGGAGACCGCCGAGATAGCCATAAAGGCTTCCATAACCGGACATCTGGTGTTCTCGACGCTGCACACCAACAGCGCTCCGGCCACCATAACCAGGCTGACGCACATGGGCGTAGCCCCGTACCTGGTTGCCGCCAGCGTCAAGATGGTCATAGCCCAGCGGCTGGTGCGCAAGCTGTGCGAGCACTGCAAGGCCGCGGCCGCGCTTACCGAGGAGGACAGGTCCTTCCTCACCGAGAAGGAGATCGGGCGGCTGGGGCAGGTCTACCGCCCCGTGGGCTGCCATCATTGCCATGGCACCGGCTATTCCGGCCGGAGGCCCGTTTTCGAAGTGATGCCGATAGAGACCTCCGAGATGCGCAACATGATAACCACAAAGACGGACGTGGACGAACTCAACGGCCTCGCCATGCGGGAGGGCATGACCTCCCTCCGCGAGGCCGCCCTGGCGGCCGTCGAAACGGGAACCACTTCCATAGGCGAGGCGCTGAAGATAATGATGGGGTGATATTTATGGAACCGCGCGACGACGAATACGGCACGCCCGCGCCTTCCCCCGGAGGAGGGGCGGACCCCTATCCGATGTCCTATCCGGGACTCTGTCACGAGTTCCTCCTTTCTCTGTCCAAGGCCGTAAAGGCGGCAGCGCTTTACCGGCTGAGCCACCCGGTCGTCATGGAAGCGGTCGGCAGATCGTTCACGCTCCTTTCCTCCATACTGTCCGCCTCCGGGACGCCGTCGCTCACCGTTTCGGCCGAGCAGGAGAACTGGCTTTTCAACGGGGACATAGTCCCCTCCGTGCCCGGAGACTCTCAGAACATGGCCGCCTATTTCAGGGTCCACGGCCTGAAAGGGCTGACCTTTCTGCCGGGCGTTAAAAGTTTCGAGCTGGGAGCGATATGCGAGTTCTTCGGCACGACCCCGAAGAAGCAGCCCGAAGGCTTTTTCGTCGAGTTCATGGCCCAGAGGGGCGTCGAACACATAAAACCGGAGACCGTGCGCTACGTCAGGACTTCCGCGCCCGCGGCGCCGCAGGAGCGCCCTTTTCCGGCCGCGGCCGCGCCTCGTCCTTCCTCTCCCGCGCCGCAGGTCTCGCGCCCCGCGTCCGCCGCGGCAACGGCCGTTCCCCCGCGCGGGGGCCCGCCGGTGCCCCCGCCCGTTGCCCGGTTCAGCTCCGCCGCGCCGGCTTTTTCCCCCTCCGCGCCGGAAGATAAGAAGCCGCACGGCGCCGGTCCCGGCGCCGTCCGTCCGGGCGTCCCGTCGTCCGCCGCCCCAGCACCCGCCCCGGAAGGGGCGGCGGGCCAGGGCGGGGCGCTGCAGTCGATAAGCCTCGGCAACCTGGTCAAAGGCCTGGTGGAATCCTCGGTGAAGGACCCCAAGGCCAGGGTGCACGCCTACGAAGAGGCGCTGGGTATGATAAAGGACGCCATGGACAAGCAGGTAGAAGAGGCGACCCGGGCCATACAGGCGGAGAAGGAACTCGCGGTCAATACCCGGACCAGGACCGAGCAGGTCCTTTCGACCGTGGCCGAAGGCAAGATGATCATCGACAAGCAGGGGCGGATCCTCATGATGAACCCGGCCGCCGAAGCGATAGCCGGCAAGAAGTTCATGGAACTGGCCGGGCATCACATAACCGAGCACCTTAAGCCCGGCGAACACTTCCTGGCCCTTTCGGAGGACATGGAGCTGGCGCCCGGGCGCGCTCCGACCGGGGAGGTCAGCGTAGCCGGCGACGAGAGCGTGGAGAAGGCCATGCGCAGTTCCTTCGCCCTGCTCGAGGACGACGAGGGGCGCGTCATAGGCGCCTATACGACGCTGCCGAATATCATGAAATTCAAGGAGGCCGAGCGCCTGCAGGAGGAGTTCCTTTCCCGCATAACCCACGACCTGCAATCGCCGCTCTCGTCGATAACATCGGCCCTCGAGATGCTGACCGAGAGCGCCGGTACCAAGCTGGATCAGACCGAGGAGAAGTTCCTGGACATAAGCGTGCGCAACAGCCACAGGCTGGTCAAGATGATAAAGGGGATACTGGATTTTTCCAAGCTGCAGTCCGGGAAGATGGAGGTCAGTCCGAAGCCGGTGCCAGTCTCGGCCATCATAAACGAGGCAGGCGAGGGGCTCATCCCCTGGTCGCGCACCAGGAATATAAACCTGGTCCTTAGGCCGCCTTCACCCGAACTGACGGTTCTGGCCGATCATGAGAAGATGGTGCAGGTCCTGACCAACCTGATCTCCAACGCGATGAAGGCCACGCCGGCCGGGGGCACGATAATAGTCGCGGCCTCCCCTTCTCCCAGGAAGGACGGGACCGCCGTTGTGGGCGTGCGGGACACCGGCCACGGCATAGCGAAAGAGGACCTGGAGAAGGTATTCGAGAAATTCGTGCAGATAAAGGCCAACCGCCACCGGGACGGAGTGGGACTTGGGCTGGCGATAGTCAGGGAGTTCATTCGCCTGCACGGCGGCAGGATATGGGCGACCAGCGAAATAGGTAAGGGGTCCACTTTTTACTTCACGCTGCCCCTGGCTTCCTGAGCGGAAAGGCTCAGCGGGCGAGCAGTTCAAGTTCGGCGGCGACTTGCGGGAACTCGCTCTTCCTGGCCACGCCGGCGGCGTCCAGGCCGTCCTTGTTCCGGGCGTCGGTCCTGGCCCCCAGTGAGATCAGTTTTTTGGCCGTATCCAGGTTTCCCCGCCAGGCCGCCAGGATGAGAGGGGTATTGTTGTCGTAGTCGAGAGCGTTGACGGCGGCTCCGGCGAGCACCAGTTCCTCGCATACCGCGGTGTGTCCGCGCAGGGCCGCCCACATCAGCGGCGTCCAGGTGATCTTGTCCCTGTCCTCCGTGGGCGCGCGGCGGGCGAGGAGGACCTTCAGCGCGGCCGGCTTGTTCCACCGGGCGGCCAGATGAAGCGGGGTCTGTACGCGGGCCTCCCTGGCCCTTATGTCGGCGCCCTTGTCCAGCAGCAGCTCCGTCATTTCAGCGTTGTCGCGCATGACGGCCATCATGAGAGGCGTGAAGGTCCTGGAGTTCGCGGGGTTGACCGGGACGCCCGCGTCTATGAGCCGCGAAACTTCCGCCTTGTCGCCTTTCCTGATGGCCTCTATAAGGGCCTGGTGATCGTCCGGCCGGGAGCAGGCCTGCATAAGCAGGAGCGCGGCGCAGAGCGCCGCCCCCAGAGCCGGCGCCGGGTCTTTTACCCTGAGATTCCCCATGTCTCAATTGTATACCGCGGCGGGCTTTTTTTCAAGTGCCTGTCCGAATGAAAAGCCCTCCCCCGTCCGCGGGGGAGGGCCCGTGGGCCGCGCCCTTTACTGGAGGAAGCCGGGGGCCAGCGAGCCGGCTATGGACTCGAGGTCGGCCAGGTTGACTTCGCGCGCGGCGGGCAGGGAGGCCGTGAGGCGGTGGTAGGCTTTCTCGCCTTCCGAGTCCGGTATGAATTGCGCCAGTTCGGAGACCTTTGTGACGTCCTCGCCGCGGCCGCCTTCGTCGGCGACCCGGTAGGAGACCCGGCAGCTGCCCTCGTAGACGAAATCGGTCTCGCCGCGCACCAGTATCCCCTCGATGAGGTTGGTATGCAGATTGAAGACCGGGGAGCCGGAATTCCCGCCGTAGGTGTCCAGGTTGGCCACGAAATAGCCGTCCTGGTCGGGATCGCGCACGGCCGCGCCGCCGGCCACCTTGAGGGGCAGGCCGACCGGGTGGCCGATGACGAACAGGGGCGCGCCCTTGGCGGGTGCCGCCCCGCGGTTGACGGCCAGAGGCGTCCTGCCGTCGGCCTTGCGGTCTATGCGGATGAGGGCGTAGTCGGCGCCGAGGCCGGCCGCGCCAGGTTCGACGGGGGTCGCGCTGCCGCGGAGGAACCACTTCTCTATTTTCTTGCAGGAGTAGACGTCGGAAGCGGGTACCCGGTCCGGGGCGGCGCCCGAGCCGTCCGTGCGGAAGCCGAAGACGAACATCGTGTCGTCGCAGTCCGCCTGGCTCTTTATGCAGTGCCCCGCGGTCATTACCAGGTCCTCTCCCACCAGAGCGCCCGAGCAGAAGGCGCCGATGGGCTGCTGGGAGAACCGCTCCTTCTCGCACACGCCTACGGCGTCGGCGAACCTGGCCGTGCGCAGCTTGTAACCGCCCGGCTCCTGCGCCAGGTCCCAGGATTGCCACAATGAGACAACCGAATCGGCCAGCCTGCGCTGGTCGGCGGGAGCTTGCAGGTACTCCAGCCGGTCGTCGGAGCCGTAGATGACCTTGTTTTCGGCCTTGAGGGAAGAGGGAAGGACGGATACCGCCAGGAGCAGTGTTGTCAGCGCGATGTTGTTCATTAAGCCTCCGTATCCTGCTGCATATAATTTTTAGCCTTCTCTTTGATTATAATCAAAGGCCAAAGGTCCCGGATTCTTCTAGGTCTTTGGGCCTATATTAGAATTAGTAATATAGCCCGGAGGCGGGGGTCTTAGGGGTAAAGAGAAGCCCCGTCCGCGGGGGGCGCGGACGGGGCCTGCGGGGGAGGCCGGCTGCTTATTCCGGCACCGATATCTCGGGGACCTCTATCGAGAAGTCGTCCCCGAAAGAGTCGCTGATGGACCTTACCCCGGAAAGATCGGCTTCCCTGGAGGCCGGTATAGCCGCTTCCTCTTCCTTGGTCATGGTCAGCTTCGGGACGCTGGAGGACACCTGGGATACCTTGGTGACGTCCTCGCCCCGGCCGTCGTTCTGGCCTACAACGTTGGACTGGCGGCAGCCCTCGGCGGTGGTGAGGAAGTCCGTGTCGCCGCGTACCAGTATGCCCGCTATAAGGCTGGTCCGGGAGTCGAAGACGGGGGAGCCGGAGTTGCCGCCGTAGGTGTCGAGGTCGGCCACGTAATGGGTGTCTTTGGAAGCGTCGCGCACGCTGGCCCCTTCCGCTACCTTGAGGGGCAGGCCCGAAGGATGCCCTATGACGAACATCTTGTCGCCTTTCTTGAGGCTGGCGCCGCGGTGTATGTTCAGAGGCTTGCGTCCGGAGACCTTGCGGTCCAGGCGTATTATCGCGAAATCGGCCCCCGAACCGTTAAGACCGTGGGTCACTATCTCCTTGCAGGAATATACGTCCGCTTCGGGCACGGAGGCCGGGGCCGAGCCGCCGCGGGCCTTTACCGCGAAGCCGAAAACCAGCCTGGTGTTGGCGCAGGTCTCCCCGTGGGTGGCGTTGACGGGGGCGTTCCGGATGCAATGCCCCGCGGTCATTACCAGGTCCTCTCCCACCAGGGCGCCGGAGCAGAAAGCGCCTTTCTGCTGCTCGCGGAAGCGTTCCCCGGCGCACAGGTTGTTCGCGTCCGCGAACTTCATGGTCGAGAGCTTGTAGTTGGCCCCGTCCTTGGTGACCTTGTAGGAGTTCCAGAGGGAGACCACCGAGTCGGCGAGGGTTTTCCTGGAGGCGGGGGCCTCGAAATAGTCCAGCCGGTCGTCGGAGCCGTATATGACCTTGTTCTCGGCCGAGGCCGTGACGGCCAGGGCGGAAAAGAAAATTATCCCGGCGAGCGCGTTCATGATGGTCTTCATAACTCCTCCGTATTATCCTCTGCGTCGCTATGTTATACAGCGGAGGTTGATTAAAGTCAATACCCCGCGGACCTATGCCCGCATAGGTCTTAAGTCCGGGTATGAACGGCTGTCAGTGCAGGAAGGTCAGGAGGGCCGCGGAGCGGGCGTCCACCAGGAGGACCCCCGCGTAGTATATAAGGAAAAGGGCTGCGTAAGCCGCCGGGGGAAGCCAGGCCGGCCTTGCGCCCCCCGCGCGGATCTCTTCTCCAAGGATCCCGGCGCCTCCCCCCCTGGCGAAAAGCGCCAGGGAATAAAGGGAGAAGGCCGCGAAGGCCAGGAAGGGAAAAGCAGCGTAACCGGCCAGCGGCAGGCTCATGAAAGGCGGTCCGCCGGCGTAGCCCAGGTCGTACACCCTGGACGGGCCGCCGGCGTAAAGCCAGGCTTCCCCGGCCAGGCCGCAAACCAGTCCCGCGGCGGCCAGGGCGGCTATTTTTCCTCTTTCCCCCCTCTCCAGCAGTCCCAGCAGGGAAGGGACCTTCAGCCTGAAATTGAGCGGGTCCAGGATAAGGGGCAGGGCCAGGGCGGCCAGCGGAAAGGCCAGCCGGGGGAAGAAAAAGGGAAGAAAGAAGAAAAGGACCCCGGCGGCCTGCATGCCGTCCAGCGCCCTTTCCGAAAGCCGGAGAGGCGCGGGCGCACTTTTTGCGGGCTTGACCGGGGAGAGATAGGCGGCCGACTGGTGCAGCGCCGGCAGCATCGCCGACCCCAACCCCAGGTACCAGGCCCAGCGCGTCCCGGCCTGGGCCGGGAGATTTATGTACTGCCAAACGCCCAGACCGGCGTTGACGGCTTCAAGCACCAGCCAGGCGGCGGCCGAGCAGGCGGCCATCCAGAGGAAGTCGTCCGTCCGGGAAACCATCAGGGATTCGCCCTTAAGCGAGAGCAGCAGGCTGTCCGAGAGTGTTATGTAAGCCCACCAGAGCAGCGGGGCCGCGAAGGACGCCAGCGGTTCGAGGCCGGAGAATATGCCGGCCAGCCCGGAAAAGGCCAGGATGAAGCCGGAATAGAGGACGATCCTGGATCTGAGTTCTTCCATTTTATTGTTCCCCCCGGTCCCGCCGCCTTCCGCCGCTCAGGCCACCCGCTCGCCGCGGTCCAGCCTTATGACGGCCTTCCTCACGGGAAGCGCCGCGTGTTCCAGTCCCCTGTCCGCGACCGACCTGACCAGCGGGGCCACCTGCAGGCTGTAGCGCTTGGAGACGTTGACCGGGTCCATCGCCGGCCAGCCCCAGAGCGCGGTATGGTAGAGGCCCTCGAACATGTAATAGGGCTCGTTCATGTAGGTCGGTTTCATGCTCTCTATCGGGGCGTGGTGCTCCGGGTTGGCCACCAGGTCCACCAGCACCGACATAGGCTTGAAAAGCTTGAGCATTTCGAAGGTGACGAAGGGCGGTTCCTTGGCCACGTCGCGGCGGTAGGGCCTGTTGACGGCGTCCACCAGTATGTCCGTGCCCGGGATGTGCTTCTCCATCTCGGCGTAATGACGGCGGTTGAGTATCTCCACCGACGCCAGTTTCTCCACGGCGGCGCGTATGGCGCCCTGCGCCACGTTGCCGTAGCCCATGATCTTCACCGTCGCGGTGGCCGGGTCCCGGCCCCAGAGCTTGAAGGCGTATTCCATGCCGATGCGCCCGGTGTCCTGGACGGCCTCCACTATGCGCCGGTCCAGCGCGTCCTTTATGTTCTCCAGCGGCACGGCGACGATCTTCTGCCGGACCAGCGCGCTCTCCAGCAGCGGCGCGCAGCGCAGGTGCATCATGCTCATCAGTATCGCGCCGCGCTTCATCAGCCTTATCTCGTCTTCCCGGGGCTCCTTGATGCGGACCACCAGGTCCGCGGCGTAAACCTTTTCCCGGCGGGCTACCTGGCAGCCGGCGGCGCGGTACTCGGCGTCCAGTATGCCCACCCCTACGCCGGCGCCCTCCTCCACCAGCACCTCGTGCCGGCGGGCGATGTCCCTGAGCTCGGACGGGTGAAGTATGACCCGTTTCTCCAGCGGCCGGTTCTCGGCGGGTACGCCTATCCTCACTTGACCCCCTCGAACCAGGCGTCCCTGACGTACGCGGGCAGGCGGTGATAGTCCCCGCCCGCGGCGGCTATGTCGGCCAGGATGGGGGCTATCTGTATGCTGTAGCGGCGCGTCACGTTTATCGGGTCCAGGCCGCTCCAGCCCCAGCAGGCCGCGTGCAGGACGCCGGCCGTGCGGTAGGAGATGTGCGAGAGGGAGGTCGGGTGCATCGTCTCCACGGGGTATTTCGAAGCGGGGTTGGAGACCAGCCCGATGACGGCGGCGCCCGGGTTCATGAGCTTGAGCATGCCGCGCGTGACCAGGTATACCTTGCCGCGCAGCTCCTCCGGCCAGGTGAGGCCGTCCACGAGTATGTCGGTGCCGGGCAGGTGATGCTCCATCTCGTTTATGTCCCGGCGGTTGAGCATCAGCACGCGGGCCTCGCGCCGCGAGGCCGCCTGTACGGCGCCCAGGGCTATCCTGCCGCTGCCCATTATCTTCACGACGGCCCGCTCCGGCCTGCCGCCCCAGAGCTCGAAGGCCTTCATCATGCCGGCGTAGCCCAGCTCGTGCAGGTCCTCTATCATCCGCTCGCCGAGGCGGTCCTTTATCTTTTCCATCGCTATGCCGTTCACGCGGTGGCGGCGCAGCTGCTTGACCAGCAGCAGGCGGTTGAAGAGATGGAGCATGGAGAACACGGTGGAGCCCGGGCTCATCAGGCGCAGCTCCGCCTCGTTGGGCTCGCGGAGCTTGACCACCAGCGGGCAGGCGTAGACCTTCTCCTTCCTGACCACCGCCGCGCCGGCGCGGGCGTAGTCCTCGTCGGTGATGCCGACGCCGAGGCCGGCGCCCCGCTCGACGAGGACCTGGTGCCGCCGGGCTATCGGGGCCAGTTCCTCCGGGCGGAGCGCGACGCGCTTCTCCAGCTTCCGCTCGTCCCTGGCCAGCCCTATCTTCACAGGCCCGCCCCTTTCAGCTTCGCGAGGGCTTCGGCCGGGGAGAGGAAGGAGCCGAAGGCCTTGCAGATCTCCAGCGCCGCGCGTATCTTGAGTCTCATTCTCCACGAGGCGAAATCGTAGGTGTGGGCCAGCACGGTGACGAGGACGTCCTCTTTGGCGGCCGCCAGTTCCCGGCATTTCTTCCATATGGCCCACAGGGACTGACGTTCTATGTAGACGCCCAGCGGGATCTCGAGGACGCCGCTGTCTCCGGGGCGCCTGTGGTCGGCGCGGTCCATCCGGTAGGCGTTGGACGGGGCGCCGCGCCAGTCGGAGACCAGGGCGCCGTTGGTGACCAGGTGGCGGCCGGGGTCGCAGGAGAAATCGAGGGCGAGGCCGTTGGCCTCGAGCAGGGGGATGACCGCCGGGCCGAAGGCCATGAAGCCGCCGCGGTAGGAGATGGGCGAGAGCCCGGCGGCGCGCAGCCCGCGGACCAGGTCCCTTATGGCCGGCGCCATGCGGGAGGCGTCGGCGTAATGCCAGGCGGAGTAAAGGTCCTCCTCGTGGCAATGCACTCCCACTTCTCCCCCCGAGGCTTCGGCGCGGCGCCAGAGAGCGGCGAACTCGGGGCGCAGGAAGAAATCGCGCGTCAGCGGGGAGGTGTGGACGAAATGGACGAACTTGCCGCCTACGGCGGCGGCCATGTCCAGCTCCGCCTCGACGAGCGGCAGCTCGCGTTCCAGGAGGGGCCGGCGCCCCTCCCCGCCCAGCCGGGTGGAGAAGTACTGGTCCCAGTCGCCGTCTATGGTGAAAACGAAGTTGAGGGCCATAAAAAAAGTCCTTCCCCGGCGGATCTCCGCCCCGGGAAGGACCTATGATAACAAACTTCGCCCCGGCCGGTTAACCCGTCAGGACGGGAATTGTCAGAACGGGAACTTGTAGCGCTCCAGGCCCAGTTCCTTCCTCATCGCCAGCAGTTCCCTCTGCGTCTCCTTGTTCACGGGCACGCCCCTGTTCTTCCGGTACTGCCAGGCCAGGTATTCCTTCTCGCCGGCTGTGTAGATGCGCTTGGCCCCGGGCATTTTCCTGGACGCGCGCAGCTCGCGCAGGATATTGCCGGCGGTGCGCTTGAAAGACGCGAGCGGCACGAAATGCCCGATGTCTATCGCCAGGAAGAAGTGGCCGAGCGGGTAGGGGACCTTGTTGCCTTTTTTGTCGTAGCCCAGCAGCTGCTTCATGTAGGCACCGTCCTGCAGCGCGGCGGAGAGTATCTCGACGACGGCGCAGTAGCCGTAGCCCTTGTAGCCGCCCAGGTCCTCGCCCACGCCGCCCAGAGGCGTCAGCGCGGCGGTTCCCTTTATGAGGTCGGTCAGCACGGCGCGCGAGTCGGTCTTGCTTCCTCCCTTCTCGTCTATCACCCAGCCTTTGGGCATCTTTTTCCCGAGCTTGGCGTACACCTCTATCTTGCCGCGCTGCGTTATCGAGGTCGCGCAGTCGAGCAGGAACGGGAACTTCTCGTCGGTCGGCAGCGCGAAGGTCAGCGGGTTGGTCCCCATCATGTTCTCCACGCCGAAGGTCGGCGCCACCGACGGGCGGGCGTTGGTGCCGGTTATTCCTATCATGCCCGCTTTGGCCGCCAGCAGCGTGTGATAGCCGGCGATGCCGTAATGGGTCGAGTTGCGCACGGCCGTCATGCCGAGGCCGTAGCGTTTCGCCTTCTTTATCGCTATCTCCATCGCGCGCTTGGCGATGACGTGCCCCATGCCGTTGTGGCCGTCGACGACCGCGGTGGTCGGGGTGTCCTTCACTATCTCGAACCTGGTCTTCGCCAGCTGTATGCCCTGCTTTATCCTGTCGTAGTAGATCGGTTTGAGGCGCGAGACGCCGTGAGAGTCTATGCCCAGCTTGTCGGCGGTTATCAGGACTTCGGCGCAGACGGCCGCGTCGCCCGCCGGCACGCCCACGCCCTTGAAAACGTCTCGCATGAAGCGTTCCATCAGGTCGAATTTAACCCACTTGGACCCTTTCTCTATTTCCATGACACCTCCGTGCTCTTCAACCGCGTGAATTTTTCCCTTCCATAAGGTCGGCCAGCGCGGCCGCGGCCCCCCGCGGGTCCGGCACGCCGGCCCTGTCGTAGGCCGCCGCCGTCGCAGACGCCGACTTTTCGCCGTCCAGCAGGCGGCGCAGTTCCGCCGCCAGGGCCTCCGGCAGGCCCGCGTCCTGCGGCAGGCTTACGGCCGCCCCGGCGCGGGCCAGCACGGCCGCGTTGGCGCGCTGGTGTCCGCCGGCCGAGGCAGGCAGTGGGACCAGAATGGCGGGCTTTTTTACGGCCGCCAGCTCGGCCACGGTGCTGGCCCCGGCCCTTGAGACTATTATGTCGGCCGCGGCGTAGAGCAGGTCCATCTCCGCGCAATAATCCATTACCTTCACGCCCGGGTCCCCGCCGAGTCCCGCTGCCTCGTAGGCCTGTCTTGTCTTTTCCGCGTTGCCCTTTCCCGCTACGTGCAGGACCTGGAAGTCGGCGCCGGCGGCCTTCAATCCGCCGGCCGCCGCGGCGAGCGCCGAGTTGAGGGCGGCCGCTCCCTGGCTGCCTCCGAAAGAGGCGATCAGCGGGACCGGACGCCTCAGGCCCAGACGTTCCCTGGCCTCATCCCGGGAGATCTTTGGCGGTATGGACCCTCGTACCGGTGTCCCGGTCATTACTGTTTTCCCGGGGAACGGGTCCGCCTCTACGGGAAGGCCCAGCGCCACCGCCGGACATAAAGCCCCGGCTAGCCTGTTGCCCAGTCCGAAGACGGCGTTGGACTCGTGTATTATCCTCGGGATCCCCCGCAGCCAGGCCAGGAGCACCGCCGGGAAAGAGACATAGCTGCCGGCGCCGAAGACCGCGTCGGGAGCGTAATCGGCAAGTACGCGCCAGGTCCCGCGAAGCCCGGCCAGGAACTTCAGCAGAAAGCGAAGGTGCCGCAGGGGGTTCAGCGAGCGCGGCAGGGCGGCGGCCGGTATCTCCGCGTAAGCCAGGCCCTCGGCGTCCAGCGCCGGGGCGGAGAGATCCCCCTCTTTAACCATGAAAAGCACCTGCCAGCCCCTCCGGGCCAGCTCGCGGCCCAGCGCCAGGCCGGGATAGAAGTGCCCGCCCGTCCCCCCGGCGGCTATCAGCGCGCGCCTCTTCTTAACTACCGTCATAGATCGGCCTTCCTGTGGGCCGAGACGTTGAGAACGAAGCCGGCCGCTATAAGCATGGTGATCATGGACGAGCCGCCGTAGGAGAAGAAAGGCAGCGGTATTCCCTTGGTGGGAGTCAGGCCCAGCGTCATGGCCATGTTGAAGAACGCCTGCAGGCAGATGACCAGCACCATGCCGGAAGCCGCTATGGCCGAGAAGAATGAGGTGGCGTTGCGGGCCAGCTTGAGGCCGCGCAGGAGAAGGTATCCAAAAAGCCCCGCTATCAGCAGCGAGCCGAGCAGCCCCAGCTCCTCGGCGACCACCGGGAAGATGAAGTCGGTGTGCGGCTCAGGCAGGTACATCAGCTTGAGCTTGGACGCGCCCAGCCCGACGCCGAACCAGCCGCCCGAGCCGATGGCCAGAAGCGACTGCACCAGCTGGTACCCCGTGCCCGAGGCGTCGTCCCAGGGCGAGAGGAAGTTCTTTAGGCGGGCTATGCGGTAAGGCTTGCGGATCAGCTCCTCTATGAAGATGAGGAGCCCGACGCCCAGGGGCGCCAGTATGTAGCGCAGCCGCACGCCCGAGCAGAACAGCATCATGAGCGCCACACCGAAGATCAGCGCCGGCGTGCCCAGGTCCGGCTGCATGCCTATCAGCGCCAGCGTGATCAGCGTGACAGTCAGCGGCTTTATCAGGTGCCGCCAGTCCTTGAGTATGCGGCTTATGTTCTTGTCGAAATAGTCGGCCAGGTAGAGGACCACCGCGAGCTTGGCGAATTCGCTGACCTGCAGGTTCATGAAGCCCAGCGGTATCCATCGCTTCACGTTCGCGATAGGCGGCATGAACAGCGTCACGACCAGCAGGGCCAGCGTCAGCATCATCAGCGGCTTTATGAATTTCCGGAACTTCTCGAGTTCCAGGTTCATGGCCAGCCACATGGCGCCCAGGCCCGCGAAGGTCCAGATCAACTGGCGCTTCAGGTAGAAAAAGGAGGGGAGGCCCTTGTTCTCGGCGTAGATGGCGCTGGCGGAATAGAGCGAGACCAGTCCTATCATCAGCAGCGCCGCCACCGCTACCAGGAAGTGGTAATCCGCGTAACGCAGGCTGCGCGAGGTGAAAAGCCCGGCGAAGGGGCCGCGGCCGCCGCCGCGCGCCGGCGCAAAGCTGCGCCTCACTTCAGTCTCCCGGCGAGGCGCTTGAATTCGGCGCCGCGGTGCTCGAAGTCCCGGAACTGGTCGAACGAGGCGCAGGCGGGCGAGAGAAGGACGATGTCACCGTGTTCCGCCGCGGCCGCGGCATTTTTAAGCGCCCGCTCCAGCGTTCCGGCCCGTTCAGCGGGGGCCGCGCCGCGCAGCTGCTTCTCTATCAGGGGCGCCGCCTTGCCGATGGTGAGCATTTTTTTTACCGACGACTTTATCAGGGGCCTGAGGGGAGCGTACGGCACGCCTTTGTCCAGCCCCCCGAGTATCAGCCAGATGTTCTTTTTCCCCGCCAGGGCGCGCAGCGCGGTGGCCGTGGAATCGACGTTGGTCGCCTTGGAATCGTTTATGTAGGTCACGCCGCGCAGGACCCGCGCGGTCTCGATGCGGTGCTCGACGCCCCTGAAGGCGGCGAATACGGCCCGCAGGTCGGCCGGGCGCGCGCCGCAGGACAGCGCCATCAGCCCGGCGCACATGGCGTTCTCCAGGTTGTGGCGGCCGGGCAGCCGCGGAGGCGCGACGGTAAAAGCGGCCGCTCCCGTCCTGAACGCCAGCCTGCCGTCCTCCGCCCAGGCGCTGAGCCCGCCTCCTCGCCGGCGGGAAGAGAAGAAGAGGACGCGCGAAGGGCAGCGCCGCGCGAGGCGCCGGCAGACGGCGTCCTCGTAGTTGAAGACGCAGGCCGCGCCGGCCCGCTGTCCGGAGAAAACTTTAGCCTTGGCCGCGACATAGGAGGACAGGCTCCCGTGGTGGTCCAGGTGGTCCGGCGTTATATTGAGCACGCAGGCCGCGTCGGGAGAGAGGGCCGTGCTGTCCTCGAGCTGGTAGCTGGAGAGTTCCATGACCAGCGCGTCCTTCGGTCCGGCCTTGGGGGCCATGAGCGCCGCCGGCACGCCGAGATTGCCGCAGACGAAGGCGCGGGCTCCGCGTCTTTTGGCCGCTGCTTTCATCAGCAGGCCCAGCAGTTCCGTCGTGGTGGTCTTGCCGTTGGTGCCCGTGACGGCCAGGACCTTGCCCGCCTTCGAGAACGCCAGCGCGACCTCTATCTCGCTGAAAACCGGTATGCCGGCGGCCTTGAGCTTTTTGAATACCGGCGCGCGCGCGGGCAGGCCCGGGCTCTTCACCGCGAAGCCGCATTCCAGTATTTTATCGCTGTGCCCCCCCGCCTCCGCCTCGACGGACGCCGGCAGGTCTCTGAGCCTGGGTTTAAGCGCCCGCATCGGAGCGGAATCGCTCAGCAGCGCGCGGAACCCTTTTTTCGCCAGCAGCCGGGCGGCGGCCAGGCCCGAGCGCCCCGCGCCTATCACGAGGGCCTTTTTCCCTTTGAATCCGGCCGGCCTGAACATATCAGTAGTAATGCCCCAGGTCCTTGAGGTTCTCCGTGGTCAGTTTGGGGCTGAACACCTTGTAAACCCAGAGCTGGTAGGCGATGACCGCGGGAACGAAGACCGCCACCACGGCCGTCATCACTTTGAGGGTATAGGCGCCGGAGGCGGAGTTGTAAGCCGTGAGCCCGGCCCCCCTCTCGCCGATGGCCGGCACCAGGTCGGGGAACATGCCGGCCAGGCCGGTGAAGACAAGGGCGATTATGAAGACGAAGGACCCGAGGAAAGCCCCGCGCTGCGAGGCGGCGAAGCCGGCCCTGGACCTCGCCAGGCCGGCGGCGGCGGCCAGCGGCAGCAGGTAGAGCAGCGGGCGGGCCTCGTAGTTGGAGAACAGCGGGGTCGCGTACCGGGACGCCGCGATGAAGGACAGGAAGAGCAGCGCGACCAGGGGCCAGGCCCGGGAGGCGGCCGCCGCCGACCTTTCGGCCAGCGGGCCGCCCGCGCGCAGCGCCAGCCACAGCAGACCGTGGTGCAGGAAGACGATCATGAAGAAGACCGCCGTGAGGAGCGCGTAGGGATTGAGCAGGTCGAAGAATCCGGACATTATCGTGCCTCCTTCCAGCGGGAAGCCGCGGAAGAGGTTGCCGAAGAAGACGCCCAACAGCAGGGCGGGCAGGAAGCCGCCGGCGGCTATGGACAGGTCCCAGAACCGGCGCCAGCCTTCTCCCTCCACCTTGCCCCTGAACTCGAAGGACACGCCGCGGAAGATGAGCGAGAGCAGCAGAAGGAACATCGCCGTGTAGAGGCCGCTGAAAAGAGAGGCGTAGACCGGCGGGAACGCCGCGAAGGTCACGCCGCCGGCCGTCACCAGCCACACCTCGTTGCCGTCCCAGACGGGGCCGATCGTGTTGATCACCACGCGCCGTTCGTCGGGCGTGCGGGCTATGAAATTATGCGCCATGCAGGCGCCGAAGTCGAAGCCGTCCAGCGCCAGGTATACCGCCCAGAGCAGGCCCCAGACGAGGAACCAGAAGGTATTGAGGTCCATCACGCCCTCCCCGCCGGCGCCGCGGGGCCGGCGGCCGCGTATTTTACGGTCAGGAAGATCCCCAGCGCCCCTAGGGCCGCGTAGACAAATCCCAGCGATACCAGCGAGAAAGCGACCTGTCCCGCTCCCACGTTGGGGGACAGCCCCTCGGAGGTCCGCATCAGGCCGTAGACGATCCATGGCTGGCGGCCCACCTCGGTCACTATCCAGCCGAGCTGGTTGGCCAGGTAAGGCAGCGGTATCGCGGCCAGGGCCGCCTTGAGGAAAAGAGGATAGCGCTGCACCGCCCCCCTTAACGAAAGCCAGGAGGCGGCCGCCGAGAAAGCGATGAAGAACATGCCCAGCCCCACCATCAATTTGAAGCCGAGGAATACCGGCCAGAACGGAGGGCGGTCGTCCGGGTGGAAGTCCTTGAGGCCTTTTATCTCGGCGTCCGCGTCCTTGAAGGCCATGAAGCTCAGCAGCTTGGGTATCCCCAGCGTCTCGACGCGGTTGCGCTCATTGGCCGGGTCGGGAAGGACCAGCAGGTTGTACGGCACGCCCTTCCCGGTCTCCCAGACTCCCTCCATGGCCGCGAATTTGGCGGGCTGCAGCTTCGCCGTCATCATGCCGTTGAAGTCCCCGGCGCCCAGCACGCCAAGAGAGGAGGCCAGCGCCATGAAGGCGCCCAGCCGGAACGAGCGGCCGAAGAAATCCGGCCTGTTGTTCCTGAGCAGGTGCCAGGCGGAGACCCCCATGACGAAGAAGGCCGCCACGGTCCAGGCCGCCAGCACGGTGTGGAAGAACATGGTCCAGCCGTAGGGGTTCAGCG
The DNA here is from genome assembly GCA_031082205.1 of Elusimicrobiales bacterium. Lineage (GTDB taxonomy): Bacteria > Elusimicrobiota > Elusimicrobia > Elusimicrobiales > UBA9959 > UBA2231. The sequence continues at coordinate 45,331 of JAVHLJ010000018.1, forward strand.
TGAGCGCCGCGAAGTCGGTCATTTCCGCGCGGCCGTTGCGCACCGCGTAGCCTACCGGGTTCTGCATCCAGCCGTTGGCCAGTATTATCCAGAGCGCCGAGAGGTTGGTGCCTATAGCGACCAGCCAGATGGAGAGCAGGTGCATCCCCCGCGAGACCCTCTTCCAGCCGAACATCCAGACGCCGATGAAAGTCGATTCCAGGAAGAAGGAGGTGGTGGCCTCTATGGCCAGCGGCGCGCCGAAGACGTCGCCCACGAAGACCGAGTAGGCCGCCCAGTTCATGCCGAACTGGAACTCCAGAGTTATGCCCGTCACCACGCCGACGGCGAAGTTTATCAGGAACAGCTTCCCCCAGAACTTGGCCATGTCCAGGTAGAGTTCGTCCTTCTTGATGTAGGCCAGCGTCTCCATGACGGCTATGAGCAGCGCCAGCCCTATCGTCAGCGGAACGAAGAGGAAGTGGAAACCCGCGGTAACCGCGAACTGCAGTCTGCTCAGCAGAAGTGCGTCCATGTGCCTACCTTATCTTGAGGGATGAGAGAGCCAGCAGCATCAGCATGATGCCGGCTATCCAGAAGCGTATCGTGACCTTGGATTCAGCCACGCCCTTGAGTTCGAAGTGATGATGAAGCGGCGCCATCAGGAAAAGGCGCTTCTTGTTGCGCAGCTTGTACGAACCCATCTGGAGTATTACCGAGAGCGTCTCGGCCAGGAAGATGCCGCCGGCCACCGGCAGCAGCAGTTCCTGCTTGACCGCTATGGCCGAGACGCCTATCGCGCCGCCCAGGAACAGCGAGCTGGTGTCGCCCATGAACACCTCGGCCGGGTAGGCGTTGAACCAGAGGAAGCCCAGGCAGGCGCCTATCATCGCCGCCAGGAAGACGGTTATCTCTCCCGCGCCTTCGACGTATATTATCTTGAGGTACGAGGCGATCTTGACGTTGCCGGCGGAGTAGGCGACGACGGCGAAGGTGAGCGCGGCGAAGACTATGGTGCCCGCCGCGAGTCCGTCCAGGCCGTCGGTCAGGTTCACGGCGTTGGAGGAGCCGATGATTATAAGCATGACCAGCGCCGCGTAGAGGAGCCCCAGGTCCAGCATGAGGCCCTTGGTATAGGGCACGAAAAGGAGGTTGGCGAACTGGGGGTTGGGCGGGCTTACAGCGAGGTACACGGCCGCGGCGACGGCGGTGAAGATCTGCAGCGAGAACTTGAAGCCCGACGAGGCCCCGCGCGGGTCCTTGCGCACCAGCTTCTTGTAATCGTCCATCCAGCCGGTGAAGGCCAGCACCACGCTGACGAAGGCCAGCAGCAGGATGAAGCGGTTGTCGGGCCTGGCCCAGAGCAGCGTGCCGGCCATCATGGTCAGGAAGATCAGCAGGCCGCCCATCGTGGTGGTGCCCTGCTTGGCCAGGTGGGTCTGCGGCCCGTCAGTGCGCTGCACCTGCGCTATCTTGTAGGACTTGAGTTTCCTGATGAGCCAGGGGCCGAAGGCCAGGCTCAGCAGGAAGGAGGTCACTACCGCTCCGCCGGCGCGGAAGGTTATGTACTGGAAGACGTTCAGGGGGCTGAAGAAGTCGCGGAATTCATGGAGATAATAGAGCATGGTTCAGAGTCCTTCCAGGAGATTCTCAAAGCGCATCGAGCGGGAGGCCTTGACCAGGAAGAAGCCCCTTCCGGCGGCGAGCAGGCCCCGGAACTCTTCCCGCCATTGCGCCTGGTCGGCGGCGTACACCGCTCTTACCGACGGGAAGCGCGCGGCCAGCTCGTCGGCCGCGGCGCGCATCTCGGGCCCGGCCAGGAACGCCTTCTCCGGCCCGGCGGCGGCGATGAGGGCGGCCAGGTCCCGGTGGTATTTCTCCGAGTAGCGCCCCAGTTCTTTCATGTCCCCCAGCGCCAGGTACCTGGGCCCTTCGGCGAGGGCCGCGGCGGCCAGCGCGGCAGCCATCGACTGGGGGTTGGCGTTATAGGCGTCCAGCAGCACGCGCGAGCCGGCTATCCTGATCTCCTGCATGCGCATCGGCGGCGGCTTGAAGTTTTCCAGCCCTTTCTTTATGAGCGCAGGCTCCAGGCCGAGTTCCCGGGCGGCGGCCCAGGCCGCGGCAGCGTTTAGCCGGTTATGCGGGCTGTCCTGGGGCAGCGATACCGCGAACTCGCCGGCCTTCTCGGCTATGGCGAAACCGCCTTTTTCCAGCACGCGGTAATCGGCCGCCGGCGAGCGGCCGAAAGTGACGGCGGAGGGGCGACCGGCGAGCCGGCGCAGCATATCGTCGTCGGCGTTATAGACCAGCCTGCCGCCCGGCGCCAGCGAATCGGCCAGCTCCGTCTTGGTCAGGAACACGGTCTCCAGGTCGCCGAACTTCTCCAGGTGCGAGGGCCCTATGTTGGTTATCACCCCGACGGAGGGAGCGGCAAGCGGGGCTATCTCGGCTATGTCCCCCCGGCGCGAGGCGCCCATCTCGAATATCGCGTAGCGATGCTCCGCAGACAATTCCAGCAGGGAGAGCGGCAGGCCGAACTGGTTGTTGAGGTTCCCCTTGTTGGAGCAGGCGGGCCCGGCCTGCGAGAGCGCGGAGAAGAGCATCTCCTTGACCGTGCTCTTGCCGTTGGAGCCGGTAACGGCCGCGGTCGCGGGCGAGAAGCGGCGCCTGTGGAAGGCGGCCAGCGACTGCAGGGCCTTGAGCGTGTCCTTCACTGCCACTACCGCCGGCGGCCTGGGGCCCGCGGGCAGCCGGTCCTCCCGGCAGATCCAGCCGGCCGGCGAGGCCGCCAGCGTGGAGGCCAGGAAGTCGTGCGCGTCGTGCTTCTCGCCCGCCAGCGCCCAGAAATAATCGCCCGCTTTTAAGGCCCGGGTATCCGTCAGGAAAGCGTCGAAAGGGGCGCGGGTGTCTCCCGCGAGGAGTTTTCCCCCCGCGGCCTCCGCCAGCCTCGCCAGGTCGAGTCCCAGCTTCATCGCTCTCCCTTGCGCGCCTTCACGGCGAGGGCGGCCTCTTCTGCGTCGCTGAAATGCAGCGTCTCGCGGCCGACTATCTGGTAATCCTCGTGGCCTTTGCCGGCTATGAGGACGATGTCGCCGGGGCCGGCGGCGGCGACGGCCGCGCGTATGGCCGTTCGCCTGTCGGGGATCAGCGTGTAATTGGAGTATTCGCCCTTAACGCCGGTTTCTATCTCCGCTATTATCGCGTCCGGGTCTTCGGTGCGCGGATTGTCGCTGGTGATGAAAGCCCTGTCGCTAAGCGCGCAGGCCGCGCGGCCCATCGGCGCGCGCTTGGTCCGGTCCCGGTCGCCGCCGCAGCCGAAGACGGTCAGCAGGCGGCCGCCGTGCGCCCCGCGCAGGCTTTTGAGGACGCTCTCGAGCGCGTCGGCGGTGTGAGCGTAGTCGACGAAGATGGAGAAATCCTGCCCGGCCCGCACCGGCTCCAGCCGGCCCGGCACTTTTTCCAGCGCCTCCAGCCCGGCGGCTATGTCAGCGGGCGGCACGCCCAGCGCGTGGGCGGCCCCGGCCGCGGCAAGGGCGTTGTAGAGATTGTGGCGTCCGAAGAGCCGTATTTTTACGGGGGCCTCGCCTGCCGGAGTGCGCAGGACGAAACTTATCCCGCCAGGACCGTAAACGGGGCCGCCGGCCGTTATATCGGCGGTCCTGTCGAGCGAGTAGGTGAGGACCTTCGCCCCCGCCGCGGCCCGCGTAAAATCCGCCGCCGAGGGTTCGTCGGCGTTGACCACGGCCGCTCTCCCCGCCTTGCCTGAGTCCGCCGTCAGGCTGAAAAGCCTGAGCTTGGCGCGCAGGTAATTCTCCCTGTCCTTGTGGAAATCGAGATGGTCGCTCTGCAGGTTGGTGAAGACGGCGCAGTCGAACTTCACCGAATCCGCGCGCCCCAGCGCCAGCGAATGGGAAGAGACCTCCATTACCGCGGCGCGGGAGCCTGCCGAGACCATGCGCGCCAGGAGGCCGTGGAGGTCGGGCGCCATCGGCGTTGTATTGGGCGCCTGGGAGACCACTTCCCCGCCGATGCGGTAGTTGATGGTGCCGATCACGCCCGGCTTCATGCCCAGCCGAGACAGCACGGCTTCCAGCATGTAGGTTATGGTGGTCTTGCCGTTGGTGCCGGTGACGCCGACGACCTTGAGCTTTTCGGAGGGGCGGCCGTGGAACCCGGCGGCGGCGTGGGAGAAAGTGGCCGTTATGTCGGCCGCGCGGACCCAGGCGGCGCCCAGGGGCAGGCCGGCCGGCGCGGCGGAGCGGGAGAC
>JAVHLJ010000019.1 GCA_031082205.1 Elusimicrobiales bacterium
AGGCGGGAAGAAAATAAATCTGAAATTTATTTTTCCGTCGGAAAAAGTGCGGCAAATGCGGGCGCTAGCGGATGTTACTGCAACCAAATTTCCTTTGCAGGAAATTTGGCGGGGTCGACGGGATTCGAACCCGCGGTCTCCGCCTTGACAGGGCGGCGTGTTAAACCAGGCTACACCACGACCCCACGGGAACGCGTAAATAATATCAAAACCGGGGCCGTCGTGGCAAATCGCCCTGTCAGCGCCCGAGCACGGCCCTGACCCGGCCGATGACCTCGGTAACCATGTCCCGGGCGTCGGTCAGCGCTATGGTCACGCCCATCAGCGACTCGCCGGCTATGATGCCCGAGCTGACCGGGATGATGTACTTGTCGGCGGCCGGCTTGTTGGTCCGCTCTATGATCAGCGCTATCAGGCCCCCGATGAACATCGACAGCGAGTTGAAGAAGGGGATGACCATCGAAAGACCGAGGCCCATCGCCGACGGTATGTACTTGCGCTTCTTCGGGAACATCAGCTCGAGCGCCGGTATTATCAGGCCCACCAGCCCGCCTATGATCAGGCCGTTGCGCGCCGCCGGGTGCAGCGAGCCTATGCCGCTGGAGAGGAGCTTGGCCACCGCGGCCCAGACCTGCGCCGAGGGCGCGGGCCATTTGTCGGAGCCGAGCACCGAGGCGTCGGGCACCAGCAGGTAGAAGGCCGGCACCACGACCAGCGTGCCGGCGAAGATGCCGAGGAACTGCGCTATGAACTGCTGGCGCGGGTTGGCGCCCAGCAGGTAGCCGCTCTTGAGGTCCACCAGCAGGTCGGCGGTGGAGCCGGCCGCGCCAGCCGTGACCGAGGCGGTCATCAGGTTGGTCGTCATGTTGGACGGAGCCAGCACGCCGAAGGTCAGCTGGGTGATCTTGCCCATCGCGCCTATCGGGGTGATGTCGCTCTCTCCGGTGGCGCGCGCGGCCACCATCGCCAGCACGAAGGTCAGCGCTACGGCTACCAGGCCCATCCACCAGCTGGTGTTGAAGGCGTAGTGCAGCACGAAGATACAGCCGAGGCCGGCCACGAAAGTGCCGCCGATGAACCAGGAACCGGGCACCTCTATGCGCGCCATCGGGTCGTCCTGCCTGTCGGCGCGGGGATTGAAGGCGCCGGCCAGGCCGCTGAAGGCGCGCTTGACGGTCTTCCACTGCAGCGCGAACATGAAAAGGCCCGAGGTGACCATGATGGCGGCGCCGGCCCAGGTGCTCCATTGCACGATGGCCCGGTAGCCCAGCTTCGAAACGTCGATGGCCATCACGCCGGCTTCCGTAGGCGGCATGCCGGCCACCCAGGGAGCGAGTACGCCGTAGGTGACCACGCCGCCGAGCAGCAGCGACCAGGCCATTTTCCAGCCGATGATGGCGCCGGCCGCCACCAGTATGGCGCTTATCTCGAAGGAGAAGGTCCATTTCTCAAGGGGCTGCCCCTTTATGTGCCCTTTGAAAGGGATGAGGCCCGGGATAGACAGGTCCAGCCCGAAGACGTCCTTGTGGGAGAAGCGTATCCCCTTATCGCGCAGGAGAACCAGCCCGGCGCCGAAGAGGCCGCCCAGTCCCAGGGCCTTGGCCTTGTCCGAGGCCTCCTTGCCCTTCGAGTGCAGGCTTTTGAGCGTCTCGGCGGCGGCTATGCCGCTGGGGAACTTGAGCTGCTCGATGTTTATCATCTGCCGCTTCATCGGGATGGCGATGAAGACGCCCAGCATCGCCAGGAATATCGTCCAGACGGTAAGCACCTGCCAGGACATGTGCGTGCCGGTGATTATAAGGTAGGCGGAGATCGCCGAGACCATGGTGCCGCCGGTGGAGTAGCCCGCCGAAGAGGCCGTGGACTGCATGCAGTTGTTCTCGAGGATGGTCATCTCCTCCCTGAACAGGAACGGCATGACCGTCATCAGCGTCTTCCATATGGTGTAGGAGAGTATGCAGGCCGTGATGGCGACGCCCAGGCCCCAGCCGGTCTTGAGGCCGATGTAGAGGTTGGAGAGCGACATGAAGCCGCCCAGGAAAGCCCCCATGACGACGGCGCGAAGCGTGAGCTGCTTCATGTTGTCGCCCTGGTAGACCTCCCGGAACCACTTGAGCTCTATCTGCTCGGGGTCTTTTATGTCCTCGGGGCCTTTCTCCGGTTCGTCGACGAGTTCCACTCCGTCCTCGGCCAGTACCTCTTCTTTGGGAAGGTCGTCGCGCTTTTCGTCGGTCATGTTTCGGGGCCCCTTGGGAGATAGGTGGTGGGCAGTACAGGATTCGAACCTGTGACCCATCGCGTGTAAGGCGATTGCTCTACCGCTGAGCTAACTGCCCCCTGTGTGACGGCGTTATTTTATCACTTTTGTGTATAATCGGAATATGGACGGGAAGGAAGAGGCCCTCATCGCCAAGGCGAAGGACGGCGACATCGCCAGCTTCGAGGAGCTGATAAAGATGCACAAGGACCGCATCTACGGCCTGGCGCATTATGTCTGCAGCGGCCTGCCGTCGGAGGCGGAGGACGTCTACCAGGAGACCATGCTGACCGCCTTCACCAAGATAAAGGATTTCAAGGGCAGGTCGGGCTTCAGCACCTGGCTTTACCGCATAGCCGCCAACAACTGCTGGATGAAGTTCCGCCGCAAGAAGCGCGAGAAGCTCGTCAGCCTCGAGGACATAAAGGACGTCAGGGACGCCGTAGCCCACGAGGAATCCATAAAGAAAGACCTTTCCGAGAGCGTCGCCAGGGCGCTTTCGGCCCTGCCGGTGGACTACAGGATGGCGATAACGCTCGTCGACATCCAGGAAATGTCGCTGGAAGAGGCCGCGAAGGTGCTCAATATCACCGTCGGGGCGCTCAAGTCGCGCCTGCTGCGCGGGCGGCTGAAGCTCCGCGAAGAATTCAACAGGAAGTGATCAGGAGATCCAGACGAGCCCGGCCAGGATGAGGAACTGGCTGTCTATCAGCGTTTCCGCCAGCGTCTTCTCCGGCATCCGCCGGAAGTAGAAGAAGATCATCAGCCCCAGGTAGTAGAACATCCCCGCTATCATCGCGTTGACCAGCGGCTCCTTCCACGCCATGTTCTTGAGCGCTATCAGCACGCCCTCCATGAAGATGAAGATGGACAGGACGGCCGCGTAGGTGGCCTTGGGGCCGGCCGCCTTGTAGAAGTTCTCTTTTCCCACTATCATGTCGCTGTGCACGTGGCTGATGCCGAACATGACCGAGCGCGCGAAGACCAGCGTGAAGGCGAAGACCGCGGCGAGCTGGGACGATTTGTAGGCGAGAGAGCCGTATGAGAGGGCAGGCAGGGCCGCGCAGACGAAGGCCCAGCCCAGCGCGGTCATGATGTCCTTGGAACCGGGGAATTTCGCCAAAGAGTCCAGGCCCAGGGGCATTTTGTAAGGGTACAGCATGCCCATCCCCCAGAAGAAAGCGGTGAGCAGCAGGGCGAGGGGGCCGGTGGTCCCTGCGGCCAGCGCTATGGCCGCCACGCCGGCCAGAAGGGCCACGGCGCGGGTGGCCCGGCCGAAGCGGACGAAGAGAAGGTGCTTCGCCCTGTCGGGCACGGCCGTGCCTTTTTCGGCGGCGCGGTTGGTCAGGTGCAGGCTGAAGACGAAGAGGCCGGCCAGCGCCAGCATCTCGTAGCCGATAGGCAGGCCCTGGAGGCGCATCGAGGCGTAGGCCAGCGCTACCGCCGCTGCGGCTGTGAAGACGCAGCTGGTGACCGTCAGCAGCCAGAGGAACTCCAGGCGGGCTATGAACGGGGAGCGGCGTACCTCGGTCAGTTCGCGCGCGCGGGTCAGGACCTTCTCTATCATCCAGGCGGGCGTGGACGCGCCGGCGGTTATGAAGACGGAGGACGCGCCGTCGAAGAGTTCCGGGGAAAGCTCGTCCTCGCGCTCTATGTGTACGGCGCGCGGGGCGAGGCCGGAACAGATCTGGAAAAGGCGCGCCGTATTGGCGGAGTTCTTGCCTCCGACGACTATCACCAGTCCGCTGCGGCGGGAGAGTTCTACGGTCTCCTGCTGGCGCTGCTTCGTCGGGGCGCAGATGGTGTTGGAGATTATCAGCTCTCCGGTGTTCTGGCGCAGCGCCTCGACCGTCTTAAGGAAGACGTCGGTCTCCTGCGTGGTCTGTGCGACAATGTTGGCCTTCTCCAGGCGCGGCAGGCGCGCGGCCTCCTCCGGACCGCTGACTACATGGCCGCGGCCGGCGGTATAGCCCATAAGTCCCACGACCTCGGCGTGGTCGGCGTCGCCCACGATGACGGTGTCGTAGCCCTTGTCCGCCCATTCTTTTATGTTGCGGTGCACCCGCTTGACCAGCGGGCAGGTGGCGTCCACGACATTGAGGTCCAGCGCCCTGACCGCCGATTCCAGTTCCGGAGGTATGCCGTGGGCGCGGATGACCAGCGTGGCGCCCTTTTCCTTTATCTCGGAGGCTTCCCTTACGGCCCGCACGCCCTTTTCTTCCAGCGTCTGTATGACCTGCTTGTTGTGGATGAGCGGCCCCAGAGTGTAGATGGGGCCTTTGCCGGCGGCGGCCAGTTCGAGGACCTTGTCGATGGCGCCTTTGACGCCCGGGCAGAAGCCCGCGCTGGCGGCCACCGTTATCTGCGCCCTGTAGGACATGCTGAAATTCTATCAAATAGGGGTAACTATTCCGGGTGCTGCCGGGGACTAACCACGAAAAAACGCCGCAGGCTCCCTCGCCGGGCCTTCACTTCGCCACGGGTTCGGCTTTCCGGAATGCACCCGGCGCTGCGCTCGGCCTGGCACGAACTCGGCCTGCGCGCATAGCGCGCTAGGCCTCAGACATTCATGCCCGTCCGCCGGAGGCGGTACCCTCGCTCCGCTTGGGGAAAGCCTCCGATGTGGCTTCGGAAGGCCCGGCGAGGGAGCCTTGCCCGTCCAGCGTCCCATAAGGAGACAGCCGGGGGATGGCGGGGCATCACTTAAGCAAAGCCGTCCGAAGGCCCGAGCTTACGGAGTATGCGCCGCAGCGTACGGTGCTTTGCTCCTCGCGGAAGCGAAGGCGCATACGAGCGCGAGGGCCGAGGTCGGAGCGCGAGTACGGTGTACGAGCGCGTCTTTGCGTAGTGATGCCCCGCCAGCACCCGGCATAGTTGTTCCTATTTGGTAGAATCGATAGTATGACGGGCAAGTTCAAGCTGAAGGCGCCGTTCAGGGCGGCGGGCGACCAGCCGGCGGCGATAAAGAAGCTGCGCGCCGGCCTCGACGGCGGCCTGCGCGACCAGGTGCTGCTGGGCGTGACCGGCTCGGGCAAGACCTTCACCATGGCCTCGCTCATAGCGGAGATGAACAGGCCGGCGCTGATAATATCCCCGAATAAAGTGCTGGCCGCCCAGCTCTACTCCGAGTTCCGCACCTTCTTCCCCGACAACGCCGTGGAGTATTTCGTTTCCTATTACGATTATTACCAGCCCGAAGCGTATATTCCTTCCACCGACACCTATATAGAGAAGGACTCGGCCATCAACCAGCAGCTCGACAAGCTGCGCCTGAAGGCCACCGCCTCCATCCTCTCGCGGCCGGACACCATCGTGGTCGCCTCGGTCTCGTGCATCTACAATATCGGCTCGCCCGAGAACTTCGCCAAGATGGGCCTCTATATCGAGAAGGGCCGCCCGCTCGGGCGCAGGGAACTGACGGAGCGGCTGGTGGCCATACGGTACGAGCGCAACGACCTGGAGCTCTCGCGCGGCAAGTTCCGCCCGCGCGGGGCTTTCGTCGACATCTTTCCCGGCGATTCCGAGACGGCCTTCCGGATACAGCTTTCGGACGCGGTCGAGTCCATAGTCGAATTCGACCCGCTGACCGGAGCCGAGCTCAAAGAGCATAAGCACGCCTGGATATACCCGGCCAACCACTTCGTCTCCACTCAGGCCGAGATCGGGGAGGCGCTCAAGCTCATCTCGGCCGAGCTCGCGGAGCGGCTCGCCGTCCTGAAGAAAGAGAACAAGCTGGTCGAGGCGCAGCGGCTGGAGCAGCGCACCCGCTACGACATGGAGATGCTGGCCCAGACCGGCTACTGTCACGGCATAGAGAACTATTCGCGCCACCTGGCGGGCCGGCCAGCCGGCGAGCGCCCGGCCTGCCTTTTCGATTATTTCCCCGAGGATTTCCTCTTCTTCGTCGACGAGTCGCATGTCACCGTCCCGCAGGTGCGCGGCATGTACGCCGGCGACCGCAGCCGCAAGCAGACGCTGGTGGACTTCGGCTTCCGCCTGCCTTCGGCGCTCGACAACCGCCCGCTCAAGTTCGACGAGTTCGAGGCGCTGCGCCCGCGCACGGTCTACGTTTCGGCCACGCCGGGGCCCTACGAGCTCGGGCTCGCGGGCAGGACGGCCATCGCAGAGCAGATAATCCGCCCGACCGGCCTGACCGACCCGCCCGTGCGGGTGCTGCCGCTCAAAGGGCAGGTGAAAGCGCTGACCGAAGAGATAGAGAAGCGCGCTAAACTTAAAGAACGCACCCTGGTGCTTACGCTGACCAAGAAGACCGCCGAGGACCTCAGCGAGTTCCTGGCCGGCAAGGGCGTGCGCGCGAAATACATACATTCCTCCATGGACACGCTTGAGCGGCTGGACATACTGGGGCAGTTCAAGCGGGGGGAGTTCGACGCGCTGGTGGGCATAAACCTGCTGCGCGAAGGGCTGGACATTCCCGAGGTCTCGCTGGTCGCCATACTCAACGCGGACAACGAGGGTTTCCTGCGCAGCGAGACCACGCTGATGCAGATAGCCGGCCGAGCCGCGCGCAACAAATGCGGAGAGGTGCTGCTCTTCGCCGACAGGCGCACCGGCTCGATGGGCCGCGCGCTGGACGAGATGGACCGCCGGCGGAAGATGCAGATCGAATACAACGAGAAGCACGGCATAAAACCCGAAAGCGTGGCCCGCCGCGAGCTGGCGGGGCTGGAACTCTACGAGGCCGACCGGGAACGCGGCTACGACCTGGTCAAGGACCTCTCCGCCGTGGCGGTGAAGCCGGAGAACGTGAAGGGCATACGCCTTCAGCTGGAGCGCGAGATGAAGGAAGCCGCCGACCAGCTGAACTTCGAGCTGGCGGCGCGGCTGCGCGACCGCCTCTTCGAGCTGGCCGACATGGCCGGCCCCGGCGGCAAGCCGCGCAAGGCCGGGCGGGGCCGCTCCCGTAAATGATAAAATTTACACCGATGAAAGAAGCCGAGGCTATAATAAGGCTCGCTCTCAAAGAGGATATAGGTACGGGCGACCTGACCACGCTCGCCTTCGCCCCCGCGAAGGGCGTCTTCGAGGGCTATATGGTCGCCAAACAGGCCGGGACTTTCTGCGGCGCGCCGGTGGCCGAGAGGGTTTTCAGGATCGTCGACCCCCGCTGCCGCGTGACCAGGCTGGTCCGCGAGGGCGGCAGGGTAAAACCGGGCGACCGGCTCATGAAGATACGCGGCGGCCGGGCCATACTGACGGCCGAGCGCACCGCCCTCAATTTCCTCCAGCACATGTCCGGCATCGCCACCGCGGCTTCCGTTTACGCCGCCGCGCTGGGCCGCGGCCGGACCAGGATATACGACACCCGCAAGACGCAGCCCGGACTGCGCGCTCTGGCCAAGTACGCCGTCCGCCGCGGAGGCGGCCGCAATCACCGCCGCGGCCTCTGGGACGCCTACCTCATAAAGGATAACCATATCGCGATGCTGGGCCCCGGCGCCGCGGAGAAACTGGCCGCGCTGATGAAGCGCATACGCGCGCGCCGACCCGGCGTGCCGGTGGAGATAGAGGCCCAGACGCGCGAACAGGCCCTGGCCTTCGCCGCCCTGAAGCCGGACATACTCATGCTGGATAATATGCCGCGGCCGCTGATGCGGCGGCTCATCCCCGAACTGCGCCGCCTGGCGCCGAAGATGGAGATAGAACTTTCGGGCGGGATAAAGTTAAAGGACCTGCGCGGCCTGGCCGGCCTGGGCGCGGACAGGATATCGTCGGGCGCCATAACGGCGGCGGCCGGCACGCTGGACATCTCTTTCCAGGTAAGCGAGGTTAAAAAATGAAGACTTTCGGCCATGTGATCTGCGGCAATGTTCCCGGCGCCAGCAAGGTGCTGTGCCTGGACGAGGCGGTCTCCACCCAGGAGGTCGCGCGCGAGCTGGCGCTGGAGGGCAATAACGAACGGACCGTCGTCATAGCCGCTTCTCAGACCGGGGGCAAGGGCCGCCTCGGGCGCAAATGGGAATCGGCAGCCGGCGGGCTTTACCTGACCGTCATACTAAGGCCGCGCGTCAGCGTCCGCTTCCTGGGCAATCTCAGCCTGATGGCCGGCTCCGTGATAGCGGAGACGCTCAAGGAGGATTACGGCGTCGTCACCCGGGTCAAGGCGCCCAACGACGTCTACGCCCTGCATCCGCGAAAAAAGAAGTTCTTCAAGATCTCCGGCGTACTCACCGAGTCGGCCTCCGTCAATCAGAACCCGGACTGGGTACTGCTGGGCATGGGCATAAACCTCAATAACGCCATCCCGAAGGAACTGAACGAAGCGGTCTCGCTCTCGGCCATACTCGGCCGCCCGGCCGACCGCGACGAGTTCCTCGGGAAGCTCTTCACCCGTTTCTGGAAGGCCTACTCGGCCTGGCAGTATTCTTCCGAGACGAACAGCTGAGATGGACGCTGCGGATTCCGCGGCCCTGAAAAGACTGGCGCTGGAAGCCGGCGCGGCGGCCTGCGCCGTCGCGCCCGCCGGCCCGCTGGCGGCTCTGCCGGATTTCCGCGCCGCGCTGGCGGCCCAGGCTAAACCCGCTCCCGCCTGGCTGCTCCGCGAACCTGAGCGCCGCGCCGACATGAGGGCCTGGGACCCGTCCGCCCGCTCGGTACTGGTCTGCCTTTTTCCTTACTGGAACTCCGCCCTCGAAAAGGAATTCGACGGCCTGCAGCCGGCCGATCCGGAGGCCCGCCTCCGAGACACGGGCCGCCGGAAGATCAACGCCCCGCTGCTGGAGCGGCTCCGCGCGGCCGGCGTAAAGCCGAAGGTTTCCCGCTACGCGCTCTCGCGCGATTACCACTCCGTCATAAGGGAGTCGCTCGAGGCCGCGCTCGACGGCGCCGCCCGCGTTTTTCCGGGGCTGGGGGGAAAGGTCTTCTGCGACACTTCCCGGGTCATGGAGAAGCCGCTGGCCGCCGCCGCCGGCCTGGGGTGGCGGGGCCGCAATACGCTGCTGCTCAATTCCCGGCTGGGCAGCTGGTTCTTCATCGGGGGCTTTACGCTCAATATGGATTTCCCGGCCGACGCCAGGCCGGAATACACCGGCTGCGGCTCCTGCCGCGAGTGCGAGAAGGCCTGCCCGTCGGGCGCCCTGTCGGGCGGGCGGCTGGAGATATCGCGATGCCTGTCCTGGCATAATACGATGGAGACCGCCGGCGGGCCTTTCGACGGCGAAGGCTCCGGCTGGGCCTACGGCTGCGACGAATGCCAAAAAAAATGCCCCTTCAACGAAGGGGCATCGGGAACGGTCCCGGAATTCCTGAGGCCGCTCAGGTCTTAGGCGTCAGCGCGGTCTTGACCGCTTCCATGAAATCGTCGGTGTTGAACGGCTTGGTCATGAAGGCGGCGACCTGGGTGAAGCGCTGGAACATGGTGCGCGAGGGCTCGAGCGCCGAGAGCACTATTATCGGTATGTTCTGGGTTTCGGCGTCCTCGGTGATCTGGTTGGTGAGGGAATAGCCGTCGATCCCGGGCAGCATGACGTCGAGGATGAGCAGCTCGGGCTTGAAGCTCTTGAGCGTGTCCATCACGTCGCGGCCGTTGTCGCAGACCTTGACCTCGTGGCCGAGCGACTCCAGCGTGTACTGCACCAGGCTGGATATTTCGGGATCGTCGTCAACCGCCAGTATCTTTGCCATAACCCTCCACTACTTTACCGGGAAAAAGTTTAACACATAGGGGACGAACGGGTCAAATTCAGTAAAGCAGCCATTTCCCGCGCTTCTTTTCGAAGGCGGCCCTTTCCCGGTTATAAGCCTTGATCACGGAGCCGGCGGAACGCCCTTTCTCCAGCGCAGAACCAAGCAGGCCGCTGCCGGTCATCTTGCGAAGTTCCGCCGGCTTGTAGACGAAGTCGCCCGGGTGGTTCTTTTTAAGGAGCGAGGCGGCGTAGACGAAGATCTCCAGCGGCCTTATGTCCCGCTTCTGTTTTATCAGCACCTCTACCCCGCCGCACTCCCTGCCGGCGTGCACGTCGGAGTCCGGGGTCTTGCGCGCGGGGCGGAACTCCACCCCGGCCATCCCGATATCGTTCAGGTCCGCCGCCAGCCTGTCGCCGTCCAGCCAGGGCGCGCCGAACCAGGTGAACGGGGACTCCGTGCCGCGTCCCACGGAGAGGTTGGTGGCCTCGAAACAGCCGATCCCCGGGTAAAGAACCTCCGCCTCTACGCTCCTGATATTCGGGGAGGGGTTGGTCCAGATTAGGCCGGTCTCGTCGAAGAACATGTCCCGGGTCCAGTCGCTCATGCGCACGACCGTGAGCGGCAGGTCCAGTTTCATCCTGTCCTTGTGGAAGAAAGCCATCTCTCCGGGAGTGAAGCCGTGGCGCGTGGGGACCGGGAAATAGGCGGTGAAGGCCTTTATATCCGGTTCCAGCAGCGGGCCTTCGGTGACGTGGCCCCCTATCGGGTTCGGCCGGTCGAGCACGATGAAGTCCAGGCCGCCCTTCGCCGCCTCCTCCATCGCGTAGCCCATGGTGGTCAGGTAGGTGTAGAACCGCGCGCCCACGTCCTGTATGTCGAAGACGAGGACGTCCAGCCCGGCCAGCTGCTCCGGCGAAGGGCGCATGTTCCTGCCGTAGAGGCTGTAGATGGGCGCGCCGGTGACCGCGTCGGAGGAATGGGCGATGTGCGCGCCGTGGCCCTCGGTCCCGCGGAAGCCGTGCTCCGGGGCGAAGATAGCCTCCAGTTTAACTCCGGCCTCGTGCATAAGGTCGGCCGCGTGGCGGCCCTGAAGGTTAACGGCGGTGTGATTGGTGATGAGACCTACCCGCCTGTTCTGCAGCGCCTTGAAGCCGTCCCGCTCCAGCACGTCGAGGCCGCTGAGCGTCATGCGGGCGGCCGAGGCGGGGCCCGCCAGGACGGCGAAAAGGGCCATCAGGAAAGCGGCCCTCATATCTTCTCCTTCAGTACCAGCAGGTGGATGGTGCCGGTGTCCCAGAGCTTGAACGCGAAACTCCGCGCCTTCTTGCCGTTCCCGGCGAAGAAGTCTATCCGCCCCGGGCCCTTGATGGCGCCGCCGGTGTCCTGGCAGAAGACGAAGCGGGCGTCCTCTTTTTTGCCCTTCATCTCGCCGTCGTCCGTAACGTCGGGGACCGTGGCGCGCATGAAGGCCAGCGCGCCCATCGGCACGAGGTTGTTGTCGACCGCCACGGAGCGCCAGCCGACCAGCGGCAGCCCGTAGGTGCCGTCGGGGCCTTCTTCGGGGTCGGTTATCTCCTGCAGGCGGAAGAAGGTGTAGCGGCGGTTGGCCGTCATTATCGCGCGCTCCTTCTCAGGGTTCTTTTCTATGTATTCCTTCCCTTTCTCGTGGCTGAGGCCCTCGCGGGTCATCGCGCCGGATTCCACCAGCGCCGTCAGCCAGCCCTTGAACTTGAGGCTGTTGGTGGCGGCGAAAAGGGCCTTTATCTCCTTGCCGTCCGGGTAGCGCAGGCGGCCGGACCCCTCTATGTGCAGGTCCATGATATCGGCGCGGTTGGTGAACCAGGCCAGTTCCAGCCCCTTGCCGTCCAGCGCGCCGCGGAAATCTATGGCGTCCCGGTCAAGGTAGGGCACCAGCCTGTCGCCCTTGAGCATGCCGGTCAGTCTCTCTCCCCTGAACTTCTCGTTGAACTCCTCCAGGTTGAGGCTGATCATGTCCGGCGGCTTGGCGTATATCGGGTACTTGTATTCGCCGGTCTTTACGGGGCTCGCTTCCAGCGTGGGCTCGTAGTAGGAGCTGAAGACCACCGTGCCGGTCGAGTCGCGGCCGGTCATCTGGTAGACGTCGAAGCGCTCCTTCACGAGGGCTTCCAGTTCCCCGGGGGTTTTCGCCAGGTCCAGCAGTTTAAGGAACTCCGCCGAGGAAGCTTCCAGTTCACGCTTGCCGACCTTGCGGCCGTCGAAATCGTAGGCTATGGCCGAGGAACTGAGGTTTTGCGCGTATTTCAGGTTGAGCTCCGCCGCCTTGCGCAGGCCTTTCATGGAGTCGGCGTCCGCGAAAGAGGGGTAGTTCTCCGGGGCGACCTTCATTATCGCCTTTACCTCCGGCGGCTTTGCCGGGACTTCCGGGCAGGGCGGGCAGGCCGGGCAGGGGGGGCAGCCGGGCGGCACTTCGGCCGAGCGCCTGGGGGCGGTGGAGCAGCCCGAGGTCAGTACGGCGAAGGCGAGGGCGATAAGCGTCTTTTTCATTGAGGTGTCTCCCTGTGTATGCAAAGTTAAACAGCCGGCGGAACGGGGCCGGTCCCTCCGTCGCCGGGGCCGCGGCCGTTCCCAATTATCCCAAAAACCGTCTGTTGACACAAGCGGTCATATCTAATACACTTCCCCCTATGAGGAAACACATATTCGCGGTATGTTTTATTCTGGCGGTGCCGGCCCTGGCGTCCGCCCAGGAGGCCAGCATCTTCAGCCTCGCCGGCTCCGTGGAAGTTAAGGCCGACAGGGACGCGGAATGGGTCTCCGCCGGGAAGAACATGGAGATAAGGGAAGGCGGTGCGGTGCGCACCGGCGCGGACGGGGCCGCCGTGGTGCTGATGCCCAACAAGTCCAGGATCTGGATCAGGGAGAACTCCGGCCTGGAGATAGAGCAGCGCAAGTCCATGGCCAGCCGACTCTCCCTTCTGTTCGGCAGGATGAAGGTGCGCGTGCCGCATCTTATGCGCAAGGAGCGCTTCGAGGTCCGCACGCCGGCCGCCGTCTGCGCGGTGCGCGGCACCGAGTTCACCGTGGACGCCACGCCCGAGGGCGCGATGGACATAAAGGTGCTCTACGGCGAGGTCAAGCTCAATTTCACCGTCCCGCCGGTCAAGGGCAAGTCCGAGATACACATCCCCCAGGGCCAGTTCCTCAGCCTGGCGGAGAAGGGCAAGCCCGCCCGGCAGGCGCTGCTGACCAAGGAGCAGGAGTATAAGGCGCTGGAGAACTGGAACCCGGGCCTGGACCCCAAGGAGCGGATGGCCGAGATCATAGAGAAGGAGAACTCCCGCGCCCAGATAAAGGAATTCGCCAAGGTCACCAGCGGCGCCGAGCAGCAGGTCAAGGCTTTCATCAACACGGCCAAGGAGAGCGACCTGGAGGCCGGCCGCACGCTCAACGACGCGCACGGCAACCTGGTGCGCGTGGAGCAGCGGCTGGTGCGGCCCGACCCGCGGACGCTGCAGTTCGTCAACATAGTGAAGCGCACCGCCTACAGCTACACGGACCGGCAGGACCTGGGCGGTTTCACCTATAACGGCGGCGGGGGGGCCAGGCTGGACCTGATGCAGATGACGATGAGCTTCAACCAGAGCCTGCCGCAGCGCATAGAGGAATGGCCGTCCTTCTTCAGCGCCAATTCGGTGAAGCCCGACAAGGCCTCGTTCATTTCGGCCAACAGGACCTATGACGACGAGATCTTCTTCATAGCCGAAGGCTACCGCTACGATTCCGCCCGCGACGAGCTGATGAACAATTACATGGTGGTGGACCCGTCTCACGCCCTCGTCGCAAGGGACGACCCGGACGACAGAAAAGTGGTCGTGACCGGCATACTGGAGAACGACGTCTCCAACGGTATTACGGCGGCGTCGGGCCTCAACAAGATCGCCAGGCTGGAGTTCAATGACGGCGGCGCTGCCGACGGCACCCTCGTTTACGAGGGGACCCATGCCGGCGTCACGATCAATGACTCCAACCCGACGAACGTGGTATGGGCGATGAAGATGGACTCCTCTTCCGATCCGGGGCTGGTCACATCCTACTCCCAGGACGGCGATCCTGTTCTCCGGCAGTATAAGGCCGACGCCTACCGCATAGGCAATGATTCGGCCAATGACGGCGTATGGGTCGCGGCCGAGAATTATGTGATAAGCAACGGCGGCGCGATACGGCGGTCCGAGGACTTCACCAGCTCCAGCTCGGACCCTTTCACGCTGCTGAAAGAGAACGCCGGCCAGACCATACTCTACGTGAAAAGCTCGGTCGCGGACTTCTCCGGCGGCGGCGGGCCCGTCTCGCTGAGCCGCCACGCGGACATCAGCGCTGACGACTATTTCTCCAGCACCAGGTACGCCAGCGGCACCAATATAGACCTTGTGTTCATTCCCGACCTGGCGGTGGCCGCCATACAGCGCATGCTGCCGGCCATCACGGAACTGGGGAACTAAATGAAAAGGGGATTTGAGAACATGAAAAGCATTATCCTGACCACGCTGTGCCTGGGCCTGCTGGCCGGGCCGGCGCGCGCCGGCGTGGACTGGGAGTCCAAGGGCCTGCAGATAGCCGGCGAGATACTGGCCAACCCGGCCGCCTTCCTCTACGAGTTCCAGCAGGACCTGGAAGCCACCACCCCGCTGCCGCCCGGCAAGCGCTACGGCTTCCAGACCGGGCTCTGGGGCGGCGCTCTGCCCACCATAGGCGTGATGCCCAGCCTCTCGGGCAAGTTCCGGCTGCACGGCGAGGGCCGCATCGCCCCCGGCCTGCCGCAGCTGGACGTTATAGGCGGCTACTGGAACTCCCCGCTGGCCAGCAAGGCCGCGGATTCCTCGGACGACATCACCGACACCAAGTTCAACGGCCACTACTACGGCTTCCTGCTGAGCTCCTCGGTCAGCCCGCGCGTGCGCACCTTCTGGGGCTTCAAGAAGTCGCAGCTCAAGGCCAAGATCACGCTGGCCGACACCGCGGACATAAAGCTGCTGGGCGCTCCGGTGAACAGCATCGACACCGGCTTCGAGGACAGCTTCTTCGTCGTGGGCCTTGAGGCGCCGAAGGGACTCGACAAGCTCTGGAGCATACAGCTCAACTACGGCATGGACACGCAGACCATCGCCTCCAAGGTGAGCTGGTACGGCAAGTACTTCGAGCTGGGCCTCAACATTTACCCGGAGGGCGTCTTCGTGGTCCACCCGGTGTGGAACTTCCACCTTAATTTCTGAGGAATATGATGAAAAAACTCACGCTTATTCTGGCGATAACGGCGGTGCTGGCCGGCGTAGGCGCCGGCCCCATGGCCGGCAGGCTGTCGGCCGCGACCGCGGAGAGCTCCAGGATCTTCACTCCGTTCTTCGACATGACCCTCTCGGAGAACGGCTACCTGCCCAGCGAGGGCAACCTGTTCAGCGGCGGCAGCATAAACACGCAGGTCGGCCTGCTGGCCAAGGTTACCGAAAAGGACCAGGTCTTCGGCCTCTACAACTTCAACTACGGCGGGCCCGGCTTCGCCCCGCAGGACACGCGGCAATTCACGGACCGCTCGCTGACGCACGGCTTCAACTTCGAGTACCGCCGCTCGCTCGGCGGTCACTGGCGGGTGCGCCCCGGCGTCTCCTTCTCCAAGGACTATACCCGCTCGGGCGCCAACGAGGCCTGGGACCAGGGGCTCTACAATACCGAGTCGAAGGGCTTCCAGCTCGCGGTGGACTACAGTTTCGACGCCGAGCGCAACGGCTTCGTCACGGCCCAGTTCCTGACCCGCTCCATAAAGTTCCCCAACTACGGGGACCTGCTGGCCGAGTTCAACAATCCCAGCAACACTTCCGAACTTTCCGGCGGACAGCAGGACCAGCGGCTCACCCAGGTCTCGCTGAGGCCCAACTGGAACAAGTTCTTCGGCGGCGTCACTTTCACCACGCAGGACTTCGATAACCAGCTGGTGGTGGGCTCGGGGGGCGTCTACACCGGCGAGAAGCAGAAGGATACCAGCACGGCCCTGGATTTCGGCTTCCATCACAGCCTCTGGATATTCGAACTTTACCCGACGGTCTCCTACACAGTCAGGGACTCCAACCAGAACTATGTCCGTTACAAGTTCCTGGGCGCGGCCGGTTCGCTCACGGACCCTTCGGGCGACGTCTACTTCATGGCGGACAACTATTCCTACAGCGAGATGGCCTTCGTTGTCCCGGTGGACCTCAACATCACCAGCAAGTGGGCCGTGGGCGGCGCGATGAGCGTGGTTAAGCGCGATTACGACAGCCGCCTGCGCCGCGACGCCAGCAACAACTACATCGCCGGCGAGAAGCAGGAGAACACCATGACCACGCTGACCGGCTCCATCCGCAAGCGCATCAACGACGTGGCCATGGTGCGCCTCTCCTATTCCCTGGTGGTGGCCAGCTCCAACAACGAGT
Source organism: Elusimicrobiales bacterium (assembly GCA_031082205.1). Classification (GTDB taxonomy): domain Bacteria; phylum Elusimicrobiota; class Elusimicrobia; order Elusimicrobiales; family UBA9959; genus UBA2231. Next base: position 16,351 of record JAVHLJ010000019.1, read on the forward strand.
TCGAGCAGTACATGCCCTATAATTACACGGGCAACAGCTTCGGCATCTCCTACCAGCTGTCTTATTGAGCTCCGGGGTCAGGTCTTTACTTTTGACCTGAGGTCAAAAGTAAAGACCTGACCCCTTTCCTTTACGGGCCCGGCTCCGCCCGGGCCTTTTTCATAGGAGGGGGGATAATGATATAATCATATGATAGGCCGGCCCGCGTGGCCGGCCCTCTGTGACATACCCGTTTTCAAGGGGCCCCGATAAATGTACCTCAAAGCGATAGAAATCTACGGCTTCAAATCCTTCGCCAACCGCGTCAAGATCCCGCTCAAGCCCGGCGTGACCTGCATAGTGGGCCCCAACGGCTGCGGCAAGTCCAACGTGGTGGACGCCATACGCTGGTGCATAGGCGAGATGTCCTGGAAGCAGCTGCGCCTGCCGTCCATGATGGACGTCATCTTCGCCGGCACCGAGAAGCGCCAGCCGCTCAACGTGGCCGAAGTCTCGATGACCTTCGACAACGAGGGCCGAAAGCTGCCGCTGGACTTCAGCGAGGTCACCACCACCCGCAAGATCTACCGCTCGGACGAGTCCGAGTACTTCATCAACCGCGTGCAGTGCCGCCTCAAGGACATACGCGAGATGTTCCTGGACACCGGCATAGGCGCCGACGGCTACGCCATAATCGACCAGGGCGGCGTCAACGCCGTGCTCAAGGCCAATCCCGAGGCCCGGCGCGAGCTTTTCGAGGAGGCGGCGGGCGTCTCCAAGTACAAGGCCAAGCGCGAGGAGGCCATAAGGCGCCTGGAGAAAGTGGACCAGGACCTGGCCCGCCTGGCGGACTCGATGACTCTCATAGACGAGCAGATCAAGAAGCTCGAGAGCGAGGCCCGCAAGGCCAAGCTGCAGCAGAAATACCGCGAAGAGCTGACCGCCGGCGAGATCGCCCTGCTGGTTCGCGAGATAGGCGCGCTGCGCGCGCAGATGGAAGAGGAGCGGCGGGCCCTTGAGCCGGTAGAGGCCGAGACCAAGGAACTTTCCGCCGCCGTAACGACCCTGGAGGCCGAGCAGGGCGCGCTCAACCTGACCGCCGTGCAGAAACAGAACGACGAGCGCCTGGCCATGGAGGCCGTCTATTCGCTGCGCTCCCAGGTCTCGCAGCTGGAAGGCAAGTCCATAAACAACGTGAAGCTCGCCGAGGAGAGCCGGGCCGGCTTCGCCTCCGCCGAGCGGCAGGAGCGGGCCGACCGCGAGCACGACGCGAAGCTGGAGGCCGAGGCCGGAGAGACCTCCGCCAGGCTTTCCGAACTGGAGTCCGGCTTCGAGGGCCTCAAGGCCGAGTACGAGGCGCTCAACGCCCGCCTGGCCGCCCAGGAACAGGAACTTTCCCGCATTTCCGGAGAGGCCGCGGCCGTAGAGGCCAGGGTCACCGCCTCCTACCAGGAGGAGATGTCCCTCTCCCGCGACAAGGCCGCCGCCGAGTCAGACATCACCCACCTGCGCGAGGACCTTGACGGCCTGGCCAGGGACATGGAAGAACTGGCCGGCCAGAAGGCCGCTCACGAGGCCAGGCTGGGCGAAATCTCGGCCAGGCTGGCCGAGGCCGACGCCTCGCTCGCCGCCGACGGGGCCGCGCTGGCCGCCGCCGAGGCCGACAGGGCCGCCGCCGCAGGCGAACTGGCCGCCGCCGAGACGCGCCTTGGCTCCGCCCGCGAGGAGCTCTCCGGCGCCTCCTCCCGCCTGGAGGCCATACTTGCCCAGGGCGAGAAGGATTCCTACTGGGTCGGCATCAACGCCGTGGTCAATTCCGGCATACAGGGCGTGCGCGGCACTCTGCGCCATCTCCTGGAAGTGCGCAAAGAGGACAAACTCGCGGTCGAAGAGACCCTGGGCCGCTTCATGGACGCGGTGGTCGTCGATTCCGCGGAGAAGGCGGGCGAGGCGATAGAGTACCTCCGCCACCTGGGCAAGGGCCGCTGCCGCTTCATCGCGCTCGACCGCGTCTCCTCCGGTTCCGTACAGCCCATGGAGGCCGGCGGCGCGCAGCGCCTGCGCGAGCGCGTAGGCGCCTCGCCCGAGCTGGCCCCGCTGCTGGACCATCTTTTCTCCGGCGTCTATCTCTCCGGCGGTTCCGTGCACGGCTCCTTCTGGCTGGCCGGCGGGGTGGAGGAAGTCTCTTCCAACGAGCCCTACTGGGGCGAGGCCGACGAGCTCAAGGCCCGCAAAGCCGCGCTGCAGGAGGAGATAACCTCCCTCTCGGCTAAAAAAGACGAACTGGGCGCGCGCCTCTCCGGCCTGGCCGGGACCATAGGCTCGCTCTCCGAGAAGATAAATTCGCAGCGGATAGCCCGCCACGGCCTGGAGAAAGAGGCCGAGCAGGAGCGGGAACTGCTGCAGGTGCGCGTCAAGAACGAGGAGGCCGCCCGCGCCGACTCCGAAAAGAAGCGCGCCGCCATGGAGCAGGTCTCCGCCCGCTCCGCCGAGCTGGACGGCCGGATAGAGGCGGCCCGCGCCGCGTCCGAGGCCGCCCGCGCGGAGATAGCGGGACTCACCGCCCGCAAGGCCGAACTGCAGTCCCAGGCCGACGCCATGCGCGAGGAGGCAGGCGGCCGCAAGGCGGGCCTCGAGGCGCACGGGCAGAACGTGGATTTCATGAGGCGCCAGCTGACGGCCATAGACGGCCAGCGCCAGCGCATCAAGGGGCAGCTGGAGGAACTGGCGGCCCGCAAGGCCGAACTGACCGAACGCGCCGCGCGCCTGGAGGCCGAGGCCCAGGAGGCCCGCGCCTCCGCCGAGAGCCTGCGCGGCCAGCTCAAGGAGCGCGAGCTGGTCCTGGAGCAGCTGGGCAGCGAGCTCAACGAGATGAAGAACCAGCTCGAAAGCTACCGGGCCCGCATCAACGAGCAGAAGCAGCTGCTCTCCGAGAACGAGCAGCGGCGCCACGAGATAGACCTGCGCGTCAACACCGCCGCCACCCGCGTGGACGACCTGGGCCGCCGCCTGGCCGACGACTGGACCACCAGCTACCTGGAGGCCAAGGAGAAATACGGCGCCGTGGACGTGGACCCGGAGCGCGTGAAGAACCTGCGCCGCCGGCTCGAGAACATGGGCCCCATCAACATGACCGCGCCCGAGGAGTACGAGGCGCTGACCAGCCGCCACAACTTCATGAACTCGCAGGTCGAGGACCTCAACAAGGCCAAGGCCGACCTGCGCTCCGCCATCTCCAAGATCAACGAGACCACGCGCGAGAACTTCAAGGCCACCTTCGACAAGGTGCAGCTGCACTTCAAGCAGATCTACGCGCTGCTCTTCAACGGCGGCGAGGCCAGCCTCATCCTGACGCAGCCCGACAACCTGCTCGAGACCGGAGTCGAGATAGTGGCGCACCCGCCCGGGAAGAAGCTCATCAGCATCTCCCAGCTCTCGGGCGGCGAGCAGGCGCTGACCGCCCTGGCGCTGCTCTTCAGCTTCTTCTGCGTCAACCCCTCGCCGTTCTGCATCATGGACGAGGCCGACGCCCCGCTGGACGACGCCAACGTGGAGCGCTTCGTGCGCCTCATCAAGGAATTCTCCTCCGGCACCCAGTTCGTGGTCATCACCCACAACAAGCGAACGATGGAGGCCGCCGACGTGCTCTACGGCGTCACCATGGAAGAGGCCGGCGTTTCCAAGGTCATCTCGGTGGACCTGCGCAAGGCCGAGGCCCTCTCCGAGAACCAGACCAAGAAAGAGGAGGCCCCCGCGGCCGCCTGAGGCCGGAGCCGATGATCTACGGCGTCTTCTCCGACGTGCACGGCAATTACGAGGCCCTCAAGGCCGTCCTCGACTTCTTCCGGAAGAACGGGGCCGAGGGCTATATCTGCTGCGGCGACATCGCCGGCTACGGAGCCCAGGCCTCCGAGTGCGTCGACGCCATCACGCCGCTGCCCAACCTGCACTGCGTGATGGGCAACCACGACGCGGCGCTGGTGGGGCGCATGGACCTCAAATGGTTCAACCCGACCGCCACCGCCGCCATACTCTATAACCGGCACTTCCTGCGCGGCGGGCAGCTCGAGTTCATCGCCAACCTGCCGGAGATGGTGGAGAACCCCGATTTCACGCTGGTGCACGGCTCGCCCAAGAGCCATCTCAAGGAATACCTGCTCAGCGAGCTGCAGTTCATGGACAACCTGCGCTACTGGAAAGTCTCGCCCTGCTTCATCGGCCATTCGCACATGCCGGTCTATTTCGCCCTGGAAGGGGAAGCCAAGGTCCCCGCCACCGATTTCCTCAAGCCCATGCATACCATGCGCCTGGACCCGGAGGCCCGCTACATCATAAACCCCGGCTCGGTGGGCCAGCCGCGCGACAGCAACCCGCTGGCGGCCTGCGGCCTCTACGACTCCTCGGCCCGCACCTTCGAGCTGTTCCGCGTGGACTACGACGTGGAGAAGACCAAGCGGGTCATGCGCGAGGCCGGCCTGCCCCCGATGCTGGTGGAGCGGCTCAGCCTGGGGTTCTGAATCTTATGCCCATAAAACTTCTGATAGTGGACGACGACAGGAACTTCATCGAGACCCTCGAGGACGGGCTGCGCCTCAAGCAGGTGGACGCCGAGATCACCGTGGCAAAGTCCGCCAGGGAGGGCCTGGACGAGCTGGCCAAGGCGGCCCCGTCGCTGATAATCCTGGACGTGCAGCTGCCGGACATGCACGGCATAGAGTTCATGAAGGTCATAAAGGACTCCGCCCGCCTGAAGAGCGTGCCCATAATCTTCATCTCCGCCAAGTACACCGAGCCGGCGGACCGGGCCGAGGCGGTGCTCGGAGGCGCGGCGGCGTTCTTTTCCAAGCCCATAGACATAGAGGAGCTCTGGAAGGAGATCCGCTACCTTCTTGACACCAAAAAGTAAGTCTTATAAGATTAGCCATAGCCGGCGGTAAGGAGAATAACATGTCGAACGAGATACAGATCACCGACGCCAATTTCGATCAGGAAGTCGTCCAGAGCGCCGTGCCGGTGCTCGTGGACTTCTGGGCCCCCTGGTGCGGACCGTGCCGCATGATCGGCCCCGTCATAGAGGAGCTGGCCAAAGAGTACGCGGGCAAGGTCAAGGTGGGCAAGCTCAACACCGACGAGAACCCGGAGACCGCCTCCAAGTACCAGATCTCCGCCATCCCCACGATACTCTTCTTCAAGGGCGGCAAGATGGTAAAGGACGCCGTGGGCCTGCAGCCCAAGGAAGAGCTCAAGAAGATAATGGATTCCCTTATCTGACGCGGCCGTAAGGCCTCCGCCCGGCGGGGACGCCATTCCGCGTGGCGTCCCCCGGGCGGGCGGGGGCCTCTCCCTTTCCTTTCTCCTCCCGTTCCCTTCGCTTTTTATCTCGATGCAGAAAAAACAGGCTTACCTGATAGACGCGCACGGCTTTTTGCACAGGAGCTACCACGCGCTGCCCAAGCTCTCCACCTCCAAAGGCGAGGAGGTGGGCGCGCTTTACGGCTTCCTGCGCCTGCTGCTCAAGATAATGCGGGAGAAGAAGCCGGCCGCCGCCTGCGTCTGTTTCGATTCACCCGCGAAGACCCTGCGGGAAGCCTCCTACCCGGAATACAAGGCCAACAGGCCCCCGACCGAGCCCGCGCTCAAGGCCCAGCTGGCCCTGGCCCGCGACCTGGCGCGGGCGGCGGGCCTGCCCGTCCTGCACGCCGACGGCTACGAGGCCGACGACCTGCTGGCCGCCGCCGCGGCTAAACTCAAGGCGGCGGGCTATCACTGCGTGCTGGTGACCACCGACAAGGACGCGGCCCAGCTTGTGGGCCCCGACGTCAGCCTCTGGGACGGCTCCTCGGGCTCTTTAAAGGGCCCGGCGGAAGTGGAAGAGAAGTTCGGCGTTCCCCCGCCGCTGATAACGGATTATTTCGCGCTGGTGGGAGACTCCTCCGACAATGTGCCCGGGGCCGCCGGCATCGGCCCCAAGGGCGCCCTGAAGCTCATCTCGGCCTACGGCGGCCTGGAGGAGATACTGGCCGCGGCCGCCGACCCGGAGAAGGCGGCGGCCGACAAGACGCTGGCCAAGGCGGCCGCCTCGGCGGATTCCGCCCGGATGTCGAAGAAACTCGTGACGCTGGAGACCGAAGTCCCGGTTGAAATATCGGCGGCGGCGCTCAAGATTTCCCCGCCCGACGCGGCCCTGGCCGCGGAGCTGGGCGAGCGGCTGGAATTCAAGGACCTGCTGGCCCTGGCCGGCCCGCATTCCCCGGCCCCCGCGCCGGCGGCCGAGACCGCCGGCCTTGACGAGGCTCTCGGGGCCGCGGGAGGGGAACTGTGCGCCGCTTTGGAGGACGACTGGGTCTGCGCCGGCGGCGGGGGGAAGTTCTTCCTCTCCGAGGCCGGCCTGCTGGGAGCGGGGGAGAAGAAGCTGCTGCTCGCGGCACTGCTGGACCCCGCCCGCCATAAGACGGTTTACTTTTTCAAGGACCTGCTGCGCCTGCTGGGCGCCCCGCCGGAAGCCCGGCTGGGGAACTTCACCGAGGCCGGGCTGGCCTGGCAGCTGGCCTCCGCCGGCTCGCGGGGCAGCGGCCTGGCCCGGCTGGTCATGGAGAAGGCCGGGGTGCACGCGGCCGAGGGCCCCGGCGGCCTGCCGGTCTGCTGCGCGGCCCTGCCCGCCGCGGCGGCGGAACTTTTGAAGGAGCTGGACGCCGCCGCCATGGGCCCGCTCTACTCGGAAACCGAACTGCCGCTGGTGGAGGCCGTCCATTCCATGGAGGCCTTCGGCATAAGGGTGGACCGCGGCGCGCTGGAGAAGCTCAGCGGCCTGCTCGAAGCCGAGATGGCCGCCGCCGAGGCCGACGTGCGGGCGGCGGCGGGCTACGACATAAACCTCAACTCCCCCAAGCAGCTCGCGGAACTCATCTACGGCAAGTTCAACATACAGCTCGACTCCGCCCAGAAGCGGATGTTCAAGACCAAGAGCGGCGGCTATTCGACGGGGGAAGAGGCGCTGACCGCGCTGTCCGCGGCCCATCCCGCCATCGCGCGCATCCTGGCCCACCGCGAGGCGGCCAAGCTCAAGTCCTCTTTCGTGGATAACCTCATGGAGCTGGCCGACGCGGAGGACCGCGTGCACACCAGCTTCGACCAGGCCGGAGCGGCCACCGGGCGCTTCTCCAGTTCCCGGCCGAACCTGCAGAATATCCCGGTGCGCACGGCTCAGGGGCGGGAAGTCCGGCGCGCCTTCGCCGCGTCGGAGGGGCATATCCTGCTTTCGGCGGATTATTCGCAGATAGACCTGCGCGTCCTGGCCCATCTCAGCGGCGACAAGGCCCTGTGCGCCGCGTTCCGGGCCGGCGAGGACATTCACTCGCGCACCGCGGCGGAGGTTTTCGGCTGCGTGCCGGAGCTGGTCACCTCCGACCAGCGGCGCGTGGCCAAGGCCGTCAATTTCGGCATAGTCTACGGCCAGACCGCCCAGGGCCTGTCGCGCGAGCTGGGCATAAGCCGCCGCGAGGCCGCCGACTATATCGAAAGGTATTTCGGCGTATACTCCGGCGTGCGCGCGTGGACGGAGACGGTGCTGGAGGCCGCGCGCCGCGACGGCTATGTCTCCACTTTCGCCGGCCGCCGCCGTCTCATCCCGGAGATAAAGGCCTCCAATCCCAATCTGCGCGCTTTCGCCGAGCGTTCGGCCGTCAATACTCCCGTTCAGGGCGGCTCGGCCGAGATAATAAAGAAGGCCATGCTGGCCGTGCACGAGCGGCTGCGCGGCGAGGCCGCGCGCGCCAGGATGCTGCTGCAGGTGCACGACGAACTCGTCTTCGAGGTTAAGAAAGCCGACTCCTCCTGGCTGGCCGCCCTGGTGAAGAAGGAGATGGAGGGGGCCTGGCGGCTGGACGTGCCGCTGCGCGCGGACGTCAAGGCCGGCCCCAACTGGCTGGAGATGGAGAAACTCTGATGCTGCTCCTCGGCCCGTCCCGGTTCGGCGCCCTGCCTCCCGTCACCAGGTTCATGCTGGCGGCCTGCTTCGGCTTCTGGCTGGCCGGCCTCTTCGTTCCCCATTTCATCAACGGCTGGTTCGGCCTCGTCCCCGCCATGGTGATGAAAGGAGAGCTCTGGCGGACGCTTACCTATGTCTTTCCGCACGGCGGCTTCTGGCATCTCCTTTTCAACTGTTTCCTTATATGGACGCTGGGCGGGATGATGGAGGCGGGCATGGGCTCCGCCCGGTACGGCAGGCTGCTGCTCTACTGCTCGCTGGCGGCGGCTTTCCTGACCGTGGCCGTCACTCCGCATTCGCGCATCCCCGTCATCGGCGCCTCCGGGGCCGTGTTCGGCATGCTCGGGGCCTTCGCCGCGCTCAATCCCGACGCGGTAGTGCGTCTTTATTTCCTTTTTCCCATGTCGGCCCGGGCCCTGGTCATACTGCTGGCGGTGGTGGAGCTGGCTATGAGTCTGTCGGGCTCCAATCCCGGTATAGCCAGTACCGCCCATCTTGGCGGTCTGGCCGCCGGCTGGCTCATCGCCCGGCCGCCGCTATTCGCCGAAAGACTGGCGGCGGCGCTGAGGCCGGCCCCGCGCCCGGCCCGCGATCCGCAGGCCGAGCTCGACCGCCTGCTGGACAAGATCTCGGCCTCGGGCATGGAGTCGCTGAGCCGCCGCGAGCGCGAAACGCTGGAGCGGCTCTCGCGGGAGAGGGGAGGACGGGCGTGAAACTGTCGCCGAAAACCCTCAAAGCCTTCGCCGCCCTGCGCCGCCGCAAGCTGCTCGTGGGCCTGACCGGGCCCATAGGCGCGGGCAAGAGCGCGGCGCTGGAGGCGTTCGCCCGCGCCGGGGCCTTCACGGTCTCGGCCGACGCCCTGGCCCGGTCCGTATTGACTTCACCCGCCTGCTATAGTAGAATTTCCAAGCAGTTCGGCCCACGCGTCTTCCTACCGGACGGTTCCCTGGACAGAAAAAAGCTCGCGGCGAAGGTTTTCCGCGACAGGACCGCCAGGAAGAAGCTCGAGTCGCTGCTCCATCCACTGATAATCGAAGAAGCGATAGCCTTAATCTCAAGATCCCCCAAAAAGACCGCCATAGTAGACGCGCCTCTGCTTTTCGAGACCGGACTGGAGAGGCATTTACACCTGAGCATCTGCGTCACGGCACCGGGGGAGGTAAGGAAGAGGCGCTGTTCGGAGAGGGGATGGCCCCGGGGGGAGTTCGAGGCCAGGGAAAGGGCCCAGCTGCCCGCGGAGGAGAAGGAGTCGCGGGCGGACATCACGCTGGACAATTCGGGGTCCAGGGCCGCGCTCAGGGCGCGGGTCAGGAAAATATACGGTTTCCTTAACATAACTTCGGAGAGGTAAAATGAATTCGACGAACAACCAGGAAGGCAGGCCGCAGCAGGGTGAGAGGCAGGGGGACAGGCACGGGGACAGGCGCGGCGGCCGGCCCGACCACCATCACCAGAACCAGGGCCAGAACCAGGGCTACCAGGGCGGCCAGCCGCAGAACGGCGGCCAGCAGCCCCAGGTCCAGGGCAACGGCCGCGAGGTCCCCAAGCTGGACATCTCCGAGCTGACCAAGATGACCGTCTCCGACATCCTCAAGATGGCCGAGAAGTTCAACCTGGAGGGCGTCGCCGGCCTGCGCAAGCAGGAGCTCATCGGCAAGATCATGGAGGCGCAGGCCAAGCAGAACGGCCTGGTCGCCGGCGACGGCGTGCTCGAGATACTGCCCGACGGCTTCGGCTTCCTCCGCTCCGAAGAGTACAATTACCTCTCCAGCCACGAGGACATCTACGTCAGCCCCTCGCAGATCAAGAAACTCGGCCTGCGCAAGGGCGACACCATCTCCGGCCTGATAAGGCCGCCCAAGGACGGCGAGCGCTTCTTCGCCCTGCTGCAGGTCAAGACCGTCAACGGCGTGGAGATAGAGAAGATAGCCCGCCGCCCGCTGTTCGACAACCTGACCCCGCTGCATCCCAACGCGCGCTTCACGCTGGAGACCGTCAAGACCGACCTGACCGGCAGGACCATCGACCTGATGGTGCCGGTCGGCCAGGGCCAGCGCCAGCTCATCGTGGCCGCGCCCAAGACCGGCAAGACGATGATACTGCAGCGCATCGCCAATTCGCTGACCACCAACCACCCAGATATCGACCTCATCGTGCTGCTCATAGACGAGCGCCCCGAGGAAGTCACGGACATGAAGCGCTCGGTGCGCGGCGAGGTCATCGCCTCCACCTTCGACGAGCCGGCCGACAGGCACGTGCAGGTCGCCGAGATCGTGCTGGAGAAGGCCAAGCGCATGACCGAGCTGGGCAAGAACGTGGTCGTGCTGCTCGACTCCATCACCCGCCTGGCCCGCGCCTACAACACGGTGACCCCGTCGTCCGGCCGCGTGCTTTCCGGTGGCCTCGAGTCCACCTCGCTGCAGCGGCCCAAGCGCTTCTTCGGCGCGGCCCGCAACATAGAGGAAGGCGGCTCGCTGACCATCATCGCCACGGCGCTGGTCGAGACCGGCAGCCGCATGGACGACGTGATCTTCGAGGAGTTCAAGGGCACGGGCAACTCGGAAATTTACCTCGACCGCAAGCTGGCCGACCGCCGCATCTTCCCGGCCATCGACATCAACCGCACCTCCACCCGCAAGGAGGAGCTGCTGATGAGCGAGGACGAGCTCAACAAGGTCTGGATACTGCGCAAGGTCCTGGCCCCGCTCTCCCCGGTGGACGCGATGGAGCTGCTGCTGACCAAGCTGGGCGCCACAAAGTCCAACAAGGACTTCCTGAAGTCGATGGAGATGGGCGGCCGGTGAGAACGCTGAGGCGGAAGTCCTGGCTGGCTCTGCCGGCCGCGCTGCTGGCGCTGGCTGTCCTGGCCGTCGCCAGCGTGCCTCCGCCGGCGCCGCCCGACTATTCCCGCTTCTCGGTACTGACGCCCGCCGGGCCGGACTCCCCGGACCCCGGGGTTTTCAAAACCCTGGACCGCGTGGTTCACGCGCGGCACCGCATAGGCCCGTCCGAAACGATCGGCTCCATCGCCGCGCTGTACGGCGCCGACGCGAAGGCCCTGCAGAGCACCAACCACAACGAGTTCATCTTCATGCGCCGCGGCGGCCACATACGCGTGCACAACGGGGACGGCTATCTGCACGAGGTGACGCAGGACGGCGAGACGCTCAACGGCGTAACCTCCCGCTACCGCAGGAAGGGGTCGGACCTCGCGGAGTTCCGCGCCGACGTGGTGAGGGCCAACCGCCTGCCGCCTTCCTCGCTGGTATCCAACTACGCCTTCAGGAAAGGCGACCGCGTGCTGCTGCCGGGCGTCTACCTGGATCTCGACACCTACCGGATCCCCCTGCCTTATTTCTCGCGCGTCAGTTCGGGCCACGGCAGCCGCCGGCATCCGGTATACAAGAAGGTGATGTTCCACAGCGGCATAGATATCCCCATGCCGGCCGGCACGCCGGTCTATCCCTCCCGCTCGGGCAAGGTCGTCTTCGCCGGCTGGATGGGCGGCTACGGCAATGCAGTCGACGTCAGGCACAGCGACGGCTATACCACCCGCTACGGCCACCTCTCCAGGATAACCGTCAAGGAGGGGGAGACGGTCCAGAAAGGACGGACGATGGTGGGCCGGGTGGGCTCGACCGGGGTTTCCACCGGGCCTCACCTGCATTTCGAGATACTCACCAATACCGGCCGCTCGGTCAACCCCACGGCCAAATTCGGCAGGAAATAGGCCGGGGCCCCTCAAATTTGCTAAAATAAACGCATATCCCGTTATTTCTAATCTAGGACGGAAAAATGAAAACCGACATACATCCCAAATATTCGATCTGCGAGGTCTCCTGCGCCTGCGGCAATACCTTCACGACCAGGGCGACCAAGGCCCCGATCAAGGTCGAGATCTGCTACGCCTGCCATCCCTTCTATACCGGCAAGCACAAGTTCCTCGACACCGCCGGCCGCGTGGAGAAGTTCCAGAAGAAATTCGCCGCCACCGGGGGCAAGACCGTCGCGCGCAAGCCCAAGACCGCGGCCAAGACGGCCATGGCGCCCAAGCATCAGGGCAAGAAGGTCCTTTCCTCCGCCCCCAAGAAGGCCGCCGACGCCAAGCCGGCCAAGGCCGCCAAGGCGGAAAAGAAAGCTCCCGAGAGCAAGTAGCTTCGCCGGGGACGGGCAGGGCGCGCCTTAACGGGCCGCCCTGCCCTTTCATTACAGGGGGGGGCGCCACAGGCCTGATATGAGCCCGGAAAAAGCCGCGGATATCGCCAAGGTACGCGAAGAACTGGCCGAGACCGAAAGGCGGCTGGCAGAGCCCGGTCTCGCTCCCGCCGAGATAGAGTCCCTTTCCCGGAAGCACGCCTCCCTCAAGTCCATAACTTTACTTTCCGATTCGCTGGCCGCCCTGGAGAAAGAGGCCGCCGGCCTGCGCGCGCTCGCCTCCGGCAACGACCCCGAGATGGCGGAGATGGCCTCCGCGGAACTGCCGCTGGTGGAGGCCAGGCTCGCCGAAACCGGCCAGGCGCTCAAGCTCGCCCTGCTGCCGCCGGACCCGCTGGACGCCAAGGACGTCTTCCTGGAGGTCCGCGCCGGCGTGGGCGGCGACGAATCCGCGCTCTTCGCGGCCGACATCTTCCGCATGTACCTGAAATTCGCCCAGTCCATGGGCTGGACCGCCGAGGTCCACGAACTCGGCTCCACGGGGCTCAAGGGCCTCAAGAGCGGAGTCATGAACGTCAAAGGGACGAACGTTTATTCCTGGCTGAAGTACGAGGGCGGCGTCCACAGGGTGCAGCGGGTGCCGCAGACCGAGGCCTCGGGCCGCATACACACTTCCACCGTCACCGTGGCCGTCCTTCCCGAGCCCGACGAGGCCGAGGAGATAAAGATAGACCCGAAGGACCTCAAAGTTGATACCTACCGCGCCGGCGGGGCCGGCGGCCAGAACGTCAACAAGGTGGAGACCGCGGTGCGCATCACGCACCTTCCCACCGGAATAGTGGTGGCCTGCCAGCAGGAGCGCTCGCAGGGCCAGAACAAGCACAAGGCGATGATGCAGCTCTACGCCCGCCTTACTTCCGCCGCGGCCGAAAGCCGCACCGAGTCGCTGGCCGGCGAGCGCCGCCGCCAGGTCGGCTCCGGCGACCGCTCGGAGAAGATACGCACCTATAATTTCCCGCAGAGCCGCGTGACCGACCACAGGGCGCAGCGGTCGTGGCACAATATAGACGCGGTCATGGAGGGGGAGATAAAGCCGATGCTCGAGGAGCTGCGGCTTTTCTTCTCCTCGGAGAAAGATGGCGACCAGGGGTGAACTCCTGGCCAGGGGGCGGGCGCTCCTGGGGGACGCCGGCTCGCAGGAGCCGGAGGCCTGCGCGCAGTGGCTGCTGGCCGAGGCGCTGGGCACGGGCAGGCTGGAGCCGCTGGCCGAGCCGGGCGCGGCGGTGCCGCCGGCGGCCGGGCGGAAGTTCATGCGCCTGGTCCGGAGAAAGGCCTCGGGCATGCCGCTGTCCTACGCCCTGGGCTGGCACGATTTCATGGGCCTGCGGCTGAAAGTGGGGCCGGGGGTCCTGGTGCCGCGGCCCGAGACGGAGGAGCTGACGGAACTCTGCGCGCGGCTGGTCAAAGAGAAGCGCGGCGCCGGCCCGGCCGACATTCTCGATTTCTGCGCCGGTTCCGGCTGCGTGGCCGTCGGGCTGGCGGCCCTGCTGCCCGCCGCCCGGGTGACCGCCGTTGAGAAGTCGGCGCGCGCGGTCCGCTACGCTGAGGCCAACGCCGGCGCGCACGGCGGGGGCAGGGTGCGGGCGCTGAGGGGCGACAATTTCAGGGGCATGGGCCCTTTCGACGCGATCGCGGCCAACCCGCCGTATATCCCGGCCGGCGTCATACGGGGACTGGACCCGGAAGTGCTGAGGGAGCCGCGCGTGGCGCTCGACGGCGGCGGCGACGGTCTGAAGGTGATACGCATGATAGCGGCCGACGCCCCGGCGGCGCTGCGGCCCGGAGGCTTCCTGGTGATGGAGGTCTGCGACGGACAGGCCCCGGCGGCGCTGCAGCTGCTCTCGGGCCCGGACTGGGCGGAGCGGGCGGCTTACAGGGATTTCAGCGGCAAGGAACGGTTCGTTTACGGCCGCGTTGTAGAGCATAGCTCTTGTTCGCGGCACCTACGCAGGTAATGGGAGAATGAATGGATAATTTCGTCATACACGGCGGCAGAAAACTCGGCGGGGAGGTGCGGATAAGCGGCTCCAAGAACGCCGCGCTGCCCATACTGGCGGCGACGCTGCTCACCAGGGAGAAATGCGTGGTGCGCAATGTCCCCGACCTGCGCGACATAAAATCGACTTTCGACCTGCTCAACCACCTGGGCAAGAAATGCTTCTTCGAGGCCGGGGCCTTCACCGTGACCGAGCCCGGCCGGCTCAAGCACGACGCTCCTTACGAGCTGGTACGGCGCATGCGCGCCTCGGTGCTGGCCGCCGGCCCGCTGCTGGCCCGCCTCAAGAAGGTCCGCGTTTCCATGCCGGGCGGCTGCTCCATAGGCGTGCGCCCCATCGACATACACATAGAGGCTTTCAAGAAGCTCGGGGCCGAGGCCTGTTACGAGAAGGGAGACATAGTCCTGACCGGAGCCAAACTGAAGCCGGGCCGGGTCCGCTTCCGCTTCCCCAGCGTGGGCGCCACCGAGAACCTTATGATGTGCGCGGCACTGCTCGACGGCAAGACGACCCTCGAGAACTGCGCCCGCGAGCCCGAGATAGAGGACCTCGCCGCCGCGCTGCGTTCCATGGGCGCGGAGGTGGAGGGCGCCGGCGGGCCCCGCGTCGTGATACGCGGGCAGCCGAAGCTCAAGGCCCTGCGCCATACCGTAATCCCCGACCGCATCGAGACCGGCACCTACATGCTCGCCGCGGCCGCCGCCGGCGGCAAGGTGAAGCTCACGGCCGCCGACCCGAAACCGCTGGGCGCGCTCATAAAGGCTATGGAGCGCTCCGGCGCGAAGGTGACCTGCGGCCGCGATTTTATCACGGTGGAATCCTCGGGCGGCCGGCCGAAGCCGGTCAATGTCAGCACCGCGCCGCACCCGGGCTTCCCCACCGACCTGCAGGCGCCCTGGATGTCGTACATGGCGCGCTGCCGCGGCAACGCCTCGGTGCAGGAGAACATCTTCGAGAACCGGTTCATGCACGCCGCCGAGCTGCTGCGCATGGGCGCCAGCGTCTACATCTCGGGCAACAAGGCCTACGTGCACGGCGTCGAGGAGCTCAACGGGGCGCCGATCATGGCCTCTGACATACGCGCCGGCGCCGCCCTGCTGGTGGCGGCCGGGGCCGCGAAAGGCCGCTCGCTGATACGCCGCACCTACCACGTGGACCGGGGCTACGAACGGGTGGAGCAGAAGCTGCGGGCTCTTGGCATGAAGATAGAACGGGTGAAAGCCTGAGACCATGACCTGCGAAGAAGCCGAAAAATACCTTATATCACGGCAGACCTTCGACAAGAAGGACGGTTTCGCCCGCGTGCTGTCCTGCCTGGAGCGGCTGGGCGACCCGCAGGAGAAGTTCCGCGCGGTCCACGTGACCGGCACCAACGGCAAGGGCTCGGTCTGCGCCCTGCTCGATTCTTCGCTGCGGGCGGCCGGCTACAGGACCGGGCTTTTCATCTCGCCGCACCTGGTCGAGATGCGCGAGCGGATAAGCGTCGGGGGGGAGAAGATAAGCCGGGAGGACTTCGCCGCTCTCTGCGCCGAGGTGGCCGAAGCCGGGCCCGACCTGAGCTTCTTCGAGACGGTCACCTGCATGGCCTTCCTCCATTTCGCCAGGTCCGGGCTGGACCTGGCCGTCCTGGAGGTCGGCATCGGCGGCACCTGGGACACTACCAACGTCATACCGCCGCCGGAGCTCTGCGTCATAACCTCGGTGGACCTCGATCACGACAAGTACCTCGGCCGCACGGTGACGGAAGTCGCCGCGCACAAGGCCGGCATAATAAAGAAGGGCTCGCTCTGCCTCTGCCCCCGGCTGCCGGCGGAAGTCTCGGCTGTCATAGAAAAGTCCGCGTCGCGCGCCGGAGGCACCGCCGTTTTCCTGCCCGACGCGTTCAGGGTCGAAGGCTACGACTGGGAGCGGAACCGGACGCTCCTTTCCGGCCCGGGGGGCAGGTTCGAGCTGGGCATAATCGGCGACCGCCAGGGCGTCAACGCCGGCCTGGTCATGCGCGCCCTGGACGAACTCGCCCGCCGCGGCTTCCGGCGCGCACCGGAAGGTCTCCGCGAGGGGCTGGAGAACGTGAAGTGGAACGCCAGGTTCCAGGTGCTGCGCGCCGCCCCGCGCGGCCGCGACTCGGTCTTCATCCTGGACGGCGCCCATAACCCCGAGGCCGTGCGCGCCTTCATGCGCACCTTCCGGGCCTCGCCTTTCGCCGGCCGGCCGCACGCCTTCGTCTGCGGCTTCCTCAACGACAAGGACTACCGCGCCATGCTGGCGGCGCTGGCGCCGCTCTGCGGCGATTTTATCTTCACCGCCCCCGCCTCCGACAAGGCCATCCCGCCCGGCCTGCTGGCCGAGGAGCTGCAGCGGCTCAGGCCCGACGCGGCCGTGGAAGTGGAGGAGGACCCCGAGGCCGCGCTGGTCTCGGCCGCGGGGCGCGGTACGGCGGCCGTGCTGGGCTCCTTCTACCTGGCGGGGGCCGCGCTTAGGATATTGAGAGGGGCGGAAAAAAAGACCGCGAGCCGGTAGATCGGAAGGTCCGGAGGATACCGTGATAGGAATAGGCATAGACATCGGCGGCACCAACGTGAAACTGGGCGCTTTCACCGGCGAAGGCCGCGCGCTGGCGGAGCGCAGGTTCAAGACCGAGAGCGGCCGCGGCCGCGCGGATTTCATAAAGCGGCTGTCGCGGGCCGCCCTCGAGCTCAAGGATTCCCTGGTCGGCCGCGCGGTCTCGGTCGGCATCGGCATGGCGGGGGACATGGACCCGGACGCCGGGGCGGCCAGGTTCTCTCCCAACCTCTGCGGCTGGAGGGGGCTGCAGGTGTCAGGCCCGCTCGAGAAAGCCCTTAAACTTCCCTGCTTCCTGGAGAACGACGCCAACATGGCGGCCTGGGGCGCCTACGCCAGCGAGCTCAAGGGTTCCGGCGGCAGCGCCATCGCCGTGACGCTGGGCACGGGCGTGGGCGGCGGCATAATCCTCGACGGAAAGCTCTACCACGGCGCGCACGGCTCAGCCGGCGAGATAGGCCATTTCGTCATCAGGCCCGGCGGGGCGCGCTGCGGCTGCGGCCAGCGGGGCTGCCTCGAGGCCTACTGCGGCAGCGGCGCGGTGATGGCCGCCGCGCGGGCCCTGGTAAAGGACGAGGAGTCTTTCGTGCGTAAATACGCGGACCCCGCCCGGCCGAGGTTCAACACGGTGTGCCTGGCGCGCGCCGCCAGGGCCGGCAACGCCGCGGCCAGGAAGGTCTGGCGGGACATGGGCGAGAGCCTCGGCATGGGCCTGGCCGGAGCCGTGCTGCTCTTCAACCCGGAGCACATAATACTCACCGGCGGAGTTTCCCGCGCGGCGGACTGCTTCCTGCCGGCGACCAGGAAGGTCTTCGCCGGCCAGTCCATAGCGACGCCCTTCAAGCGCGTCAAAGTCCGGGTCGCGCGCAGCGCCGACCTGGGCGTGCTGGGCGCCGCCCTATACGGCCTGCACAGGGCGGCCGGCAGATAATGAGAGAGGCCGCCGCCATGTTCCTGCTGTTCGCGCTCAACGGCGCGTCGGCGGCCTACGACCTGCCTGCGGCGACGGGTACCCACAGGGTGGAGTTCACCGCCGAGGAGGCGGACTTCAACGAGTACAGCCGGGTCATCGGCCTGCGCCGCGAGGCGGTGGTGCGCGAGTTCGGCCCGGACGACAGGATCGTCCGGACGCTCAAGGCCGACAGGCTGAGCATCGACATGTCCAGCCGCACCGTCGTGTCCGAAGGACCCTTCATCATGGAGGAGAGCGGCAGCTTCTTCTACGGCCGCAGCGGCGAGATAAGCTACGCCGACAATACCGGCGTGATACGCGAGGGCCGCTTCAGCTACGCCAACCTGGTCTTCCGGGGCAGGGAGATACGCGTAGACGACGGCGAGTACGCCTATCACGGCGCGCGTTTCACCTCCTGCGACCTGCTGCCGCCGCATTACCAGGTCAAGGCCTCCCGGCTCTACCTCAAGCCCGACAGCCATTTCCTCGCCTACAACACCGTATTCTTCCTGGGCAAGGTCCCGATCTTCTATTTCCCGGTCCTGTACCGCCCGCTCGGCAAGGGTACCCCGTTCATAACCAGCGTATACCCCGGCTACGACGAGCGCAGCGGCGCCTACCTGAAGACCAGCTACGTCTACCGCTTCACCCGGACGCTCAAGGGCAAGCTCTTCCTTGATTATTTCTCCAAGCAGGGCCTCGGCACCGGCGCCGAGATCAACCACGACTCGGCCGACAGGGCCAGGACCCATCTCTCGGCCTACCGCATACGCGAGTACGGGGCAGGCGGGGACCGCTGGGCGCTCAGCGGCGGCTACTGGCGCGCCCTCGGCGGCACGGGCGAAGGCGGTCCGAATTATTACAGCCAGTCCTATTTCAGGCTGCTCTCCGACCCCGATTTCAACAACCATTACTTCCGTTCCAACCCCTTCGCCGTGAGCCCGGACATGCAGGCCAGCGCGGGCTTCACCAGGCAGTCGAATAATACGGTGACGCGCCTGAGCGCCGCCACCCGCTACGACCGCGACGCGGCGGGTACGGGCTTCCGCCAGGCCTACGATTCTGCGCCGCGGCTGGAGTTCCAGACGGTGCCGCTGCGCCTGGCGGGAGTGCCGGTGCTCAATTCGTTCTCCGCCTTCCTCGAGCGCTCCAAGTCGGAGGGCGACTCCTTCTACCAGAACAAGGGCGACGCTTCCTGGACGGTCTCCAAGAACATCCCGCTGACGCGCGCCGTCAGCCTCTATCCGCACGCGGCGTACAGGCAGTCGGTGTTCATGTCCACCTCCTCCGCCACCGGGGACCTTTGGGTGGGCCGTTACTCCAACGGGGTGAACATGCGGCTGGACGGCCTCTGGGGCTCGTTCGACATGGCCTACGCCTACCGCCAGCGGTTCCGCGCCAATACTCTCAAGGAGGACGGGGCGGCGGCCGACGGGGGCGTCGAAGAGGAGAGCGTCACGCCGACTCTCTTCGTGCGGCCTTCCCGCAAGTACTACCTCCGCGCTTCCACTTCGTACGACCTGAGGTCGGCCGCCGTCGGCAATTTCGCCCGCAGGCTGTCCACGATGACGGCCGAATTCGTCTACGAGCCCAGGCCCGGGGTCAGCCTGATCCTTCAGGACGATTATTCTTTCACCGGAGGGCACAGGGCCGTTACCGCGCAGGCGGACTTCCTGGTGGAAGGCAACAGTGTGGGCCTGGGCGTGGCCAAGTACGCCGATTCGCCGGAGTACGTGATCAGCAACACGATAGGGGTGCGCCCGGGGTGGCGCGGCTGGAGCGGCGACCTGACGCTGCGCTACCGCCTGGTCCCGGCCGCCAGGGTCGGGGTGGACAAGTTCTCCTTCTTCGAGAAGAGCGCCGTCCTCTACAAGGAATTCCACGATTTCCGCAGCACCTGGAACCTGCGGCTGCGCCCCGGCGGCGTCAAGGAATTCTTCTTCCTGATAACGATGAAGATCAACGACGCGCCCCGCAACGAGCCGCTCGACGAAGAGGCCCGCCGCTACTGGACCCACTGGCGCCGGCCCGGCCAGATCCGGGACTGACAGGCGGGCGCCCCGCCGCCCGGAGCTCTTTTCCAAGCTTTACACACCCCCGCTTTATCGAACAACCATCGGGGTCCTGTCGGCGGTTCGCTGCGAAAAAACAGGGTCTCGCACACCGTGCTCGCCCTTCCGACTCTCGCCGCTCGCGCTTACGCAAGCTCGCGGCTCCGGACGGTTTTTCTCCGCGAATCCGCCGCCACCCCCATTGTTTCCTGACTAACGCGGGGGCCTACGTAAGGATACAGCCGGGGGAGACGGGGTGAGAGCTTAGCGAAACCTTCACGGAGGCCGGAGCATCGCAAGCGCGGAGGCCGAGTGAGGAGGGCCGAGCGCTATGCGCGAGAGCCCGTGTTTCGCGTGCTCTCACCCCGTCATGCCCCCGGAATAATTTTCCTTAAAATGATAGAATTTCAGCGGGAAAACGGGAGAAACACATGAAGAAACCTCTTTGGCTGGTCACCGGCGGCGCCGGTTTCATCGGCTCCAACATAACGGAGGAACTCGTGCGGCGCGGGTGCCGCGTGCGAGTGTTCGACAATTTTTCGACGGGCAGCATGGAGAACCTCGCTCCCTTCAAGGGGAAGTTCGAGCTGGTGCGCGGGGACCTGCGCCGCCCGGCGGACCTGGCGAAGGCCATGAAGGGCGTCACCTACGCCCTTCACCAGGCCGCGCTGCGCTCGGTGCCCAAGTCCGTGGACAATCCTTTCGACGCGCACGAGAACAACGCTACAGGCACGCTCAACGCCCTGATGGCGGCCAAGAAGGCCGGGGTGAAGCGCTTCGTCTACGCCGGAACCAGCTCGGCCTACGGCGAGTGCCGGGTCTTCCCGCAGAGGGAGGACCTGCCGGCCGCGCCGGTCTCCCCCTACGCCGTCAGCAAGCTCGCCGGCGAGCATTACTGCCGCGTCTTCGCCCGCACTTACGGCCTCGAGGCCGTCACCCTGCGCTACTTCAACGTCTTCGGCCCCCGGCAGAACCCCGAATCCGTGTATTCGGCGGTCATCCCGCGCTTCATGGAACTGGCCGTGCAGGGCAAGCCGCTCGAAGTCCACTGGGACGGCCGGCAGTCGCGCGACTTCACCTATATCGCCAACGTGGTGGACGGCAACATAAAGGCCGCGCTGGCCCCGTCGGCGGTGTCGGGCCTGACGATAAACGTGGCAACCGGCACCAATATCTCGCTGCTCGACATCGTGCGCGAACTGGAGAAGATACTGGGCCGCAGGCTGCCGCGCGTCCATTCGCCCATGCGCAAGGGCGACGTGCGCAAGACCTATTCGGACATCTCGCTGGCCCGCAGGGTCCTGAAGTACAGGACGCTGGTGGATTTCCCGGAGGGCCTCGCGCTGACCTGGGACTATTTCAAGGGCAGGTTCGGCGGGCCGGCCCGCTCCTGCGGCCGCTGTTCCTGCAAGGGGGGGAAATGATACTGCACATGGCGCCGTCGCACGGCTGGATAGAGGTGGTCTGCGGGAGCATGTTCTCCGGCAAGACCCAGGAACTCATACGCCGGCTCAAGCTGGCCACGATAGCGCGGCAGAAAGTCCAGGTTTTCAATTCCAATCTCGACGTGCGCTACGCCAAACAGCACATCGTTTCCCACGACAAGTCCATGCTGGCCTGCAGGGCGGTGAAGAATTCCAGGGACATACTCAAGGCCGTGGACAAGGACACCCAGGTGGTCGGCGTGGACGAGGTCCATTTCTTCGACCCGGAAATAGTCGGGGTCTGCCAGAAACTCGCCGATTCCGGCCGCCGCGTGATAGCGGCCGGACTGGACCAGGACTACCGGGGCGAGCCTTTCATCAACATGGCGCGCCTGATGGCCGTCTCCGAGTTCGTCACCAAGAACCTGGCCATCTGCATGGTCTGCGGCGCGCCGGCCCATTTCAGCCAGCGCCTGAGCGAGAGCGGCCGGCGCATAGAAGTGGGCGCGGCCGACAAGTACGAGGCCCGCTGCCGCAAGTGCTTCACCCCCGAGAAATAGCCGGACGAGGGGGCGACAAAAAAAAAGAGCCGCGAGCGCGGCTCTTTTCTTTTTCCGGGGGGAGGAGTCTATCTGCCGAGGAGGCCGCGCAGGAAGGCCTGGGCGGAGACGTAGAGGTTGCAGAGCCAGCCGTCGGGGACCTGGTCGCGGCGCGGCCTGACGTATTTCTGCTTCCGCAGTATCTGGCCCACCTCCCCGTCGAGGAGGGCGAAGAAATCCTCTCCCAGCCGGCGCCGGCGCTCGGAGAGAAGGCTGGGGGACGGGAGCCCGTCCTTGACGAAGGAGTCGTAGCCGCAGAAGGCCTGCAGGTACGGGCTCTCGCGCAGTTCGGCCACGGCGTCCTCGTCGCTGATGTTCTTGAGCTGCTTGATGATGAAAAGCCCGCAGACCAGGCGCGCGTCCATGGCCGGCCGGCCGGTCTCCGAGAAGTAGGCGCCGTAGGCCTCCGCCAGCCGCTCCCAGGGGATCAGGCCTGAAAGCTTGAGCCAGCGGTTCTCGGCGTCGAGTTCCATCCCCAGGTGGAAGAAGTCGGGAAAGAGCTTGGGGGTGCTTTCATTGTTGATGTACATAAAGGCTAGCGGCTCCAGCTGGGAGTGAAGGAATTGCCGGGCAGGTCGGTCAGGGGGTGGGGCGCGCTGCCGTCCGCGTCCATCACGAATATCTCGCGCTTGCCGCGGCGGGTGGAGGTGAAGGCGATGAAGCGCCCGTCGGGCGACCAGGAGGGGTCCTCGTTGTCGCCGGCGCCGCTGGTGACGCGGCGCAGCTGGCTGCCGGTGGGGTCCACGAGGAAGATGTTCATTTTCTCTTTCCTGTCCTCGCGCCCGGCGAAGACCAGCCACTCGCCGGAGGGAGACCAGGACGGGGTGTCGCACCAGAGCATCTTGGTCAGCCGGCGGGTCTTGCCGGTGGCCAGCTCCAGCACGTAGACCTGCGGGTTTCCCGCCCGGTCCGAGATGAACGTGACTTCCTTGCCGTCGGGAGAGAACGAGGCGGAGGAGCTCACGCCGAAGCGCTTGAGCAGCTTGCTGAGCTCCTTGGTCTTCAGGTCCAGGGCGTAGATGCTCGGATCGCCGCCGCGCGAGAGCGTCATGACCATGGAGCCGCCGTCGGGAGAGGCGCCGCCCGGGATATTGAGCCCCTGGAAGGTGGTGAAGGGCTTTATCTTGCCGGCCCGCAGGTCTATCTCGAACATGTCCGGGTTGCCGTACTTCCAGGTGGTGTAGTAGATCCTGGAGCCGTCCTGCGACCAGCGCGGCAGCAGCGAGATGCTGTTGTGCGAGGTGAGGCGGGTCAGGTTCCCGCCGTCGTAGTCGGCTATGTATATCTCTTTCTTGCCGGTCGAGTCGTTGGCGAACGCGATCTTGGACTGGGCTATGCCGCGCCTGCCCGTCAGCTTCATTATTATCTCGTCGGAGAACAGGTGGGCGGCCCGCCGCAGGCCGCGCCGCTCGCCCTGGTAGAACTTCTCGAGCAGGACCTCCCCCGTCTTCAGGTCGCGCAGGCGCCCCCTGAAGGTCCAGACCTTGCCGTGGTCGCCGGCCGTCGCCGTCACGAGATGGTCGCCCAGCGTCTTCCAGAACTTTAGCGCCTTCTTGTCCTCCTTGAGGTTGAAGGGGCTCATCTGGTCTTCCATCACCGAGAAATAGCGCGAGTAGAGCAGGTCCGCCCGGACTATATCGCGGAACCCGGAGGCCAGTTCTATGTCCTGGGGCTTGGCCGGGTCCTCGGGCAGGAACTGCGCCAGCGCGAGCGGAGCCCGGGGCAGTTCGGGGGCCGCGCCGACGCCTATGTATATCTCGGTGCCCGCGGCGGCGGCCGGTAAGGCTAACAGCAGCGCCAGCGCGGAAGCGCGGGAAGTTCGGGCGTATAGGGTCATGTTTCGGTACATCTTCTCGGCGAAAGGCGGATCCCGCCCCGGCCCCGGTTTACTTCTTGGCCGGGGGGGCGGCGGGTTTGGGGGCCGGCTTGGGGGCCGGCGGCTTGAGCTTGTCGAGCTGTTCCTTGGCGGTCCTGGCTTCCGGCGACCTGGGGAAATCCTTCACCACCGACTCCAGGAAGCTTATCGCCTCGGCCTTCTTGTCCTGCGGGAACTTCAGCAGCGACTGGGCGTAGCGCAGCCGCGCGGCCGGCGCCTTGCTGGAGGACGGGTACTTGTCCAGCAGCGTGGCGTAGGCCAGCGCCGCGTCCTGCCAGGCGCCCTTGCTGAAATAGGACTCGCCCAGGTAGAAGCAGGCCACCTCCGCCATTTCGCCCGAGGGGTACTTGGCGATATACGACTTGAAGCCGGCGGCGGCGTTGTCGTAGTTCTTCGCCGAGAAGGCGGCGTACGAATCGTTATATAACTTGGACGGCAGCAGGGCGCTCTCGACCTGCTCCTGCTGCTTCTGTATCGTCTTGCCTATGGCGTTGACGCGCTTGTCCAGGCCGGCCTCCATCTGGTCCAGCCGGCCCGACAGGCGCTCCATCTGCGACGAGACTCCCTTTATGTTCTCCGAGAAGACGTTGAGGTCCCTGGAGAGGCTGTCTATCTTCACCGCGAGGTCGGCCTGGTTCTTCTGCATCGTGGAGAGGTTCATGTTCAGGTCGTCCATCTGGCTCTGCATCTGCAGCATGTCGCGCTGGGTGGCGATGCAGCCCTGCAGCAGCAGGGCCGCGGCGAAGACGGTCAGCCGGGAGAGCGTCATTTCAGCGGGTCCTCGCCTTGGTCTCGGCCCGGCGGTTCATCGCCCAGCAGGCCTCGGTCTCCTCGGGGCAGACGGGCTGCTCCTCGCCGTAGGAGATGGTGCCTATGGAACTTTCCGGGACGCCGAGCATGACGTAATAGTCGCGGACTTCCTTGGCGCGCTTCTGTCCCAGGGCCAGGTTGTATTCCACGGTGCCCCGGTTGTCGCAGTGCCCTTCGACGACGACCAGCCATTCCCTGCGGGACTTGATGATCTCGGCGTTGGCCTTGAGCGTTTCGCGTGTCTTCTCCGAGAGGGCGTACCTGTCGAACTCGAAGTTGACCGCCTTGAGGCCGGACTGGGCGACGAACTGCGGCCCGCGGATGTCCCCCTCCGTGCTGATCTCGTCGCCGGTGCTGTCGGTGACGTCTATGGACGGGATGGTGGCCGTGTCGCTGACGAACTCGGCGCCGTCGGCGCCGCCGGTCTTGACTTTCTTTCCCGCGCAGGAGGACAGGGCGCCGAGGAAGGCGAAAGCCGTTACCAGGGTTGCTATTTTCCTCATGGTCATTCAGATCTCCTTGAGCGAGGCCTTTTCACGGTTTCCCGGCGGGCGCTCGCAGGCCACATTATATAGATAAATAGAGGCCCGTGGCAAACAGCAGGCCGAAGGCGGTCACCAGCCCGGCCGTCGCCGGCACCAGTTCTGAGAAGCGGCGTTCCCGGGCCATGCCGAGCAGTTTAAGGGCCAGCGGCAGCGAGAGCAGCGGCAGGAGGAATGCCCATTTCAAGCCGTAGAGGGCCGCGATGAGGAAAGGGGAGACGATCAGGGCGCGGTATACCGCCAGCGAGGCCGCCGGCCCCGCTTTCATCGCGAGGGTGGAGATGCCCGAGGCCCTGTCCTCCCCGGCGTCGCGCATGTTGTTGGCGTGGAGTATGGCCACGATGAGCAGGCCGACGGGCGCCGAGAGCAGGAAAGGCCAGGCCGACAGGCGCCCTCCCTGTACGAGGGCCGCGCCGCCCGTTATGAGCGGGCCGAAGGCCAGGAAGATGCCGATCTCGCCCAGCGCCCGGTACTTGTAGGCGGCGCCGTCGGCCGTGTAGAACCAGGCCAGCGCGAAGCCGGCCGCGCCGAGAGCGATCAGTTCCGGCGCGGAGCGGCTCCAGGCCAGCCAGAGGCCGATGAGCCCGGCCGCGGCGAACATGGAGACGGCGACATAAGGCGCGGCGCGCCCGCCGATAAGTCCGTCGAGTATGCCCCGGTCGTCCGCGGTCTCCGCCTTGTCCACGCCGTTGCGCCAGTCGAAATAAGTGTTGGCCAGGTTGGCGGCGGAATGGGTAAGCAGCGCCGCGGCGAGGGTGAGCCAGAAAGCGGGCCAGGATATCGCGCTGTCCCGGGAGGCGGCGACGGTGCCGACTATAACGGGCACCAGCGAGGCGGGCCAGGAATAGGCCCGGAAAACGACGAATATCTTTTTCAGCGCGGACGGGGGCGGGGTCTCAGGCATTGCGGTGGACGAGCGTGAGCAGGAAATTCTTGAGGCCGGGAGCGGCGGCCCGGACTGGCAGAGCGTCGATAAGGGGGAAGGCCTCCTTTATCATCGACGAAGCCTTCTCGCGCGCGGCGGCGGTGAAGCCCCGCTCGCGCAGCAGCGCGGCCAGCCGCAGGGCGGGCTCCAGGTCGCCGGGCGGGGCCGAGGCGAGCGAGTCGAGCAGCGCGGAGACCTCGCCGGACAACGCCGGGTCCTCCAGCGCCAGGATCACGGGAAGGGTGACCTTCCCCTCGGAAATATCCTTGAGCGAATCCTTGCCCGAGAAAGACGGGTCCGACTCGAAATCCAGCACGTCGTCGGCCAGCTGGAAGGCGGAGCCGGCCAGCGAGCCTATCCGGCCGCAGGCCTCTATCAGGTCCGGCCGGGAGGAACGCCCGCAGGTCTCCACGGCGGTCCAGCGGAAAAGCTCGCCGGTCTTGAGCGCTATCATCTCGAAGAACTCCTCCCGGCCGGTCCTCCTGCGCCGCGCCCGCTCTTCCAGCAGGGCTCCCTTGACCATCTTGCCGACGGACTCCAGCAGCGAGCGGCAGGCGGCCGGGGATATTTTCCAGGCCTCTTCCAGGGCCAGCGAGACCAGGAGGTCGCCCATGAGTATGGAAGCGTTCATGCCCAGCCGCTCGTTGAGGGTCGGGCGCCCCCGGCGCAGCGCCGAGAGGTCCACGCAGTCGTCGTGAAGGAGGGAGGCCGTATGGGCCAGTTCGGCGCAGACGGCCACGCGTTCGGCGGCGGCCCTCTCCCCGCCCAGCGCGTCGGAGAGGAGCAGGGCGAAGCGGCTGCGCGAGGCCTTGCCTAGCCCTTCGAAGGGGCGCGGGCCTCCGCCGTAGAGGCGCGGGTCAATGCCGGCCGCGACGCGCGAAAGTTCCGCGTCTATCCTCGCTATCGAATCGGCCGTGCCGGCGGCTGTTTCCATAAGGGATGGAATTTTACCAAATATGCGGGGGCGGAGTATTTTATATACTTGGCTGGTAAATGAAAGAACTCCCGGAAGCCGGCCGGCCGGCCGATACCGCCCGCGGGATCAAGGCGGTGCGGGCGGCGCTGCTGCGCGCGCGCCTCGAGTGGGCCGCGTCGCGCGGGGCCGCCGCCTTCGCGCGCGTTTTCGCCCCCGCCGCCCTGTATCTCTCGGCCGCGGCCCTGGCGGACCGCCTTTTCTTCCTGGACGAAAGGCTGCGGCTGGCCGGCCTGGCCGCCTGCCTCGGCTGGGCGCTGTGGCGTTTTTACTCGTGGTTCTTCCGCCCGCTGGCCGGGCTCGGCCGGGAGAGGCTCTCCGCCGAAATATCCTCGGCTTCCCCGGCGCTGCGCCTGCACATAGGCCCCGCCGCGGACCTGGCCGCGGCGGGGGACGGCGCGCCGGACGCCTTCGCCGCCGCCCATATCAGGCAGACCGCGGAACTGCTGTCCCGGGAAAGACCGGCCCTTCCGCCTTCCGGTCTCCGGGAGAGACTGCCCGCCGCGGGGCTGGCCGGGGCCGCCCTCCTGCTTTCGGCGCTGCTCAACGGCGCTTCCCTCGCCCGCGTTTCCATGCCGGCCGCGGCCGGACCCCTGGAGGATTCGCTCAGGGTCAGCCCGGGCGACGCCTCGGTACGCGAGGGGGAGACCGCGCTCATCGAAGCGTCCTGGCTGAACGGCTCGCCGGGCCGCCCCGTCCTTTCGCTGCGGGAGCGCGGCGGTGAGTGGCGGCGCCGCGAATGGTCGGAGTGCGGCGGCGGCTCCTGCCGCGGCGAGGCCGAGGTGGGGAGGGGCGGCCTTGATTACCGGCTGGAATTCCGCGGGCGCAGGACCCGGGCTTACCGGCTGGATTTCCTGCCGCGGCCGGGCTTCACCGCCCTCTCCTGCGAATTCTTCCCGCCGCCTTATTCCGGCCTCCCGCCTTCGTCACCCGGCTATTGCCCGGCCTCGGCGGAGCTGGTAAGAGGCGGCTGGATAAGGCTGGAGGCTGTGCCGTCATACGCTCCCGCCGGCATCGCGCTCTCCGGTCCCGGCGGCGGCAGGAGTTTTTTCTCCGCCCTGCCGGGCGGCAGATGGGAACTGGCGCTGAGACCGTCCGCCTCCGGGACTTATGACGCCGAGTTCTCGGCGGCGGACGGCGGCCGGCTGAGGGTGGGGGAGATAATGGGCCTCGAACTGAAGGAGGACGCCCCTCCCGCGGCCGCCCTGCCGGGGGCGGCCGGAGGCTACCGGGGCGGGCCGGTGTCCCTGCTTTACGAAGCGGCCGACGATATCGGCCTCGCCTCTATCGTAGTGGAAAGGCGGGTGCGGGGCCTGCCCGCTCTGGACAGGGGCTATACCGTCTACGAGTCCGCCCCGCCAGGCGAGCGGACCGTATTCGCGGAAGAACTTTTCTCGCTGCACGACGTCCCGGCCGGGGCCGAGGTCTCTTTCACGGTGAAGGCCCGCGACTTCAATCCCGCCGGGGTCTGGTCCGTCAGCCGCGCGCTGAGCGTCAGGGCCGGCGCTCCCTCGCTCTCGGGAGGCGAGGGGCTTTTCCGCGCCCGAGCGGCCCTTGAGGGACTGAAAGGCATGGAGGAGGCGTTCGCGGCCGGCCACGACCCCTCCTCCCTGCCCGGGCTGGGCCGCTCCTGGCGGGAACTGCCGGCCCTGCTCCGGTCGGCTCGGGTTACCGGGGAGGAGGCAGCGCCGGGGGCGCGCGCGGCCGGCGAAGCGCTGGCCGGCCTGGCCGCGGCGGCCGGGGAACAAGCCGGGGGAAAGGTGCCGGAGAGGGAAAGGGCCTCCGGTGAAGGCGACGGCGCCAGGGTCGCCGCCCTGAGCTCCGAACTCCGCTCTTTCCTGCAAAGCGCCTCGGCGGAGGCCGACGCCGCGGCGGGGGCGCTTTTCACCGCCCTCGCCGCCGGCGCGCTGGACGGAGCCGAGGCCGCGGCGCTGGAGATGGAGCGGGACCTGCGGGCCGCCAGGGAAGGCGGAGGGCTCAAGCGCGCCAAGCTGGAGAACCTGCTGGAAAGGATAAATTCGGAACTTTCCGCGCTGATTAAGGCGCTCGGCGACCCGGCCGCGGCGCCCCCTTCCGAAGGGAAGGTGTACAGGCTGCCGCTCGGGTCCGCCATGGACCTGGCGGCCGGCATAGCGGGCGACCTGGCCTCCGGGGACCTGGACGCCGCCATAGAAAAGGCCGGCAGGCTGCTGGAGCGTCTTTCAGAAGCCCGCCGCGTGGCCGCGGAGAGGATGGAGGACCTGGCGGCCTCTTCGCCGCAGTCGCGCGCCTCCGCGGAGGCGGAGGCCCTGGCCGCGGCGGTGAGGGAGCTGGCTTCCGGGCAGGCGGCGCTGCTTGAGGACACCCGCTCCCGCCACGACCTTGTCCTTGCCAGGCGGGCCGCCGCGGCCGCGGCCTCCTGGAGATGACGGATATCGTCGGCGTCCGAGGCGGCGGACAACATCCCGATCAGGCGGGGCAGGTCTTCCTCGC